>NZ_CP189573.1:1373474-2060212 GCF_050157065.1 Carbonicoccus niuqiaonis
CGCAGGCCGGCCTTGGTCAGGTGGCTGAGCAGGGCGGTGACACCGCCGACGGCGGCCAGCGTGATCGTCCACAGGTCGCCGTTCGCCCCGGCCAGCAGGGCACCGATCACGGCACCGATGACGGGCCGGATGATGGTGGAGACGGTGTCCCAGATCGAATCCAGGTAAGGAATCTTGTCGGCGACCACCTCGAGCACGGTGAGGACGGCCATCACGATCAGGACGTCGGTGCGCTGCAGTCCCTCCGGGATCTGGCTGAAGCCGGCGAACCGACCCAGCAGCCCGAGGATCAGCGTCGTGGCGTACGCGTTGATGCCACTGGCCCAACCACTGGTGAAAGCGAGCGGGAGCACCTCCATGGAGGGAGCCTAACCTGCGCCCAGTAGCCTGCCTGTGACTCGGGGACCGACTGGCTGGACGACTGACGAAGGAGTTGTCGTGAGCAATGGGATTTCGAGGCGGACGGTGTTGGCCGGCACGGGAGTGGTCGGGCTGGCAGCAGCGATGAACGGACTGTGGGCCGACTGGGCGGCCGCGGCGCCACCGCTGACCGATGCCGAGCTCGAGGCGATGCGGCAACGCTGGGTCGACCTGATCACCGGGCGCACCATGGTCGATCCCGGCTCCGAGGTGTTCGCCGCACCCTTGGCCGAGCTTGATCAGGAGGTGGAAGACTTCCTGGCCCAGCTCGACACCTCGCCCGATCGCGACCGGATCTTCCTTGATCGGCCCCTCGACACCTCCGGCGGCGTCGACGGCACCCACGGCCGGCTCACCAAGATCGCCACGGCATGGGCGACCCCCGGCTCGGCACACCATCAGGACGACGACCTGGTGGGCGTGGTGACCGCCGGGCTCCGGGACGCCAACCGGCTCGTCTACCACGAGGGCCAGCCCGAGTTCGGCAACTGGTGGTCCTGGGAGATCGGGGCGTCGCGCGCCCTGGCCGACGCGATGGCGATCATGTACGAACACATCGACGCGGCCGACCTGGCGGCCTACTGTGCCGCCATCGACCACTTCGTGCCCGACCCGTACCTGCAGTTCATGCCGCCGCGGGAGCGGGTCGTGTCGACCGGCGCCAACCGCGTCGACCTGTGCCAGGCGGTGATCATCCGCTCCATCGTCGGGGCCGACGTCCCTCGATTGCAGCACGCGGTGGCCGGACTGTCCGACACCTGGCAGTACGTCACGACCGGCGACGGCTTCTTCCGCGACGGCTCGTTCGTCCAGCACTCGACGATCGGCTACACCGGCACGTACGGCGTGGTGCTGCTCGGCGGGTTGTCGAAGCTGTTCGCGTTGGTGGCCGGCACCGGCCACGACATCAACGACCCCACCCGGGTGATCCTCGACGAGTCCGTCGAGGCCTCGTACGCGCCGGTGATCTGGCGGGGCCAGATGATGGATGCCGTACGTGGGCGGGCGATCTCGCGCGAGGGCTCACCGAGCCATGTCGACGGTGACGCGGCGATCGAGGCCATCCTGCGGCTGACCGGAGCGGTGGACGACGAGCTCGGCGACCGCTGGCGCGGGCTGTGCCGGCAGTGGATCGAGGCACCTCGTACCGAGGGGGTGCACGACATCCTCGACGGCGCTTCGGTGGTGCGGACCGCGATGGTGCACGACCTGTTGTCGTCCGACATCGAGCCGCGGCCCGATGCGGGTGGGCCACGCCTGTTCCCGGGGATGGACCGGCTGGTGCACCGCGGCGCCGACAACCGGTGGGCGCTGACGGTGGCGATGTGTTCCAACCGGATCTCGTGGTACGAGTGTGGCAACGGCGAGAACGACCTGGGCTACCAGACCAGTTCCGGGATGACGTACCTCTACCTGGACGACCAGGGGGAGCACTTCGACGACCAGTTCTGGCCCACCAGTGACCTCACCGCACCACCGGGGACCACCGTCGACACGGTGCCGTTGCCGCCGCGGGTGGAGGGGCAGTGGGGCTCGGGCCTGCCCGACAACGAGTGGACCGGTGGGGCCACGCTGGCCGAGTGGTCGCTGGCCGGGCAACACCTGATCGGACCCGGCTCGACCGGTCTGCACGCACGCAAGACCTGGCTCGCCGGCGAGGACGTGATCATCTGCCTCGGCTCCGACATCACCACCGCTCCCGACGTGGACCGGACCACGGTCGTCGCGGCGCACGACGCCCACGTCAACGACGGCAAGCACGCCGACACAAACTTCGGCACCGCCGCGACGCTGTTGATCAAGGGCATCGCCTCGGCCGGCTCCGACTACCACCGGCAGACCTTCCTCGCCTTCGACCCGGCGCCGACGGCCACCGACGACGCGACCATCACCCTCGACATCGCAGCCCGCGTGGCCGACTCGAACGGCACCGAGTCATGGCTCGACGTGTACCTGGCCGAGGACTTCGACGAAGCGACGGTCACCTGGCGGACGAAGCCGGCCATCGGTGAACGCCTGGGCCGGGTGGAGGTGTCCGGGCCGTTCGCACAACGGACGCTGGACCTCTCCGATTCATTGCGGGACAAGGTTTCGGCGGGGGAGCGGATCGTACTGGCCCTGGTGCAGGACCTGCCCGACGGGGTGAACGCCGGACTGTCGGTCGAGGTGCGCAGCCGCGAGACCAATGCCGCTCCGGTACTGACGGTGGCGGTGCCGCAGCCGACGGGTCGGACCAAGTCGGTGGTGGAGCACCGCAACCTCGGCACCGACGGTGGTCGCCTCCTGCTAGACGGTGACGAGGTGTCGGCGCCGGTCACGGTGACCGACCCGACGTGGGCCCACCTCGACGGGACCGCGGGGTACGTCTTCCTCGAGCCGGGGCAGATCAACGCTTCCGTCGCCACCCGGTCGGGCTCGTGGTCGCGCATCCACGGCAGCGGCAGCGAGACCGTGCACGAACGCAGCTACGCCACCATCGAGGTGCAGCACCCGGCCGGCGGTGAGGCCGGCTACGCCTACCTGGTGCTGCCGCAGGCCGACGAGGCGACGACCCGGGCCCGGGCCGACGAGCCGGGCGTCAAGGTGCTGGCGAACACCGCGACCGCCCAAGGCGTCGTCGTCGGTGACCTGACGGCGGCCAACTTCTGGCAACCGGGCACGGTCGGGCCGATCACCGCCGACAAGCCGGCCTGCGTGATGTTCCGCCGTGACCGGGAGAATGCGTGGGTGTCGGTGAGCGACCCGACCCAGCAGGCGGCCACGGTGACGGTGCAACTGCAAGGCGGCGTCTACGCCCGCGTCGACGGCGAGGGCGTCTCGATGTCGCGCTCCGGTCGGGCCACCGTGCTCGAGGTCGACGTCGCCGACCGTGGCGGTGTCCCGGTGGAGGTCCAACTCCTGCGGAGCTGACGTCCCTCGAGCTGTCGACAGGCATGCTTGTCCGGAGGAGGAATGATGACCGAGGCGATCAAGCTGACCGGTGCCCAGCAGACCATGCTCGGCACCCTGGGCCACCGGGTACGTGATGCCCGCTCGCCCCGGCCGGTGCTCGATGACACGGCGGCGGTCGAGATCGCCGAGCGGATCGGGCATCCGTTCACCGATGATGCGGGGCACGACCCTCGACAGGCCTTGGTGAGCGTGGCCCGCTGTCGACAGATCGATGACTGGGCACGACCTTTCCTTCATCAGCACCCGGACGCGGTCGTGCTGCACCTCGGGTCGGGGGTGGACACCCGCCGTGACCGGCTCCGACCCGGACCGGGGGTCAGCTGGTTCGAGGTGGACCATCCCGACGTGATCGCGTTGCGACGCAAGATCATCCCGGCGCCGCCGTCGGTCACGCTGATCGGTGCCGACGTGACCGACCTGACCTGGCTCGACCCGATCCCGACCGGACGGCCGACCCTCGTCGTCGCCGAGGGCTTGTCGATGTACCTGCCACCCAAGAAGGGACTGGCGTTGGTGGCCCGACTGGTCGAACGGTTCGACGGTGAGTTGATCATGGACGTGAACGGCTCGGCCGGCCGGCTGGGGCAGGTGACCAACCGCAACGTACGGCAGTCCCGGGCCCGGTGGCGCTGGTTCGTCAACGACCCGCGGACGCTGGAGCGGACCGGGGCCACGGTGCAACAGACCCGGGCCAACGTCGACCTGCTCCGGCAGTACGCGCCCGGCCGGCTGTCGCTGCAGCACCAACTCGGGCTGGGGGTGCTCGGCGCCGTGGGCTTCGGTCGGCGGGCGGGCCAGGTCGTCCGCCTCGCCATCTGAGCTAGCGGTTCCAGCTGGTGCTGGCGAGCCCTTGACGGGGTGCCCGGTCGTCGGTGTACAGTCATCACATCGAACATCTGTTCTATATGTCGGTGCTTGGGGAAGACCCGACGGCGGAACGGGTGGACGCAGCGTCTGCCATGTGTGCGCGACACGGCACCAGACGCCCGGGCCGGCCCCGGCGGCGGAGGACCTCGACCCCCTCCGCCGCCGGGGTCTCTCCCACCTCGGGTCGAGGAAACGAACGACGGACAACCAGCCCGGCACCACCCCGGGCGACTCGACCAGACGGGGAGTGGCGACCAGATCATGCGGCTGTGTGACGAACCCATCGACGTACGCGGCGGCGCCGACGGCGACCCGGCGCAGTTCCTGTGGCGCGACCGGCTGTGGCGGGTGCTGCGGGTGCAGGCCAGCTGGACCGAGACCGGGACCTGGTGGGACGGCCCCCACGCCCGAGCCATGCGTGGCGATGAGCAGGGGGCCGGTGTGGACGGCCACGACCTGCTGGCGGAGGAGACGATCTGGCGGGTCGAAGCGGCGCGTGGTCGCCAGAGTGACGTGGGGGTCTACGAGCTGGCCCAGGTGGTCGCCGGATCCCCGGCCGATCGTGGCAGCTGGCGACTCCGCAGGGTGCTCGACTGATGGCCGCCACCGATCCCGGCTCCCGGCCGACCCCACCGTGGGCCCGCCGGTCCGGTGTCCCGATGGGGGTCCGCGTCGACCTGCAACGGGCCCGCGCCGCGCTCGTGGCGGCCGAGCTCGCCACGACTCCGGCCGAGCGGTACGTCGCAGCCCACCTGACGGCCCTGCGGGTGGCCGCGGTCGTGCTGGCCGTACGGGCCACCGGCTCGACCGCTGCCCGCTCCGGCCCGACCGACGTCTGGCAGCTGCTGGAACGGGTCGCCCCCGAGTACGCCGAGTGGGCCACCTTCTTCGCCGTCACCGCACCCCGACGGGAACTGATCACCGCCCACCCGGAACTGAACGTGGTCACCACCCGGGAGGCTGACGACCTGCTCCGCGATGCAGGGGCATTCCTTGCCCTGGTGGAGAATCGCTACGGACGCAGCGGTTGAGGTGTGCACCGATCATCAGTGTCGCGGACTGTCCACCAAGGTTGCCAACTTGGAGGCAATCTTGGCGGAGGAGAGCGAGGCGGCGTCGAATGTCATCACGTCCTCGTCCGCCCCTGGTGTCTCCAGTCTGCGCTCGACGCGATCAATGACCTCGGCGGACAGTGCATGCCGTCCCGATCCGGTGAGCAACCTGCGCTCTTCGGTGACGCTGAGTGGGCAGTCCATCCATGCTGTTCGCACAGGCACGCCACAGGACGCGCCGAACGCGACCCACAGGGCCCGGTCTCGTTTCGTCGGATTGACCCAGGAAAGGGCGACGCGACCTCGCCCTTCGGTGAAACACCGACGGATGCGTGCCTGAGCGATGCGAACCGTCTCGGGCCACTCTGTCATCGGGACGCCATGCTCTATCGCGAAACCACGTTCCTGATTGATGGTGTCAAGCTCGATGACGGTGAAACCGGATCGCTCCAGGTGTGTGGCGACACTGGACTTCCCGCTGTAGGGACGACCTGCGAGTACCAACAGCACACTCGTGTCGGGTCCTTCTTGGCCATGTTGAGTCGAGGCGAGTTCGTTCACCCGATCTCCTCTTCCGTGCTCGGGGACTGAAGCGACGCAGTGCACCACGTCTCGGGAACCATTGCCTGCTCACCATCGAGCTGTCGGTGCCGAAAACGAACCAGGGACAACGAGCTGATCATGAACTCCACTGGCTCGATGCGACGGTTCGCCCGTACCCAGTCGACCAGGCCTTCCGGGTCGGCGACCCGGTCGGCGAAGTGCAACAGCGATGCATACCAGATGTTGCGCTTCATCCAGCCGTCCTCCAACCAAGCCTCCGACCCGAGCTCGCGCCGCAGTCGCGCCATCAGCTCCCATGCGGCGTGGTCGACCGGTTCCAGTTGAGCCAGGACGCCGGATCGGGTCAGGGTGAGTCCCGTGAAGAGCAGCCGAATCGGCTCGGTGTCGGCGGCCGCCCGCTCCATCGCCGTGCGCCAGACTGCTGCCACCGGATCGGTCGCAGCGGCGGTCTCGCGGTAACGCTCCAGCGCCCGCACTGTCAGGTGTGCCGTGTCGGGTCCACCCGTGTGGAAGTGTCCTCTCCCGGCGCGTTCCACCGTGGCCTGTGTCCACGAGCCAAACTGCTCTCGTACGGCTTCGGGTGGAAACGCGACGACCGACACCGGCCATCGGCCGCCGTCGACCGGAGGCTCATCGCGGGAGTGGCTGCCGTCGAGCACCTTCGGAGCTCCGGCGTCGAAGAGGTCGTCGAAGACCGGGTTGTCCACCTTGTCCACCCGGCCAATCTAGCCTGCTGACAGTCTGAGGTGGCCTGACTCACGAGGCTGACTTCGGCTTGACGGAACGGCTGGCGAGAGGTTCTACTAGGGAACACCTGTTCTATATTGAGGGACTCTCTGGGGAGGAAGCCGTGCCGTCAGATCCGTACGTGCACCTGCGGGTCGCCTCGGGCTACTCGCTGCAGTACGGCGCCTCCCACCCGGCTGATCTGGTCGCCCGGGCGGCCGAGCACGAGATGGACATCCTCGCCCTCACCGATCGGGACGGGCTCTACGGTGCGGTGCGGTTCGCCAAGGCGTGCACCAAGGCCGGGATCGCACCGGTGCTGGGGGTCGACCTGGCGCACGTCCCGATGGGTCCCCTCGACGGGCTCGAGGGGCGTAATGGGCTCGAGGGTCGTCGGGGTCGGACGCCGGTCAGGGGTGGGGCGACCCGGGATCCGCGGCTGCCGCGGGTCGTCGTACTGGCCAGGCCCGGTGGCGGCTGGGGTCGGCTGTGTCGACTCGTCTCGGCTGCTCACCTCGACGGGGAGCGCAGCAATCCGGTCACCGATCCGATCGGAGTCGCCGAGCATGCCGCCGACGGTCGGCTGGTGATCATGCTCGGTCAGGACTCCGAGTTCGCGGCCGCGGTGGCCGCTGACCGGCCCGAGCTGGCCCATCGGCTGCTGGACCGGTGGCGGGCCGTCGTCCCGGCCGGCCAGCTGGTCGTCGGGGTCTGCCACCACCGGGTCGGCGGGGACGGTCCCGGATCGGCTCGGTTGGCCGGCCGGATGACCCGGATCGCCGACGGGGCAGGGATCCCGGTCGTCCTCACCAACGACGTCCGGATGGTCGACCGGCACCAGGCCCCGACGGTCGACGTGCTCGACAGTGCCCGACGACTGGTCGCCCTCGACCGGCGCCACATCGACCGGCGCAACGCCGAGGGCTACCTGACCAGCGGCAAGGAGATGCTCGAGGCCGCCCGTGAGGTGTCCCGGTTCGCCGGCCGTCCCGATGACGGCGAGAAGTTGATCACCGTCACCCGGTCGGTCGCCATCCGTTGTCAGCTCGACCCACGAGCCGACCTCGGGATCGGCGAGATCCACCTGCCCGAGTTGTCGGTGCTCAACACGGCCGGGGTGCCGATCCGCGGCGAGGACGCCGCCCAGCGGGTGCTGGCGATGCGGTGCGAGGCCGGACTGGCGATGCGGTACGGCCATCCCGACGACGCCACCCGGCAACGGCTGGAGGAGGAGCTGGCGGTGATCGGCCAGCTCGGGTTCGCCTCCTACTTCCTCACCGTCGCCGACGTCGTCGACCTGGTCCGTGACCTCGGGATCCGTTGTGCAGCACGAGGATCCGGCGCCGGCAGCCTGGTCAACCACCTGCTGCGGATCTCCGGCATCGACCCGATGCGGCACGGCCTGGTGATGGAACGCTTCCTGTCCCCGTTGCGGATCGCGCTGCCCGACATCGACCTCGACGTGGAGTCGGCCCGCCGACTCGAGGTGTACGACAAGATCCTCGAGACCTTCGGCGGTGAGCGGGTCGCCTGCGTCGCGATGCTCGAGACCTACCGGGTCCGCCACGCCGTCCGCGACGTCGGTGCCGCACTGAGCCTGCCACCGGGGGAGATCGACGCGATCGCCAAGGCGTTCCCGCACATCCGCGCCCGCGACGCCCGCTCAGCACTGCGTGACCTGCCGGAGCTGCGCAACGCCGGCCTCGCCGAACGCCGACTCGACCTGTTGTTCGAGCTGGTGGAGAGCCTGGACGGGCTGCCACGCCACGTCGCCCTGCACCCGTGCGGGATCCTGCTCAGCGACACCACCCTGCTCGACCGGACCCCGGTCGAGGCGAGCCACGACGGCTACCCGATGAGCCAGTTCGACAAGGACGACGTGGAGGACCTCGGCCTGCTCAAGCTCGACGTGCTGGGCATCCGGATGCAGTCGTCGATGGCCCACGCCCTCGACGAGATCGAACGGACCGAACGGACCCGGATCGACCTCGACGCCGTCCCGATGGACGACCCCGACACCTACACCATGATCGGCAACGCCGCCACGCTCGGCTGCTTCCAGATCGAGTCCCCCGGCCAACGGGAACTGGTCGGCAAGTTCGGTCCGGCCGACTTCACCGACATCGTGATCGACATCTCGCTGTTCCGGCCCGGCCCGGTGAAGAGTGACATGGTCACCCCCTTCCTCGAAGCCAGGCAGGGATTCCGGTCGGTCAACCACCTCCACCCCGACCTGGTCGAGCACCTGGCCGACACCGGTGGGGTGGTGGTCTTCCACGAACAGGTGATCAAGATCATCGCGACCATGACCGGCTGCACCCTGGCCGAGGCGGACGAGGCCCGCCGCAGCCTGGGGGACCGCGAGTCCCAGCTCGAGGTACGGACCTGGTTCAGCGCGACCACCCGCGAACGTGGCTACCCCGAGTCGGTGATCGGCAAGGTGTGGGAGGTGCTGGAAGCCTTTGCCTCCTTCGGTTTCTGCAAGGCCCACGCCGCCGCGTTCGCGCTGCCCACCTACCAGTCGGCGTGGTTGAAGGCGCACCATCCCGCCCACTTCCTGGCCGGGGTGCTGACCCACGACCCCGGCATGTACCCGAAGCGGTTGATCATCGAGGAGGCCCGCCGGATGGGTGTGGTCGTCCTCGGCCTCGACGTCAACGCCTCCGCGGGCGGCTACACCGTCGAACGGGTCGACACCGACGCCGGTGACGACGAGTTCCCCGAGGCCCCATGGCCGACGGAGCAGCCCACGACGACCGACCAGGAACCGGCCGACGACGAACCCCGATCACCCCGCCCCAAACGGTTGGCCCCCGGGGACGGGCTGCCCGACGGCCGCGGCTGGGGGATCCGACTGTCGCTGACCGATGTGAAGGGGATCTCCGGCACCGAGGTCGCCCGGATCATCGCCGGGCGACCGTACGACTCGCTGCCCGACTTCTGGTCGCGGGCCCAGGTGTCGGTGCCGATCTGCGAGCGGCTGGTGCTCGCCGGCGCCTTCGACCGGTTGTACGGCATCGGCCGGGCCCCGGTGCTCGCCTCCCGGCATCGGGTGACCCGGCGTGACCTGTTGCTGTTGGTGGCCGACCTCGACGCCGATGCCCGTGCCGACGCCCGGGCCCGGTCCCGCAGCCGCGGACTGCGACGCAACCGTCGCCAGCAGCGCGACGAGATCGAGCAGCGGGCCACCGAGGCGGCCGACCGGCCGGCACAGGTGTGGCGGGCCGACGAGCGGCACACCGCCGCGTCGGGTCGTGATCCGCGTGACCTCGCCCGGCGCCAGTCCCGGGCCACCGCCCCCGCCGTACCGCAGGAAGTCCAACTCTCCTTCGACTTCCACGACCCCGACGACGTCCCCGACGACGTGATCGAGGCCGAGCCCGAACCGTCCGAACCCGATCACTCCCACCTCGAACCGACCCGGTTGCCCCACCGGATGCGGGTGTCCGGGCTGCCCGAGATGACCGACGCCGAACGGGTCCGCGCCGAACTGTCCATCCTCGGGCTGGACGCCAGCCGGCACGTCGTCGACTTCTACAAGCCGATGCTGGCCGACCTCGGCGTCACCTTCTCGGTCGACCTGTTGCAGGCGCGGAGCCGGTCGGAGGTGTTGATCGCCGGGGTGAAGGTGGCGACCCAGACCCCACCGATCCGCAGCGGCCGCCGGGTCGTCTTCCTCACCGTCGACGACACCACCGGACCGGCCGACGCCACCTTCTTCGAGGACGTCCAGGGTCCGTACGCGGCAACGGTCTTCTCCGCCTGGCTGCTGGTGGTGCGCGGCGAACTGCGCCGGACCGGCCCGCGCGGGGTGTCGGTCCGCGCCACCGGCGCCTGGGACCTGCAGGACCTCCACACCCGCTGGCGCGAGGAGGTCGAGCTCACCGGCGACCGACAGGCCGCGACCGCTGCCGTACGGGCAGTGCTCGCGGCCCCGCCACCGGGTGCTGCCGAGGCGGCCGGCACGAAGCCGGCCGGTCGTCGCACCCTGGTCCACGCCAGCGGGTTCCGGCAGTCGCCGTACTCCGACATCAAGCCCGCCGGTGACCCGGCCGGGACGCCGCCGATGAAGCTGTGGCACACCAGTCAGGGGAGTTCGGGACGATGAGGCACACCGACGTGGGTAGGCTCCGAAGTGCCGTATCGCCACAGCAGTGGCACGAGATGTACTCGGTCGAGGAGAGTCGCATGGGTCAGCCCGCCAGCACCGGATCCCGTACCACCGGGTCCACACCCCGACCGGTCGGTCACCGCAAGGGCGCGTTGTCGCAGTCACTGTTGGCCGACATCCTCGCCGACGAGTTGGCGGCCTGGCAGCAGGAGACCGGTACCGACCCGGTCGACATCGCCGACCTGGGCGGCGGCACCGGCGGCATCGCGACCCGGCTCGCCGGGCAAGGCCACTCGGTCGTCGTGGTCGACCCGAGCCCGGATGCGCTGGCCTCGCTGCAGCGACGCGCCGCCGACGCCGGCGTGGCCGATCGGATCACCGCCCGGCTGGGGGATGCCGCCGACGTCGTCGACGTGGTGGGCAGTGAGGCGGTCGACGTGATGGTCTGCCACCGCGTGCTCGAGATGGTCGACCAGCCCGTCGACGCGCTGCGGGCGATGGCGACCTGCCTGCGACCCGGCGGGATGCTCAGCCTGCTGGTCCCCGGGCGCCGCTCCGCCGTCCTGGCGCACGCCCTGAACGGACAGTTCCAGGCAGCCCGCGACGCCCTCACCGACGAACGACGGTTCGATCCCGAGCGGGTCAGCCGGCTGCTCACCCAGGCCGGCTTCGAGGTCACCGCCCAGCACGGCATCGGGGCGCTCGCCGACGTGATCCCCGAAACGGTCACCGAGTCCACCGCCGCCCGCGAGCAGCTGTACGCCCTCGACCGCGAGATCAGCACCGACGCAGCCTTCCGTGCGTTGGCCCCCCAACTGCACGTCACCGCACGGTTCCGCCGGTGACCGGGGTGTCGCCATGTCGTTGAAGGGGGCATGGCGGTGAGGCGGGTCCCGTGGCGGTGATCATGCACGTCGACATGGACGCGTTCTTCGCGATGGTGGAACTGCGCGACCGGCCCGACCTGCGCGGCAAGCCGATGATCGTCGGCGGCCACACCCGCGGCGTGGTGCTCTCGGCCACGTACGAGGCCCGCGCCCACGGCGTCCGGTCGGGGATGCCGATGACCCGCGCCCGCCGGCTGTCACCGACCGCGGTCGTGCTGCCACCGCGGCACGACGGCTACGCCGCGGTCTCGAAGTCGGTGTTCGCGATCCTCGACACCTACAGCCACGTCGTCGAGCCCGCCTCGGTCGACGAGGCGTTCCTCGACATCACCGGCTCGCTGAAACGGCTCGGCCGTCCGTCCGACATCGGCGAGATGATCCGGGCGCAGGTCTTCGACGAACAGCAGGTGACCTGCTCGGTCGGCATCGGCCCCACCAAGTTCATCGCCAAGCTGGCCTCGCAGGCGTGCAAGCCCGACGGGCTGATGGAGGTGCCACCCGACAAGGCGCTGGCCTTCCTCCACCCGCTCCCCGTCGAACGGATGTGGGGCGTGGGGGAGGCCACCGCCGAGAAGCTGAACCGGTTCGGGCTGCGGACCGTCGCCGACCTGGCCTACACCCCGCTCGACACGCTGACCCGCGCCTTTGGGCAACACCAGGGCCGACTGCTGAACGACCTGGCCTGGGGCCGCGACCCCCGCCCGGTGGTGCCGCACGAACCGGAACGCAGCATCGGGTCGTCGGAGACCTTCGGCCGCGACACCGACGATCCGGCCGAGATCCGTCGCGAACTGCTGCGGATGGCCGAGAAGACCGCCGCCCGGCTGCGGAAGGCGGAGTTCATGGCCCGGACCGTCGTGCTGACCGTCCGGTTCGCCGACTTCACCACGATCACCCGGTCGGGGACGATGTCCTCGCCGACCGACATCGGCGCGGAGATCCACCAGCAGGCGGTCGCGCTGTACGAGAAGCTGGGGCTCCAGCGGGCCCGGATCCGGTTGGTGGGCGTACGGGTGGAGGGTCTCGTCCCGCTCGCCGAGGCCCACCGGCAGCCCCAGCTGGACGAGCCGGAGCACGGGTGGCGGGAGGCCGAACAGGCCATCGACGCCGCGGTCGCGAAGTTCGGACCGCAGGCCGTGCAACGCGCCACCTTGGCCCGCCGTCGGCCCGGGTATGACGATCCGCCGCCCTGAGGTTCCGTTGTGCGCCCGCTACGCATACACTTGGGACACGAATCATCACCGGCGTAACGCGTCGGGTGACCAGCCGTGGGAGGTGACCGTGGCCCTGTCAGAGTCCGAACAGCGGCTGCTGGCCCAGATGGAGGCCGCGCTGGCTGCTGAGGACCCCAAACTGGTCAAGACGTTCAGTGGTCCGAGTGCGCGACAGCTCCATCCGCGTCGTGCGGCGTTGGCAGGTCTCGGCTTCGTCGCCGGGCTGGGCCTGTTGATCGGCGGCATGCTCAGCTGGCCCGGCCTCAGTGTGCTCGGCTTCGTGGTGATGGTCGCCTCCGCCGTGATCGGCATCTACTCCTGGCAACCGCGGCCGACCGAGTCCATCGCGACCACCAAGGGCGCCCCGACCAAGCCGCGTCCTGCTCCTGCCACCAAGCCCGAGGCGGCCGGTGACCGCCCCGAGTTCGGCCAGGGCTTCATGGATCGGATGGAGGAGCGGTGGCGTCGCCGCCGCGACGAGGACATCTGAGCCACCACCCACCTACTGCACGCGACACGTACTGCACAGGACACGTACTGCACACGACGCCCCGGTTCCAGATGGAGCCGGGGCGTTCGTCGTACGGCCGACACCACCCGGGTGCCCACCGGCGCGGTCACGGACCGCGCACGTCGGTCACAGGCCGCGTCGGCCGATCTGACCACCGGGCCGCCGCCACAACGATCGCGGCAGCAGGGTGTTGCGGATCCGCTGGCCGACACTGGTCGGCCGGGCCATGGCGTCGACGACCTGCCGGGCGATGCCCTGGGCCGCGCTGCCCTCCTCGGCGGAGAGCTGACCGCGGGAGTAGCGCGACCGCTCCACCATCAGGGCGAGCGAACCCAACGACTCGGTCTCCTCGGCCCCCAGCCCCTTGCCGACCTGGCTGCCGATGGCGCGCGGTGACCCACTGGGCCAACTGCCTCGATGGTCCAGCACGGTGTCGCGGATCTCGTGCCAGGCGTCCTCCACCTGTGCGGCCGGGGGCCCCGCACCCGAGAGTCGGTGTCGGCGCCGCCGGGCCCGGACCACCGCGGGGGTCGCGGCCAGCGCCAACAGCAGCAGCACGACCCCGATGACGGCGATGGCGACCACCCAGTCCTGCGACTCGGTGCCCTCCTCGATCGGCGCCTCGGTGGGGGCCTCCTCGGTCGGCACCTCGACGCTCTCCGAGGGCAGGTTCGTGGCGGTGGTCTCCTCGGTCGTCGAGCTCGCACTGGGGGCGGTCGACTCACCGACGCCGCCCTGGCGGGCCACCGTCCACGCCGGCGGGGTCGCGTTGTTGCCCGGGGTCGGCTCCCAGCGCACCCACCCGATGTCGTCGAAGTACAGCTCCGGCCACGAGTGCATGTCGTGGGTCGACACCTCCCAGGTGTCGCCGTTCCGCTCCCCGGGGAGGAAGCCGATCGCCACCCGTGACGGGATGCCCACGGCGCGGGCCATGATCGCCATCGCCGCCGCGAACTGCTCGCAATACCCCCGCTTGTCCTGGAACAGGAACCGTGTCAGTGCCTCGTAGCCCGTCCCCGGTGCCGGTTCGGTCGAGTACTCGAACTCACCACTGCGCAGGTACGACTGGATGGCCGCGGCCTGCAGGGCCGGGGTCTGCCGGCCCTCGGTCACCTCGAAGGCGAGCTGGACCACCTCGTCGGGCAGGTCCTGCGGGATCGTGCCGGTGATGTCGTTGTCCTGCGGGACCCCGGTCCGGGCGAGCGTCAACTCCTCACCGTCGGGCACGATGTCGGCACTCTGCACCGTGTAGCTGAGGCCCCGGGTCGCGCTCATCCGGTCCTCCCCGGTGGCGATGTAGACCAACGACAGCGGGTCGTACCCCCACTCGCCGGGCACCTGCAGCTGACGCGGGGCGTACGGCAACGGCAGGTACTCACTGCCGAACGCGCCGATCTGGACCGATGTCGTACGGCGGGGCCCCTGCTCCCGCGCCACCCCGGGGATCGCGCCGGGCTGGCCCTGCAGCACACTGATCGGTGCGTTCTGCCACCCGTTCCCGTCGAAGTGTGGCAGTGACGCCATCCGCAGGTAGACGCCCTCGGAGTCGTCGCCGCTGGTCTGGTAGCTCAGGATCGTGACGTCGTCGGGCCGGGTCAGGTTGCGCCGCAGATCGAGCGTCGGGTCACCCAGCTGCAGTGGCCCGCCCTCACCCTGGCCGGTGCCGCCACCCAGCACCCCCAGCGAACCGGTCGGGATCACCAGCCACCCGATCATCGCCAGCACCAGGGCCGGGATGGCCACCAGCGCGGCCGATCCCCACAGCACCGGGGCCACCGAGCGGTCCGGGTGTCGCTCGTCGGGCAGCACCCCGCGGCGCCACCGGTCGGCGCGGTTGACGTTCTCGGCCAACAGGATCCCCAGGTAGCCGACCCCGATCGCGAGGGCGCCGAAGAAGACCAGGTCGGCCTGCAGGCTGAGCGCCGGGATCAGGAACAGCGCCAACGGCGGGGCGAACCCCCACACGTACCGCTGCAGGGTGCACACCAACAGATCGGTCATGATCAACAGCGCACCGACGACGGCCACCGTCAACCACAGCACGCCCGGATGCGACTCCATCGGCGCCGACTGCGTCTGCAGGTGCTCGGTGGCGCTCACCGCCAACCGGGCGATGCCGACGAAGACGTCGTCGTCGCCGTCGGCGGCCCCGGGGCGGGGGACCAGCCGGGAGAACACGAGCAGGAAGCCGGCGGCCGTGACCAGTTGGGCCGAGGTCGCCCCGAGGTCACCCCACCGCGTCCGCCGCAGCACCGCACCGACACCGCACACCAGCACGATCAGCAGGAACGACCAACCGAGGTAACTGCGGTCTTGGGTGATCGGCAGCAGCGTGAACGTCGCCAACATCATGGCGACGCCGGTCGCGATCGCCAGCCGGTCGGTGGTCCTCATCCGCGCACCGCCTGCAACAGCCCGATCCGGTCCCAGACCTCGGGTACGGACTGGGCGGCGTCCACGCGGACCACGCGCCACTGCTCGGAGATGAACACAGCCTCGACCTGGTCCAGTTCGCTGGCGTCGGGCCCGACGCCGTTCTGCCCCTGCTGGTCCTGCTGCCCGTTCTGCCCGTTCTGCCCGTTCTGTTCGGCCCGGCGGGCCCCGGCGAAGCTATCGACCTCGAGCAGCAACGCCACCCCCTGGGCCCGGTTGCGCCGGGTCCGCGCGACGGCGTACGCCTCGGCGGGGGTGAGCTTGCCGAGGATCGCGATCACCACCTGCCCCATCGCCTCGGTCTGCATCTCCGCGATGCCGTGGGCGAGGCTGGCCTGCGGTCGGGTGGTCAGCTCGGCCAGACCACGCAACATGACGTGGCGTACGGTGTCCCGTTGCGCCGACAGGTGGGCCAGGTCGAGCCGCCCCTGCCCGTGGTAGATCTCGATCGTGAAGCCGTCGGAGATGAAGTGGGCGCCGATCGAGGCCGCCGCCGACACCGCCCACTCGAACGATCCGTGACGCGTGTCACCGGCGTGGGCACTGCTGCGGTTGTCCAGCAGGATCGTCATGCTGGGGTCCCAGGCCTGCTCCTCGCGGCGCACCATCATCTCGCCCCGCTTGGCGGTGGACCGCCAGTGGATGCGGCGGACGTCGTCGCCCTGGTGGTACTCCCGGACCAACACGTCGTCCTGCCCGACGACACCGATCCGGTGCGGTCGGTCGTCACCGGTCTGACCGCCACCACCGGCCGAGGGCAGCGCGTCCAGCACGTGCACCTTCGGGGTGACCAACAGCTCGGAGGTGGCCTGGAAGGCTCGGTCGAGGTGGGCCAGGCCGAACGCGTCACTGAGCCGTACGCGCAGTGGTCCGGTGTGGAACTGCCCGCGGAACTGCCCGGTCAGCGGGTAGCGGATCGTCCGCTCCCAGTGCTGGCTCGCCTCGTCGACCAGGAAGCGGGGGCGCGGGCCGAGCTCGACCGGGACCTGGTCCTCCAGCAGCACCACGCCGACCGGGATCCGGCCCTTGTGCAGCAGTGTGAGCTCGCCGGTCATCCGGGAACCCAGCTCCACCTCGTTCGGGCTGACCCGACGGTCGCAGGTGAGCCGCAGCCGGGAGCGGCTCAGCACCACCACGGTGACCAACGGCACGAAGAACAGGATGAGGCCGAACGCGAGGATGTCTCGCTCGCCGATCAGCGCACACACGACCGTGATGAGCAGTCCGACGACGAGCAACGTACGGCCTCGGAGCGTGAGGGCCCGGAAGGTGTGGCGCATGATCACCCGTGATCGGGGATGCGCACGCCGCGCACACACTGACCGATGATCTCGGCCGGTGATCGGCGCCCGGCGAGGGCCTCCGAGGACGGCAGCACCCGGTGGGCGAGCACCGAGATCGACAGGGCCGCCACGTCGTCGGGGTTGACGTAGTCGCGGCCCGACATCGCCGCCAGGGCGCGGGAGGCGCGCAACAGGTGCAGGGTGGCGCGCGGCGAGGCGCCGAGGCGCAGGTCGCGGTGGTCACGGGTGGCGTTGACGATGTCGACGATGTACTGCCGGATCGCCGGGGCCGCGTACACCTCGCGGATCACCTCGACCAGCCGGGCCACGGTGGCGGCGTCGGTGACCGGCTGCAGCTGGGTCAACGGGCTGGTGCTGCCGTGGTGGTCCAACATCTCCAGCTCTGCGGAGGGTGTCGGGTACCCCATCTCGATCCGGGCCATGAACCGGTCGCGCTGGGCCTCGGGGAGGGGATAGGTGCCCTCCATCTCGATCGGGTTCTGGGTCGCCACCACGATGAATGGTGCGTCGAGCACGTAGGTGGTGCCGTCGACCGAGACCTGGCGTTCCTCCATCGACTCCAACAGGGCCGACTGGGTCTTCGGTGACGCGCGGTTGATCTCGTCGCCGACGACCACGTTGGCGAAGATGCCACCCGGCTTGAACTCGAACTCGCGGGTGTCGGCGTTGAACACCGACACGCCCGTGATGTCGGACGGCAGCAGGTCGGGAGTGAACTGGATCCGGCGGACCGAGCAGTCGATGGCCCGGCCGAGCGCCTTGGCCAACATCGTCTTGCCGACACCGGGGACGTCCTCGACGAGCAGGTGGCCCTCGGCCAGCAGGACCACCAGGGCGAGGTCGACCGCGCTGCGCTTGCCCTCGATCACCGACTCGATGGCGTGACGGACCTTGCCGACGACGGTGGTGACCTCGGACAGATCAGGCGCGACGGCGTTGTGCAAACTCACGGTCCCCTCCGCAATGGGTGTCTCGGGCGGTGCCCCCGGGCACCCAGTCGTTGTTCATCGTACGCAACGGACAACCCGCTCCGACAGGCATCGCTGCGAACGCTTCCCGGATCCAGGATTCCGACGCCAGGTGCGGTCCGCCCGTGAAGAAGGGCGCCACAGCGACACCGGCGACGTATGCGTCCACGTGTGTCGCTGTGGCGCCCACATTTACGGCGGTTCGGGCCGATCTGGGGTGTTCGGCGACTCGAGTGGGGCCATACTTGCCCAAAGTGGGGGATTGTGGAGTACAGTGGAGCGCAGTGGAGCGGATGGGCTCGACTCGGGAGTGAGGAGGTGGGCCTCAGATGTTCTTGGGAACCCACACCCCCAAGCTCGACGAGAAGGGCCGCATCTTCCTACCGGCGAAGTTTCGAGACGAGCTGGCCGGCGGACTGGTCATCACCCGGGCGCAGGACCGATGCCTGGCGATCTATCCGCGCGACACGTTCGTCGAGATGACCAAGTCGATGGTTGCTGCACCGACCAGCGTCAAGCAGGTCCGCGACTTCCAGCGCATGCTGGCGGCCTCGGCCTCGGACGAGACACCTGACAAGCAGGGACGCATCACGATCCCGACCCCGTTGCGCACGTACGCGGGGCTGGACACCGAGTGCGTCGTGGTCGGAGCCATCAACCGCGTCGAGGTCTGGAGCGTCGCCGCGTGGGAGGAGTACTCGGCTGCCCAGGAGGACGTCTTCGCCGAGATGAACGAAGAGGTCTTCCCAGGGTTCTGACATCCGTGTGACGCGGCTTCGGCCCGGGGCCTGACCCCTTGGCACAACTTCCCCTGTGCCAAGTGGTACTTCCCGCAGGGTCCGGGTCGGAACCCCGTCACACGGGTCCGGATCAGACGACAGCTACCCGGAGGCAGGGTCGAGATGGTGGAGCAGGGATCGGCCGCACAGGCCCGGCACGTGCCGGTGATGTGTGACCGCATCGTCGACCTGCTCGCCCCCGCGCTGACCCGCCAGACCGCCCCCGGAGCCCCGGCACCGGTCCTGCTCGACTGCACCCTCGGCCTCGCCGGCCATGCCTTGGCCCTGCTGGAGGCGTGCCCCCGGGCCCGGCTGATCGGCATCGACCGCGACGCCGAGGCACTCGACCGGGCGCGGGAGCGGTTGGCGCCCGAGGCCGATCGGGTCACCTTGGTGCAGGCCGTCTACGACGAGATCGCCGACGTACTCGCCGATCACGAGGTGGCCGGCGTCGACGCCGTGCTGATGGACCTCGGCCTCTCCTCGCTGCAGATCGACCTCGCCGGCCGCGGCTTCGCGTACGCCGTCGACGCCCCGCTCGACATGCGGATGGACCGCCGCCAGGAACTGACCGCCGCCACGGTGCTCAACACGTACTCCCACGCCCAGCTCGCCCGCATCCTCCGGGTGTACGGGGAGGAGAAGTTCGCCGACCGCATCGCCCGCCGGATCGTCGCCGAGCGCGACACCGAACCGTTCACCACCTCGTCCCGGCTGGTCGAGCTGGTCGGCGACGCCATCCCGGCCGCCGTCCGACACCGCAAGCCCGCCGGCAGGGCCCGGCCCGGGCAGGGCCGTGGGGGACACCCGGCCAAGCGCACCTTCCAGGCCCTGCGGATCGAGGTCAACGCCGAACTCGAGGTGCTCGACCGCGCCCTTCCGGCGGCCGTCGACGCACTGCTGCTCGGTGGCCGGATCGCCGTCCTGGCCTACCACTCCTTGGAGGATCGCGCGGTCAAGCGGGTCCTCGCCGACCGCAGTACCGACCACGCCCCACGTCACCTGCCGGTGGTGCCGCCGGAGATGGCGCCGGAGCTGACCCTGTTGACCCGCGGTGCCGAGCTCCCCGACGCGACCGAGGTGGCCGACAACCCGCGGGCGACCTCGGCCCGGCTCCGGGCCGCAGAACGCATCAAGGAGGCGGCATGAGTGCCCTGTCCGACTTCGGACTTCGCCGGTCCACCCCGGGCGAGGCCACCTCGCCCGGGAAGGGCCGCACCCTGCAGCCGGTGCCGAGCCCGGTCCGGCCGCTGCGCCAGTTGCCGTTCCTGCTGGTGCTGGCCGTCGTCCTCGGGGCCGGCATGGTGGGGCTGTTGGTGCTCAACACCCAGCTGCAGACCCAGTCGTTCCAGTTGTCCGATCGTCGGCAGGACGCGACGGCGCTGTCCTACACCGAGGCCGCGTTGGAGGCCCGGCTCGCCAAGGTGTCGTCGCCGCGCTCGCTCGCGGCCAAGGCCACCGAACTGGGGATGCGCCCCAATCCGGTGCAGCCGTTCCTGGTGCTGCCCGAGGGGAAGGTCGTCGGTGAGGTCGAGGCCAACGATGGGGACGCATTCGGGTCGGCGCTGGTGAAGTCCCGCGAACAGCTGGCCGCTGAACGGCAGGCGGCCGAGGAACGTGCCGCTGCGGAGAAGAAGGCGGCGGAGGAGAGGGCAGCAGCCGAGAAGAAGGCCGCGGAGGAGAAGAAGGCGGCCGAGGAGAAGGCAGCAGCCGAGAGGAAGGCCGCGGAGGAGAAGGCAGCAGCCGAGAAGAAGGCTGCGGAGGAGAAGAAGGCGGCCGAGGAGAAGAAGGCCGCCGAAGAACAGCAGCAGGGACAGGGGTGATGGCATGACGGCGAAGGACGACGGGTCGAGGCGGGGAGCGGGTGGCTCCCGGACATCCGGTGGGCGATCGAGTTCTTCGTGGCCGACCCGCTCAGCCACGTCCGCCGGCGGTGCTCGTCGCCCCGCGTCGAAGTCGTCTGCCAAGTCGGCCTCGGCCAGGTCGGCGTCCTCAGGAACACAGAAGCAAGGTCCACCAAAGGGAGCCGCGTCGCGCAGTGCGTCCTCTCGTGGTGCATCGCCGCGGAGTGCATCGTCGCGGAGTGCATCGTCGCGGAGTGCATCGTCGCGTGGTGCATCGTCGCGGGCACGGAAGTCGTCCACCGCGACCTCGGCCCGGTCCGGTGCGTCCCGTTCCACCGCGACGGCGAACCGCCGACCGGCACCCGGTCGTACGAGCTCGGGTCGTACGGCACCGGGTCGTACGGGCTCGACCGGCGACACCATGCGTCGGACCCGCGCCGCGGCGTCCCCACGCAACCGCTCCACCGCGACCCGGGCCGGTGCCCGGCCGGTCCGCCGCAAGGTCCACCGGGCACCCATCCGGTGGCCGCTGGGTCGCCAGTCACTGCGGATCAACGCCGTGCTGGTGGTCTGCGCGATCATGGTGTCGGTGATGGCCGGACGGCTGCTGCAGCTGCAGGCCTTCGACACCTCCGGTGACGCGGCTGCGGCAGCGGCCAAGTTGCAGAACTCGATGCCCCTGCTGCCGGCCCGGGGCGAGATCACCGATGCCAACGGGGTGCCGCTGGCCACCACCGAGATGGCGTTCGCGATCACCGCCGACCCCACCCTGACCAATCCGACCAAGGACGGTCGGCCGACCAAGGACAACAAGGTCACCCAGATCGCCGAGGTGTTGCAACGCCACCTGGGCGGCTCGCTCGACGACTACCTGCCGGCACTGACCAAGCCCGACACCAGGTTCGCCTACGTCGCCAAGAAGGTGCCCGCCGCGACGTACGCCGCGATCGTCGCCGAGCTGAACGAGATCGGAGCGGTCGGGATCTTCCGCGAGAACGACCCGATCCGCAGTTACCCCAACGGAACCGTGGCCTCCAACATCGTCGGGTTCACCGGGTACGAGGGCGAAGGGCTCGCCGGTTTGGAGTACTCCCTCAACCAGCAACTCACCGGCACTCCCGGCGAAGAGGTCTACGAGCGGGCCCCCAACGGCAACCGCATCCCGCTCGGCACCAACGTGGTGACACCGGCCGTCGACGGCACGAACTACCAGCTCACGATCGACGCCGACCTGCAGTTCCTCGCCGAACAACGGCTGGCCGCACAGGTCAAGCAGGTGCAGGCGAAGTCCGGGATGGTCATCGTGATGGACGTCCGGACCGGTCAGTTGCTCGCCATGGCCAACTACCCCACGTACGACCCGAACGCGCCCGGCCAGGGCAAGCCGGCCAACATGGGCAACCGGGCCGTGCAGATGGCGTACGAGCCCGGCTCGGTGCAGAAGATCCTGTCGGTCGCGGCCGTGATGGAGGAGGGACTGGCCGAGCCCGACACCAAGGTGGTCGTCCCCGAGTCCGCCCGGGCCGGCGGCATCACCGTCCGCGACGTGTGGGCGCACGGCACGATCCACCTGACCACCCGCGGGGTGCTGGCGAAGTCGTCCAACATCGGCACCATCATGTTGACCCGCCAGCTGACCGAGGAGCAGCTCCACGACCGGTTGCGCAGCTTCGGACTGGGCGAGCGTACCGGCATCGAGCTGCCCGGCGAGGCGACCGGTGCGCTGCCCCCGCGCGACATGCCCGGCTGGCAGCGTGACCAGATCTCGTTCGGCCAGGGCCTCTCGGTGACCGCCGTCCAGGAGGCGGCGGCCGTCGCCGGCATCCTCAACGGGGGTGTCTACAACCCGCCCACCATCATCAAGGGCGCCACCGACAACGAGGGGAACCCGGTCGAGGTGCCGCGTCGCGAGTCGCGGCGGGTGGTGTCGCCGGAGACCTCGGAGCAGATGGCCGGCATGTTGGAGTCGATCCTCTACAACGAGAACCAGGTCAAGTACCTGGGGCTGGAGAACTACCGCACCGGCGGCAAGACCGGCACCGCGGAGCGGTACGACGCCGAGTGCGGCTGCTACCGCGGCCGGACCACCTCCTACCTCGGGTTCGCGCCGGCCGAGGACCCGCGGATCGTCACCTACGTGGTGCTCGACGACGTGGTGAAGGGCAACTCCGGCACCACCACCGCCGGCCCCGTCTTCCAGGACGTGACGAACGCGGCCCTCCCCAAGCTCGGCGTGCTGCCGTCGACCACCAAGCGTCCGACGAAGGACTTGGAGTGGTGAGGGGACTTGGAGTGGTGAGGGGACCTGGAGTGGTGAGGGGACCTGGAATGGTGAGGCGACACGCGGCCGGATCGCGCAGCCACCCCTTCGCTGGATAGCGTGCACCCCGTGGAGCAGACGTCCGCAACGACAACTGGGGGGCCCGGTGACCGGGTGACCCTCGGCGACCTGATGGCCACCGACGAACACCTGACCGTGCTTCCGGCGGCCACCGGCACGCCCGATCCGTCGACCCCGGTGACCCGGATCCAACTGGACTCCCGTCGGGTCGGACCGGGCGAGGTCTGGGTGGCGCTGCCGGGGCAGCGCACCCACGGTGCCCAGCACGCGGCACCGGCACTGGCCGCACCGGCCGTCGCGATCGTCACCGACCCGGCCGGAGCCGAGATCTTGGCGGCGGCCGGCGATCCGGTCGACGTGCCGGTGCTGGTGACCGACGACCCGCGCGGCACGATGGCCCGGTTCGCCGCGCGACTGCAGGGGCACCCCGCCGAGCGCCTGCTCACCTTCGGCATGACCGGTACCACCGGCAAGACCACCACCACCTTCCTGCTGCAGGCGGCCCTGCGGGCGGCCGGCCACCGGGTGGGCCTGCTCGGCACCGTCGGGTTCCGGGTCGACGACCGGCCGCTGCCCGGGGTGGGCACCACCACCGTCACCACCCCGGAGTCGCCGGACCTGCAGGCCATCCTGACTGCCATGGTCGACGAGGGCGCCGACAGCCTGACGATGGAGGTGTCGTCCCACGCCCTGGCACTGCAACGGGTCGACGGCATCACCTTCGACGTCGCCGGGTTCACCAACCTGGGTGTCGACCACCTCGACTTCCACGGCGACGTCGCCTCGTACTTCGCGGTGAAGGCCACCCTGTTCACCCCCGAGCGTGCCCGTGCCGCGGTGATCAACATCGACGACGAGTACGGCCGCGTGCTGGCAGGGAATCCCCAGCTTCCCTGTACCACGGTGAGTCTGGACGATCCCGAGGGCGCCGATGTCGGCGTGGTGGAGCAGCGGTACACCGACGCCGGCCGGGAGGTCACCTTCGCCGTCGACGGCCGCCGACTGACCGGCGTGGTGAGCCTGCCGGGGGAGCACAACGTCCGTAACGCGCTGCTGGCCCTGGGCATGCTCCATGCCGCCGCCCGGACCGGCCACGACATCGACCTGGCGGCGGCGGTCACCGGGTTCGCCGCGGCGGCCGTACCTGGGCGGATGGAGACGGTCCCGTTGCCGGACCCGCCCCGGCGGAAGGGAACTGCGGTACGGCCCGCGCCCCGGGTGATCGTCGACTTCGCCCACACCGCACAGGCCGTCGCGGCCGCCGGGCGGGCCCTGGTGGTGCCGATCGGGGTCGCGATGAACCGTGGCTCGGCCGCCGGCCCGGTGGTGGTGGTCGTCGGTGCCGGGGGCGACCGCGACCACGGCAAGCGGGGCCCGATCGGTGCCGCAGCGGCCGGTGCGGGGGACATCGTCGTGGTCACCGACGACAACCCGCGCTCGGAGGACCCGGCGGTGATCCGCGGCGAGGTGCTGGCCGGTGCGCAGCAGGCGATCGACGCCGGCGCGCGGGCCACCCGGGCCGTCGACGGCGGCGACCGCCGGGCCGCCATCCGGATCGCGCTCGAGCTCGCCACCCCGGCCGACGCCGCTCCCGGGACCGTCCTGCTGCTCGGCCGCGGTCACGAGACCCACCAGGAGACCGCGACCGGCCGCGAACCCTTCTCCGACGGCGCCGAGGCCGTCGCACAGTGGCAGGCGATCACGGGGGCGAAACGATGAGGCCGATGACTCGGGCCGCGCTGGCCGAGGCCGTCGGCGGAGACCTGGTCGGACCCGATCCCGACGCGCTGGTGGGGCCGGACGTGGTCCGCGACTCCCGCGACGTCACCCCCGGTGCGGTGTTCTGCGCCATCGTCGGGGAACGCGTCGACGGGCATCGGTTCGTCGCCCCGACGTTTTCCTCCGGTGCGGGTACGGCCCTGGTCGAGCGGGACCGCTGGCCGGCGACCGGGGAGCAGGCCGACCTGCCGGTCGTCCGGGTCGCCGACGTCCCGACCGCGCTGGGCCGGCTGGGCCGCCACGTCGTCGACGACGCCAAGCACCACGGCCTGGCCGTGGTCGCGATCACCGGATCGATGGGGAAGACCTCCACCAAGGACCTGCTCGGCCAGTTGCTGGCCGCGGCCGGCCCCACGGTCGCACCGGAGAACTCCTTCAACAACGAGATCGGGGTGCCGCTCACCGCGACCCGGATCGACGACCGGACCCGCTTCCTGGTCAGCGAGATGGGCGCCCGCGGGATCGGCCACATCGCCGACCTGTGCGCCCTCGTCCCACCCGACATCGGGGTGGTGCTCAACGTCGCCCACGCCCACCTCGGCGAGTTCGGCAGCCAGGCCGCGATCGCCCGGGCGAAGGGCGAACTCGTCGAGGCGGCCGGCCGGTGGGCGGTGCTGAACGCCGACGACCCGTTGGTGCTGGCGATGCGGGACCGCACCGCGGCACGGGTGATCACCTTCTCGGTCGACCCGGACACCGAACCGGTCGGGGACGCGGCCTGGGCTGCCGACCTGCAGCCCGACGAATGGGGCCGGTACCGGTTCACCGTCCACCTCCGGCTCGACGGACACCATCACCGGGGGACGGCGGCGCTCGGGGTCCCCGGCCGACACAACGTCGCCAACGCGATGGCCGCCGCGGCGGCGGCACTGGTCGCCGGCGTCCCGCCCGAGTTGATCACCACCACCCTCGACGGGGCGCAGGTGACCTCCCAGTGGCGGATGGCGCTGACCGAGCTGGCCGACACCACGATGGTGCTGAACGACGCGTACAACGCCAACCCCGACGCCGTGCTGGCCGCACTCGACACCGCGGCCCAGATGGCCGGTGGCAACGGCCGTCGGCTCGGCGTCGTGCTCGGCGACATGTTGGAGCTGGGCGAGGAGTCCGCCACCGAGCACCACCGGGTCGGGGCGGCCGTGGCGACCGCCGGGGCCTCGTGGGCGTTGTTCGTCGGGGACCTGGCCGACGAGTTCGCCACCGGCGCACGTACGGCCGGGCTGGCCGACGAACAGGTCGTGGTGGCACCGGATGCGGCCACCGCCGCCGACCGGTTGGTCGCCCCCGGGTCGCCGCTCGCCGCCGGTGACGTGGTGTTGGTGAAGGGTTCGCGCGGGGTGGCGTTGGAGCAGGTGGCTGCCGCGCTGGAGTCGGTCAGGGGAGCGGCCGAGCGGGCTGGGGGGACTCGATGATCACGATCGTGCTGGCGGGGGTGATCGCCCTGCTCGGGACGCTCTTCGGCACTCGGCTGGCCATCGCCTTCCTGGTCAGGAAGGGGTACGGCCAGCTGATCCGTGACGACGGCCCCACCTCCCACCACACCAAGCGCGGCACCCCCACCATGGGCGGCATCGTGATCGTGCTGTCGGTGCTGGTGGCGTACGTGCTGTCGCACCTGATCACGATGGCCCCGCCGCGGATGTCGGCGATCCTGATCTTGTTCCTACTCGTCGGGCTCGGCCTGGTCGGCTTCCTCGACGACTGGATCAAGATCTCCAAGCAACGCTCACTCGGCCTGCGCAGCAAGGCGAAACTGGCCGGCCAGGTGTCGGTCGGGCTCGCGTTCGCCTGGCTCAGCTTCCAGTTCCCCGACGAGCGCAGTGGGCCCGCCTTCTACGAGCCGTTCGGTGGCATCACCCCGGCCTCCCCGGCGATCTCGTTCCTGCGCGACATCCCGCCCCTGGTGCTGCCGATCTTCCTCGCCATCCCGTGGTTGATGCTGCTGATCGCCGCGGCCAGCAACGGGATGAACCTCACCGACGGCCTGGACGGACTGGCCGCCGGGGCCTCGGTGATGGTGTTCGGCGCCTACACCTTGGTCAACATCTGGCAGTACAACCAGTCCTGTGCCTACTTCGACGTCGCCGGCCCGAAGTGCTACGAGGTCAGGGATCCGCACGACCTGGCCGTGGTCGCGGTGTCACTGGCGGGGGCCTGTTTCGGCTTCCTGTGGTGGAACTGCCAGCCCGCCAAGATCTTCATGGGCGACACCGGCTCGTTGTCGCTGGGCGGGGCGATGGCCGGGATGGCGATCTACACCCGCACCGAGCTGTTGCTGCTGATCATCGGCGGCCTTTTCGTGATCAACACCTTGTCGGTGATCCTGCAGGTGTCGTTCTTCCGCGTCACCGGCGGCAAACGGCTGTTCCCGATGGCGCCGTTGCACCACACCTTCGAACTGCGGGGGTGGGCCGAGTCGACGGTGGTGATCAGGTTCTGGATCATCGCCGGCCTGTTCGTGGCGGCCGGGTTGGCGCTGTTCTACGCGGAGTGGGTGACCGGACGATGACGACGAAGGACTTCCTGACCGGCGAACGGCCGACCGCCGACGCCGACTCGGACTGGTCGCAGGTGAAGGCGCTGGTGGTCGGGCTCGGTGTCTCCGGGTTCGCCGCGGCCGACGGACTGCTCGAGTTCGACGCGGCGGTGGAGGTGGTCGAGGACCGTGACGACGACGGCACCACCGAACGCGGCACCCTGTTGGAGACCCTCGGTGCGACGGTCCGGCTCGGCGCCGGCGCGACCACGGCGGCGTTGCCCGACGACATCGACCTGGTGGTCACCTCACCCGGCCTGTCGCCGACCTTCCCGCTGCTCGCCGAGGCCGCCGCCCGGGGCGTCCCGATCTGGGGCGAACCCGAGCTGGCATGGCGGCTCAGCGGACCCGATCCTCGCCGGACCGACACCGATCGGCGACGTACCCCGTGGCTGGTGGTGACCGGCACGAACGGCAAGACCACCACGGTGCAGATGCTTGCCGCGATGCTCACCGCCGCCGGGCTGCGGACCGCTGCGGTCGGCAACGTGGGCCGGCCCGTGATGGAGACCGTGCTCGACCCGGAGCCGTACGACGTGCTGGCGGTCGAGCTGTCCAGCTTCCAACTGCACTGGTCCAACAGCCTGCAGCCGCACTCGTCGGCGGTGCTGAACGTCCACCCCGACCACCTGGAGTGGTACGCCGCGGCGCCGGGTGCCGACACCGACCCGATGGCGGCCTACGTCGCCGACAAGGCGTTGGCGTACGAACGGGTCACGCACTCGTGCGTCTACAACGTCGCCGACCCGCGCACCGAGGAGCTGGTCGCCGAGGCCGACGTCGTCGAGGGGGCCCGCGCGATCGGGTTCACCCTCGGCACGCCCGGGATGTCGATGCTGGGGGTGGTCGACGACCTGCTGGTCGACCGCGCCTTCGTCGAACAGCGCCGCACCTCGGCGATGGAGCTGGCCGCCGTCGCCGACGTCACCCCGAACGCACCGCACAACGTCGCCAACGCACTCGCCGCCGCGGCGCTCGCCCGGTCGTACGGGGTCCGCCCGACCGCGGTCCACGACGGCCTCCGCTCCGTCGAGCTCGGCGGCCACCGGATCGCGGAGGTGGCCACCGTCGCCGGGGTCCGCTACGTCGACGACTCCAAGGCCACCAACCCGCACGCGGCGCTGGCATCACTGCAGGCGTACGACCACGTCGTCTGGATCGCCGGCGGCCAGGCCAAGGGCACCAGCTTCGACGACCTGGTCGCCACGGTCGGTGACCGGCTGCGCGGGGTGGTGCTGTTCGGCGTCGATCGGCACGTGATCGCCGACGCGCTGGCCCGACACGCGCCGGAGGTCCCGACCCAGATGATCAACTCGACCGACACTGGGACCATGGCGCGCGTGGTCGAGGCCGCAGCGCGCCTGGCACGGACCGACGACGTGGTGCTGTTGGCGCCGGGATGTGCCAGCAAGGACATGTACGACAGCTACGCCGCCCGGGGGGACGCGTTCGCCGAAGCCGTCCGTCGGCGCCGGGTGGGAGACGACTCCGTGGTAGACGACGTAGTGGGAGAGGAGAAGGAGCAGTAGTGGCCATCACGACCTCCGACGACACCCGCACCGCCGGTGCCCGGGTGAGTTCGGCGGCCCTGCTGGGTCACCTCCGCTCCGCCCTCGAACGCCCGATGGCCAGCCACCACCTGGTGACGGCCGCCAGCGGACTGCTGCTCGCCCTCGGCATGATGATGGTGCTGTCGTCGTCCAGCGTGTACGCCTACGTCAACTTCGGCGGCGACTCGTACTATTTCGTGAAGCGGCAGATCGTCTTCCTGGCACTCGGCCTGCCGATGGCGTGGGTGCTGTCGCGGATGAAGCTCGGTGCCCTGCGCGTGCTGGGCTGGCTCGCCCTGTTCGGCTCGATGCTACTGCTGGTGCTGACCTACACCCCGCTCGGTGTCAACGTGAACGGCAACCGGAACTGGCTCGAGCTCGGCACGTCGTTCCTGCGGCTGCAACCGTCCGAGTTCGCCAAGGTCGCCATCGTGCTGTGGGGGGCCGACGTGTTGGCCCGCAAGGAGAAGCTGCTCGACCAGCCCAAGCACCTGGTGCTGCCCTACCTGCCGATGACCATGCTGCTGGCGCTGCTGGTGATGTTCCAGGGCGACCTGGGTACGGCGATGGTGCTGGTCGCGATCATCCTCGGCGTGCTGTGGATGGTCGGCGCCCCGAAGCGCATCTTCGCCGCGTTGCTGCTGGCCGGCGTCGCCGCGGTCGGATTCATGGTGGTGCGCAGTCCCAACCGGGTCGACCGCTTCCTCGGCTTCCTCAACCCCGAGGCCGACCGGCTCGGCGTCAACATGCAACCCAGCATCGGCATCGAGGCGATCGCCTCCGGCGGTTGGTGGGGACTCGGCCTGGGCGCCAGCCGACAGAAGTGGGGCAGCCTGCGGGAGGCCCACACCGACTACGTGTTCGCCGTGATCGCCGAGGAGCTCGGCCTGTTCGGCAGTCTCGCGGTGCTGGCACTGTTCCTGGTGCTCGGCTACGCCGGCCTGCGGATCGCGCTCCGGTCGGACCTGCCGTTCTGCCGCTACCTGGCGGTCGGGGTGACCACCTGGTTCATGTTCCAGGCGTTGATCAACCTGGCCGTGGTGCTGCGGCTCGGGCCGGTGATGGGCGTACCGCTGCCGATGGTGTCGTACGGCGGGTCGGCACTGTTGGCGAACCTGATCGCACTCGGCCTGCTGCTCGCCTGCGCCCGGAACGAGCCGGCGGCCCGTGAGGTGCTGACCGGCCGCCGGAACCGGCAGTCCAAGCCGCGGCTGACCACGGTCGTGGGGGGTCGGCCATGACCGGGATCGTCTTCGCAGGAGGCGGTACGGCCGGCCACACCTCCCCGCTGATCGCCACCGCCCATGCCGTGGCCGAACTCGACCACGACGTACGGGTGACCGCCATCGGCACCGCGCGCGGGCTCGAGACGCGCGTGGTTCCGGCCGCCGGCCTGCCGCTGGAGTTGATCGACCCGGTGCCGATGCCGCGGCGCCCGTCCGGTGACCTGCTCAAGGTGCCGTTCCGGCTCCGGCGCGCGGTCAACCAGGCCAGGGACGTCCTGCGTGAGACCGAGGCGAAGGCCGTCGTCGGCTTCGGCGGGTACGTGGCGATGCCGGCCTACCTGGCCGCCCGGTCGCTGAAGCTGCCGATCGTGGTCCACGAACAGAACGCCGTACCGGGGCTGGCCAACAAGGTGGCGGCCCGGTTCGCCCGCCACGTCACCACCACCTTCCCCGACACCCCACTGCCGGGGGCGACCATGGTCGGGCTGCCGGTGCGGCACGAGATCACCGAGCTCGACCGGGCCGACCGGCGTGACGACGCGATCCGCGCGTACGGACTGGACCCGGCCCAGCCGGTACTACTGGTCTCCGGTGGTTCGCAGGGGGCACACAGCATCAACACCGCCGTCGCCGGCGCCCGGGACCGCCTGCTGGCCCGCGGGATCTCGATCATCCACGTGCTCGGCCTGCGCAACATCAGCGAGGCCGACGTCGACATCGACGACGAGCAGTCGGGGGCGGGCTACCGTCCGGTCGGCTTCGTCGACGCGATGGCCGACGCGTACGCCGCTGCCGACCTGATGCTGTGCCGCTCCGGTGCCGGCACCGTCGTCGAGACCGCGGTCGTGGGACTGCCGGCGATCTTCGTGCCGCTGCCGCACGGCAACGGCGAGCAGGCCCGCAACCTCGAGGTGCTGCTGGCGGCCGACGCCGGCGTCCAGCTCGTCGACGCGGAGTGCACCCCGGACCGCCTCGACACCCTGGTCGGCGAGTTGATCATGGATCGGACCCGTCTGGCCGGCATGTCGGAGCGGGCCCGGGACGCGGTGCCCGGGGACGCCGACCGGCGGCTCGCGGAGTTGATCATGTCGGTGATCAACTGATGCCGCTCATTCCTTCGGTCGAGGTGCCCACCGCTGCCGAGCTCGGTCGGGTCCACCTGATCGCGATCGGTGGCTCCAGCATGTCGGGGGTCGCCCGACTGCTGGCCGGGCTGGGCCATCAGGTGTCCGGCTCCGACCAGGCCGACTCGCCGGTGCTGGCCGAGCTGGGTGCCCTCGGCATCACGACCCACGTCGGCCACGACGCCGACCAGGTCGCCGACGTCGACACCGTGGTGGTCAGCAGTGCGATCCGCGAGGACAACCCCGAACTGGTGGCGGCCCGGGAGCGGGGACTGCCGGTGCTGCACCGTAGTACCGCGATCGCCGCGATCCTGGGCACCCGCCGGTCGTTCGTGCCGATCTCGGTCAGCGGTACCCACGGCAAGACCACCACCTCGGCCTGGCTCGCGGTCACCCTGGCCGCCCTGGGGCGCGACCCGTCGTACCTGGTCGGTGCCCCGATCGCGGCCAACCGGGTCACCCGGCCCGACACCGCGGCCCACCTCGGCAAGGGCCCCGACTTCGTGATCGAGGCCGACGAGTCCGACGGCACATTCCTTCAGTACCCGACGCAGATTGCGGTGGTGACCAACGTCGAGGCCGACCACCTGGACAACTGGGGGACCGCCGAGGCGTACGCGGCCGGCTTCGACGACTTCGTCACCGGACCGACGGTCCGGCTCGCCGTGATCAACATCGACGACCCGGGAGCGGCCGCACTGGCCGAACGGGTGGCCGACCGGGTCGAGGTGATCACGTACGGTCAGGCCCCGACCGCCGACGTCCGGCTCACCGACTGTGTCCTCGGTGCCGACCGGAGCACGGCGATGCTGCGGCACGGCGAGGCGGGCGGCCCGCTCCGGATCGGCCTGCTGGGGCAACACAACCTGAGCAACGCGGCCGCCGTGTACGCGGTGTGCGTCGGCCTCGGCATCGACGATGCGCCCGTCCGCAAGGCGATCGAACGGTTCACCGGCACCTCCCGCCGGTTCCAGCGGATCGGTGAGGTCCACCAGGTCCGGGTGTACGACGACTACGCCCACAACCCGTCGAAGGTGCGGGCAGCGATCAGTGCGGGTCGGGCCGCGGTGGGTCGGGGGCGGTTGGTGGTGTGCTTCCAGCCGCACCTGTACTCGCGGACCCGCGACTTCGCCGACCAGTTCGCCGAGGCCCTGTCAGGTGCCGACGAGGTCGTGGTGACCGACGTGTACCCGGCCCGCGAGGACCCGATCCCCGGCGTCACCGGCGAACTGATCGCCAAGGGGGTCCGCACCGCCCGCGGCCGCACCGCACACTACGTCCCCGGTCTCGACGAGGCCGCCGCCACCACCGCCCGGCTCGCCCGACCGTGGGACCTGGTGATGACGATCGGCGCCGGCTCCGTCACCCGCATCGCCCCGGTGATCCTGGCGACCCTGGAGGGCTGATGGCCACCCGTACTCCCACCCGTCCTTCCACCCGGTCGAGCACCGGCGCGCGGAAGGGTTCCGGTCGCGGCAACTCCACCGGCCGCCGCCAGCGCGGGATCTCCGACGCCACCGTACGGATCCAGCTCCGCCGCCGGCGGTCCCGGCTCCGGGCCGCCCTGCGGTGGGGGATCGCGGTGGTGCTGGTGGCCGCGGTCGGCGCCGGGGTCTGGTTGGTCGGCTTCTCCAGTGTGCTGAGCGTCCGCCAGGTCACGGTCACCGGGACCACCGTCGCCGACCCGGACCGGGTCCGCGACACCGCCGGCATCGTGCTCGGTACGCCACTGGCCCGGATCGACTCCGGTGCGGTCGAACAGCGGGTCGGCAGCCTGGCCCCGGTGAAGTCGGTGCAACTGGAGCGGCACTGGCCCGACCGGGTGACCATCGTCGTCACCGAGCGGACCCCCGTGCTGGCGGTCCGGCAGAACAATTCGACCGGCATCCTGCTGGTCGACGCCGAGGGCGTGCCGTTCACCGAGGTGACCTCCGTGCCGACCGGGATGGTGGTGGCCTCGACCCCGAAGCCGGAGCTGTTGGCGCCGTTGGCGACCGTCGTGACCAGCCTCCCGCCGGCCCTGGCGGAGCGGACCACCGAGATCTCGGCCGAGACCCAGGACTCGATCGAGCTCAGCGTCGACGGCAAGCGGGTCATCTGGGGCAGCGTCGAACGCAGTGACTTCAAGGCCACCGTGCTGGTCGCCCTGATGAAGCAGGAGGGGTCGGTGTACGACGTGTCGGCTCCCGACCATCCGGCCGTACGATGACGTCCGTCGGGCCCTCGGAGCACCAAAGCCTGAAGTAGAGATAGAGAGATTGTCGCCAATTCCTTGCTGTTGGGCGTGGCGCGCCACCCGAATGTGGACAGGCGATTCGCCGTCCCCATAGCCTGACGTGACCAAGGGGTCGGCTCCTCGGTGCGAGGTCGACCTCAGGTTCAGACTTCGCGGCAGTTCTCGAGTGAGGAAGTTCATCGGTGGTTACGGCATCCCAGAACTACTTGGCCATCATCAAGGTCGTCGGTGTCGGCGGCGGTGGTGTGAATGCGGTCAACCGCATGATTGACGCAGGCCTGAGGGGTGTCGAGTTCATCGCGGTGAACACGGATGCCCAGGCCCTGCTGATGAGTGACGCCGACGTCAAGCTCGACATCGGCCGCGAGCTGACCCGCGGCCTCGGCGCCGGGGCGGACCCCGACAAGGGGCGGCAGGCCGCCGAGGACCACGGCGAGGAGATCGAGGAGGTGCTCCGCGGCGCCGACATGGTCTTCGTCACCGCCGGTGAGGGCGGCGGTACGGGCACCGGCGGCGCTCCCGTGGTGGCACGGATCGCCCGCGCGCTCGGTGCGCTGACCATCGGCGTGGTGACCCGACCGTTCGGCTTCGAGGGACGCCGTCGCTCGGTGCAGGCCGACGAGGGGATCGAGGCGCTCCGGGAGGAGGTCGACACCCTCATCGTCATCCCGAACGACAAACTGCTCGACATGATCGACCACCAGGTCGCGATCCTCGACGCGTTCAAGGCCGCCGACCAGGTGCTGATGCAGGGTGTCTCCGGCATCACCGACCTGATCACCACGCCGGGCCTGATCAACCTCGACTTCGCCGACGTGAAGTCGGTGATGTCCAACGCCGGTTCGGCCCTGATGGGCATCGGCACCGGCCGCGGTGAGGACCGGGCCCGCGCCGCCGCGGAGTCCGCGGTGTCGTCACCACTGCTGGAGGCGAGCATCGAGGGCGCCCGTGGTGTGCTGCTGTCGATCGCCGGTGGCTCGGACCTCGGCCTGTTCGAGGTGTCGTCGGCCGCGAGCCTGATCCAGGCGGCGGCGCACGAGGACGCGAACATCATCTTCGGCACCGTGATCGACGACGCCCTCGGCGACGAGGTGCGCGTCACCGTCATCGCCGCCGGCTTCGAAGGCGGTGAACCGCCGCGGCGGCAGCAGGGCATCGCCCGCAACCGACCTGCACAGGGCCAGCAGCAGCGTCCGGCCCAGGGCGCTCCGTCCGGGCAGCCGGGCCAGGGCCAGCAGGGGCAGGGGCATCTGGGACAGGGCCAGCAGGGGCAGCAGGCCCCGGGGCAGCAGGCACAGCCCGGCCAGGCACCCGCGGGTCAGGGTGGTCAGCCGGGTCAGGGTGGCCAGTCGGGTCAGGGTGGTCAGTCGGGCCAGGGTGGTCAGTCGGGCCAGGGTGGTCAGCCGGCGCCCGGCGGGCAGGGTCGGCCCAGTCAGGGCGAACGGCCGGGGCAGGGCATGGGTGGCCAGGGGCAGCCGCAGGGCCGTCCCGAGCAGCGGCGTCCGACACCGCCACCGCCCGGCGACGACGAGCTGGACATCCCCGACTTCCTGAAGTGACCGACTGAGCGTCGTGTTCCACCACCGAACCGATCTCGCGGGGCTGGGGTTCGCCTTCACCGACCGTCACGGCGGCGCCAGCCTGCCTCCGTACGACAGCCTCAACCTGGGCCGGACCGATCTGGACGACCCGGAGGCCGTGGCGACCAACCTGCAGCGGGTCCGGGCCGAGCTCGGGCTCGCCGAGCTGCCGTCCGGGGGACCCGTGGTGACGCTGGCGCAGATCCACTCCGCCGACGTCGTCGAGATCGACCGCAGCCGGCTGACCGACTGGGACGACCGGTCGCCACTCGGTTCGTCGGGTGGCCGCCCGCCGCTGGTCCGGGCCGACGCGATGGTCACCACGCTGCCGCAGGTGGCGCTCACGATTCGGGTCGCCGACTGCCTGCCGGTGGTGCTCGCCGACCGCGGGGCCGGAGTGCTCGGGGTGGCCCACGCCGGCCGCCGAGGACTGGTCGACGGCATCCTGCCCCGCACCGTGGAGCGGATGCGGGCACTCGGCGCGAGCGACATCACGGCCTGGGTCGGGCCGAGCATCTGCGGTGCCTGCTACGAGGTGCCGCCGGAGATGGCCGCGGAGGTGGCGGCCGTACTGCCGGGCTCGGCGAGCACCACCTCGCAGGGGACCACGGGGCTCGACCTGGCCGCCGGTGCCGTACGGCAGCTCGCCGACGCCGGCTGTCCGGCCGAGGTGGTCGGTGGTTGCACCGCGGAGGACCGGTCGCTGTACTCCCATCGCCGCGACGGTCCCGCCACCGGTCGGCTGGCCGGCATCGCCTGGCTGACCTGAACCGCGTCGCTGGTGGCCTGGCTGGCATCGCTTGGCTGATCCGGGCCGCGCCGAGTGCCCGGTGGCCGCGTCAAGGCCTCTCCAGGCGCCCCTTCGATGCCGAGGTCTCGCTTCGTCTGATCGATCGGGCAGTTGGAGTGGCAGCCGAGCCAGTTTCGGCTCTCCGACTGTCCTCTCGGTGCGTGGGGGTCTCGCCGACTGCCCTCTCGGTGTGCCGGGGCGTTCCCGCGGGAACGTGGCTGCCCGTCTCGGCGTGTCACGGCGAGTCCCCCACGCTGCGGGCAGTCGGGCGGTTAGTGTCAATGGTGTGCGTTAGGAAGGCGTGCTCCGGCGACGGTTGAGGAAGGTTTGGTCATGGCTGAGCGACTGAGGAAGGCTGCTGCGTGGCTCGGTCTGGTGACCGACGATCGCTACAACGAGTACGGCCACGCCGACGACGAGCTGACCGAGGGGGTCGATCTCGACGAGTACGTCGACGACGACCTGGCCGATCGGCATCGTGGCGAGGAGGCCAGCGTGACCGAGATCGGTCACCACCGCCGTACCAGCAGGGCCGTCGAACGGAGCGGTGTCGAGCGGGCGGGCGGCTACGAGCCGTCGGTCGCCGCGACGGCCACCGCCACCGTGCCGACGGCAGCGACCTCCCGGGAGGCTGACTTGTCCCGCATCATCACCGTCCACCCGCGGACCTACAACGAGGCGCGGGCGATCGGCGAGCACTTCCGTGACGGTGTGCCCGTGATCATGAACCTCAGCGACATGGACGACCCGGACGCCAAGCGTCTGGTGGACTTCGCCGCTGGCTTGATCTTTGGCCTGCGTGGCAGCATTGACCGTGTGACCAGCAGGGTGTTCCTGCTGTCACCGCCCAACGTCAATGTGACGGCCGAGGACAAGGAACGCATCGCCGGCGAGTTCTTCAACCAGAGTTGAGGCCGCCCGCGAGGACGGAGAGCACGCTGTGGTACTGATCGGTCAGATCATCAATGTCGTCCTGAACCTCTACTTCATGGTCCTCATCGCGAGGATGGTCCTGTCGTGGGTCCCGGTGCTGGTCCCGGGCTGGGAGCCGCGCGGCCCGTTCCTGGTCGTCGCCGAGGTGATCTACTCGCTCACCGACCCGCCACTCCGCTTCCTCCGGAAGTTCCTGCCGTCGGTGCAGATCGGCACCGTGGCCTTCGACCTGGCCTTCCTGGTGCTCGCGATCGGCGTGAGCGTGCTGATGTGGATCAACGCGATGGTGTTCTTCCGCTGAGCCGTACGGCGCCGACGAGCGCCACAGCCGTACCGCCGAGTCACACCAGCCACCCCCGTCCCGCCCTGCCGCCACCCCCGTTTACCCATTCGTGACATTTAGCGGTAACGTGTCGGCTGCCGTACCGAGAGGCTTGGGTGTCCGTGGGGAAGTCGGCCCGGTACGGTGGTGAGCGGACCAAACAGTCCGACCTTGACGACTACCAGAGGTGAACGATGACGCTGACGCTGGACGATGTGCGCAACATGAAGTTCCGCATGGCTCGGCGCGCCGGCTATGAAGTGATCGACGTCGACCAGTTCGTCGATCAGGTTGAAGAGTCCTTCGCGCAGTTGACCGAGGAGAACGAGCTGCTGAAGAAGCAGGTCGCCGAGCTCGAGCGCGCGGCCGCGAACGCCGAGTCCGCCAGCCCGTACGCCGCCGAGTCCGCACAGCGCGAGCCCGAGGCCAAGCAGACCGCCCCCGAGGCGCCGGCCGCCACGGCTCAGGGCGAGGGCGGTGAGGAGTTGGTCGTCCGTACCGCCGATGACGCCAGCCCCGCCGTCGTACGGCTGGTCCAGCTCGCCACCGAGCAGGCCGAGCGGTTGGTCACCGAGGCCCGTGAGGAGTCGCAGGAGATCTTGTCGCGTGCCCGGCAGGAGGCGAACGGGATCACCACCGGCGCCCGCACCGAGGCCGAGCGCATGGAGTCGGACGCCCGACTGCACGCCGATCGGGTCCGCAACGAGGCCGAGGGTCGGGCGACCGCCTTCGACGAGGAGCTCAAGGTTCGTCGTCGCGACACCTTTGCGGCCATGGAGACCGAGCGTGATCAACTGCGTGACTCGGTCAGCAAGCTGCGCGGGTTCGAGCAGAACTTCCGCAAGAACCTGACCGACCACCTCAAGGGCCAGATCGCCGGCCTCGAGAAGGGTGTCTTCGAGCCGGGCGAGGCGCCGGAGCTGTTGACCCCCGACGCCGACGAGGACTCCCGGGGCTCCCAGCGGGGCGCCCAGCAGGGGTCGAGCTCGAACACGTCGGGCCAGGGCCAGCGGAGTTCCGAGTCCCAGGGCCAGTCAGGGCAGCAGGGTGGCGGTCAGTCCGACACCCCGCGGCTCGACGCGCTGCTGGGCGGCCAGGGCTGAGCCCACCGCGCTGAACCGATCATCTCGAGTCCCGCCGGGATCGCTGCACAGCGGTCCCGGCGGGACTCGTTCTGCATGATCCACAACAGGTGTGCCACAGGCGTGCGTTCCTCCTTGCCTAATGTGCTGTCAGACGTTACGGTCAGCCGCACACATGTGGTCCGGAGCGGTTGAGGGGAGAGACGATGTCCACCACGGGCAAGTCGCCACGGCCCAGCAGTGCCGCGTCCAAGACGCCGGCCGCCCGGGCGACGTCGGGCAGGCAGGTGACCGCGACCAAGAAGTCCAGCCCGGCCAAGCGGACGGCACCGGCGAAGAAGGCAGCCCGCACCGGCAAGAAGACGGCCGCGACCACGGCGTCAGGGACGAAGGCGGCGGCTACGAAGGCAGCTTCGGCTACGAAGGCGGCTTCGGGTACGGGGGCTGCGGCGGGTACGTCGAGGTCTCGGAAGGCCGCACCGACGAAGCAGGGTCCCGCCACGAAGTCCGCACCGGCGAAGAAGGCACCGGCGAAGGAACCTGCACCGGCGAAGAAGGCCGCCTCGAAGAAGGCGACCACCAGCAAGGCGACCACCAGCAAGGCGACCACCAGCAAGACGACCACCAGCAAGACGACCACCAGCAAGGCGACGCCGGCCCGTCAGCGGGCATCGGCGACGAAGTCAACATCCACCTCGAAGACCACACCAGCGAAGAAGGTTTCTGTGACCAAGGCTCCGGCCACCAAGACGGCATCGTCGACTGCGGCTGCCACCCGCGGCAACTCCCGTACCAGCAAGGCCACGGCCGGCGATCTGGTCGTTCGCGTCGACGAGGATCCGTGGACGGAGGCGGAGCTCGCCGAGCTGCGGGAGGAGCTGACTGCCGAGATCGAGCGGCACGAGGCACACGCCCGGACCGTCCGGGCCGACCTGGCCGACCTGCTGGTCTCCGGTGAGGGCGGTGGCGGTGATGCGGCCGACGTCGGGACCTCCAACTTCGAACGTGATCAGGAACTGGCGCTGGCCGCGTACGCCTCCGAGGCGATCAACCAGACCCGGCTCGCACTGCAGAAGATGGCGCAGGGTACGTACGGGCAGTGCGACAACTGTGGTCAGCCGATCGGCAAGGGGCGGTTGCAGGTGTACCCGCGTGCCACACTGTGCATGACATGCAAGGAACGCGAGGAACGACGCTGAAACTCGACCGACGGCTGATCTGGGCCGCGGTCGTCGTCGTCCTTGCGACCATCGACCAGGTCACCAAGCAGCTTGCCCTGACCCACCTCGAGCCAGGTCAGTCGGTGCAGGTGATCGGTGACCTGCTCCGGCTGCTGCTGGTCTTCAACGACGGTGCCTCGTTCGGGCTGGGCGGTGGCGGCCAGTTGACCTGGGTGTTCACCCTCTTCTCCAGCTGTGTACTGGTCGGCATTACCTGGTTCGTCCTCTTCCGGTTGAAGCACCGGGGATGGGCCGTGGTGCTCGGACTGATCGGTGCCGGTGTGGTCGGCAACCTGACCGACCGGCTGTTCCGGGCCCCCGGGTTCCCCGTCGGGCACGTCGTCGACTTCCTGCAGCTGCCGTACTGGCCGATCTTCAACGTCGCCGACATGGGCGTCGTGTTCGGCGCGATCGGGATCATCTGGTTGGCGGTGATCAAGAACGTCCCACCGGGGGACCCCTACCCCGAGGACGACCCGGACGCCGAAGCTGATCATGACACCGAAGCTGATCACGACACCGAAACTGATCACGACACCGAAACTGATCAGGACGGTGGGGCCGAGCAGGACGCCGGGCCGCATCCCAGGGACACCTCCTCGTGACCGAGGACACCAAGATCGTCCTGGTACCCGACGGACTGGACGGGATGCGCGTCGACGCCGCGGTGGCCAGGCTCACCGGGTTGTCACGGACCCGGGTCTCCGAGATCGCCGAGGCCGGCCTGATCAAGCTCCACGGGCGCGGGGCCGGAAAGTCCGACAAGGTGTCGGGAGGTGACCTGCTCGAGGTGACCATCCCCGGACCACCGCGGGTGGCCCAGGTGGTGCCCCACGAGGTCGCCGGGATCGCGATCGTCCATGACGACGACGACATCGTCGTGGTCGACAAGCCGGCCGGCGTCGCCGCCCACCCGAGCCTCGGCTGGGACGGCCCCTCGGTCGTCGAACACCTGGCCGCGGTCGGGTTCCGGATCTCCACCTCCGGGGCGGCCGAGCGGCAGGGCATCGTGCAGCGCCTCGACGTCGGCACCTCCGGGCTGATGGTGGTCGCCAAGAGCGAGTACGCCTACACCGTCCTCAAGCGGGCGTTCCGCAACCGCGAGGTCGCCAAGACGTACCACACGCTCGTGCAGGGTCACCCCGATCCGTCGGTGGGCACGATCGACGCGCCGATCGCCCGCGACCGCAACCACGACTGGCGGATGGCGATCGTCTCCTCGGGGCGGCACAGCATCACCCACTACGAGGTGATCGAGATGTTCCCCGGGGCCAGCCTGCTGCAGGTGGGGCTGGAGACCGGGCGGACCCACCAGATCCGCGTCCACATGGCGGCGGTCCGGCATCCCTGCGTCGGCGACCCGCTGTACGGCGGCGACCCGGTGCTCGCGGCCAGGCTCGGCCTGGAGCGGCAGTGGCTGCACGCCGTCGAGCTGGGGTTCGTCCATCCCGGCAGCGGGGAGGACGTGGTCTTCGTCAGCGACTACCCGGCCGACCTGCAGGCGGCGTTGGACCAATTGCGACAGAGCTGACCCGCACCAGTCATCCACTGGTCATCTTCCGTTGGGGTCCGGTTCTGTAGTGTCGAGGGGTGCGTAGAGCGAAGATTGTTTGCACCCTCGGCCCGGCGACCTCGTCACCGGAGCGATTGAGGGAACTTGTGGCAGCCGGCATGGACGTGGCCCGTCTCAACATGAGCCACGGTGACCATGCCGATCACAAGCAGAACCTCGAGGCGGTCCGGGCCGCCGCGGCGGACGCCGATCGGGCGATCGCGGTGCTGGTCGACCTGCAGGGTCCCAAGATCAGGCTCGGCCGGTTCGCCGCCGGCAAGGAGACCCTCGCGTACGGGGCGAAGTTCACCATCACCACCGACGACATCGAAGGCACCGCCGAGCGCTGCTCCACCACGTACGCCGGGCTGCCCGGTGACGTCAAGGCCGGCGACAAGATCCTGATCGACGACGGCCGACTGATGGTCGAGGCGACCGAGGTGACCGACACCGAGGTCCACACCACCGTGCTGGTCGGCGGCCAGGTCTCCAACAACAAGGGCATCAACCTGCCCGGTGTCGCGGTGAGCGTGCCCGCGATGAGCGAGAAGGACATCGAGGACCTGCGTTGGGGACTTCGCAACGGGGCCGACATGATCGCGCTCAGCTTCGTCCGCAACGCCGCCGACGCGGCGGCGGTGCACCAGGTGATGGACGAGGAAGGGCGCCGCATCCCGGTCGTCGCGAAGCTGGAGAAGCCGCAGGCCGTCGAGAACCTCGACGAGATCATCGACGCCTTCGACGCGTTGATGGTGGCCCGCGGTGACCTCGGCGTCGAGCTTCCGCTCGAGGAGGTGCCGCTGGTCCAGAAGAAGATCGTGACCGCGGCCCGCCGCTGGGCCAAGCCGGTGATCGTCGCGACCCAGATGTTGGAGTCGATGATCTCGGCACCGCGGCCGACCCGCGCCGAGGCCTCCGACGTCGCGAACGCGGTGCTCGACGGGGCCGACGCGGTGATGCTCTCGGGCGAGACCAGCGTCGGGCAGTATCCGATCGTCGCGGTCGAGACGATGGCCCGGATCATCGACAACACCGAGGAACACGGGATCAGTCAGATCGAGAAGATCGACTGGGAACCCCACACCACCGGTGGCGTACTGGCGAAGGCGGCCATCGAGGTGGCCGAACGGACCGGGGCACGGTACGTGGTGACCTTCACCCAGTCCGGTGACTCGGCCCGGCGGCTCGCCCGGATCCGCAGTTCGATCCCGATGCTCGCGTTCACCCCGTTGGAGTCGACCCGGCAGTCGCTGGCCCTGCTGTGGGGGATGGAGACCTTCCTGGTGCCACAGGTCGACCACACCGACGAGATGATCCGGCAGGTCGACCAGGCCCTGGTCGAGATGGGGCGCGTCGCCGAGGGGGAGCGGGTCGTGATCATCGCCGGTTCGCCGCCCGGGGTCGCCGGCACCACCAACATGATGCGGGTACGTCGGATCGGGCTGCCGCTCTGACCAGCTGACCAGCCTCGCGCTCGGTACCGGGAAGGGGAGTCGAACCCCTAAGTCCTTTCGGACAGACGGGTTTGAGCCGTCCGCGTCTACCATTCCGCCACCCCGGCGCGGGGACCCACGATAGCAGCGTCACCGAGGTCCCGGCGACTTGGCCGGCGATGTCGGGAACGTTCGGCCAATGTGACGCGGATCCCACGCCAGATACCGACTTGATCACAATTCCGTGCATGGTCTTGCCGTGGTTGTCGCTAGGATGGTTGGCACCATGGCCATTGCGGGCCGGAGCACTGTGAGAGGTACGACATGAGCGATTCCCCTTCCCCGGAGGGGTCCGTCGACACGGACACCCCCGACGTGAGTGCTGCCGAGGCGGGTGCCGCCGCCGACGGGAGCGTCCAGGGGAGACGGGTCCTGGTGGCCGAGGACGAGGTGCTGATCCGCCGCGACCTGGTCGAGATGCTCCAGGACGAGGGCTACGAGGTCGTCGGTGAGGCCGGTGACGGCGAACAGGCCGTCGCGATGGCCCGCGACCTGAAGCCCGAGCTGGTCGTGATGGACGTGCAGATGCCCAAGCTGGACGGCATCTCCGCGGCCGAGCAGATCGCCGCCGATCGCATCGCGCCGGTCGTGATGTTGACCGCGTTCAGTCAGCGTGAGCTCGTCGAGCGGGCCCGCGAGGCCGGCGCGATGGCGTACGTGGTGAAGCCGTTCGACCGCTCCGACGTGGTGCCGGCCATCGAGATCGCCATCGCGCGGTTCGCCGAGATCCGCGCGGTCGAGGCCGAGGTGGCCGACCTGGCCGAGCGACTCGCCTCCCGCAAGGCCGTCGACCAGGCGAAGGCGATGCTGCAGCAGGGGCTGGGCCTGTCCGAGGCCGAGGCGTTCCGGTGGATCCAGAAGACCGCGATGGACCTGCGCAAGTCGATGCGCGAGGTCGCCGAGGGCGTCATCGAGAACGCCAACAAGGTCAAGAAGGAAGGCAAGGCCGCCAAGGGCGCCCGCAAGGCCAAGAGCTGACCCACAAGGCCAAGAGCTGACCCACAAGGCCAAGAGCTGACTCTCAGCTCGAGATGTTGGGGCGCCGTGGGTCGACGGCTTGGCAGGTGACGCGCGCGGTGCAGATGCGCTCGCCGGTGTCGTCGACCAGGGCCACGTCATAGCTCAGCACGGTCTTGCCCAACCGCAGCGCGGTCGCGGTGCCGGTGACCATGCCCTGCTTCACCGAGCGGTGATGCGTGGCGTTGATGTCGACGCCGACCGCGACCCGCCCCGGCCGTACCGCGGCCAACGCACCCAAGGACGCCAGCGTCTCGGCCAGCACGCACGACGCGCCACCGTGCCACAGTCCGAAGGGCTGGGTGTTGCCCGCCACGGGCATCCGACCGACGACCCGTTGCGGGGTCAGCTCGGACACGGTCAACCCCATCTTCTCGTCGAGGGCGCTCGCCACCTCGGAGTACCACTGGGGCAGCGCGGGATCTCGGGACTCAGCCATGGTCGACAGGGTATTGCCCCACCCGGGAGCACGTGGAGTGGGTCGACGCCGCTCGGGATCGGTAGGGTCGGGGTTGTGCCAGCTGACTCCACCACCGATGCGACCCCGGCCCCCGAGCAGCCCGCGAAGCTGCTGCTGATCGACGGGCACTCGGTGGCCTATCGGGCCTTCTTCGCCCTCCCGGTGGAAAACTTCTCCACCACCTCGGGCCAACACACCAACGGCGTGTTCGGGTTCACCTCGATGTTGATCAACGTGCTGCGCGACGAGCAGCCGACCCACGTCGGGGTCGCCTTCGACGTGTCCCGGCAGACCTTCCGCTCCGAGCTGTACACCGAGTACAAGGCGAACCGGAGCACCTCACCCGACGAGTTCAAGGGGCAGGTCGGACTGGTCAAGGAGGTGCTGGACGCGCTCAACATCACCTGGACCGAACTGGCCGGCTACGAGGCCGACGACATCATCGCCACCCTGGCCACGCAGGCCGCGGCCGACGACATCGAGGTGGTGATCTGCACCGGCGACCGGGACGCCCTGCAGTTGGTGACCGACAAGGTGACCGTGCTCTACCCGCGCAAGGGCGTCTCCGACCTGGCCCGGATGACCCCGACCGCGGTCGAGGAGAAGTACCTGGTCACCCCGCAGCGCTACCCGGACCTGGCCGCGCTGGTCGGCGAGACCAGCGACAACCTGCCGGGCGTGCCCGGTGTCGGCCCGAAGACCGCAGCCAAGTGGCTGACGCTGTACGACGGCCTGGACAACGTGGTGCTGAACGCCGCCGAGATCAAGGGCAAGGTCGGCGAGAAGTTCCGCGACCACATCGACGACGTGGTCCGCAACCGACAGGTCAACGCCTTGGTGCGCGACCTGGAGCTGCCGGTCGGTCCGGCCGACATGGTGCGCCGCAGCTGGGACCGGGAGAAGGTCCACACGCTGTTCGACGCCCTCGAGTTCCGGGTGCTGCGTGATCGGCTGCTGGAGACCCAGCCCGACGCCGACGAGCCGGAGGGCGGCTTCGAGGTCGCCGGCGAGGTGGTGACCGGCGAGGGCGTCGCCACCTGGCTGGCCGAGCACGCCCGCGGCACCCGGACCGGCATCGACGTCGTCGGCAGCTGGGGCTCGGGCTCCGGTGACATCACCGGCATCGCGCTCGCCGCCGCCGACGGCAGCGCCGCCTGGCTGGACGTCGCCGACCTCGACCCGGCAGCCGACGCCGCGTTGGCGGGCTGGCTCGCCGATCCCGAGGCGGGCAAGGCGTTGCACGACTCGAAGGGCCCGCTGCTGGCGGCCTGGGCGCGGGGCTGGGACCTGCGGGGCGTCACCTCCGACACCCAACTGGCGGCATACCTCGTCCGGCCCGACCAGCGCACCTTCGACCTGGCCGACCTGAGCGTCCGCTACCTGAAGCGGGAACTCCGCGTGGAGTCCGACGGCAGCACCCCCGACACCTTGCAGGATGCCCTCGACCTCGGTGACGACCCCGCCGACCAGCAGGCCGAACAGGCCGCCATGATCCGCGCCCGAGCCGTGATCGACCTGGCCGAGGCGCTCGACGGCCAGGTCGACGAGCACGGTGGGACGCGACTCCACCACGACGTCGAGCTGCCGCTGGTCCGGACGTTGGCCCGGATGGAGCAACTCGGCATCGCGATCGACGTGGCCCTGCTCGAGCAGTTGGAGTCCGAGTTCGACGCCGGGGTACGCAAGGCCGCCGACGACGCGTACGGAGTGCTCGGCAAGGAGATCAACCTGGGGTCGCCGAAGCAGCTGCAGACCGTGCTGTTCGAGGAACTCGGGATGCCGAAGACCCGCAAGACCCGGACCGGCTGGACCACCGACGCCGATGCCCTGCAGGGGTTGTACGAGAAGACGGAGCACCCGTTCCTGGCGCACCTGTTGGCCCACCGCGACGCGATCCGACTGCGGCAGACGGTGGCCGGGCTGCTCGCCACGGTCGCCGAGGACGGCCGGATCCACACCACCTTCCAGCAGACCATCGCCGCCACCGGCCGGTTGTCGTCGGTCGACCCCAACCTGCAGAACATCCCGATCCGCACCGAGGCAGGCCGGCGGATCCGGGAGGCGTTCGTCGTCGGCGGCGGCCACGCCGAGCTGATGAGTGCCGACTACTCGCAGATCGAGATGCGGATCATGGCCCACGTCAGCTCCGACGAGGGCCTGATCGAGGCGTTCCGGTCCGGCGAGGACTTCCACACCGTCACCGCCGCCCGCGTCTTCGGGATCGAACCGGACGCGGTCGGCACCGAGGAACGGGCCAAGATCAAGGCGATGAACTACGGGCTCGCGTACGGACTCTCGGCGTACGGCCTGAGCCAGCAACTCCGCATCTCCACCGGGGAGGCGAAGGAGCTGATGGAGGAGTACTTCGAACGGTTCGGCGGCGTCCGGGACTACCTGCAGGGGGTGGTGAAGCAGGCCCGCCGGACCGAGTACACCGAGACCCTGCTCGGCCGTCGCCGCTACCTGCCCGACCTCATGAGCTCCAATCGGCAGCGGCGGGAGATGGCCGAGCGGATGGCGTTGAACGCGCCGATCCAGGGCTCGGCCGCCGACGTCATCAAGGTCGCCATGTTGAACGTCGAATCGGCGATCGATGCCGCCGGGATGGACAGCCGGATGTTGCTGCAGGTGCATGACGAACTGATCTTCGAGGTCGCCGCGGGGGAGCGGGCCGCGCTGGAGGAGTTGGTCCGCGAGCAGATGGGCCGGGCGATGGACCTGGCGGTGCCGTTGGAGGTGTCGGTCGGGGTCGGCCGCAGCTGGCACGAGGCCGCACACTGATCGGGCGAGTTCAACCATGATCAACATCACGTACTCCGGCGTGGTCGCGGGACAGGCCGAGCCCCGGACCGCGGCCGTCTGCGTCGACGCCGCCGGCGACTCCCGGTTGGTGGTCGCCGCCCGCGGATGGGTGCTCGTCGTCGACCCCACCACCGGTGACTGCCGCCAACTGCGGTTCTCCGGCGGTCCCGAGTTCCCGTTCAGCTCGTTGGCCTCGCGGTCCGGCACCTTCTGGACCGGCGCCGGCCGGTCGTTGTACGAGGTCGACCCGTTCGCCGGGACGGTGACCACCCACCACCCGTGCGAGCGGTACGAGGACGTCGCGGGTGCCGGTGCCGACGCCGCCGCCGACGAGGAGATCGTCGGGATGGGGTTCACCGAGGGGCCCGACGGCCGGATCTGGTTCACCACCTACCCGGGGACCCGACTGTTCTCGGTCGATCCGGCGACCGGGCACTGCCGGCTGGAGGCCCGACTCAGCACGACCGAGCAGTACGCCTCGCACCTGGCCGTCACCGATGACGGGCGGCTGTACGCCGGCATCGGCACCGAGCACCGCGACCTCGTCGTACTCGACCACCCCGGCGCCGCGCCGCGGTCGCTGGTGCCGCCCGCGGAGCGGGTGAAGGGGGCCGGGTACGTCCACCGCGGTGCCGACGGCGAGCTCTACGGCCTCTGGGACTCCGAGCATCTCCACCCGCTGCCCGACGTGGCCCACCGATGGCACCGGCTGACCCCGGACGGCCCGATTCCGGTCGAGGTCGATCAGGTCTCACCCTCGGCCACCCGGGGGTACGGATTCGGGCGGATCCACGCACCACGCGACCCGGGCTGGTCGGTGGCGCGGCTCGACCTGCCCGGCCGGGAGCTCACGGTCGCCGCCGCCGACGGGGCCACCCGGGTGATCCCGTTGAGCTACGAGTCGGACGGGGCGAAGCTGTCGGCGCTGATCGGGGCTCCTGACGGCTCGATCGTCGGCACCACCTCCCACCCGATGCGCTTCTTCCGGTTCGACCCCGCCGCCGAGCAGCTGACCGACCTCGACCGTGGCGGCCTCGCCGGCGTCGGCAACGTGTGCGACTGGGCCCTGCTCGATGATCAGCTGTACGGTGCGGCGTACCCGGGCGGCCACTTCTTCCGCTACGACCCGCAGGCACCGACCGCGGCGGACAACCCGGCCCACCTGGTCGCGTACGAGCAGGTGCACCGGCCCCGGTGCGTGGTGGCCCACCCCGACCAGCAGCACGTCATCTGGGGCGGGTACGGCGGCTACGGCGACACCGGCGGTGGCCTCGCGATCCATCAGGTCGACCAGCACGCCGACGGGTCGGCCACCGGTCGGAATCGCGTCATCGAGCACACCGACCTCGTACCCCACCAGGCCACCACCGCGCTGGGCATGCTGCACGGTGGTGACGTGATCGGCGCCACCTGCGTCGACACCCCCGGTGGTGCCACCCCGCTGGCCACCACCGCCGTCGTCTACCGGCTGGCCTGGCCCGGCCTCGAGGTCGTCGCCCGCTGGGAGCCGGACGCCGGCGTCGGTCACTGGGCCGGGTTGGCCGTCGCGCCGGACGACACGGTCCACCTGTGGAGCGAGGACGGCCACCACGTCCATCTCGACCCGGCCGACGGCACCGTCCTGGCCCGCCACGACCTCACCGGCGACGGCCGGCTGGCACGGGCCGGGGTGGTGGCCGACCAGGCCGGCACCGATCGCGTCGCGGTCCTGCAGGAACGCGCGATCACGGTGCTCGACCTGACCGACCACACCACCGAGCGTCACCCGTGGCCGGGTGACCCGATCAGTTCCGGGGGAGTGTTCCGGGGCGACACCCTCCACCTGGCGAGCCAGGACCGGCTGCTCCGGGCCGAGCTCAGCGGGCCCGCCGCGCGGCCCGGGACAGTTCGAGCCGCTCGTCCGGTGTGATCACGCCCGTGGCCACCAGCTCGGCCAGGACGGTGCTGACCTCGGCCTCGGTCCCGGTCGGGCCCTTGGCCGGGAACAACTCGGCCAGCAGGTCGGCCAGCGTGACCCCGGTCTCGACGAACCGGTTCGCGACCGGGGTGACGATGTCGCGGATCCGGACCAACCATCGGTTGTCCGGTTCGGTGTCGGAGTCGGGGACGAACTGGGCGTGGTGCAGCGGCTCGCTGAAGCCGTCCGGCCGGAGCAGGGTCCACAGCGACCCGTCGGCCGACAGCGGCGCCCGGTTCACCCGTGACATCAGGTTCGCGGCCACCTGCAGCGACAGCGGGTCCACCGCGAACAGAGCACCCTGGGCCTGGGCGTAGAGGTAGCCGTTCGGGTGGATCACCAGGTCCCCGCTGCCCGGTCCGGTGGCGCCGCTGACCCCGGGCAGGGGGAACGTCCGGGTGACCTCGAAGCTGGTCAGGTCGACCTCGAAGATCGTGGTGTCGGCCAGCCCGAGCAGCCGCCCGTCGTGCACCAGCATCGCGTTCACGGACCGGGCCCCGTCCACCGGTGCCACGGAGCGGATGACGGTCCGTGCGTCGGGGTCGAACTCGACCAGGGCCGCGGACCCCTCCACCGGGGTGGTGCCGGTGCCGCCGTTGCGGCTGCTGCCGGCGAACATCCGGTCGTCGAGGAAGGTGAAGGCCGCCATCGTGTGGTCCGGCACCACCGGCCGGGTGACGGTGGCCTCGCCGTCGGCCGGCACCACGGACGTGAGCGCCCCACCGCGCTGGCCGTAGTCGGGTTCACTGGCCGCCCACAACAGGCCGTCGTGCAGCTGGACGTCGTGGGGCCGGATCTGGGCGTTCGGTTCGGCCTTCAACTCGACCAGGGTGCGCGGGTTGGTGTCGCCGGTGGGCTGGTCGGGGCGGTAGGCCTTCAGCGAGCCCGAGGGGTACACCCCGGCGTACGCGATCGAGTCGCCCCCGGCGGGGTCGTCGACCCAGGTCCAGTCCTCGACCTGGCCCAACCGGGCGATTGGGGTGATCTCGCCGGTGGCGACGTCCCGGCGGACGCCGTTGCCGTTCAGGAATGCGTTGATCATCACCGAGGAGCCGTCCGGGGAGACGACGATGTTGCCCAGCGGGCTGGGCGCCGGGCTGAGCGCGAACTTGTAGACCTTCGCCGTGTCGGCCTGGAGGTCGTACCGCATCGCCCCCGCGCCGTAGTTGCCGGCGAAGCCGTACATCACGTCGTGGTCGTCCTCGGTCGTCCAGTGGTAGCCGATCAACGAACCCGCGACCGTACGGTGGCGGGTCGCGGTGGCGACCCGGGTGGCCAGGTCGTAGTGGCCGAGCACGGTGCCCTCGGGCCCGGCCGTGCTGAACCAGATCCGGCCCGCCCGGGCTTCCGAGGCGCCCCGGCCGGTGATCGAGTACGCCCGGGTCAGCTGACCGGTCGCGGCGTCGATCACGTCGACCTCGGTGTCGGTGGCGGCGTCGAACACCCGCAGCTGCCGGGTGTTGCAGGCGAACACGTGGCCCTCGGCGTAGTCGAGGTCGCTCAGCTCGTTGCCGGTGAACGGCGCTGCCGGGCTGAGCCGGGTGAACTCGCCGCTGGCCAGGTCCAGCTTCCACAGCTCGGCCACCGGACGGGTGCCGACGTAGAGGGCATGTCGGTCGGGGTCGTAGGCGGTCGACTTGGCGTACTGCACCGCCTCGGTGGTACTGACCCGGCCGAGGTCGGTGAAGCCCCGGTCCGGGTGGTACGACCACGCGTGCGCATCCGGGAAGGTGCCGCCGTAGACGGTGCCGTCCGGAGCGGCGCTCAGGCCGTACAGGAAGGTCGACCTCTCGGTCGGGGTGCCCACGTCGGTCATCTGCTCGGTGGCCGGGTCCCAGCGGAACAGGTGGCCCGAGTTGTAGGTGCCCACGTAGACGGTCTGGTCGGCGGCGACGACGATCGTCGGCCCGCCACCGGCGCCCGTCATGGCGTACTGGCCGACCTGTTCGGCCGGGTCGGTCACCGTACTGACGTTGAGGGCGGAGTTCTCGCCCTGGGCCGGGGCGTACGCGGCGATCCGGCCGTCGGGCAGCAGGCCGAAGGCACCCTCCACCACGGTCAGTGAGCTCATCGGGGACCCGTGGTCGGTGACCGTGCCGCCGGGCACGGGCGGGGGACCGGATCGGGTGCGGGCACTGGCCGTGGTGGCCGGGCCGAGGCCGGGGCCGAGCGACAGGCCGACGGAGCCGGCGGCTCCCAGGGCGAGGACGGTACGACGACTGGGCATGAGGACTCTCCAATGAATCGGCGTGGCACGTCGGGGGTTGAGGCGTGCGCGTAATTGATGACCTTAGGGGAGTCGGGCGACGAGCGACAGGGGGCGGTCCGGGTTCCTCCTCGTCGGAGCAGCCGCGGTCGGGGTCGTCGGAGGACGTACGCTGGAGGCCCGTCGACAGGAGCCGGACATGACCGCACGACCGCAGTGGCAGCAGCCCTTCTTCACCGCCGTCGACAAGGCGCTCGAGCTGGCCGACGGCTTGGCCGACCGCCGGGTCGCGGCGCTACGGACCGCCAACCCGAAGGACAGCCCGGCCGAGTTGATCACCAAGCTGGAGCGTGACTTCACCACCGCCGTGGTCGCCATGGGCGCCGGCACCGGTGTGCTGGCCGCGGTGCCGGCAACCGGTGCGGTGATGGCGATCGGCGCCGCCGGCGTGGACGTCGTCACCTTCCTCACCGCGGCCGCGACGCACGCCCTCGCGGTGGCGCGGATCCAGGGGGCCAAGGTCACCGACATCGAGTACCAGCGCACCCTGTTGTTCGGGATCCTGCTGGGCAGCAACGGGTCCAAGGTCGTGCTGAACGGCGTCGGCCGGGCCGGTGTCCACTGGGGCACGGTGCTCGGCGAGACGTTGCCGATCCGGATCCTGCGTGAGGTCAACGAGGCGTTGGGCGGCCTGCTGCTCCGCCGCTTCGGACCGCGCGTCGGCCTGGTCACCGCGGTCAAGTTCGCGCCGTTGGGGTTCGGCGCAGTCATCGGTGGCGTCGGCAACTACGCACTGGCCAAGGAGATCGTCCGCTCCACCAATGCCGCCTTCGGCGAGCCGCCGACCGACTTCCCTGACACCGCGGCGGATCCGGTCACCCCGACCGACGACACGGGCGGCACCAGCTCGTAGCCCACCCGCCCGTCGAGCCTGTCGACACGTCCGTCGAGCCCGTCGACACGACTACGGCGCCGGGGGTGACTGGCCCGGCCTCGTCCGCTGCACCGCGAGCCGGCCCAACTTCATCGCGATCGACCCACCGGGAACCAACATCCCCACCGCGTCGGCGCCGATGTCGAACAGCAGGTCGGTGTCGAGCCGGGCGGACCGGAACGCGCCGACCTGACGGGTGGTGTTGGACAGTTCGCCCGAGACCCCGTCCAGCGCCATCGTCTGTCGCTTGTCCTTCGGCGCCCACACGTAGTCGAAGACGTACACCGGCCGGAAGAACAGCGCCAGCGCCGACACCTCGACGGTCTCGGTGATCACGTGGTCGGCCTGCACGGCCCGCATCAGGTGGGTGAGCTGCTGCCGTACGACGTAGGACGCCTTGATCTCGGGGGCGACCACCACGGCGTCGGTCGGTGCGAAGTCGTCGAGGGTCCCCAGCTCCGTCTTGGTCCGGTGCAGGTAGGCGGCGAGCTTCGGTCGCTCCTCGCCGGTCACCCCGTCCAGCACCTGCTCCCGGGTCTGTGACTCGTGGCAGCGGCTCGTCCCGGTCAGCACCACCTGCTGGTCCTGCACCACGAGGTCGGAGTCGGGGAACATCTCGAGCGAGACGTGGTGGGTGGCCGGGTTGGCGACCAGCAGCCGATAGCTCTCGCGGATGTCGTACTCCAGCTCACTGCGGGCCGACACGTGCCAGAACGGTTCGTAGCGGAGCTCGTACCGGGTGATCCTGACCTCGTCGTCCTTCGGTCGGAACATCAGGTTGTGCAGGGTGCCGAAGACGTTCAGTTTCTGCGACCACGCCCGCTCCCGTGCCTGGTCGAAGCCGATGCTCGGCTGGAGCACGAACGCCCGCTCCTCGGCGATCTGGACGTCCACGGACTACCTCATCTCCTGGTTCTGCCGGGCGAACACGACTCCGGCGGGTCCGTCCCGGAGCGGCTCGCGCATGGCATGATCGTAGGCCCAGCCCCGCCGGTGGCCGGCGTCGGTGTCGATTGACCCATTCCGTGGGGCCGGATAGGCTTGTCTGGCGCTGTGCCCTGCGCGCCTCCGTACGGAGTGGGGCGGGCATGGCCGGATTCTGCGGTCGCTCCACAGCACATGGACAACTCTGAATCGGGTCGTGGGGTGCAGTGTGCCCGAACAACATCATCTGTCCAACCATCGGAGCCCTACTACATGACCTCCTCTCTCGAGGCAGCACCTCAGGTAGCGGTTGACGACTTCGGATCGCCTGAGGCGTTCCTGGAAGCCGTCGACGCGACCATCAAGTACTTCAACGACGGTGACATCGTCAACGGCACCGTCGTCAAGGTCGACCGGGACGAGGTCCTGCTCGACATCGGTTACAAGACCGAAGGCGTCATCCCCTCCAAGGAACTCTCCATCAAGCACGACGTGGACCCGTTCGAGGTCGTCCAGGTCGGCGACGAGATCGAGGCCCTCGTCCAGCAGAAGGAGGACAAGGAGGGTCGCCTGATCCTGTCCAAGAAGCGCGCCCAGTACGAGCGCGCCTGGGGCACGATCGAGAAGATCAAGGAGGAGGACGGCGTCGTCACCGGTTCGGTGATCGAGGTCGTCAAGGGCGGTCTGATCATCGACATCGGCCTGCGCGGCTTCCTGCCGGCCTCGCTGGTGGAGATGCGTCGCGTGCGTGACCTGCAGCCGTACGTCGGCCAGGAGCTCGAGGCCAAGATCATCGAGTTGGACAAGAACCGCAACAACGTGGTGCTGTCGCGTCGAGCGTGGCTCGAGCAGACCCAGTCCGAGGTCCGCCAGAACTTCCTCACCCAGTTGCAGAAGGGGCAGATCCGCAAGGGTGTCGTCTCCTCGATCGTCAACTTCGGTGCGTTCGTCGACCTCGGTGGGGTCGACGGCCTGGTGCACGTCTCCGAGCTGTCGTGGAAGCACATCGACCACCCGGGCGAGGTCGTCACCGTGGGCGATCCGGTCACCGTCGAGGTGCTGGACGTCGACATGGACCGCGAGCGCGTGTCGCTGTCGCTGAAGGCCACCCAGGAGGATCCGTGGCAGGCCTTCGCCCGGACCCACCAGATCGGTCAGATCGTGCCGGGCAAGGTCACCAAGCTGGTGCCGTTCGGTGCGTTCGTCCGCGTCGAGGAGGGCATCGAGGGCCTGGTCCACGTGTCCGAGCTGGCGGTCCGCCACGTCGAGATCCCCGAGCAGGTCGTCACGGTGAACGACGACGTGATGGTCAAGATCATCGATATCGACCTGGAGCGTCGCCGTATCTCGCTCTCGCTGAAGCAGGCGAACGAGGGCATCGACACCCAGGCCGACGACTTCGACCCGACCCTGTACGGGATGTCGGCGTCGTACGACGACCAGGGCAACTACCTTTACCCGGAGGGCTTCGATCCGGAGACGGGCGAGTGGCTCGAGGGGTACGACGAGCAGCGCGCCGCCTGGGAACAGCAGTACGCCGAGGCGCACGCCCGCTGGGAGGCCCACAAGAAGCAGGTCGAGGACGCCGAGGTCGCCGAGGCCGAGGGTGCAGCCGCGCCGTCGGGCGGCTCCCAGCCGGCCTCGTTCGGCTCCGCCCCCCCGGCCGAACCGCAGGAGGGTTCGCTCGCCTCCGACGAGGCGCTGCAGGCCCTGCGCGAGAAGTTGACCGGCGGCCAGGAGTGACCCACGCCTGAGCCGGTCAGGCAGCAGTACGTCGACGGCCGCAGTCCCCACCACGGGACTGCGGCCGTTCGTCGTCCTACGTCGCGGTTCGACCGGGAGTGGCTGTCCGGTCGCGGGCTCGCTGCGCGATGGTGCGCTGCATGCCACCGAAGATGACTCCGTGGAAAGGCACCATCAGCCACCAGTAGAGCCGACCGGCCAGCCCTGACGGGTGGTAGAGGGCACGCTGTCGGAAGAGGGTGGAGCCTTCGGCGTCTGTCTCACAGCTCAACTCCAGCCAAGCCATGCCTGGTACCCGCATCTCGGCACGCAAGCGCAGCAGGCGCCCTGGCTCGATGCGTTCCACCCGCCACCAGTCGACCGCGTCACCTGTCATCAGGCGCGTCGGATGCCGTCGACCGCGGCGCAACCCGGGCCCACCCAGCAACCGGTCGATCGAGCCGCGGAACCGCCAAGCCATCGGCCACGAGTACCAACCCGTTCGGCCGCCGATCTCCTCGATGACTGCCCACAGGTCGTCCTGGCTCGCCTCGACCCGGACTGCTCTCTCATCGACGAAGCGGTCACCCCCGGCCCACGCGGGGTCCTCAGGCATCGCAGCGCTCGGAGCGTTGCGATACGAGGCCGAGGACCAGGTCGTTGACACGTCGAAGTCCCGGATTCGCTGCAGGGCGAGATGGAGGGCTTGATCGATGCCCAGGAAACCCTCGACCGGTGGGGGGATCACCTGGTCGACATCGCGCTCACCGACCACGACTTCGTGCAACAGGGACTGCACCAACGGCTTGGCGATCGATGCAGGCACTGGTGTCACGAGCCCGATCCACTGACTGGCCAGCCACGGGGTGAGCACCGGAAGCGTCAGGATCCGCCGAGGGGCCAAGCCCGCCGCCCGTGCGTACCGCTGCATCATGCCGCGATACGTCACCACTTCCGGCCCACCGATGTCGAAGGGGCGATTGATGCTGGGATCGACGTCGGCAGCGCCGAGCAGGTGATGCAGGACGTCGCGGATCGCGATCGGCTGAATCCGATTGTTCAACCACCGGGGTCCGACCATCACCGGCAACCTCTCGGTGAGGTGCCGCAACATTTCGAACGATGCGCTGCCCGAGCCGATGATCATCGCTGCGTTCAACACCACAGTCGGAACCGGAGACGCCAACAGAATCTCCCCGACCTCCACCCTGGAACTCAAGTGCGGCGACAGCTCACCTTCAGGATGGAGACCACCCAGATAGACGATGCGGCCCACCCCCTGGGCATCAGCGATCTCGGCAAATGACTGAGCTGCTCGGCGGTCCAGCTCGCCGAATCGGGGGCCGGCGCCCATCGAGTGGATCAGGTAGTAGGCGACCGACACTCCGCGCAGGGCTTCGGTGAGTGCCTCGACATCGTTGATGTCGCCGCCCGAGACCTCAACCGCGTCGGCCCAGGGACGGTCGGTGATCCGCTCCGGGTGCCGCGCCAGCACCCGCACCCTGTACCCCGCGGCGAGCAACTCCGGCACCAGACGTCCGCCGACATACCCGGTCGCACCCGTGACCAACACGGTGTGGGCCATCCCTTGTCCACGGTCACCGATGCGCGCCACCAGCACCTCTCCTCCATCGTGTCGTCGGTCTCCTCACACTACGTGCTGGTGACGGTGCGGGGTCTCCCTCAGCCGTGCCGCACTGTGCCGTAGCGGTGTCGAATCGACTCATTTATCGAATCGACACCGGACTCCGGCCGGTGGAGATTGCGGCTGACCCCCTCGATCCGGGACCCTAGAGCGGGTGCGTGACGGCTTGTCACCCCTGAGCACGTGTCCCGGTCGTCGGGAGCAAGGAGGACGGACGTGAGTTGCCCGCGTTGTCGGGCCGAGATTCCAGAGGTCGCACACTTCTGTCAGCGATGCGGACAGGACCAGACCTCGCAGGACTCGGACCGACGTAAGCACTTCGCCGTGAAGCCGGACGAGCCGGTGGCGTCGTTCAACCTGGTCTCGACGATCATGCCGCGCGGCGTGGGCAGCCACCCGCGCACCTACCAGTACGCCTTGGTGATCGCGTTCGTGGTCGCGTTGCTGGCGGCCATCTTCGGGGCCCTGCCGATCGCGATCATGGTCGCGGTGGTCGCGATCCCGCTGGTCTACATCGTCTACCTCTACGACGTGAACCTGTGGGAGGACGAGCCGGTGCTGGTCACCGGCCTCGCCTTCGGGGTGACCTTCGGCTTCTCCCTGCTGTTCACCGTGCTGTGGTCCATGATCGGCGGCGGCACCTCGCTGTCGGGTGGCGGAGGCCCCGGTGTCGGATTCGATCTTGGTCGGATGGCGGTGTACGTGCTGCTGGTCCCGATCATCGGTGAACTGATCCGCCAGGTCGGCCCGGTCATCCTGGCCAGCCGTCCCGAGTTCGACGACCTGATGGACGGGCTCACCTTCGGTGTCATCTCCGGTGTCGCGTTCAGTGCGGCCGAGACCGTGGTGCTCTACTGGCCGACCCTCACCGGCGGCATGGTCGACGGCAGCCCGGACGGTTGGATCGCGGTGATCTTCCTGCAGGGCTTCGTGAAGCCACTGGTGATCGGTACCGCGACCGGCATCGCCTGTGCCGAGTTCTCCGGCCTCGGCGCCGGGTACGACGGCTTCACCATGCGCTACGTCAAGGGCCTGGCCGTCGCGGTCGGCGCCAACATCGCGCTGTACGGCGGCATCTACCTGTTCGGCCTGATCAACGACCCGAACATCTCCACCGTGCTCTCGGTGCTGTGGGGCCTGGTGCTGCTGGGCATCCTGGTGCTGCGGATCCGGACGGTGCTGCACACCGGACTGCTGGAGGCCGCCCTCGAGGCGTCCGCCCGCGAGTCCGGTCCGGGCCCGGAGGGCGAGATCGACTTCTGTGGCCAGTGTGAGATGCCGCTGCTGGCGGGTGCGGGCTTCTGCAACGCCTGTGGTGCTGCCGTGCGCACCCAGTTCGCCAAGCCGCACGGGGGTCGCGCCAAGGCGGCGGCTGCTGCCGCGGCCGCGGGTGCCGGGGCGACGAGTTCAGGGGCGACGAGTTCCGGGGCAGCAGGGGCCCCGACCGCGGAGGCCGAGACGGTGGGCGACGACCCGTCGGCCGGCGGGGGGACCGCGACCTTGGTGGCGGAGCGACCGACCGATCTGCAGACCGCGTACGAATCGGAGGAGGCTTCCACCGGTTACGCCGCGGAGACCTCGACAAAGTACGAGTCCACGCCGACGGGCGAGACGGCCGAGCCACAGCCGCTCGATGACGACGGGGCCGACGAGCCCACCGCCGAGTTGCACCTCGGACAGGGGGCCGGTGACCCGAGCCCCGAGCAGCACGCACCGCTCGACGACGACCGGGAGTGGTTCGACGGCGACGCCGACGACCAGAACGACGAGGAGGGTTCCCGATGAGTCAGCATCCCGGTCAGTGGGGCGGCCAGAACCCCGGCCAGTACGGGCAGCAGGGCGGTCAGTACGGGCAGCAGGGCGGGCAACAGCCCTCGTTCGGCCAGCAACAGCCCTCGTACGGCCAGCAGGGTGGTCAGTACGGGCAGCAGCCGCAGCAGGGTGGCCAGTACGGCGGCCAACAGCAGGGCGGCCAGTACGGGCAGCAGCCGCAGCAGGGTGGCCAGTACGGCGGCCAACAGCAGGGTGGCCAGTACGGTCAGGGCGGCCAGTACGGCTCCCAGCCGCAGCAGGGGGGCCAATACGGGCAGCAGGGCGGGTACGGGCAGCAGGGTGGCCAGTACGGGGCCCAGCCCGGCCAGTTCGGCGGCCAGCAGGCGTACGGCCAGTCCGGGCAACCACCGGTCGGCGGTGGCGGGCAGCCGCCCAAGAAGTCGAACACCGGGATGATCATCGGGATCATCGCCACCGGCCTGGTGCTCGCGGTCGTGATCGGCATCATCTTCACGGTCGCCAGCCGGGGCGGCGGGGACACCGGCCCGACCATCGACGTGACCCCGCCACCTCCCCCCAGCTCCAGCTCGGGCGGTGGCGGTGGCGGCGGTGGCGGTGGCGGCGGTGGCGGTGGCGGCGGTGGCAACACCGGGCAGACCGTCGACCTCGGCGGCGGCATCGGCTTCACCGTCCCCTCCGGGTGGAAGGTCAACAGCGCCAAGGAGGGTTACGCCAATGTGTCCGGCCCGGGTGGGGTGCAGTTCATCGTGAACCTCACCGCGCCCAGCGGGTCGATCAGCCAGGAGGTCGACCGGTTCCACCGGGAGACCCTGGGCAAGGAGCTGACGAACGCCAAGATGCAGTCGGCCGAGGCCACCGAGAGCCCCAACGAGAAGGTCGAGACCGCCGGCGGCAAGATGGTCGGCACCCTCGCCACCTCCAGTGGGTCGGTGGACCTCGTGGTGTCGACGTTCGGGGCCAAGCGCACCGACGTCGACCGCGCGGTCCTGGGATCGTTGGTCATGCCGGCCCAGGAATCGCTGCCACAGGAAACGGCCGAGGGTGCCAACAAGATGATGAGTGAACTGGTGGCCGCCCTGATCAACTCCTGATCACCGGCCCCACCGACAACCGAACAGCCACACCGACGTCCGGGTCACGGCAACCGCCGTGACCCGGACGTGTGCGTGGTGACGGGGTTCCGGCGGTCGGGCCCGCCCTGACGTCCAGCCGGACCGATTCTGTCCGCCGCCGGACGTACGCTGAACGTCATGCGTCCACTTGAGGAACTGCAACGGCAGGTCGCCCCGTTCCGGGTCGAGAGCGAGTTCGAGCCGGCCGGTGACCAACCGGCCGCGATCGCCGACCTCGAGCGGCGGATCCGGGCCGACGAGCAGGACGTCGTGCTGCTCGGTGCGACCGGTACCGGCAAGACCGCCACCATCGCCTGGCTGGCCGAGAAGTTGCAGCGGCCAGTGCTGGTGATGCAGCCCAACAAGACCCTCGCCGCGCAGTTCGCCAACGAGTTGCGGCAGTTCTTCCCGCAGAACGCCGTGGAGTACTTCGTCTCGTACTACGACTACTACCAACCCGAGGCGTACGTCCCGCAGACCGACACCTACATCGAGAAGGACTCGTCGCTCAACGAGGAGGTCGAGCGGCTCCGACACAAGGCGACCTACTCGCTGCTCACCCGACGCGACACGATCGTGGTGGCGACGGTGTCGGCGATCTACGGCCTCGGCACCCCGGAGGAGTACCTCGACCGCAAGATCACGCTGCGGGTGGGGGAGGAGCACGACCGCGACCAGCTGCTGCGGCGCCTGGTCGACATCCAGTACGCCCGCAACGACCTGGCCGGCACCCGCGGCACCTTCCGGGTCCGCGGTGACACCCTCGAGGTGTTCCCGATGTACGAGGAGCTCGCCTGGCGGGTGGAGTTCTTCGGTGACGAGATCGAAGGGTTGTCGACCCTGCAGCCGCTCACCGGTGAGGTCGTCAGCAACGACGACGAGTTGTCGATCTTCCCGGCCACCCACTACACCGCCGGCAACGAGCGGATGGAGCGCGCGATCGGCGGCATCGAGGTCGAGCTGGAGGAGCGGCTGGCCGAGCTGGAGGGCCAGCAGAAGTTGCTGGAGGCCCAACGCCTGCGGATGCGGACCACGTACGACATCGAGATGATGCGGCAGATCGGGTCCTGTTCGGGCATCGAGAACTACTCCCGTCACATCGACGGTCGCGGGCCGGGGTCGCCGCCGAGCTGCCTGATCGACTACTTCCCCGAGGACTTCTTGCTGGTGATCGACGAGTCCCACGTGACCGTGCCGCAGATCGGTGGCATGTACGAGGGCGACATGTCGCGCAAGCGGACCCTGGTCGAGCACGGGTTCCGGCTGCCGAGCGCGATGGACAACCGGCCACTGCGGTTCGAGGAGTTCACCGATCGGATCGGGCAGACAGTCTACCTGTCGGCCACCCCGGGCAACTACGAGACCGCCCGCAGCGACGGGGTGGTGGAGCAGATCATCCGGCCGACCGGGCTGGTCGACCCGGAGGTCGTGATCAAGCCGACCAAGGGCCAGATCGACGACCTGATGGCCGAGATCAACAGTCGGGTCGAGCTGAACCAGCGGGTGCTGGTCACCACGTTGACCAAGAAGATGGCCGAGGATCTCACCGACTACCTGCTGGAGCACCAGATCCGGACCAGGTACCTGCACAGCGAGGTCGACACCCTGCAACGGATCGCGCTGCTGCGGGAGCTGCGGCTCGGCGAGTTCGACGTGCTGGTCGGCATCAACCTGCTGCGGGAGGGGTTGGACCTGCCGGAGGTCTCGCTGGTTGCGATCCTCGACGCCGACAAGGAGGGCTTCCTGCGCAGCGACCGGTCGCTGATCCAGACCATCGGCCGCGCGGCCCGCAACGTCGACGGCCAGGTCCACATGTACGCCGACAAGATCACCCCGTCGATGGCGGCGGCCATCGACGAGACCAACCGGCGCCGCGAGAAGCAGGTCGCGTACAACACCGAGCACGGCATCGACCCGAAGCCACTGCAGAAGAAGATCGCCGACATCACCGACATGCTGGCCCGGGAGGACGCCGACACCGAGGACCTGCTCGGCAGGACGAAGGGCAACCGCGGACGGTCGCCGCAACCCCGCGCCGGGGACGAGGTCGGGCAGCACACCCGCGAGCTGGCAGGCATGCCGACCCAGGACCTCCGCGACCTTGTGACCGATCTCACGAACCAGATGCACAGTGCCGCCGCGGAGCTGCAGTTCGAGGTCGCGGCCCGCCTGCGGGACGAGATCAGCGAGCTGAAGAAGGAGCTCCGGCAGATGCTCGAGGCGTCCAAGTAGGCCTCGCCACGCCCGACGCGAATCGCGTCCGGGCGGTGCGGTGGCGTATTCTCCTCCGCGGAGGGGAGTATTCCCCGAGGTGGCATCGTCATCACGGTTCCGTCGGACAGCAGGGATGCGTCGCGGCGGCCCGGTGCCGCCTGTCGTCGCGCCTCCAGCCGACGGCGGAAGAGACCTCCGAGATCAACACGCCGGCCGTCGCACCCCCACGTACGCCAGCCCCATCTCGGAAGGGAACCCCTGCCTGTGAACGTGCACCTCTACGCCTGGGCGATCACGGTCGTCGTCCTGCTGGCCATCCTGGCCATCGACGTCTTCGTGATCGGCCGCCGCCCCCACGAGCCGTCGATGAAGGAGGCCGGCCTCTTCATCGGCCTCTACGTCGCCCTGGCCGTGATCTTCGGCATCGGGGTCGGCATCTTCTCCGGGTGGCAGTTCGGTGGTGAGTTCTTCGCCGGATGGCTGACGGAGTACTCGCTGTCCATCGACAACCTGTTCATCTTCATCATCATCATGGCCAAGATGAAGGTGCCGCGGCACCTGCAGCAGTTCGCCCTGATGGTCGGCATCATCATCGCGCTGGTGTTCCGGGCGGTCTTCATCGCCGTCGGCGCCGCGGCCATCGACCGCTTCGCGGGTGTGTTCTTCCTGTTCGGAGCGATCCTCATCTACACCGCGGTCAAGATCTTCCAGGAGTGGCTGGCCGGCGACGAGCAGGAGGACACCGGCGAGAACGTGGTGATGCGGTGGGTCCGCAAGCGGTTCAAGTCCACCGACGGGTACCGAGGCGTCAAACTGCGGGTCAAGGAGAACGGGCAGACCCTGGTCACCCCGATGCTGTTCGTGATCATCGCGCTCGGCACCACCGACCTGATGTTCGCCCTCGACTCCATCCCGGCGATCTACGGCCTGACCCAGGAGCCGTACCTGGTGCTCACCGCCAACGTGTTCGCGCTGATGGGCCTGCGGCAGCTCTACTTCCTGATCGGCGGCCTGTTGCAGCGCCTGGTCTACCTGCAGGTCGGCCTGTCGGTGATCCTGGTCTTCATCGGCGTGAAGCTGTTCCTGCACGCACTGCACGAGACCCACCTGCTGGAGTTCTTCGGGCTGCACGTCGACATCCCCGAGATCCCGATCTGGATGTCGTTGGGCGTGATCATCGTGACGCTGGCCGTCACGACCGTCGCCAGCCTGATCAAAACCGGCCGCGACCGCAAGCAGGGCGTGGGCGGGTCCGACGAGCCCGAGGGGTACGTGACACCGGCCGGGGACCTGTCGATGGTGCAGCCGAAGGAGGCGTCCGACGTGGACACCGCGGGCGGTGACGTCACGGCTGGTCTAACCTCGTCCACCGAGGACAAGGAGGGCCAGTGACCCGTCGCGCTGCCGTCATCGGCTGTGGAGACATCTCCCAGCTGCACTTCAAGAGCTTGGACGAGGCGAACGCCGAACTCGTCGCGATCTGTGACGTCGATCCGGACCGGCTCGCCGCCGTGGTGCCGGACCGACAGGTCGAGCGGGTGAGCGACCACCGACAACTGCTCGATCGCGACGACATCGACGTGGTGCACATCTGCACCCCGCACAACCAGCACGTCCCGGTCGCCCTCGACTTCCTGGCCGCCGGCAAGCACGTGCTGACCGAGAAGCCGATCGCGGCCTCGCTCGAGGAGGCCGACGAGCTGGTGCAGGCCAGCAAGGAGACCGACCGCAAGGTCGGCGTCTGCTTCCAGAACCGCTACAACAAGCCGTTCGCCGCGGCCAAGGAGATCCTGGACTCCGGCCGGCTCGGCGCGGTGCTCAGCGCCGGTGCGTCGGTGCTGTGGCACCGCACCCCGGAGTACTACCGTGCGCGCCCGTGGCGCGGCAGCCGGGAGGGCAGTGGCGGTGGTGTGCTGATCAACCAGGCCATCCACACCATCGACATGGTGCAGTGGCTGGTCGGTGACGTGACCGAGGTGACCGGCAGTGCCGGGACGTACGGGCTGGCCGACGTGATCGAGGTGGAGGACACCGCGACGGTGGCGATGCGGCACGAGAACGGGGTCCGCAGCGTCCTGGTCGCCACCAACCTCAACCCGGTCAACGCCCCGGTCACGATCGACATCAAGACCGAGAAGGCGCTGGTGCACCTGGCCGGCGACCTGACCATCACCCACGACAACGGCGAGGTCGAGACCGTCGCCGACGAGAAGGTCGCCACCGGCGCCCGCGCATACTGGGGCACCTCACACGGCCTGCTGGTGAAGGCGTTCCACGAGCACCTCGACCAGCCCGGCCCGTTCTGGATCGACCCGGTCGAGGGCTACAAGGCCCTCTGGATCCTGAAGCAGGTCCTCGGCTACTGAGGCCTCACCAAACCATGGGGCCTCACCAGCCACGCTCGCGCCAGGTGCCCAACTGCGGGCGCTCGGCGCCGAGCGTGGTCGAGTCACCGTGTCCGGGGTGGACGGCGACGTCGTCTGCGAACCGGTCGAACACCTTGGTCTCCAGGTCGTCCATCAACTGACCGAAGTCGCCCTCGGTCCGGGTTCTTCCGGGCCCACCGGGGAACAGGCTGTCGCCGGTGAACAGCAGGGCGTCGCCCAGCAGCAGTGCGATCGCTCCGGGTGTGTGGCCCATCAGCCCGATCACCTCGAGGCTGATGTCGCCGGCGGTGATCACGTCGCCGTCCCACACCCCCCGCAGGTCGGACACCATGGTGGCGACCGTGATCGCTGCCACGTCGAGGGTTCCGGCGTACAGCCGCGGTCGGCCGTGCTCGGCGAGTGCCGGCAGCGCACCGATGTGATCATGGTGGCGGTGGGTGGTGACGACGACGTCCGGGGTCGTCCCCGGGCCGATCACCTCGACGATCCGCTCCGCGTCGGTGGCCGCGTCGATCATGATCAGCGCGTCGTCGGACCGCAGCAGGTAGCAGTTGTTGTCCATCTCGCCGACGGAGAACTTGGTGACCGTGATCCCGGCAGGAGCGCCCGGCAGGTCGACCGTGTCACCGCCGGGACTGACGTGATGCCGGTGATCGCGGTGATCATCACTCATCAAGGTACTCCTCACGGTACGGATACGGATCCACCGATCACATCACACCAGTACGCTGGTCGGATGCGGCGTACGACCCGCGAACCGGGGCGCCGGCTTCTCGGCGATGCCGCCGGTCAGACCGTGGAGGAGGACCGATGACCAACGGTGATCAACTGCGGGCGGCGATGTCGGTGGCCGTCGACGAGTTCCGGCGCACCGTCCCGCTGGTGCAGTGCCTCACCAACATCGTGGCCGCGCAGTGGACCGCCAACGTGTTGTTGGCCGCCGGCGCGGCACCGGCCATGGTCGACAACCCCGAGGAGGCCGGTGGGTTCGCCGAGGTTGCCTCCGGGACGCTGGTCAACCTGGGCACCCCGTACCCGGAGACGGTCGCGGCGATGCGCGCCGCGGTCGAGGCGCGCCGTCGTTCCGGGGCCGGCTGGGTGCTCGACCCGGTCGCGGTCGGTGGGCTGCCGTGGCGGACCGAGATCGCGCGCGAGCTCGTCCGGGCCCATCCCCCCGCGGTGATTCGGGGCAACTCCTCCGAGATCGCCGGACTGGCCGGTGCCGCGGGGGGCCGCGGCGTCGACGCCACCGACCGACCCGAGGACGTGCTGCCGGCGGCCCGGCAGCTGGCCGACGAGTTCGACTGTGTGGTCGCGGTCAGTGGCGAGGTGGACCACATCGTGGCCGGGGACGAGCTGGTCCGGGTCCACAACGGTGACGTGATGATGACCCGGGTCACCGGGGTCGGCTGTGCCCTCGGTGCCCTGATGTCCGGCTTGGTGAGCGTGGCGGAGCCGCGGGTCGCGGCGATCACCGCGACCGCCTGGTTGACGGTGGCCGCGGACCGCGCGATGGCGACCGCCGCCGGGCCCGGCTCGTTCGCGGCCATCCTGCTGGACGAGGTCGCCGCGGTGGACGGGGCGACGATCGCAGCCGCGGCCCGACTGTCATGAATGGCCCGTCATGAGCCGGCGGGACCGGCTCGCCGAGTGGTCGGGCGTCTACCTGGTCACCGACACCGGTCTGTGCGGTGGCCCGGACGGGGTGGTCGCGACCACACGGCGGGCCGTCGCGGCGGGAGTGCGGTTGGTCCAGGTCCGTGACCCGGCCGCGACCGACGACGACTTCCTGGCCCTGGCCCGGGCCGTCGTGGCCGCGCTGGCCGGCACCGGCGCCCTCGTCCTGCTGAACGACCGGGTGCACCTGGTCGCCCCGGCCGGTGCCGACGGGGCCCACGTCGGACAGGGCGACCTGGCTCCCGACGCCGCCCGCGCGAGGCTGGGACCCGACAGCGTGCTGGGCCTGTCCTGCAGCAGCGTCGACGAGGTGCTCGCGGCTCGCCGGGAGTGGCAGCCCGGTGGTGTGATCGACTACCTGGGCATCGGGCCGGTCTGGGAACAGCGCACCAAGCCCGACGCCGGGCCGGTGCTCGGGCGGTCGGGGTTGACGGCCGCCGTCGCCGCGAGCCCGTGGCCGGCCGTCGCGATCGGCGGCGTGGGGGCCGACCGGCTCGCCACGGTCCGGGAGGCCGGCGCGGCCGGGGCCGCGGTGGTGAGTGCGATCTGTGGTCAGCCCGACACCGGCGCTGCTGCGGCCGGGCTGGTCCGGGCGTGGCTCACAGCGCCGGCAGGCTGATCCCTGACGCGCCCTCGGGCTCGGTCTCGGAGCGACCACTCAGCCAGCCCAGCAGTTCGGTGACCGTTCCCCGTACGACGGGGGAGTCGTCGGTGACCTGGCCACAGGTCAGCGTCTCGCCGCCGACCTCGAGCCGGAAGCCCTGCTCGATCCGACCGCCGAGCCGGAACGCCACCCAGCGCAGCACCCACCCGGCCGCCGCCGGCTCCAGGTCGGCGAGGCCGACACCGATGTCGAGGTCGACGTGGTGCAGCGTGACCTCGACCAGCCGGGCCACCGGCAGCCAGCCGGCCCCCAGCACCGCGCCACCGCTGAGCGTCACCTCGGTGTCCCAGCGGTCCTCGGCGCCGATCGTGTCGAACAGGGTGTCCAGCTCGCTGGCCGAGGTGTCCAGGTCGGTGTGCAAGGCGAGCCCGGGGCGGTCGGCGCCGGCCGCGATGTCGGCGTTGCGGGACTCGACCGACGGGTACATCGTGCCCGGCTCACCCGACAGCACCCCGGTGGCGAGTCGGCCCAACGCGTCGGCGTTGCGGGCCAGATGGGTGGCGAGGTGGCCCCGGGTCCAGTCGGGCAGCCCGGAGGCTTCGCGCCACGCCTCGTCGGTGACGGCGATCGTGTCGCCCAGCAGGGCACCGGTCGCACGGACCAGTAGGTCATTGATCGTGCTGAGTTCGTGGGGAATGGGCGGGATGGCTGGCATGGGTCCCACCGTATGCCCAGCGCGGCCCGGGTTCCGTTCCCGGTTGACCCGTCCCGGCTGACCGGACGGATTCTGTCGGGGGCGGCGCATAAGCTTGCGCGAGTGAGTGACCAACTAGTCGTCCGCGGTGCCCGGGAGCACAACCTGCGCAACATCTCGGTCGACCTCCCCCGTGATGCACTGATCGTGTTCACCGGGCTGTCGGGCTCCGGCAAGTCGTCCCTGGCCTTCGACACGATCTTCGCCGAGGGCCAGCGACGCTACGTCGAGTCGCTGTCGGCGTACGCCCGGCAGTTCCTGGGCCAGCTCGACAAACCGGACGTCGACTTCATCGAGGGCCTGTCGCCGGCGGTGTCGATCGACCAGAAGTCGACGAGCCGCAACCCGCGCTCCACGGTGGGCACCATCACCGAGGTGTACGACTACCTGCGGCTTCTGTTCGCCCGCGCCGGTCGGCCCCACTGCCCGATCTGCCACGAGCCGATCACCAGGCAGTCCCCCCAGCAGATCGTCGACCGGCTGATGGGGCTGGACGAGGGCACCCGGTTCCAGGTGCTGGCCCCGGTGATCCGTGGTCGCAAGGGCGAGTACGTCGAGCTGTTCAGCCAACTCGCGGGGCAGGGTTTCAGCCGTGCCCGGGTCGACGGCGAGGTCCATCCGCTCACCAGCCCACCGACCCTCGACAAGCAGAAGAAGCACGACATCGACGTGGTCGTCGACCGGCTGGCGGTGAAGTCGTCGGCGAAGCAACGGTTGACCGACTCGGTCGAGACCGCGCTCGGCCTGGCCGGTGGTGTGGTGACCGTCGACTTCGTCGACCTGGCCGACGACGACCCGATGCGCGAGCGGCGCTACTCCGAGAAGCTGGCCTGCCCCAACGACCACGACGTGGCGATGGACGAGCTGGAGCCACGGCAGTTCTCGTTCAACGGGCCGTGGGGTGCCTGCCCCGACTGCTCCGGCATCGGCACCCGGATGGAGGTCGACGAGACCTTGGTGGTGCCCGACGACAGCAAGGCGCTGACCGAGGGTGCGATCGCCCCGTGGTCGTCGGTGCAGGTGGCCGACTACTTCCAACGGTTGATCGTCTCCCTCGCCGACGAGCAGGGGTTCTCGCCCGACCTGCCGTGGCGCGAGCTGCCCGCCGACGCCCGCAAGATCCTGCTGCACGGGGTGCCCGGCCAGGTGCAGGTCACCTACCGGAACCGGTACGGCCGCACCCGCAGCTATCGGGCCAAGTACGAGGGCGTGGTCTCCTACATCGAGCGTCGCCACGCCGAGGCCGAGTCCGATGCGTCCCGCGAACGGTTCGCCGGCTACATGCGCGAGGTGCCGTGCACCGCCTGTCACGGGGCCCGGCTGAAGCCGAGCTCGCTGGCCGTCACGGTCGGTGGGCGCAACATCGCCGAGATCTCCTCGATGTCGATCGACGAGACCTCGACCTTCCTCGACGGCCTGGAGCTGACCCGGCGGGAGGCACAGATCGCCGAGCGGGTGCTGAAGGAGATTCAGGAGCGACTGCGGTTCCTGCTCGACGTCGGCCTCGACTACCTGTCGCTGTCCCGGCCGGCCGGCAGCCTGTCCGGTGGCGAGGCCCAGCGGATCCGACTGGCGACCCAGATCGGTTCCGGCCTGGTGGGTGTGCTGTACGTGCTCGACGAGCCGAGCATCGGCCTGCACCAGCGCGACAACCGACGACTCATCGAGACCTTGGTGCGGCTGCGCGACCTCGGCAACACCCTGATCGTCGTCGAGCACGACGAGGACACCATCAACACCGCCGACTGGGTGGTCGACATCGGCCCCGGCGCCGGTGAGCACGGTGGCAACGTCGTGGTGTCGGGTCCGGTCGAGGAGTTGCTGGCCAACCCCGAGTCGCTGACCGGGCAGTACCTGAACGGCACCAAGCAGGTGCCGTTGCCTCCCGTACGTCGACGCGGTCATGGCACCGCAGTCACCGTGCACGACGCGATCGAGAACAACCTCGACGACGTGACCGTACGCTTCCCGCTCGGCACGATGACCGCGGTGACCGGGGTGTCGGGGTCGGGCAAGTCGACCCTGGTCAACAGCATCCTGTACACGTCGCTGGCGAAGCGGCTCTACAAGGCGAAGCAGGTGCCGGGCCGGCACCGGTCGATCTCGGGAGCCGAGCACATCGACAAGGTGATCCACGTCGACCAGTCGCCGATCGGTCGGACGCCACGGTCCAACCCGGCCACCTACACCGGGGTGTTCGACGCGATCCGTCGGCTGTTCGCCGAAACCCCGGAGGCGAAGGTCCGCGGCTACCAGCCGGGCCGGTTCTCGTTCAACGTCAAGGGCGGCCGCTGTGAGCACTGCTCGGGTGACGGCACGATCAAGATCGAGATGAACTTCCTGCCCGACGTGTACGTCCCGTGCGAGGTGTGCGGTGGGGCGCGCTACAACCGGGAGACGTTGGAGGTCCACTACAAGGGCCGCACCATCTCCGAGGTGCTCGACATGCCGATCGAGGAGGCGGTGGACTTCTTCGCCGCGATCCCCGGCATCGCCCGCCACATGCGCACCCTGGTCGACGTCGGCCTGGGCTACGTCCGGCTCGGACAGAGCGCGCCGACGCTGTCCGGTGGTGAGGCGCAGCGGGTCAAGCTGGCCAGTGAACTGCAGAAGCGTTCCAGCGGGCGCACCCTGTACGTGCTGGACGAGCCGACCACCGGCCTTCACTTCGAGGACATCCGCAAGCTGCTCGGCGTGCTCGGCCGACTGGTCGAGGTCGGCAACACCGTCGTGGTGATCGAACACAACCTCGACGTGATCAAGACCGCCGACTGGGTGATCGACATGGGCCCCGAGGGCGGCCGCCGCGGTGGCCAGGTGATCGCCGAGGGCACCCCGGAGCAGATCGCCACCACTCCCGGTTCGCACACCGGCACCTATCTGGCGCCGCTGCTGCAGGGCCAGGAGGTGCCGGCTGAGGCCGATGACCTGTTCACCGATGTCGGCGGAGCGGTGCCGGCCGGGAACAAGTCGACTCCGGCGAAGAAGTCCGCTGCGGCGAAGAAGTCAGCGCCTGCAAAGAAGGCCGCCCCGGCGAAGAAGGCCGCACCGGGGAAGAAGTCTGCTTCGGCCAAGAAGTCGGCGACGGGCGCAGCCACCAGGGCCGGCACGTCCGCGACGCCCAGGAAGGCTGCAGCGGCGAAGAAGTCCACGACCTCGAGGAAGTCCACGACGTCGAGGAAGGCTGCGGCATCGAAGAAGGCCACGACGTCGAAGACGTCGACCACCGCGAAGAAGTCGGCAGCGAGCCAGCTGGGCTGAGGGTCGGTCCCGCCGTCAGCCGATGTTGACGGTCTCCCCGGAGACCTCGGCCGGGAACGAGGCCAAGGGTTCGTTGGCCGGGCCCTGGGCCACCGATCCGTCGGTGATCGAGAACCGGCTGCCGTGGCAGTCGCACACGATCTCGGCACCGTCGATCCGCGACACCGGGCATTGCTGGTGCGTGCAGGTCTTGGTGAACGCCTTGAACTCACCGGCGGTCGGCTGGGTGACGACGTAGTTGGCGTCGGGCAGGATCAGACCGCCTCCGACCGGGACCTCGGAGACGGCGACCGAGGCCGGTCCGGCCGGCTCCGACGGGGACTGACCGCCGGACTGGCAGGCGCCCAACCCGACCGCGGTGGCGGCCAGGCCCGAGGTGATCAACAGGTTCCGGCGGGTGTAGGGCGACATCAGTCCTCCAGGTGTGTGGGGATTTCGTCCCGAGCCACCCACAGCGTACAAGCGTCCGGCGAGACTGCGCGGCGACGACCCCAGTACGCTGCGAGCCATGTTGAGCCCCGGCGACTGCTCGCCCGTCATGGTGGTGTTGGCCCATCCCCGCACCGGGTCGTTGTGTCATCGACTGGCCCGGCGGGCTGTCGAGTCGATCAAGGAGACGGGTGCGGAGGCGACCCTGCACGATCTGTACGCCGAGGGCTTCGACCCGGTTCTGCTCCCGGAGGAGGCGTGGCAGGCCAACCTTGACAGCGCCCTGCTGACCGATGACGACCGTGGGGTGCCGCGTGACGGCGGGATCGACCCGATGGTTTCCCGCCACCGTTGGGAACTGGAGCGTTCGCGCGCACTGGTCGTCGTGCACCCCGACTGGTGGGGCAAGCCACCGGCCATCCTCAGCGGCTGGCTCGACCGGGTGCTGGTCCCGGTGTGGGGGAGCCATGACAGCGGCGACCCGAGGACCGGTCCGGAGGCCGAGCAGCGAACCGATGCCGAGGGACTTCGACGCGTCCTGGTGATCAACACCGCCGGCGAGCGTGCCGTTGACGGTGCCGACCCGCTGGGCCTCACCTGGCGCGAGGGCGTCGGACGCCGACTCCCCACCACGGAGCTGGAACGACTGTCGTTGCGTGGCGGCGCCGACGTCACCAGCGACCAGGTCGACCGCTGGCTGATCGCCACCGGCCGGGCCGCGCGATGGGTGGCCGGTGCTCCCCGATGATTGACTGACGACTCGGAGATCCGTCTCGCGCTCGGCGCGTGGGTATGCTGTCGGCGATTCCCGAACCCCACCAGAAGGCACGATGGCCACACAAGACGATCCTGTCCGACCAGATGTCCCGGAGCACCTGGCTGCACCCGAGAGCATCGGTGCCTGGCTGCTCCGCCTGCTGAAGGGCGTTGCGGTGGGCATCGGCTTCATCTTGCCCGGACTGTCCGGCGGTGTGCTTGCCGTGATCTTCAAGATCTACGACCCGCTCATCAAGTTCTTGGCCAACCCCTTCAAGCACTTCCTCAAGCAGTTCCGCTACTTCCTGCCCGTGGGCATCGGCGGGCTCGTCGGCCTGGTCCTGTTCTCCATCGTGGTGGCGGCAGCCTTCGGGCGCTACGAGGCAGCCTTCGTGTGCCTGTTCATCGGTTTCGTGATCGGCACCTTCCCGAGCCTGTGGCGCCAGGCGGGGAAGCAGGGCCGCGCCGGTCGGCACTGGGTCATCCTCGCGCTGTCGGCGGCATTCATCTTCACCGTGATGCTGTTGGGCGGCCGGATGGATCTCGACGTGCCACCGTCGATCCCGGTGTGGCTCGGCTCGGGGGCGCTCATCGGCCTTGGTGTGATCGTGCCGGGTATGAGCCCGTCGAACTTCCTGATCTACTTCGGGCTGTACGACAAGATGGCCGAGGGGATCAAGGACTTCGAGCCCACGGTGTTCATCCCCCTGTTCGTCGGCCTGATCCTGTGCGTGGTCCTGCTGGCCAAGGCCGCCAACTGGGCCTTCGGCAAGCACTACGCCGGGATGTACCACTTCATTCTCGGCATGGTGGCCGGCTCGTCGTTGGCCATCTTCCCCACCGTCGTCCTCGTCCCCGATGCGATCGCCAAGAGTGGCCTGCCACTCGGCCTGTTCCTGGCGTTCTGCGCCGCGCTGCTCGTCGTCGGCATCCTCGCCTCATGGGGGTTCTCCAAGATCGAGAACCGCTATGCCGGGGAGAGGGAAGCCATCGACTCGTCCTCCTGAGGTGCCGTGAGGTGCGCCGCCCCGCCGTCGGGCGAGGTGGGCCGTCACGCCGGGTGGATCTCGATCCGTCGTCCGTCCGGGTCGGTCACCACCACGTACGAACCCTCGGCCACGAGCGCCGCGTCGTCGAAACCGGCATCCTGCAGCCGCTCCACCACGGTGGGCAGGGACTCCTCGCTGCTGAAGCCGAGCTCGGCACCGTCGACCGGCTGGTGGGTGCGGCGGTGCAGGCCCACCACGCCGCCGGCCGATCGGAGCTCCCGCCAGGTCGTCGAGGCATCCTCGGGTCCGTTCGGGGCAGGGGAGAACCCGAAGTGCCCCAAGCAATCAGTGATGCCAGCGGGGTCGTCGGTGAACCAGACGGCGACCACGTCGACAGCCGTGGCGACCGTCGTGTCGGCTGCTGGGCCGGGGCGGTAGCCGTACAGGTCGTGCATCTCCTCGTTGATCCAGGTGGTCCGGCCGGACGTGTCCCTCACCTCGAGGCGACGGCCGTACGCCTCGTCGATCAGGTCGACCTGTAGCCCGCGCGACCGGAGGTGATCGGCGGCTCGCTCGGCGTCGGGGGTCTCGAAGCCCAGCGAGGTCGACACAACTCGGTTGTCCGGTCCGGCCGTCGCGGTGTCGTGGACACCGATCCGGCCGTGTCGGCCCGCCAGGACGGCGAACCGGTCGGCCGGGCCGCTCACGACGGTCCGCAGTCCGACGGCCCGGAGGAGGGCGATCATGCCCGGAGGATCGTCGGTGAACCGGTAGGGGCACAGGTGGAACAGCGGAGCGGAGGTCATGTCGACTCCTTCGTCACGGTGTCGTTGGTGAGGGGTGTGGACAGGTAGAGGCGCAGTGCGGTCTCCGCGACGGCGGAGAGACTGCGGCCCTCGTCGATGGCCCGGTGCTTGAACGCGCGGATCAGGTCCGGTGGCAGGTAGACGTTGAACTGCGCCTTGGGTGGAGGCTTCGTGGACATAGCTAGAATGCTAGCAATCTAGATTGCTGGGGGCAACGTCCGAGGCCGAGGTGGCACCGCGGGCGACCGGAAGTGTCGGTGCGCAGACATAGGGTTGTCGGTATGGCCGACCCGTCCACCTATCGCCCCGCGCCGGGCTCCATCCCGACCCAACCCGGGGTGTACCGGTTCAGCGACGAGCACGGCCGGGTCATCTATGTCGGCAAGGCCAAGAACCTCCGGTCCCGGCTCAACAGCTACTTCGCCGATCCGGCATCACTGCACAACCGGACCCAGACGATGGTGCTGACGGCGGCCCGGGTGCAGTGGACCGTGGTCCGCACCGAGGTCGAGGCGTTGCAGCTCGAGTACTCGTGGATCAAGGAGTACGACCCGCGGTTCAACGTGAAGTACCGCGACGACAAGTCTTACCCGTGGCTCGCCATCTCGTTGGCCGAGGAGTTCCCACGGGTGTACGTGGGCCGCGGCCCCCGGCGGAAGGGGACCCGCTACTTCGGGCCGTACTCCCACGCCTGGGCGATCCGGGAGACGGTCGACCTGCTGCTCCGGGTGTTCCCGATGCGGTCTTGCACCCGCGGCGTGTTCAACAACGCCGCGGCCAGCGGCCGGCCCTGCCTGCTCGGCTACATCGACAAGTGCAGCGCCCCGTGCGTCGGCCGGGTCAGTGCCGAAGAGCACCGGGCCATTGCGGAGGACTTCGCCGCCTTCATGGCCGGCCGCTCCGATCCGCTGGTCAACCGGCTGGAGCGCGAGATGCAAGAGGCGAGTGCCGAGCAGGACTACGAACGGGCGGCGCGCAAGCGGGACGACCTCACCGCCGTCCGCCGCGCCCTGGAGTCGAACGCGGTCGTGCTGGGCACCGGCACCGACGCCGACGTGGTCGCCATCGCCGAGGATCCGCTGGAGGTCGCGGTGCAGATCTTCCACGTCCGCGGCGGCCGGGTCCGCGGGGAGCGCGGCTGGGTCGCCGACCGGACCGACGACAGCGGCACCGCCGAACTGGTGGAGAACTTCCTGCTCCAGTTGTACGGCACCACAGCCGACGCCGAGGACGCCCGGCTGCCCCGGGAGGTGCTGGTCCCCGCCGTCGGGGATTCCACCCCGGCCCTGGCCGCGATGCTCGGTGAACGTCGTGGCGCGAGCGTCGAGATCCGCGTGCCACAACGCGGTGACAAGGCCCGTCTGCTCGAGACCGTCGGTCGCAACGCCAAGGAGGCGCTCGTCCGGCACAAGACCAAACGTGCCGGCGACCTGTCGACCCGCAACCGTGCTCTGGAGGAGATCCAGCAGGCCCTCGACCTGCCGACCGCGCCGCTGCGCATCGAATGTTTCGACATCTCCAACCTGCAGGGCACCGAGATCGTCGCCTCCATGGTGGTCTTCGAGGACGGCCTGCCCCGCAAGGGCGAGTACCGCCGGTTCGTGATCCGCGGGTTGTCGGGGGAGACGGTCGGGCAGAACGACGTCGCGGCCATGCACGAGGTGATCACCCGCCGTTTCCGGCGGCTGCTGTCCGACCGCGCCGAGACCAAGGAGGCCGAACGCGCGGCGGACGAACTGGAGGCGGCACGGGTCGATGGGGACGGGGTCGATGGGGACGGGGTCGACCAGGGCGGGGGCGACCAGGACGGGTCCGAGGGGCCACTGCTGATCGACCCGACCACCGGCGCACCACGCAGGTTCGCGTACGCCCCGGCGCTGGTGGTCGTCGACGGCGGCGCACCGCAGGTGGCGGCCGCCCACCGGGCGCTGACCGAGCTCGGCCTCGCGGACGAGATCGCGCTGAGTGGCCTGGCAAAGCGACTGGAGGAGGTGTGGCTCCCCGACAACGAGGACCCGGTGATCCTGCCTCGCACGAGTGAGGGCCTCTACCTGCTGCAGCGGATCCGTGACGAGGCCCACCGGTTCGCGATCACCCACCATCGGGGCCGCCGCAGCAAGTCGATGGTCGAGTCGGTGCTGGACGACGTCCCGGGGCTCGGCGAGGTCCGCCGCAAGACGCTGCTCAAGGAGTTCGGCTCGCTGCGCAAGCTCCGCGCCGCCAGCCTGGACGACATCGCCGCCCTGCCCGGCTTCGGCGAACGGACGGCCACGGCGGTGCTGGTCGCGCTGGCCGCCGACGAGGTCGAGCCCGCCTACAACGCCACCACTGGTGAGGTCATCACCGGCGAACCGTCGCCCGCGACCGAGCCGGGGCCAGCGCCCGACCGCGTACGGGGCACGAGCTGACGGTGCCGCCGGCGAGTCGCCGGGTTCAGCTGGTCAGTCCGCCGAACAGGAGCGACACCATCATCGCGACGATCACGGAGTTGAACACGAAGGCGAACAGGACGTTCAGGCGTACGGTCCGCCAGGCCCGCCGGCTCCTGATCTCGGCCGACGTGGTCGCCGCCATCACCGACAGCAGCACCGTGAACGTCAGATAGTCACCGAACTCGGGCGGTCCCTCGGCCGCGTGGACGAGGTGCCGGGTGCCGTCCGGTTGCGGGACGACGTCCAGGTGCAGGTACTCCAGCGCGAACGCGAAGACCATCAAGAGCCAGGAGCCGCCGACCGCGAGCAGCCCGCCCACCACGTACGCGATCTCGGTCCGGTACACCGGGCTCTGGGCGATCGCCAGTGTCAACACGATCGCGATCGTGGCACCCGACAGGGTGGACGCGGTGGCGCCACTGCTGCCGGTGAAGCGGGCCCACCGGGAGTTCCGTTCGGACAGTTCCTGCCGTGCCAGCCTGACCAGCCCGCGCGGCGACCGGCGGGTGTAGACGGCGTGGGTCCAGGCCAGGTACACGACGCTGTAGGCCAGCCACATCACCAGGTAGAACGGCACGAACAGCGGGCCCAGGTCGTTGATCGTGAAGTTCGACCAGTCGAGGGCGACCAGCCCCGGCACGGTGACGCCGGTGCCCGTGAGCAGGGCCAGCGTGCCGCACACCGAGGACCGGTGGTGTCACCCATGATCTGCTGCGCCATCCGCACCTCCTGCTTCGGGACCCGTGCCGCTGAACCTACTAGCACGGCCGCCGCCCGGCTGATCCTGCTGGCCGGCTCGTGCCCGCTGAACAGCGGAGGCATGCGGCGGACATAATGGCGGGGTGAGCCCTGAACCGGACCCCACCGCGGGTGAGACCCCCAGCCGGTCGTCGACGCCCGGGCTGCGCGTGGCCGTCGTCACCGGGATGACCGGCGCCGGGCGCAGCACCGCCGCCAACACCTTGGAGGACCTCGGCTGGTACGTGGTCGACAACCTGCCGCCCCGGCTGGTGCCGACCCTGTGCACGTTGGTGTCCCGGGCCAACATGAGCAAGCTGGCGGTGGTGGTGGACTGCCGCAGCCAGCGCTTCTTCCGGCAGCTGCCCACGATGTTCGCCGAGCTGAGCGCCGACCGCCGCGACCACGAGATCCTGTTCGTGGAGGCCAGCGACGAGATCATCGTCCGCCGGCAGGAGTCGGTCCGGCGACCCCATCCGCTGCAGGGGGACGGGCGACTGCTCGACGGGATCGTGGCGGAACGGCGGATGCTCGCCTCGGTCCGGGCCGCGGCCGACCTGGTGATCGACACCACCTCGCTGAACGTCAACCAGCTGCGCGAACGGGTGGCCCACGCCTTCGAGGGCGAGGCGTTGGACCAGCTCCGGCTGACCGTGCTCTCGTTCGGCTTCAAGCACGGCATCCCGGTCGACGCCGACCTCACCTTCGACGTCCGGTTCCTGCCCAACCCGCACTGGGTGCCCGAACTCCAACCCCACTCGGGCCGGGACAAGCCGGTGGCCGAGTACGTGTTGTCGCAGCCGGGGGCCGAGGAGTTCCTCAGCCAGGTCGAGGGACTGATCGACCTGATGAAGGAGGGCTACCTGCGCGAGGGAAAGCGGTTCGCCACCGTCGCCATCGGCTGCACCGGCGGTCGACACCGCAGCGTCGCGATGGCGGAGGCGTTCGCGGCCCGGATGACCGCGGCCGGGGTCGCGTCCAACGTGATGCACCGGGACGTGGCGCGACAGTGAGCGGGGTGAGGACACGATGATGCGGTACGAGATCCCCGGCGGGTTCGGCTCGTCGTTGCCCTCGGTGGTCGTGCTGGGCGGCGGCCACGGCATGGCGGCCAACCTGACCGCACTGCGCCGGGTCACCGACCGGTTGACCGCGGTGGTGACGGTGGCCGACGACGGCGGCTCGTCCGGCCGGCTCCGTGAGGAGCTGGCGTGCCTGCCGCCGGGAGACCTGCGGATGGCGCTGGCCGCCCTGTGCGGCGACGACGCCGCCGGCCGCCGCTGGGCCGAGGTGCTGCAGTACCGGTTCGAGAGCCCGGGTGCCCTCGACGGCCACCCGATCGGCAACCTGATGATCGCCGGGCTGTGGCAGCTGGTGCAGGACCCGGTCGCGGGGCTCGACATGATCACCGACCTGATCGGCTCCCGCGGTCGCGTGCTGCCGATGGCCGACCAGCCGTTGGAGATCGAGGCCGAGGTGGTGGGGCACGACCTGACCAGGCCGGAGGACCTGGTGGCCGTCAGGGGGCAGGTCGCGGTGGCCAGCACTCCCGGTTGGATTCAGTCGATCCGGTTGCTGCCCGACAGGCCGCGGGCCTGCCCGGAGGCGGTCACCGCCGTCCTCGACGCCGACTGGGTGATCCTCGGCCCCGGGTCGTGGTTCACCTCGGTGCTGCCACACCTGATGGTGCCCGAGTTGGCCGAGGCGCTGACCCGGACCAAGGCCCGCCGCATCCTCACCCTCAACATCACCGCCAGCGAGGACGAGACGCCCGACTTCACCGCGGCCCGTCACATCGAGCTGGTGGCCGAGCACGAACCACGGATGCGGTTCGACCGGGTGCTCACCGACTCCCGTTATGCGGCAGGGGACAAGGCGCTGGAGTCGTACGCGGCCTCGTTGGGTGCCGAACTGGTCGTGAACGACCTGATCATGCGGGACGGCACGGCTCGTCACAACCCGTTGTTGTTGGCGTCGGCGTACGCCGAGATCCTGGCCGAGTCACCCGGCACCTCACCGCTGTGACGCGTTCCCGCCCGGCTGTGGTGAGGCACGATTCCGCGACTCATGGCAGGATGCAGCAATGGCGATGACGGCGCAGGTGAAGGCGGAACTGGCGACCACTGCGGTGACCAAACCGTGCTGTCGTCGTGCCGAAGTTGCCGCCATGTTGAGGTTCTCGGGTGGTCTCCACCTGGTCGGCGGCAAGATCATCATCGAGGCCGAGCTCGACACCGGGGCAGCGGCCCGTCGCCTGCGTACCCACATCACCGACCTGTTCGGCTTCGACTCCGACCTGCTCACCGTCACCAGTTCCGGACTGCGGCGCGGCACCCGGTACGTGCTGCGGGTGCTGAAGGACGGCGACGCGCTGGCCCGGCAGACCGGCCTGGTCGACTCCAAGGGCCGACCTGCCCGCGGCTTGCCGCCGCAGATCGTGTCCGGTGGGGTGTGTGACTCCGAGGCGGCCTGGCGTGGCGCCTTCCTGGCGCACGGCTCGCTCACCGAACCCGGCCGCTCGATGGCCCTCGAGGTCACCTGCCCCGGCCCGGAGGCCGCGCTGGCGCTGGTCGGCGCGGCCCGCCGGCTGCAGATCTCGTCCAAGGCCCGCGAGGTGCGCAACGTCGATCGGGTGGTGATCCGCGACGGCGACGCGATCGCGGCGATGCTCACCAGACTCGGCGCCCACGAGACCGTGCTGGCCTGGGAGGAGCGCCGGATGCGGCGTGAGGTGCGGGCCTCGGCCAACCGGCTCGCCAACTTCGACGACGCCAACCTCCGCCGGTCGGCCCGCGCCGCGGTGGCGGCCGGTGCCCGGGTCGAACGTGCCCTGGAGATCCTCGGCGACGAGGTGCCCGAGCACCTCGAGAAGGCCGGCAAGCTTCGCATCGAGCACAAGCAGGCCTCCTTGGAGGAGCTCGGCCAGCTGCACGATCCGCCGCTCACCAAGGATGCGGTGGCCGGCCGGATCCGGCGGCTGCTCGCCACCGCCGACAAGCGGGCAGTCGAACTCGGCATCCCCGACACCGAGTCCGGGTTGAGTGCCGAACTGCTCGACGACGACGCCTGAGGTGCCGCGGATCGGGGCCTCGCCAGGCCTCGGGTGACGAGTCGATGATCATCGGGTGACGGCCCGATGACGTACCGCGTGTGACCACCGTGGGGTCTGGTACGGGTGCCGGACCACCTGCTCGGCCGGTAGTAACGCGGCCGCCGCAAGGTGAGTACTGTGGGCATGACGGGACCATCAGGCGAAAGGGATTGATCTCAAGATGACTCTCAAGGTTGGCATCAACGGCTTCGGCCGCATCGGACGAAACTTCTACCGGGCCCTGGTGGCAGCCGGCGCGGACATCGAGGTGGTTGCGGCCAACGACCTCATGCCGAACGAGACCATCGCCCAGCTCCTCAAGTACGACTCGATCCTCGGCCGCTTCCCCGGTGAGGTGACCGCCGACGCCGAGACCATCACCGTCGACGGCAAGACGATCAAGATCTACGAGGAGAAGGACCCGGCCAACATCCCGTGGGGTGAGCTCGGCGTCGACATCGTCGTGGAGTCGACCGGCCGCTTCACCGAGGCCTCGGCCGCCAAGGCCCACCTCACCGCGGGTGCGAAGAAGGTCATCATCTCCGCCCCGGCGAAGAACGAGGACATCACGGTCGTGATGGGCGTCAACGACGACCTGTACGACCCGGCCAACCACCACGTCATCTCGAACGCGTCGTGCACCACGAACTGCCTGGCGCCGATGGCGAAGGCGCTCAACGACGGGCTGGGTGCGAATGGTGAAGGGGGCATCGTCAAGGGCCTGATGACCACCATCCACGCCTACACCGCCGACCAGAACCTGCAGGACGGCCCGCACAAGGACCTGCGTCGCGCCCGCGCCGCCGCCCTCAACATCGTGCCCACCACCACCGGCGCCGCGAAGGCCGTCGCGCTGGTGCTGCCGGAGCTCAAGGGCAAGCTCGACGGGTACGCACTGCGCGTCCCGGTGCCCACCGGTTCGGCCACCGACCTCACCTTCGAGGCCGCCCGTGAGACCACCGTCGAGGAGGTCAACGAGATCGTCCGCAAGGCGGCGGAGAGCGGTCCGCTGGCCGGCTTCCTCAAGTACACCGAGGACGAGATCGTCTCCTCCGACATCGTCACCGACCCGGCGTCGTGCATCTTCGACTCCGGCCTGACCAAGGTCACCGGCAACCAGGTCAAGGTCGTCGGCTGGTACGACAACGAGTGGGGCTACTCCAACACGTTGGTCGCGCTGGTCAACAAGGTCGGCGCGCAGCTCTGATCCGTACGACACACGGGGGTGGCCATCGCGGACGACGCGGTGGCCACACCTGTGTGGCAGGGACTGGGGCAGCCACCCCGGGACACAACACCAGTCACAGCCGGAGGGAAGTCGGGATGAAGTCGATCAAGGACCTGGGCGAACTGCAGGGCAAGCGGGTACTGATCCGCTGTGACCTGAACGTACCGCTCGACGGCGAGACGATCACCGACGACGGCCGGATCCGGGCCTCGGTGCCGACACTCACCGCCCTGCGCGAGGCCGGCGCGCGGGTGATCGTGCTGGCCCACCTCGGGCGTCCGAAGGGCCAGATCAAGCCCGAGTTCTCACTGCGCCCGGCGGCTCGGCGACTCTCCGAACTGCTCGGCATCCCGGTGCCGCTCGCCAACGACACGGTGGGGGAGGGTGCGGCCAGCACCGTCGGGGCGTTGGCCGATGGCGACGTCGCGATGCTGGAGAACGTCCGCTTCGAGCCGGGGGAGGAGTCCAAGGACGACGCCGAGCGCGGAGCGCTGGCCGACAAGTACGCCTCGCTGGGTGACGTCTTCGTTTCCGACGGGTTCGGCGTGGTGCACCGCAAGCAGGCTTCGGTGTACGACCTCGCCTCCCGGCTGCCCAACGCGGCCGGCCTGCTGGTCGAGGCCGAGGTCGGCGTGCTGCAGCAGCTCACCGAACAGCCGAAGCGGCCGTACGTCGTCGTGCTCGGCGGTGCGAAGGTGTCCGACAAGCTCAAGGTGATCGACAACCTGGTCGCCAAGGCCGACAGGCTGCTGATCGGCGGCGGCATGGTCTTCACCTTCCTGAAGGCGCAGGGCCACGAGATCGGCACCAGCCTGGTGGAGGACGATCAGGTCGACACCATCAAGGCGTTGCTCGACGATCCCGCGATCGCGGCCAAGATCAGCCTGCCGACCGACATCGTGGTCGCCCCCGAGTTCGCCGCCGACGCGCCGCCCACCACGGTCGCCGCCGACGCCATGCCGGCCGACCAGCTGGGCCTCGACATCGGCCCCGACTCGGCAGCCGCCTTCGCCGCCGAGATCCGCGATGCCGGCACCGTGTTCTGGAACGGCCCGATGGGGGTCGCCGAGATGCCCGCCTTCGCGGCCGGTACCCGCACGGTCGCCCAAGCGCTCACCGAGGTCACCGGACTGTCGGTCGTCGGTGGCGGTGACTCCGCGGCCGCGGTGCGCGACATGGGCTTCGCCGACGACGACTTCGGCCACATCTCCACCGGCGGTGGCGCCAGCCTGGAATACCTTGAGGGCAAGGAACTCCCGGGCCTGGCCGTACTGGCCGACTGACCCGACCCGACCCGACCCGACCCGACCCGACCCGACGAGCCTGCAGTACCCAAGACGAGGAGCGACGTGAGCACCAGCCGTACCCCCCTGATGGCCGGCAACTGGAAGATGAACCTCAACCACATGGAAGCGGTGGGGTTCGTCCAGAAGTTGGCGTGGACGCTGCAGGACAAGAAGTACGACCCACAGAGCTGTGAGGTCGTGGTGATCCCGCCGTTCACCGACCTGCGCGGGGTGCAGTCGTTGATCACCAGCGACCGGCTGCCGTTGGGCTGGGGTGCGCAGGACGTGTCGGCCCACGAGTCCGGCGCCTACACCGGCGAGGTGTCGGCGGCGATGCTGGCCAAGCTCGAGTGCCGGTACGTGCTGGTCGGCCATTCCGAGCGACGCCAGTACCACGCCGAGGACGATGCGCTGGTGTCGGCGAAGGTGGGCCGGGTGCTCGGCGCCGGAATGAGCCCGATCATCTGTGTGGGTGAGGACCTCGAGGTCCGGCAGGCCGGCAACCAGATCCAGCACACGCTCACCCAGCTCGACGGGGCCCTGGCCGGGCTCACCGCCGAGCAGGTCGCCGAGTGCGTGATCGCGTACGAACCGGTGTGGGCCATCGGCACCGGCGAGGTCGCCACGCCCGAGGACGCGCAGGAGGTGTGCGGCGCCATCCGTGCCCGGATCGCCGAGACCCACGACGCCGACGGTGGCAGCACCGCCGACGTGGTCCGCGTGCTCTACGGCGGCTCGGTGAAGCCGGGCAACGTGGCGCAGATCATGGCCCAGGCCGACGTCGACGGAGCACTGGTCGGTGGGGCCAGCTTGGTGGTCGACGACTTCGCCGCGATCGCGCGGTTCGCCGAACTGCCCGCCCTGTGACTCAGAAATCCCACGACCGCTGAGGTAGGCTGGCCGCCGTGATTGTCATGATGAGCGTGCCCGTCCTCGCGTTCAGCATCCTGTTGGTGCTGACCAGCGTGGTGCTGGGGCTGATGGTGCTCCTGCACAAGGGGCGAGGTGGTGGCATGTCCGACCTGTTCGGTGGTGGCATGTCGTCGTCCATGGGCGGTTCATCGGTCGCCGAACGCAACCTGGACAAGATGACCGTCATCGTCGGTGTCGTCTGGTTGGCGTCCATCCTCGCGCTCTCCCTCTTGTACATGCTGGAGATGTGAGTCACAGTGTCACTCCGCGTGTTCGCCCGGGTCACCCCCGACATCACGCCACAGCACGACAGTCGACCAGTTGGGAGCCTCAACAGATGAGCAATGGTGGCAACGCGATCCGCGGCAGCAGAGTTGGTGCCGGGCCGATGGGCGAGGCCGAACGTGGTGAGGCCGCCCCCCGCCTGGTGGTGAGCTTCTTCTGCTCCAACGGACACGAGACCAGGCCGGCCTTCGCGGTGGATGCCGCCATCCCGGAGGAGTGGGACTGCCCACGGTGCGGGCTCCCGGCCAGCACCGACCAGGAGAACCCGCCCCCGCCGCCGAAGATCCTGCCGTACAAGACACACCTGGCGTACGTGAAGGAGCGGCGCTCCGAGTCGGAGGCCGCCGCCATCCTCAACGAAGCGGTCACCGAGCTGCGGGCCCGTCGCAAGCGCGGCGACGTCTTCTACTGATTCGTTCTCGGCCACGTCCCCCGAGCTTGTCGAGGGGCCGGCTCGTAAGAATGGGCGCCACAGCGACACACGCGACACATGCGTCCAGCTGTGTCGCTGTGGCGCCCATTCTTACGGCCACCTGGCTGGATCCGGCGTGCTGCGGGCCTCGTGACGGCTCGCCGGGCGGATGATCAGGACGTGATCCGCCGCGGCCACCAGGTCCGACGACCGAGGTCGATCGCCAGCCCTGGGACGAGCAGGCTCCGCACCACGAAGGTGTCGAGCAGGACGCCGAAGGCGACGATGAAGGCCAACTGCACCAGGAACAGCAGGGGGATCACCCCGAGGGCCGCGAACGTCGCCGCCAACACGATGCCGGCACTGGTGATCACCCCGCCGGTCGTGACCAGGGCCCGCTGCACCCCGCGCTTCGACACCGGTTCCGCCGGCTGACCCTCGCCGGTCGTCCCGTCCGCCGCGTTCCTGCGCGCTTCCTGGTCGAGGGCGACGACCTCCTCCCGGGCTCGCGCCATCAGGAAGATCGAGTAGTCGACGCCGAGCGCGACCAGGAACACGAAGCCGAGCAGCGGCACCGTCGGGTCGGCCCCGGGGAAGTCGAACAGGTGGTTGAAGACCAGGGCGGAGACCCCCATCGTCGCTGCGAAGGACAACACGTTGGCGACGGTGAGCATCAAGGCAGCGACGATCGAACGCAGCAGCAACGTGAGCAGCACCATGATCACCAACAGCACCAGCGGGATCACGACGATCAGGTCGCGCTCGGCGGTCAGCCGCGTGTCGAGCCGCTCCGCCTCCTGGCCGCCGACCAGCACCTCGCCGGGGGCCAGCGGGTGGACCGCGGCGCGGATCTGCTCGACCTCGTCGGTCGCGTCCTCGGGGTCGGTCGGGATCGCATCCACCACGACCCGTCCGTCGATCACCGTCTCACCGACCCGGACGCCCTCGATCCCGGTCACGGCGGTGGCGCGTTCGGCGACCTCGTCGGCAACCTCGGCGGGGGCGATGATCCGGATCGGGGTGGCCTGCCCGATGTCGTACGACTGCTCCAGGATCTGCTCGCCGACGGCCGCGTCGGTGGGGTTGAGGAAGATCTCGGACTGCGTCGTGCCGGTGGCCTGGAGCTGGCCGAGGTTGGCGGCCCCGGCCACCAGCAGTACCGCGGCACCGATCCAGACGCGGCGCGGATGACGACCGATCAGGTCGGCGAGGCGCTGCCAGAAGCCACGGCGTACGGCGGCCGCCGGCGCAGCGTCGGCACCCCCGGTACCGGACGGTTCGTCCGCCCCGGTGGCCGGACGAGGGATCCGCGGCCAGAACACCCACCGGCCGAGCAACAACAGGGCCGGCAGGAAGGTCAGTGACGCCAGCACGGCCGACCCGATCGCGATGGCTCCGACCGGGCCCAGGTAGCGGCTCGAGTTCAGGTTGGCGGCCAACAGGCAGAGCAGGCCCAGGGCCACGGTCCCGGCCGAGGCGGCGATGGTGCCCAGACAGCTGCGCCAGGCCCGGGTCATCGCCTGCCACGGCGAAGCATGACGAGTCAGTTCCTCGCGGTACCTCGCCACCAGCAACAGGGCGTAGTCGGTGGCGGCCCCGACCACGAGGATGAACAGGATGCCCTGGGCCTGCCCGTTGATGATGATCGTGCCGCTGTCGGCGAGGTGGTAGACCACGAATCCGGCCAGGGACAGACCGGAGACCGCCGACAGCAGCACCAGCACCGGCATCACGATGGAGCGGTAGACGATCAGCAGGATGACCAGCACCGTGGCCAGCGCGACCAGCAGCAGCAGGCCGTCGAGCCCGCTGAAGGCGATCCCGATGTCGGCGATGAACCCGGCCGGCCCAGTGACGTGGGTCTCCGCGCCCGGGTCGGTGTACGAGGCGGCCTGCTCTCGCAGCGCCTCGATCGTGGGGCCCACGTACGATCCGCCGTCGGCGGTCTTGGCCTCCAGGGCCGTCCGCGACAGCGACAGCACGATGACGATCCCGGACCCGTCCGTGGCCGCCACCGCGATCGCAGGGTCCTCGGTGCGGAATTCGGACAGCGGTCGGCCCTCCACCGTCACGCCCTTCAGCAGCCCCTCGGCGTAGACCGTCCCGGGCGGGCCGGGAGGCTGGTTCGGACCGAGTGCCTGCTCGACGACGTCCGGATGCTGGATGACGATCAGCGCCGGAAGTGTGTCGGTGTCGTCGAAGGCAGCCAGCTCCTCACGGGCCGTCACCGACTCCGCATCGGCCGGCAACAGCACGTCCGCATTGTTCGTCGTCACCGTGGACACCTGGCCGATGGCGCGGCCGCCGACGGCCGCCACACCGAGCCAGATCGCCATCAGGGCAACGATCAGGAGGGTTCGGAGTAGTCTGAGGCTGCGCGAGGAAGTGGTCACCTGCCAAACGCTAGGGCCGGTTCCGGACGGCACCCATCCATCGAAGGGTTGATCCGTGCTGCCGGGCTCGGCGACGACCCGTCACCGGGGATCCGGGTCGCAAGTTGCAATCGTTTGCGCTCAGCACTTGACCGCTGACCTCTCAGGTGTGAGGCTGACTCCGCGAAGGGGCGGCAGCCCCCGACCCTGTGCTGTGCCGGGAGAAAGGGCGTGATGACAGAGACGATTGAGGCCAAGGCAAATTCCTTGGTCCAGGGGCAGGAATCTGTGGAGGAGCTCTCCACGGAGAGTCCCCCGCCCAACAAGAAGTCATTCGGTCAGCGGTTCCGTCGCGACTGGGCCCTGCTGCTGTTCGCGCTCCCCGGCGTGCTGGTGTTCCTCTGCTTCCAGTACCTGCCGCTGCTCGGCAACGTGATCGCGTGGAAGGACTACCAGCCGTTCATCGGCATCCTCGAGTCCGACTGGGTCGGCTGGGAGAACTTCGAGATCATCACCGAAGGTGATCCGGACTTCGTCAACGCCCTGCGCAACACCCTCATCATCACGTTCCTGCAGCTGGTGTTCACGTTCCCGGCGCCGATCGCGCTGGCGCTGCTGATGAACAGCCTGATGTCGGAGGGCTTCAAGCGCGTCGTGCAGTCGATCCTCTACCTCCCGCACTTCCTGTCGTGGGTGGTCGTGGTGGCGCTGTTCCAGCACGTGCTCGGGTTCAACGGGCCACTGGAACAGTTCATGTCCGCCATCGGTGGGCCCGAACCGCACATCATCGGCAACCCCGACTTCTTCAAGCCGCTGCTGATCCTGCAGGACATGTGGAAGAACACCGGCTGGGGCACGATCCTGTTCCTGGCCGCACTCGCCGGCATCGACCAGGAGTTGTACGAGGCCGCAGCGGTCGACGGCGCGAGCCGCGCCCGTCAGCTGTGGCACGTCACGCTGCCCGGCATCCGGCCCATCGTGATCCTGATCCTCATCCTGCGGATCGGCGACATCCTGTCGGTCGGCTTCGAGCAGATCATCCTGCAGCAACCGGCGGTCGGGTTGGAAGTGTCGGAAGTGCTCGACACCTACGTCTACAACAACGGCATCGTCGGAGGTGAGTGGGGCACATCGGCTGCCGTGGGTCTGGTCAAGGGCGTACTGGCGGTGCTGTTGATCCTCGGAGCCAACAAACTTGCCCACATGTTCGGTGAAGCCGGCATCTACCAAGGAGCCGAGAAGTGACCGACCCCATCCAGGTCCAGGACAGCCAATCGGCCGCCGTTGCGGACTCGGCCGACCAGGAGCGCATCCGCGACGACAACAAGAAGCCGCCGAAGAAGTCGCTGTACGTGGGGTTCCGGCCCCACCCGGCGATGGAGGCGCTGAAGATGATCTTCCTCGGCATCTGCTGCATGTTGGTCATCGGTCCGTTCATCATGGTGGTCTCGACCAGCCTCGCCGACGCCGAGCAGATCGGTCGTGGCGGCGGTCTGGTGCTGTGGCCGCAGAACCCGAGCCTCGAGTCGTACCGCGCCATCCTCGGTGGTGGCCAGGTCACCCGAGCCCTCGGTGTCTCGGTGACCATCACCGTCGGCGGTACGGCGCTCGCGCTGGCCTTCACGTCGATGCTCGCCTACGCGCTGTCGCGCCGCACGATGCTGTTCAACCGCGCCATCTTGATGGGCGTGCTGTTGACCATGCTGTTCTCGGCCGGCCTGATCCCGAACTACCTGACCATCAAGCAGTTCGGCCTGCTCGACTCACTCTGGTCGCTGGTGCTGCCGGTGTCGGTGAGCGCGTTCAACTGCATCGTGATGCGGCAGTTCTTCATGAACCTGCCACAGGAGCTGACCGAGGCGGCGATCGTCGACGGGGCCAGTGAGTTCCGGATCTTCTGGAACATCATCTTGCCGCTGTCGAAGCCAATCATGGCCGCCATCGGCCTGTTCTACGCCGTCGCCTTCTGGAACACCTTCTTCTCGGCACTGCTGTACATCAACGACGCCGCGAAGTGGCCGATCCAGCTGATCCTGCGGCAGTACCTGGTCAACAACGCACAGCTCGGCGTGAACGAGATCGACCTCGCCGGCGAGATCCCGCCACCGCAGCCCAGCCTGCAGATGGCGATCCTGGTGGTCTCCCTGGTCCCGATCGTGATCGTCTACCCGTTCCTGCAGCGCCACTTCGTCAAGGGCATGCTGACGGGCGCAGTCAAGGGCTGAGCACCACTCGGCCAGCCTGCCGGGCCACCGCTCGACAGGCTGGCCGGGACCCTTCGTCCACGGTGGGGAAGTCGTTGGGCGGGCCGATCGGCCCACCTCCGACTTTCCCACCGTTGCGCTATGTACACGGTTGCACCAATGGTGTTACGGTGTGGCCCTGCCGTGGAAAGCGTGATGCTTTTCCCATGACGATGGTGTCCCGGACAAGGTTGGGCAACCTCTTCCCGTACGGGATCGGGCACCGTCATCCATGGCGAGCGGCCACAGCAGGGGCTGTGGACCGTGCTGACGGCACCGCAGGAGCAACCATCCTGACTGCGGCACCGCGTCGCAGTTCGTGACGAAGAGGACAAGCATGCTGAGTCGACGAGGACTGATCGGAAGTGGCCTGGCCCTGGCAGCGGGGGCCACGGCCCTGGCCGGGTGCAACCCGGACGGGGGCGGTGGTGGTGGCACCGGCGGCAGCGGGGAGGCCGGCTCGGGCAATCTGCCCACCCACATCCCGTTCGAGGGTGTCACCCCGGACATCCCGGCCGGTGAGAACGGCATCCCCGCCGCCTACCTGCAGTACCCGGCCGAGCCCGTGTCCACCGGGATCACCCCGCTCACCACCGGTGACCCGGTGTCGATGCTGCTCGTGGGCTCCCCGCCGCCGGTCGACCTGGGCAAGAACCAGTGGTACAAGATGATGACCGACGCCATCGGCAACGAGTTCGAGTTCACCTGGGGCAGCTGGTCGAACTACTCCGACAAGTATGCGGTGACCATCGCGAGCGGGTCCGTCCCCGACATGGTGATGATGCAGACCGTCGCCCAGTTCCCGAAGATGCTGGACACGGTCTTCACCGACCTGACCGACTTCCTCGCCGGCGACGCGATCGCCGACTACCCGGGCCTGGCCGCCTTCCCCACGCCCAGTTGGAAGGTGCCACAGCTGAACGGTCGGATCTGGGGCATCCCGCAGCCCCGGCCGCCGGCCGGCCGGGTGCTGTCGATCCGCAACGATCTCGCCGAGAAGGCCGGGGTCGGGCGGAACCCGACGGTCGCCAACGGTGAGGAGTTCGTTGCGCTGATGACCGAGCTCACCGATGCCGACAAGAAGGTGTGGGCGATGGGAGCGGATCCAGCGCAGTGGCTGCTGCCGATGATCTCCAACATGACCGGTGCTCCGAACGGGTACAAGGAGGAGAACGGAGCCTTCGTCCACGAGTGGGAGACGCCGGAGTTCAAGCTGGCCCTCGAGGAGTCGGCGAAGATCTGGAGTGCCGGGCTGCTCCACCCGCAGTCGGCGCAGGAGGCGGCCAACTACGACTGGTGGAGTGCCGGCGTGACCTCCTTGTACGCGCAGGCCTTCACCGGGTGGGCCAGCTACGCACCCGAGCACCCCGACTGGGACATGGGTGCGGTCGTGCTGCCGAAGTGGGACGGTGGCGGACCGGCCGGCATCCACCTCAGCGAGGCGGGCTACTCGTCCTGGGTCGGGGTCTCCAAGCAGGACTCCGACGACAAGGTACGCGAACTGCTGCGCGTCGCCGACTACTTGGCCTCACCGTTCGGGACCAAGGAGTTCGTCGACATCAACTACGGGATCGAGGGCACCCACTACGCCCTCGAGGGCACCGACCCGGTCCCGGAGGGGGAGCCGACCAAGCAGGAGCAGATCCGTTCGCTGCGCTACGTCGGCGACCCGTACCTGTCGGTGCTGTACGTCCCGGGGCAGCAGGAGGTCGTCAAGGACATGCACGCCTACCTGACCGAGGTGATGCCCGGCGGCGTCGCCGACGCCTCCACCGGGCTGTACTCCGAGACCTCGGTCACCGACGGGTCCTCGGCCCGCCGCAAGATGGCCGACACGTTGCTCGGTGTCATCATCGGTCGCAACCAGATGAGTGAGTTCGACACCGAGCTGAAGAACTACCAGGAGACGGTGGGCAAGAAGATCAACGAGGAACTCGCCGAGGCGAAGGCCAACAGTTGATCAGTCGCGACCTGCCCGGAGCCGAGCTGCCCACCCAGCAGATCGACCTGTTCCCTCCCACCGCCGGCGCGGGGGAGGGGCAGGACGGGGCGGCTGGTTCCGGTGGCCGGCTCGGGGTGTTCCACGTCCACGGTGGCGGCTGGTACGCCGGCACCCGGGACAGCTACCACGCGTGGGCCGGTCACGCTGCCGGACTGGGGCTGCCCAGCGCCAGTGCCGGCTACCGCATCGAACCCGGGTCGAGCTACCGGGACAAGTTGACCGACGTGGTGTCCGGTCTGCGGGTCTTCGCCACGGAGTTCGACGACCTGGCCGGGGTCTGCCTGGTCGGCTCGTCGGCCGGCGCCCACCTGGTCACGGCGTTGGCACTGACCGGTGTCGAGCCGTGGTTGCCCGCCGGCGTCGATCCGGCCGACCTGCCGCCGATCGTCGGGGTGCACTCGGCGAACGGCCCCGGGTCGATGCGTCCCGAGTCGCTGTTGCAGGCCCAGCAGCGGTTGACCGAGATGGCGATGACGGCCGACGAGATCGAGCTGTTGGACCAGCCCGTGGTGGCCCCGCCGATGACGTGGTTGTTCCTGCTGGCGGAGCGGGAGACCTACTTCCCGCACGAGCACGTCGCCTGGCTGTCCGACCGGCTGGCTGCCGCCGGTCATGACTGCGAGACGGTCGTGGTGCCCGACACCGATCACGGGTTCGTGTACGGAGTGCTGAAGCGCGGCGGTGAGGCGGCCGAGGTCAGCACCGCGGCGGTCGAGGCGTTCCTCGCCCGCGTCCAGCAGCGGATGCGGGCGGTCTGAGCCGACCCGCGGGCGCCGGTCCGCTGCGGGATCAGTCGGTGAGGCCGGGATCAGTCGGTGAGGGCAGGATCAGTCGGTGAGAGCCTGGGCGGCCGCCCGGTCGACCAGCCACTCGGTACGCTCGGTGCCGGTCACCAGGGTGCACGGCAGGGGGCCGTCCCCGAGTGCCGGGTCCACCGGCCGGCCGTGGGCCGCGGCCACCACCGGTGCCTTCTCGGCACCGACGACGGTCAGCCACACCTGACGTGACCGGTTGATCACCGGCAGCGAGAAGCTCACTCGCTCGGGTGGTGGCTTGGGGGAGTCACGGACCGCGATCACCTGACCCGGAGCGGTCAACGACGGGTGCCGCGGGAACAGTGAGGCGACGTGCCCGTCCGGCCCGGCCCCCAACAGGCAGAGGTCGAGGTGGCGGTCGCCGAGCTGCTGCGCGTACGCCGTCGCGGCCGCGTCGAGCTCCGGCCCGGCAGGATCGGCGCCCGGCGACGGGGCCGGCGCCTGATGGCGTACGGCATGCTCCCAGAGGGGCCCCAGGGCGACCCGCGCCTGCTCGTCGTTGCGGTCGGGGTCACCGAGCGGGACGAACCGCTCGTCGCCCCACCACAGGTGGACCCGCGACCAGTCGATAGCCGAGGTGTCGTAGGCGGCGAGCCGTTCGTACGCCGCGGTGGCGATGGTGCCGCCGGTGAGTGCGACATGCACCTCCGACTGACCGGTGAGTCGGATCGCGAGGTGGGCGATGATCCGACCGGCGAGCGCGTCGGCGACCTCCTCGGCCGTGGCCAGGACGTCCAGTGAACCCGGCATCAGTTCGCCGTCTTCTTGGCCGCCGTCTTCTTGGCCGTCGCCTTCTTGGCGGCCGTCTTCGTGGCAGGCGCCTGCTTGGTCGTCGTCTTCTTGGCCGTCGCCTTCTTGGCCGTGGCCCGTCGCCCGGGTGCCTGCGTCGTGACGGCGTCGGTGATCCCGGTGTTGCGTGGCTGGTTCAGCAGGGCCGTCACGGTCTGGTGGAAGATGTCGTCGGGGTCCATCCGGCGCAGTTCCTCGGCCAGCAACTCCGCCACCGGGCGTCGCTTCAGGGCGACCAACCGGTTCGGCTGACCGGGAACGGTGTAGGAGGCGAGCTTGCCGTCACCGCGGGTGATCGAGATGTCCCCGGCCGCGGTGGTCATCCGGGCCGAGGTGATGCCCGGTCCGTCGGTCACCTCGCGTGTCACCGGCACCCGCAGCCGCGACGACAGCCAGGCCGCCAGCAGGTTGGCCGAGGCACTGTTGCGTTCCGCCGCCACCGTGGCCGTCTGGACCTTCGCCGAGTACTGGTCGAGGGCCGCGGCGAGCAGGGAACGCCACAGCGTGATCCGGGTCCACGCCAGGTCGGTGTCGCCCGGCTGGTAGTTCTCCGAGCGAAGCCGCAGTGCCCGCAACGGCCGGGCGGCCCCCATCGAGTCGGTGACCCGACGGTCGGCCATCTGGCCCAGTTCGTGGCCGGCCAGGTCGGCCGGTGCGGTGCCGGGCCACCAGACCACGACGGGGGAGTCGGGCAGCAGCAGCGGCCGGACCACCGACGCGGCATGCCTGCCCATCTGGCCCTTCATGTGGAGCAGCACCAGTTCGCCGGGGGTGCCGCCACCGATCCGGACCTCGGCGTCGAGCTCGGTCCGGCGGCCACCGAGCGAGACCGCGACCAGGATCCGACAGGGGTGCTCCTTGGCCGCCTGGGTGGCGGCCTCGATCGCCTCGTCGACGTCCTCGTCCACGTTGAGGCAGATGACCAGGGTCAACACCATGCCCATCGCCGGAGATCCGGCGGCCCGGCGTGCCCGGACGATCGCACTGGAGATGTCAGGGGTCGTCGTGTTCTCGAGGGTTGTGATCATCACCGTCTCCTTACGGCCGACGCCACGTGAAGCCGTCACGGGCGAGCATCTCGTCAGCGGACTTCGGTCCCCACGAGCCGGGCTCGTAGTGGTCCAACCCCGGTTCGGCGCGGGAGGTGGCGTCGGTCTCGGCCCAGTGGTCGAGGATCGGGTCGAGGATCTGCCAGGACCGCTCCACCTCCTGGTGGTGCGGGAACAGCGGCGGGTCACCCAGCAACACGTCGAGGATCAGCCGCTCGTACGCCTCCGGGCTCGACTCGGTGAACGAGCCGCCGTACGCGAAGTCCATGCTGACCTCGCGGATCTCCATCTGCGTACCGGGAACCTTCGCCCCGAACCGCAGCGTGATCCCTTCGTCCGGCTGGATCCGCATCACCAGGGCGTTGGCGCCGAGGTCCTCGGTCTGGGTGTCGGTGAACGGCAGGTGCGGGGCACGCTTGAGGCCGAGGGCGACCTCGGTCACCCGGCGGGCCAGCCGCTTGCCGGTGCGCAGGTAGAACGGCACCCCCGCCCAGCGACGGTTCTGGATGTCGACCCGGACCGCGGCGTAGGTCTCGGTGGTCGAGTCCTGCGGGATCCCGTCCTCGTCGAGGTAGCCCTTCACCTGACGTCCACCGGCCCAGCCGCCGAGGTAGCGGCCCCGCGCGGTGTGCAGGTCGATCCGCTTCGGCGGCATCGTCGCCTCGAGCACCTTCAACTTCTCGGCCCGCAGCTGGCGGGCGTCGAACGAGGTCGGCTCCTCCATCGCGGCCAGGGCGAGCAACTGCAGCAGGTGGTTCTGGATCACGTCGCGGGCCGCACCGATGCCGTCGTAGTAGCCGGCCCGGCCGCCGATGCCGATGTCCTCGGCCATCGTGATCTGCACGTGGTCGACGTAGTTGTTGTTCCAGATCGGCTCGAACAGCTGGTTGGCGAACCGCAGCGCCAAGATGTTCTGCACCGTCTCCTTGCCGAGGTAGTGGTCGATCCGGAACACCGACTGCGACGGGAACACCTGGGACACGATCCGCTGGAGCTCCTGGGCGCTGGCCAGGTCGTGTCCGAACGGCTTCTCGATCACCACCCGGTTCCACCGGCCGTCGCCGTGGTTGTCGGCCAGCCCGTGCTGCCGCAGCTGGGTCACCACCGGCTCGAACAGGCCCGGCGGGATCGACAGGTAGAAGGCGTGGTTGCCGCCCGTACCGCGCGCCTCGTCCAGGTCGGCGATGGTGTCCTTGAGCCGGGCGAACGCCTCGTCGTCACCGATCTGACCGGAGACGAACCGGATGCCCTCCGACAGTTGCGCCCACGCCTCCTCCCGGAACGGGGTGCGGGCGTGCTGCTTGACCGCGTCGTGCACGATCTTGGCGAAGTCCTGGTCGGCCCAGTCGCGTCGGGCGAACCCGACGAGCGCGAACCCGGGCGGCAACAACCCGCGATTGGCGAGGTCGTACACCGCCGGCATCAGCTTCTTGGTCGACAGGTCGCCGGTGACGCCGAAGATCACCAGCACACAGGGGCCGGCGACCCGGGGCAGGCGGCGATCCTGGGGATCACGCAGCGGGTTGGTCTTCTGGTTGGTCACAGTCCGTCCTCAACTGGTCGAGATCATGGTGATCGGTGCCGCGGTGCGGGGGGGGCCATCGGCCCCCGGTGATCGACGTCGCGGCGACGCGTCATGCCTTGCCGGCCGAGCCCGACATCGCACTCTCGACGGTGGCGGTCAGTTCCTCGCCCGACTTGACGAACTTCTCGACCCCCTCCTGCTCGAGCACGAGAACGACGTCGTCGAAGTCGATGCCCACCCCGGCGAGGGCGTCCATCACCTGCCGGGCCTGCGCGGCCACGTCGTCGCCGGACACCTTGTCGCCATGGACCTCGCCGTGGTCACCGAAGGCGTCCATCGTCTTCTCCGGCATCGTGTTCACCGTGTCGGCGACGACCAACTCGGTGACGTACAGCGTGTCGGGGTAGTCCGGGTTCTTGACGCCGGTGGAGGCCCACAGCGGCCGTTGGGTGTTGGCACCCTGTGCGGCCAGTGCCTGCCACCGCTCGGTCGCGACCGTCTCGGCAAAGGCGTGGTACGCCAGTCGCGCGTTCGCGATCGCGGCCTTCCCCTTCAGCTCGGCGGCCTCGGGAGTGCCGATCTCGTCCAGTCGCTTGTCGACCTCGGCATCCACCCGGGACACGAAGAACGAGGCCACCGAGTGGATGGTCGAGAGGTCGATCCCGGCCGCGGCGGCCTCCTCGAGACCGGTCAGGTACGCGTCGATCACGGCCTGGTAGCGCTCGAGGGAGAAGATCAGCGTCACGTTGACGCTGATGCCGGCTGCGGTCGCGGCGGTGATTGCCGGCAGCCCGGCCTCGGTCGCCGGGATCTTCACGAACGCGTTGGGCCGGTCGACCAGCTCCCACAGCATCTTGGCCTGCGTGATCGTGGCGTCGGTGTCGTTGGCCAGTTGGGCGTCCACCTCGATCGACACCCGACCGTCGACCCCGCCGGTCGCCTTGTTCACCTCGGTGAACAGGTCACACGCCTCCCGGACGTCGTCGGCCATGATCGCGTGCACGGCCTCCTGGGTCTTCGTGCCGGCGGCAGCGAGCTCGGCGACCTGTTCGGCGTACGCCTCCCCGTCGGACAGTGCCGAGGCGAAGATGGTCGGGTTCGTGGTGACACCCACCACCGACTGTTCCTTGATCAACTGCACCAGGTCGCCCGAGGTCAGTCGCTCGCGCGACAGGTCGTCCAGCCAGATGGACACTCCGGCGTCGGCCAGTGCCTTCAAACGCTCGTTCATGATCGTTCCCTTCCGCAGCTGCTGTGTTCGGTGATGTTCAGGTGTGGGCTTCGGGCGTGTGGTGCTTCAGGCGTGGTGCTTCAGGCGTGGTGCTTCAGGCGTTGGTCACCGCGCCGGCCGGGTCGCCCGGCCCCTGCGGGCCGGAGGCGGCACGGTGGTTCGCGGTGGTACGGCCGGTGTCGGCCGCCGCGGCGATGCTGTCCTTGGCCGCGGTCGCCACCGCCTCGGCGGTGAACCCGAACTTGGCGAACAGCGTCTCGTAATCCGCACTCGCACCGTAGTGGTCGATCCCGACGATCCGACCGGCGTCGCCGACCAGTTCGCGCCAGCCCTGGGGGACACCGGCCTCGACGCTGACCCGGGCCCGGACGGTCGGGGGCAGCACCTCGTCACGGTAGGCGTCGTCCTGCTCGTCGAACCACTCGCGGCACGGCATCGACACCACCCGGGCGGCCACGCCTTCGGCGGTCAGCTGCTGGTGCGCGGTGACCGCGTACTGCAACTCCGATCCGGTGGCGATCAGGATCACCTCGGGCTCACCCTCGCTGTCCAGCAGGGTGTACCCGCCGCGCGCCACCCCGTCGGCCGAGGCGAAACCGTCGGTGCCCCGGGGGTACGTCGGCAGGTTCTGCCGGCTCAGCGCGAGCCCAGCCGGCCGGTCGGTGTGGCCCAGGATGGTGCGCCAGGCGACCGCGGTCTCGTTGGCGTCACCGGGCCGGACCACGTCGAGCCCGGGGATCGCCCGCAGGGCGGCGAGGTGCTCGATCGGCTGGTGGGTCGGACCGTCCTCGCCGAGACCGATCGAGTCGTGGGTCCACACGTAGGTGACGGGCAGCTCCATCAGCGCAGCCAGCCGCACGGCCGGGCGCATGTAGTCCGAGAAGACCAGGAACGTGCCACCGTACGGACGGGTGCCACCGTGCAGCGCGATGCCGTTCATGATCGACCCCATCGCGTGCTCACGGATGCCGAAGTGGAGGGTGCGACCGTACGGCCCGCCCGAGAACTTCTTGGTCTGCCGGTCGCTCGGCAGGAAGCTCGGCTCCCCGTCCATGGTGGTGTTGTTCGATCCGGCGAGGTCGGCCGATCCGCCCCACAGCTCGGGCAGCGCGCCGGCCAGTGCGGACAGCACCGCACCCGACGCCTTGCGGGTCGCGACCCCACCCTCGGACGCCTCGAAGCTCGGCAGCGCGTCCTCCCAGCCGCTGGGGAGCTCGCGGCGCGCCATCCGGTCGTACAGGGCGGCGGCGTCGGCGTTCTGGCTGCGCCACTCGTCGAAGGTCTGCTGCCACTCGGCCTCGGCAGCGGCACCACGCTCGCGCAGCTTGCGGGTGTGGGCCAGCACCTCGTCGTCGACCACGAAGTGCTGCTCCGGGTCGAACCCGAGCACCTTCTTGGTGCCGGCCACCTCCTCCTCGCCGAGGGCGGAGCCGTGCGCATCGCCGGTGTTCTGCTTGGTGGGGGCGGGGTAGCCGATGATCGTCTTCAGCGAGATGAACGACGGCCGGTCGGTGACCTCGTTGGCCGCCTCGATCGCGGCGTGCAGGGCAGCCACGTCCTCCACGTACTCGCCGCCGTCGTTGGTCCAGTCGACCGTCTGGACGTGCCAGCCGTACGCCTCGTAGCGGGCGGCGACGTCCTCGCTGAGCGCGATGTCGGTGTCGTCCTCGATCGAGATCTGGTTGTTGTCGTAGATCAGCGTCAGGTTGCCGAGGCGCTGGGTGCCGGCCAGGGAGGAGGCCTCGGAGGCGACGCCCTCCTCGATGTCGCCGTCGGAGGCGATCACGTACACGTTGTGGTCGAACAGCGAGGCGCCCTCGTGGTCACCGTCGAACAGGCCACGTTCGCGGCGGGCCGCCATCGCCATGCCGACCGCATTGGCGACACCCTGGCCCAGCGGGCCGGTGGTGGTCTCGACACCCGTGGTGTGTCCGTGCTCGGGGTGGCCCGGAGTCGCCGAACCCCATGTCCGCAAGGACTTCAGGTCGTCGAGCTCGAGGCCCCAACCACCCAGGAAGAGCTGGATGTACAGGGTCAGGCTCGAGTGGCCGCAGGACAGCACGAACCGGTCCCGGGCGTACCAGTCGGGGTTGGCCGGGTTGTGGCGCATCACCTTCTGGAACAGCAGGTACGCGGCCGGGGCCAGGCTCATCGCCGTACCGGGGTGGCCACTGCCCACCTTCTGCACCGCGTCGGCGGCCAACAGCCGCGCCGTGTCGACCGCGCGCTGGTCGAGTTCATTCCACTCCAGGGCGCCGGTCTCGGTGCGCGGCACGGCAGGGGAATTGGTGGAGGCCTGATCGTTCACGGGTGCTTCCTTCCGGTGGGCCCACGATGTGGCTGACGGGTCAGTCCCGAGCCTACTGCGAACGGCTCCGGGCGGCAGGTCGGGGCGAACTTCGACCACCGGCGAGGAGGGCCTAGACTGCGGACAGCAACCAAGGACGACGGCCCCGTGCGGGCCGAACCAGTGAGGATCTGTGACAAGTATCGAGACGCCGGCGCGGACCGGCAGGGGCGAGCAGGTCCGACCTCCCGCTGGTGACGGCTCGACCGGTCCGGTCCGGATCCGCGACGTGGTGGGGGCGTACGTCGGCCTCACCAAGCCGCGGATCATCGAGCTGTTGTTGATCACCACGGTGCCGGCGATGTTCCTGGCGGCCGGGGGAGTCCCGTCGCTGCCGCTGGTGCTGTGGACCCTGCTGGGTGGTTGCCTCGCCGCGGGTAGCGCCAACGTCTTCAACTGCGTGCTGGATCGTGACATCGACGAGCGGATGCGTCGGACCCGGCGGCGCGCCCTGCCCCGCCACGTGGTCGGCCCCGTGGCGGCGACCGTGTTCGGAGCGGTGCTGGGCGTCGCGTCGGTGCTGGTGCTCGGGTTCTTCGTCAACTGGTTGTCGGCCGGCCTGGCGGTCGGCGCGAACGCCTTCTACGTGTTCGTCTACACGATGTGGCTCAAGCGACGGACGCCGCAGAACGTCGTGTGGGGAGGGATCGCCGGCTGCTTCCCGCCGCTGATCGGCTGGACCGCGGTCACCGGAGAACTCGCGTTGACCCCGTTCATCCTGTTCCTGGTGGTGTTCTTCTGGACCCCGCCGCACACCTGGGCGCTCTCCTTCCGCTACCGCGAGGACTACGAGCGTGCCGGGGTGCCGATGCTGCCGGTGGTGATGGGTGCCCCCGGTGTCGCCAAGCGGATCCTGATCTACACGGTGATCACGATCGCGGTGTCGCTGACGCTGTGGCCCGTCGCCGGCACCGGCCCGCTGTATCCCATCGTGGCCGGGGTCACCGGGCTGATCTTCCTGGTCGAGGCGATCAACTTGCAGCGTCGGGCCAACGCCGGCGCCACCGACGCCACCCTGAAGCCGATGCGACTCTTCCACTGGTCGAACTCCTACATCGCGCTGGTGTTCGCCGCCGCGGCGATCGACCCGCTGCTCTTCGGGTCCAACCCCCTGTTCTGACCCGCGGTTCCGACCCGCGCGATTTGACCCGCGCGATCTGACCCGCGCGATCTGACCCGCGCGATCTGACCCGCGCGATCTGACCCGCGCGATCTGACCCGGACGATCTGGTCGCCGACTGAGGTCATCCCGGATCGAGGGTCAGTTGGCGCGGGCGTCCCGAATCGAGAGGGCAGCCGGAGAGGCGTGGCCGTTGCTGCAGCCGCGCCAACTGTCCTCTCGGTGTGGCTGGCCCTCGCCAAGTGTCCTCTCGGTGTGTCCTCTCGGTGTGGCTGGGCCTCGCCAAGTGTCCTCTCGGTGTGGCTGGGCCTCGCCAACTGTCCTCTCGACGCGACCGGACCTCGCCAACTGCCCCTTCGCGGTGGGCCCGGCAGCAGGCACGGCCCGGAAGCCCGGCCAACGACGGGCAACTCTCGTGTGAATGGACCGTGAACCCTGGCGGACCTGCAGGTCGGGGACCCTCCGCCCGTGGGCGCACCCCGCGCCGCGACCACTAGTGTCCGGAGTCGACACAATGAGCCGACACGGATGGTGGACACGGATGATGAAGAAGCAGACCTCGCGACGATTGTTCCTGGGCATGAGCGGTGCCGGGGCAGCAGCGGTGATGCTCGGCACCGGAGCCTGGCAGCCACGCGATGCCTGGGCGGCACCACTGTCGGGCTACCCGTTCACCCTCGGCGTCGCCTCCGGGGATCCGCTGCCGGACGGGATCGTGCTGTGGACGCGGCTCGCCGTGGATCCGCTGGCCCCTGAGGGTGACGGTGGGATGGGGCGGCGCCGGGTCCCGGTGCGGTACCAGGTGGCCGAGGACGAACGGTTCGCCAAGGTGGTGCGTACGGGAGTGGTGGTGGCCTCGCCGGAGCTCGGCCACTCGGTCCATCCCGAGGTCAGTGGACTGCAGCCGGACCGGGAGTACTTCTACCGGTTCTCGGCAGCCGGGGAGATGTCACCGGTCGGCCGGACCCGGACGGCGCCGGCCCCGCACACCACGCTCGCGGAGCTGAAGTTCGCGTACGCCTCGTGCCAGAGCTACGAGGGCGGGCTGTACACCGCGTACCAGCACATGGCCGCCGACGACCTCGACCTGGTCGTCCACCTGGGCGACTACATCTACGAGCGGTCCTATGTCGCCGAGCCGAAGTTCCACGAGGGTGGCGCGCTGCCGGACCACCTGCTGACCGAGTGCTTCGACCTCGACCGCTATCGGCTGCAGTACTCGCTGTACAAGCTGGACCAGCACCTGCAGGCCGCACACCAACAGCACCCGTGGGCGTTCACCTTCGACGACCACGAAGTGGTCAACAACTGGAAGGGCGAGGTCGACACCTCCGAGGCCGACCGGAAGCGGCGGGCCGCCGGGTTCCAGGCGATGTACGAGAACCTGCCGCTGCGGCACACCCAGCGGCCCGACGGACCCGACATCCAGATCTACCGGAAGCTGCAGTACGGGACGCTGGCCAACTTCACGCTGTTGGACTCGCACCAGCACCGCACCACGACCGGGCCCGACATCCGCCTCGATCCGACGATCAGCAACCTGGGCCACACCCAGCGTGACTGGCTGATCGACGAGCTGGCGACCTCGCCGACCCGCTGGCAGATCGTCGGCAACCAGCAGCCGATGGCCGAGGTGGACCGTGACCCGGATCCCGACGTCAAGAAGTACTACGGCAGCTGGGACTACTTCGCCTACGAGCGCAACGTGCTGTTGCAGGCGGTCCGCGACCGCGGGGTCGAGAACCTGGTCGTGGTGACCGGCGACCGGCACACCAACTACGTGTGCGATCTGCTGACCGACTACGACAACCCGGAGGCGGCCGAACTGGTGGGCGCGGAGTTCGTGGGCACCTCCATCAGCAGCAGCGGTGACGGCGCCGACATCGGCCCGGTGGGGGAGAGCCAGCTGGAGACCAACCCGCACATGAAGTTCTTCAACTACCAGCGGGGCTACTCGCGGGTGACCGTGACCCCCGACACGTTGACCAACGACTTCCGAGTGCTGCCCTACGTGTCCCGGCCGGGGGCCGACATGCACACCCGGGCGTCTTTCGTCGTCGAGAACGGTGTGCCAGGGGCCGTCGAGGCCTGATCGCGCCGCGGTGTGGGCACCCGTGTGCCCACACCGTGGTCAGCCCTCTCGCTGCCGGGCGCGGTAGGCGGCCACCGCCACCCGGTTGCCGCAGCCGAGGTCGCAGTACCGCTTGGACCGGTTGCGGGAGAGGTCGACCAGTACGCCGTCGCAGTCGGTGGCGGCGCAGTGCTTGAGGCGGGACAGGTCGCCGGCGCGGACGACGTCGATCATCGCCATCGCCGCTTCCACCACGAGGCGGACCGCCAGGGGTGAGTCGGACGAGGCGGCGTGCAGGTGCCAGCCCCAGTGGTCGTGGCGGACGAGCTGGGGGAGCGCCCGCTCCCGCGCCAGCACCCGGTTCACCAGTTCGACCGCACCGGCCTCGTCCACGTCGAAGAACCTCAGCAGCTCCGGTCGGATCGCACGGACCCGCTTCAACTCGTTCTCGTCGTGGGTCCGAGACCCCGAGATCTCCTGCTCGCGAACGAATGCGTCCAGGTCGTCGACGGTCTCCAGGGTCCCGGCGACCCGGGTGTTGACCAGTGCGGCCATGCTCGTCAGTGACGAGTCCGTGTCATGAGTGAATGGCAACTTGACTCCTGTCGTTCCCGAACCTTAGTGTAACCGGTGTTCGTCATGATCACTCATGACGCTTCGAGGTTCGGGCGTGTGATGGTGGGAGAGGGGTACGGATGCTTCGGGGGCAGTCGGCGGGCGGGATCGGTATCGGCATCGCGTTGGCCTCGGCCGGCAGCTTCGCCGTTTCCGGATCGTTCGCCAAGGGACTCCTCGACGCCGGGTGGTCACCCGGTGCCGCGGTCACCATGCGGATCGTCGGTGCGGCTCTTGTGCTCCTCGTCCCGGCACTGCTGTTGCTCCGTGGCGGAATGCCGACGATCCGACGGGCCGCCTGGCCGGTGATCGGCTTCGGGGCGTTCGGGGTCGCCGGCTCCCAGTTGTGCTACTTCATGGCGCTCTCCTACCTTCCGGTGTCGGTGGCACTCCTCCTCGAGTACAGCGCACCGGTGCTGCTGGTGGGGTGGTTGTGGGCCAGGACACGCCGATTCCCGGGTGGTTGGGTGCTTGCCGGTGCCGCGGTCGCCGTCGTCGGCCTGATCTTCGTGCTCGACCCGACGGGCGCGCAACTGCACCCGGCAGGGATCGCCTGGGGGCTGGGTGCCGCGGTCTGCAATGCCGCCTACTTCGTGGTCGCCGCCCGCGTGGTCGACGGGGTCGGACCGGTCGTCATCGCCGCGGCGGGTGTCGGCGTGGCGGGGGTCATGATGGCCGTCGTGGCAGCCATCGGCATCCTGCCGATGGCGGCCACCTTCGGGGTCGTCCAACTCGGCGGACGGGAGGTGCCGTGGTGGGTGGCCGGGCTCGCGTTGATCATGGTTTCGACCGTTTCCGCTTACCTGCTGGGCATCGTGGCGGTACGGCGGCTCGGTACGCAGGTCGCCTCGTTCGTCGCACTCAGCGAGGTGGCCCTGGCGGTCGTCGCGGCCTGGGCACTGCGCGGTGAGGTGCCGACCGCTGTCCAGGTGGTCGGCGGTGCGGTGCTGCTGGCCGGGGTGATTGCCGTGCGGGTCGGGTCCACCGCGGTCGACGCCAAGGCCGTGCGGCACCTCGAAGCCCTGTCGCCGGGGTCCCTGTCGGTCGAGCCCCTTGCGCTGCTGGAGTCCCCGTCCCCGGGTCAGTCAGCAGACGACGGGTCGCCGACCGACGGTGGGTCGGACGGACCCCTGCCGGGCACCAGCAAGGGCGCGGCCCCCGTTCCCGTGGCGGGCTCGTGAGGGTCCGCCGAGGCTGACGGGTAGGTCTCGACGACCACCCAGGTGACGGCCGCGACGGCCAACGCCGACCCCACCAGGTGGGCGGCGACCAATGGCTCGGGCAGCCCCGTGAAGTACTGCACGTAGCCGATCACGCCCTGTGCGACCTCGACGGCGAGCAGAGTCACGACAGCCCGGTTCCGCAACACCAGCAGGGCGACCAGGGTGAGGCCCACCACGACCTGGACCGAGGTGGCGTGGATGCGCGAGACGATGTAGGGGTCGAAGCCGGTACGGAAGGACGATTCGTCACCGGAGTGCGGGCCACTGCCCGTGACGATCGTGCCGAGCCACACCACGACCCACATCACCGCGAACAACAGCCAGGCCAGCCGGCGGCCCCACCGCCCGGTGCCGTTGCGCGGTCGATGGACGGCCAGGCGTACGTACACCGTCGACAGGCCGACCAGCGCCATCGACAGCATCAGGTGGGGTGCCACCACGTACGGGTTGAGTCCGGTCAGCACGGTGATGCCCCCGATGACGGCCTGCAGCGGAATGCCGAAGCCCATGATCAACGACAGCAGACGCAGGTCCCGGCGGGGCAGGCCGTCGCGACGGACGCGGAACGCGGCCAGTGCGGTGCCGACCGCGACGAACGCGAGCACGAAGGTCATCAGCCGGTTGCCGAACTCGATCGCGCCGTGGATGCCGAGCTCGGGATGGGGGACCAGCGACTCCGGGGTGCACCGCGGCCACGTCGGACAACCCAGCCCGGACCCGGTCAGTCGGACGACGCCGCCGGTGAAGATGATCAGGACGTTCGCCACCAGGGAGGCGATGCCCCAGTACAGTGCGGCGCGGGGTGCACTGATCGGCAGGGAGTCGAGCAGCTTCCGCCACACGCGTACGGCGAGGTTGGGCCGCGCCGATCCCGGTGCCGGATCGGTTCGGGTTGTCATGACATCCATCGAAACACCTTGCTCGCAACGAGTGTGGTGAGGGCGGCCCACGCGGCCACCACGGCGACCGGCCAGAACGCGGCGGGTCCGTCGGCGGCTCCGGTGGAGAACGATCGCCACGCCTCGCCGAGGGCACCGGTGGGCAGCAGTCCGGCGATCACCGCCAGTGGGCCGGGGTAGGTGGCGAGCGGGGCGACCAGTCCGCCGCCGACGGCCAGCGTGAGGTAGACCACGTTGGCCAGGGCCAGGGTGACCTCGGCGCGCAGCCGCCCGGCCATGATCAACGCGCACGCCACGAAACTGATCATGGCGCCGAGGGTGGTCAGCGGCAGCACCACCAGGTCCACCGCGGTGGGGCTCGGTCGCCAGCCCAGCAGCACCGAGACGGTGATCAACAGCAACACCTGGATGGCGCAGATGATCACCACGCCGAGGGTCTTGCCCAGGATCAGTCCGGCGCGGGTGAGCGGGGTGGCGGCCAGGCGCTCCAGGACCCCGTACCGCCGCTCGAAGCCGGTCGCGATCGCCGTACCGGTGAAGCAACTGCTCCACAGTGCCAGAGCCATCACCGACGGGGCGAGCTGTTCGATCGGGAGCAGGTCACGTGCGAAGAAGTGGCCGATCACCAGCAGTCCGACCGGGATCAGCACGGTCAGCAGCAGCTGCTCCCCGTTGCGGAGTTGCAGTGCAGCGTCGGTGAGCCCGTGACGCCAGACGTTGCCGCCGCGGCTGCGTGGTGTCGGGGCGGGGGACAGGTCGAGGGCATCAACGCTCATCGGAGCGGCCCCGTCGACGCGAGGAACACGTCCTCCAGCGACTGCCCGCCGGTGGTCAACTCGCCAACCGTGCCGCGGGTCCGGACCGTCCCGCGATCGAGGATCACGACCTGGTCGGCGAGCTGGGTCGCCTCATCCATCGCGTGCGTGGTCAGCAGCACGGCCACCCCGGCATCGCGCAACGAGGCGACCAGGTCCCAGGTGGTCCGCCGCGCCCGCGGGTCCATCCCGGCGGTCGGTTCGTCCAGGAACACCAGGTCGGGGCGGCCGATGATCGCGCCGGCCAGGTTGACCGCCTGCTGTTGGCCACCCGACAGCCGGCGGTACGGCGTCGTCCGGCAGTCGGTCAGGTTGAGCAGCTCGACCAGCGGCTCGGTGGGCAGCGGGTTCGCGTACATCCCGGCCAGGTAGGTCAGCAGTTCGCCGGCCTTGATGCCCGACCAGGCGCCGGTCGACTGCGGCATCAGCCCGACCCTTCCCTCGGCGGCGGCCCGGGCCGGCGTCGTACCGCAGACCGAGACCGTGCCCGAGGTCGGCGGGACGAGGCCGGTGCAGCAGCGGACCAGCGTGGTCTTGCCGGCCCCGTTCGGACCGAGCAGCACGGTGATGGCGCCGGCGGTCACGGTCAGGTCGACCCCGGCGAGGATCTCGCGCTCGGCGAGGCGTACCGTCAGATCGGTCACCTGCAACCCCGGAATCCGGGTCCTCGCCACGTCCACCCCGGGAGTGTATGTCAGGTCGTCCGGGGCATCGGGGCCGCCGTCGGACCGCTTGCCGGGCGGAGGGCGGTAAGGCGAGCCTTGCCTTGCTTGTCCGGCGGGAATGAATAAGTGAACATGGGCGTTGTGAAAAGCGTGAAGAGTGATGTGTCGGTCGCCGACGCCTCGACGCGCCGTCGAGTGCAGGAGACCATCATGCAACTCGGCCCCTCGACCGCCGCCGAGCTGGCCGAGCGTCTCCGCCTGACCGCAGCCGCCATCCGGCGCCACCTGACCGGTCTCACCGAGGACGGCCTGATCGAGGCCCGGGAACAGCGCGTGTACGGCGCCCGCGGCCGGGGCCGCCCCGCCAAGGTGTACGCGTTGACCGATCTGGGCCGTGACTCGTTCAGCCAGGACTACGACAACCTGGCCGTACAGGCGCTCCAGTTCGTCGCCGATCGAGAAGGCGACGCGGCCGTACGGGCCTTCGCCGCCGGCCGGGTGGCCGCGGTGGAGGAGCGCTACACCGAGCGCCTCGCCGCCGAACCCGACGCCGACCCGGTCGAAGCCCTGGCTGCAGCACTGACCGACGGCGGCTACGTCGCCTCCACCCGCCCCGCAGCCGTCGGCACCCAGCTGTGCCAGCACCACTGCCCGGTGTCGCGGGTCGCCGAGCAGTTCCCGGAGCTGTGCGAGGTGGAGACCGAGACCTTCGCCCGACTGCTCGGGGTCCACGTCCAGCGATTGGCGACGATCGCCCACGGTGACGGGGTGTGCACCACCCACGTCCCCCACATCGAGCAGCCCGAGGTGGCCGCCTCCCGCAACCCGAGCACCAGCACCGACAGCACGAGTACGCAGAGCACGAGTACGCAGAGCACGAGTACGCAGAGCACGCACGCAAGCAACCACGAGGAAGGTCGAGCATGACGAGCGCACCACAGACCAGGACCGACCAGACGCCCGCAACTCCGACCCAGGAAGAACATCTGGACGCCCTCGGCCGTTACCAGTGGGGCTGGTCCGACTCCGACGACGCCGGGGCGGTGGCCGAGCGTGGCCTGAACGAGCACGTCGTCCGCAACATCTCCGGCCTGAAGAACGAGCCCGAGTGGATGCTCGAGCGTCGCCTCAAGGGCCTCAAGTTGTTCGGCCGCAAGCCGATGCCCACCTGGGGTGCCGAGCTGGACGGGATCGACTTCGACAACATCAAGTACTTCGTCCGGTCGACCGAGAAGCAGGCCCAGACCTGGGAGGACCTGCCCGCCGACATCAAGAACACCTACGACAAGCTGGGCATCCCCGAGGCCGAGAAGGCCCGACTCGTCGCCGGTGTTGCGGCGCAGTACGAGTCCGAGGTGGTCTACCACAAGATCAACGAGGAGCTCGAGAAGCAGGGTGTGCTGTTCCTCGACACCGACACCGCGCTGCGGGAGCACCCGGAGATCTTCGAGGAGTACTTCGGCACCGTGATCCCCACCGGGGACAACAAGTTCGCCGCGCTGAACACCGCGGTGTGGTCGGGTGGCTCGTTCATCTACGTGCCGAAGGGTGTGCACGTGGAGATCCCGCTGCAGGCGTACTTCCGGATCAACACCGAGAACATGGGCCAGTTCGAGCGGACGCTGATCATCGTCGACGAGGGCGCCTACGTGCACTACGTCGAGGGTTGCACCGCGCCGATCTACAAGTCGGACTCGCTGCACTCGGCGGTTGTCGAGATCGTGGTCAAGAAGGGTGGCCGCTGCCGCTACACGACCATCCAGAACTGGTCGAACAACGTGTACAACCTGGTCACCAAGCGCGCCACCTGTGAGGAGGGCGCCACCATGGAGTGGGTCGACGGCAACATCGGCTCCAAGGTGACCATGAAGTACCCGGCCGTGTACCTGATGGGTGAGCACGCCAAGGGTGAGACGCTGTCGGTCGCCTTCTCCGGGGAAGGGCAGCACCAGGACGCCGGCGCCAAGATGGTGCACTGCGCCCCGCACACCTCCAGCTCGATCATCTCCAAGTCGGTGGCACGCGGTGGTGGCCGCACCTCGTACCGCGGTCTCGTGCAGGTGGACGCCGGCGCCCACGACTCCGCCTCGGTGGTGAAGTGTGATGCGCTGCTGGTCGACCAGATCTCCCGCTCCGACACCTACCCCTACGTCGACGTCCGCGAGGACGACGTGTCGATGGCCCATGAGGCCACGGTGTCGAAGGTGTCGGACGACCAGCTGTTCTACCTCATGTCACGTGGCATGGAGGAGGACGAGGCGATGGCGATGATCGTGCGCGGGTTCGTCGAGCCGATCGCGAAGGAGTTGCCGATGGAGTACGCGTTGGAGCTCAACCGGCTGATCGAACTGCAGATGGAAGGCGCGGTCGGCTGACGGTCGACCCCCGGGCACCGCTGGACCAGAACACCGAACACTCGTACGAAGGATGAGATGACCACAACCACCGAGAAGCCCGTGCTGGCCAACGCCGTGGAGACCAGTGACCGCGTCGCCAGCCACCTCCATCCGGAGGGCTCCTTCGAGGTCGACCAGCACCCGGTGCCGACCGGGCTGGAGGAGATCTGGCGCTTCACCCCGCTGAAGCGGCTGCGTGGCCTGCACAAGGATGCGGCACTGCGCACCGGGGGCCTGGCCGTCGAGGTCGAGGCGCCGGAGCCGGTCACGGTGACCGAGGTCGCCGCCGGCGACGCGGTCGTCGGCTCCAGCGGGTACGTGCCGACCGACCGGATCTCGGCGCGGGCCTGGCAGGCGGCCGAGCGGGTCAGCGTGGTCACGGTGCCCCGCGAGGCCGAGGTGGCCGATCCGATCGTGCTGCGCCACCGGGGTGAGGGCCGGGAGGAGGCGACCGCCGGGCATACGGTGATCGTCGCGGAACCGCACAGCGTGGCGACCGTGGTGTTGATCTTCACCGGGAGCGCCACGGTGGCCGACGTCGTCGAGGTCGTCGTCGGCGACGGGGCCCGGCTGACGGTGGTTTCGTTGCAGGACTGGGATGACGACGCCGTCCACGTGTCGCACCACGCCGCCCACGTCGGCCGTGACGCTTCGCTGAAGCACATCTCGGTCACCTTCGGTGGCGACCTGGTTCGGGTCAACACCGACGTCAACTATGCCGGTCCCGGGGGTGAGGCCGAGCTGCTCGGACTGTACTTCGCCGACGCCGGCCAGCACCTCGAGAACCGGTTGTTCGTCGACCACAACCAGCCCCGGACCAAGAGCAACGTCGACTACAAGGGTGCGCTGCAGGGTGACGGGGCGCATGCGGTGTGGATCGGGGACGTGCTGATCCGCAAGGTGGCCGAGGGCATCGAGACCTACGAGTCCAACAAGAACCTGCTGCTCACCGACGGTGCGCGTGCCGACTCGGTCCCGAACCTCGAGATCGAGACCGGCGAGATCGCCGGTGCCGGCCACGCGTCGACCACCGGCCGCTTCGACGACCAGCAGCTGTTCTACCTCCGCAGCCGGGGCATTCCCGAGGAGGAGGCTCGCCGTCTCGTCGTGCACGGCTTCTTCGCCGACATCGTGCGCCGCATCGGGGTGCCCGACATCGAGCAGAAGTTGATGGACGCGGTCGAGGCCGAGCTGGCGCAGCACGTGGGCGTGGCCGACGAACAGCAGGTGGGCTGATGGCTTTCGTACGGGCCTGTGCGGTGTCGGAGCTGGCACCGGAGTCCGCGCTCGCCGTCGAGGTGGGCGAGGAGGACGTGGCGGTCGTCCAGTCGGGCGGTCAGTTCTACGCCATCCGTGACGAGTGCTCCCACGCCTCGATCCCGTTGTCCGAAGGCGATGTGGGTGACGCCGAGATCGAGTGCTACCTGCACGGGTCCCGGTTCTCGTTGCGCAACGGCGCCGCCCTCGGGCTGCCGGCGACCGAACCGGTCCCGGTCTACCCGTGTCGTGTCAGCGGTGACGACATCGAGGTCGACGTCGACAACCCCCTACCCGCCCCCTGAACCACACCCGCCCCTGAACCACAGCTGATCACCACATCCGAGGAGCAACCACAGACCATGGCCACGTTGGACATCAAGAACCTGCACGTGTCGGTCGAGACCGAAGCCGGCCCGAAGCCGATCCTGCACGGGGTCGACCTGACCGTCAGCGACGGTGAGGTGCACGCCATCATGGGCCCCAACGGCTCCGGCAAGTCCACTCTCGCCTATGCCGTCGCCGGCCACCCCAAGTACACGATCACCGACGGCTCGGTGACCCTCGACGGCGTGGACATCTTGTCGATGACCGTCGACGAGCGCGCCCGCGCCGGCCTGTTTTTGGCCATGCAGTACCCGGTCGAGGTGCCCGGGGTCTCGGTCGCGAACTTCCTGCGTACCGCCAAGACCGCGATCGATGGTGAGGCACCGAAGCTGCGGACCTGGGTCAAGGACGTCAACCAGGCGATGGGCCAGGTCAACCTGGACGCAAGCTTCGGCCAGCGCAACGTCAACGAAGGCTTCTCCGGCGGTGAGAAGAAGCGGCATGAGATCGTCCAGCTGGAGCTGCTCAACCCGGCCTTCGCGATCCTGGACGAGACCGACTCCGGGCTCGACATCGACGCCCTGCGCATCGTCTCCGACGGCGTCAACCGGTTCAGCGGTCAGGGTGACCGCGGTGTCCTGTTGATCACCCACTACACGCGCATCCTGCGCTACATCAAGCCCGACAAGGTCCACGTGTTCGTCGGTGGCCGGGTGGCCGAGTCCGGTGGTGCCGAGCTGGCCGACCGCCTCGAGGCCGAGGGCTACGACCGTTACCTGAAGGCGGGGGAGGTGTCGGCCCCGGCCGGCGCCGGCAACTGATGCCAGACACGACCGACCTCGACCCGCGGACGGGCACCACCGGCTTCGACGTCGCTGCGGTACGTGGCCACTTCCCCATCCTGGCAAGGGAGGTGGGCGGCAAGCCGCTGGTGTACCTCGACAGTGGGAACACCTCGCAGAAGCCGCAGGTGGTGATCGACGCGATCACCGAGCACTACGCACGGCACAACGCCAACGTGGCGCGTGCGATGCACACCCTCGGCGCCGAGGCCACCGCCGCGTACGAGGGCGGTCGGACCCGGATCGCGCAGTTCATCGGCGCGAACCGGCCCGAGGAGGTCGTGTTCACCAAGAACGCGTCCGAGGCGCTCAACCTGGCCGCGCACACACTGGGTGCCGGGCTGGGCCCCGGTGACGAAGTGGTCGTCACGGTGATGGAGCACCACTCCAACATCGTGCCGTGGCAGCTGTTGTGTGAGCGGACCGGTGCCACCCTGCGCTGGTTCGACATCACCGACGAGGGCCGCCTCGACCTGGCCGCCGCACAGGCCGAGGGTCTGATCAACGAGCGCACCAGGATCGTCTCGCTGACCTGGGTGTCGAACGTGCTGGGCACCGTCAACCCGGTCGACACGGTCGCGGAGTGGGCGCACGCCGTCGGCGCGAAGGTCGTGGTGGACGCTTCCCAGGGCGTGCCGCAGCTGCCCACCGACGTGGTCGCACTGGGGGCCGACCTGCTGGCGTTCACCGGCCACAAGATGGTCGGGCCGACCGGTGTCGGGGTGCTGTGGGGACGCCACGACCTGCTCGCCGAGCTGCCTCCGTTCCTCGGCGGCGGCGAGATGATCGAGGTCGTCACGATGGCGGGGTCGACGTACGCGCCGCCGCCGCACCGCTTCGAGGCCGGCACCCCGCCGATCGCCCAGGGGGCGGTGCTCGGGGTCGCCGCCGACTACCTGTCGAAGGTCGGCATGGCCGAGATCGCCGCCCACGAACGACAGTTGACCGGCTACGCCCTGCGCGAGCTGCAGCAACTGCCGGGGCTGCGCATCCTCGGCCCGACCGAGGTGGACGAGCACGGCGCGGTCGCCCGCGGTGGGGCGATCTCGTTCGACATCGACGGCATCCACCCGCACGACGTGTCGCAGTTGCTGGACAGCCGCGGCATCGCGGTCCGCGGCGGTCACCACTGTGCGCGGCCGTTGCACGAACGACTGGGGATCCAGTCCAGTACGCGGATCTCGAGCTACCTGTACACCACGACCGAGGAGATCGACGCCGCCGTGGCAGCGTTGGCGTGGACGATCGACTTCTTCACAAGGAAACGATGAACGTCGAAGACCTGTACCAAGACATCATCCTCGACCACTACCGGGCCCGCCACAACAGTGGCCTGCGCGAGCCGTACGAGGCCGAGGTGCACCACGTGAACCCCAGCTGTGGCGACGAGATCACGTTGCGGGTGCACGTCGACGGTGACGGCGTGGCGGACGTGTCCTACGAGGCCGTCGGCTGCTCCATCTCGCAGGCCTCCACCTCGGTGATGACCGAGTTGGTGATCGGCCACGGGATCGGCAACGCGATGGACCTGCGCCGCGAGTTCACCGAGATGATGCACGGCCAGGGCCAGGTGGAGCCCGACGAGGACCGTCTCGAGGACGGCATCGCCTTCGCCGGCGTCGCCAAGTTCCCGGCCCGGGTGAAGTGCGCACTGCTCGGCTGGTCCGCGCTCGCCGACGCGCTCAGCCGGGCCGGTGTGGCCGACGTCGCCCCCGACCTGCCAGATCCGGAACTGAACATCATCTCGACCCAGGAGGGTGCACGATGACCGAGCAGCGACCATCAGACCTGGTCCGCGACGACCTGCCCGAGACCCCGGCCGAGGGTGCCGCGTCCGGTGGCGTCGCGACCCGGCCCAGCGAGGAGGACGTCACCGAGGCGATGAAGGACGTCGTCGATCCCGAACTGGGCATCAACGTCGTCGACCTCGGCCTGGTCTACGGACTCCACATCGAGGACGACAACTCGGTGACCATCGACATGACGTTGACCTCGGCGGCCTGTCCGCTGACCGACGTGATCGAGGACCAGACCTACACCGCCCTGGACGGCCTGGTGACCAACGCGACGATCAACTGGGTCTGGATGCCGCCGTGGGGGATCGAGAAGATCACCGACGACGGCCGCGAGCAGCTGCGCGCCCTCGGCTTCAACGTCTGAGTCCCACGCCGACCTCACGTCGGTCGACGCCACTTCAGGTGGGGGATGAGCACCTCACCAACGGTCTGCTCGGTCCCGACCCGCGGTTCAGTGCGGTGGGGTTCAGTGCGGTGGGTGCAGGTCCGAGTGGGGTGCGCCGAGCTGGTGCAGGATCTCGTGCAGTTCCGGATCCGCCAGTGACCAGTGGTGGTGGCGGCCGTTGCGCTGGTAGTCCACCAGCTCGGCATCGCGCAGCCGGTGCAGTGTCTTCGTCGTCGTGTTGGGCGTGAGCCTCGTCGCTGCGGCAAGCTCGGCGACCGTGCTGCCGGGTGCCGCATGGATGGCGTACAGCAGCTGAAGCCGCACCGGATGGGCGATGTGGGGCAACAACTTCTCGGCATGGCCGGACACCGCGGTGACGGCGGCCTCGGCGACGTCGCGGTGGTTGCGGTGCGCCACGTTGCTCCCTCTAACATGTGACAGGTACGGCACATGTTAGCCGGGGAAGCCTGATGAGACGACGAACCTTCACTGCGGCCGTCGCAGCACTTCCGGTGTTGCCGACGCTGGTCGGTTGTCGTTCGGCGCCCGGGCCGGCCGACGACGGTGCGATGCCCACCACGATCCGGCTCGTCGACGGGATCGAGCCCGACAGCCTCTCACCCCTGGCGGCGATGTACGGCCTGTCGACGAAGTTCCACGACGGACTGCTGCGGCTGACCGGGGCCGGCGGGGTCGAGCCCGAACTGGCCACCGCACTCCCGACCCGTGACGAGTCCGGCACCAGCTGGACCGTCACCGTCGCAGCCGACCGCCCGTACGCCGACGGCACGGTCGTCACGGCCGAGGACGTGGCGGCGACCTATCGGGCGATCCTGGATCCCGCCGTCGGGTCGCCACTGGCCACCCAGTTCGCGATGCTCCGCGAGGTGGTCACCGACGGGGAGCAGGTCGAGTTCCGGTTGGCGGAGCCGTACGCGGGCTTCGATCGACTGCTGACGGTGGGGATCGCTCCGGCCGCCGTGGTCGGCGAGCCCCTGGAGACCTCGCCGCTGACCCGGAGTCCTATGGGCGCCGGGCCGTACCAGCTCGAGCAATGGCGGCCCGGGGAGTCGATGGTGCTGACCGCCAATCCGCACCATCCGGCGAAGCCGTACGTCGACCGGATCGTGATCAGTTTCGTCGCCGACCAGAACGCCATCCTGCAACGCGCCGCGGCAGGCTCGATCGACGGTGCCCAACTGGCCCCGGTGCTGGCGCGCACCTTCGAGCGGCGGGAGGGTTGGCAGGTGTGGGCGAATCCGTCCGCCGACTTCCGCGCGATCACCTTCCCACGCAACGATCCCGCGTACGCCGACCCCCGGGTCCGCCGGGCGCTCAATCTGGGGGTCGACCGGCAGCGGATGGTCGACGGCATCCTGTTCGGACACGGATCTCCTGCCCACACACCGTTCTCGGCCGACCAGGGCGACGTCTTCGACGCGGGTTCGGTGTTCGACCACGATCCCGATCAGGCCGGCCGACTGCTCACCGAGGCGGGCTGGATCCCTGCCGGGGAAGGGATCCGGCGCAAGGGCGGGGTGGAGCTCGGTCTGACGGTGATGTACTTCGCCAACGACGTGCTGCGGCGCGACCTGGCCGTGGCGTTCGCCGCTGACCTGGCCGACATCGGCGTCCGGGTCGACGTCGAGGCGGTGACGCGATCCGCGGTGAAGCAGCGGATTCCCGACGACGGGTTGGTGTTCGGAGGTGGCGACATGCCCTACCACCCCGACCAGCACGTGTCGGCGCTGTTGGACGGTCGGTACGCCACGTTCGATCCGGGTGCGCCGTACCGAAACCCCTCCGGCTACGCCAACGCCGAGGTCGACGAGCTGTTGCGGGAGGGCCGTACCGCCACCGACGCCGACTCCCGCACCGGGGCGTACCGACGACTGCAGCAGGTGTACGTCACCGACCCGGCCATGGTGACGCTGGTGACCTTGCGCCACACGTACGTGATCCGTGACGCCGAAGCCTGGAACGGCCTGGAGCCGGTGCTGGAACCCCACGAGCACGGCGTCGCATGGGGTCCGTGGTGGAACGTGGAGCGATGGCGACCGAAACCGTGACGCACACCGCCACGTCACCTCGTGCGGCGAGGCCGAGAAGCGGTTCCCAGCCCTTGGCCGGGTCACGTGGGGTGGGGGCGATCATCGGCCGCCGGGTGGTCGGCGGAGCCATCACCCTGCTGGCTGTCACCGCACTGGTGTTCCTGCTGGCGTCGGCGGCCCCGTTCGACCCGGTCAGCGCCTATCTCGGTGCGGCCGACGAATGGGCCGACGCCGCCACCCGGGACCGGATCCACACCCTGCTCGGCGTGGACCGACCGTGGTGGCAGCACTGGTGGGCGTGGCTGTCCGCAACCCCCGGCGGCGACCTCGGCTGGTCCGCGGTGTACCGACAACCCGTCACCGATGTACTGGCGGCCCGGTTGCCGTGGACCGTACTGCTCGGCGCATCGTCGCTGGTGCTCGCGGTGGTCGTCGCGTCCGGACTGGCCGTGGTCGCGGTGCGTCGGCCGTACGGGATCGTCGACCGCGCCGTGACGACACTGGCGACCGTGTTGGCCGGCACACCCGCGTTCCTGGTCGCGTTGGGGCTGATCGCCGTGGTCGCGGTGGGGTGGCGGGCACTGCCGGCCGGTGGGCTCGTCGAGCCGGGGGAGGCGCTCACGGCCGGTCAGGTGCTGCGGCACCTGCTGCTGCCGTCGATCGCGCTCGCCGTGTCGCTGCTGCCGTGGTTGGTGCTCCACCTGCGGGAGTCGCTGGTCGTCGGGTATGCCTCGGCGGCGGTGTCGGGGGCACGTGCTCGCGGCGTGTCCGAACGGGTCGTGCTGACCGTGCACGTGCTGCCGACGGCGGTGATGCCGATGGTGACCGTCGTCGCAGCCCGACTGCCGGAGTTGATCACCGGAGCGGTGCTGGTGGAGGCCGTCTTCGGCTGGCCCGGTGTCGGACAGGCGCTGGTTGCTGCTGCCACGGCGGTGGACTACCCGATGCTGGCCACGATCACCGTGGTCGCCGGCCTCGTCGTGATCGGTGGCAACCTGGCGGCCGACCTGACCCAGTGGCGATTGGATCCCCGTACCAGAAGGGCGATCCGATGAGTGAGACGCCGACGCTGCGGTGGCGCCCGGCGCCGTTGCGGCCCGGGATGCCCAGGCGGGTGCACCGCGGTCCCTGGCCACGTCGGGTGGCGGTCGTGGTGTTGGTCTCGGTCATCATGTTCGCCCTCTGCTGGCCGCTGTGGCAGCCGTACGATCCGTTGGCCGTGGACTACACGGCGGCTTCGTTGCCGCCAGGACCCGGTGGACTGTTCGGCACGGACGCGGCGGGTCGTTCCTTGGCGGCCGGGGTTGCAGCCGGGCTACGGCTGTCCTTGCTGGTGGCCGCCGCGGCTGCCCTGTTGGCTGCGGTTGCCGGCATCCTGGCGGGGGTGGCGGCTGGTTGGCTCGGCGGGGGCGTGGACGTCGTGATCATGCGCCTCGTGGACGGGGTCAACACGATCCCGCACCTGTTGCTGGGGATCGTCCTGGTCGTCTTCTTCCGAGGCAGCCTGCCGGCGATGATCATCGCGATCGCGTTGACGCACTGGATGCAGGTCGCCCGCATCATCCGTTCGGTGGTGCTGCCGTTGCGTGACGCCGAACACGTCCAGGCCGCGGCGGTCCTCGGGTATCGGCGGTGGGACCTGCTGCGATGGCACCTGCTGCCGGCGATTGCGCCGCAGGCCGGAATCTGCTTGGCCCTGCTGCTGCCACACGCGGTGTGGCACGAGGCGACGTTGTCCTTCCTCGGCGTCGGACTGCAACCCCACCAGGCGTCGTTGGGAGTGTTGCTCAACACCGGCCAGCAGGCGATATTCACCGGAGCGTGGTGGCAACTGACGTTCCCGGCGGCAGTGCTGGTGATCGTCACCGTCGCGATCAGCGTGACCCTGCGCAGCCGACACACCACCACGGAGCTCTGAGAGGTGATGGCCCTGCTGACGATCGAGGCGTTCGGGGTACGGCTGCCGAATCCGTACCGTGCCGGTCAGTGGGTTGATGCCGTCGACCGGGTCGACCTCCGGGTCGAGGCGGGCTCGGTACTGGTGATCATCGGCGAGGCAGGTGCCGGGAAGTCACTGCTGATGACGGCGCTGGTCGGGCTGCTCCCTGCCGGTGCTCAGGTGCGTGGTTCGATCACGTGGGCCGACCCGGCCGGCGAGCCCGTCGACCTGGGACGAGTGTCGGACCACGCATGGCGTGCCATCCGTGGGCGCCGGATCGGGTGGTGGTCGCAGCAGGCCATGTTCACCGCCACGCGGACGATTCGCTCCCAGCTGGTGGAGGCGGCGCCGCGTGCCGACCCCGACGACCTGGCCGGCCGGTGTCGCGTCCCGACACCGTTGCTGGACCGCCGGTCGGACGAACTGTCCGGCGGCGAACTGCGCCGCGTCGCCGCGATGGCCGCCCTGCTGCACGAGCCGCCCTTGCTGCTGGCTGACGAGCCGACCGCCGGTCTCGGCGACGAGGACGCCGCCGCGGTCACCGAGGTCATCACGGCTCGACGCAGGGAGGGCGCGACGACCGTGGTCGTGACCCATGACCTCGACCTCGCCGAGGCCGTCGCCGACACGGTCGCGGTGATGCGGCACGGGCGGGTCCTGGAGACCGGGTCGGCCGGACCGGCTGGCCTGACGCATCCGTACAGTCGGGCGTTGGTGGCTGCCCGGGCAGCCATCGGACAACGGGTCCGGTGACGCGATGCTTCGTCTCGATGATGTCGCCGTACGGCTCGGCGACACCCGGATCGGACCGGTGTCGCTGTCGGTCGAGGCCGGCGGCGTCGTCGGGCTGACCGGTCCGTCCGGGGTGGGCAAGTCCACCGTCGCGCGGATCGCCGCCGGGGTCCTGGCGCCGGACTCGGGCAGACGACTGCTCGACGGTGTGCTCACCAGCCGTTGGGGATGGGCGGCCCCGGCCGGTGATCGACGGCGGGTCCAACTCGTCTCCCAGCACCCGCATCGGGAGGTCGATCCGCGGCACACCCTGGCCGAGGCATTGACGCTTCCCGCACGGCTGCACGGCTTCCCGGCCGGTGACCCGCTGGACTGGGCTGACCGCTGCCACGTCGATCGGACCCTGTTGACGCGTCGTCCGGCCGAGGTGTCGGGTGGCCAGCTGCAACGGGTGGTGCTCGCCCGGGCCCTGTCGGTGGGACCGGACGTCCTGATCGCCGACGAGGTGACCACGGCCCAGGACGCGATCACCACACTGCTGATCATGGACCTGCTCCGTGAGACTGCCCGGGACGGAGTCGCGGTGCTGGTGATCTCACACGACCTGCCGCTGGTGGCGCGGCTGGCGGCCACACAGGTGGAGTTGGCCCGTCCCGGGTCGGGGCGGGTCGAATCGGGGTGAGGCTCGCCGCTGACTGCTCCTCGGCCAGGAACTGATTTGGTCCGGGCTTGCCCGCTCGGGGACACTGGAAGGGTTTGGGTCCCCGAGGGTCGGGCCCCATGGGTGAGGGGTGTCGTACATGATCGTGGCCAAGGACCTGGAGGTCCGGGCCGGGGCTCGGCTGCTGCTGGAGAAGGCGTCGTTCCAGGTCGCCGCCGGCGACAAGATCGGACTGGTCGGACGCAACGGTGCAGGCAAGACGACCCTCACCCGCATCCTCGCCGGCGAGGGGCTCCCGGCCGGCGGAGCAGTCACCCGGACCGGCGACCTGGGCTACCTGCCGCAGGACCCTCGGACGGGTGACCTCGACATGCTGGCCCGTGACCGGATCCTGTCCGCCAGAGGCCTCGACGCCGCGCTCCGCCGGATGCAGCAGGCCGAGCAGGACATGGGCGACGACGACCCGGCCGTCCGGGAACGGGCGATGGCCCGCTACACCCGCGCCGAGGCCGAGCTGACCGCCGGTGGCGGCTATGCCGCCGAGGCCGAAGCTGCACGGATCGCCAGCAACCTCGGCCTGCCGGACCGCGTGCTCGGCCAACCATTGCACACCCTGTCCGGTGGTCAACGCCGCCGGGTCGAGCTGTCGCGGATCCTGTTCTCCGGTGCCGAGACGTTGCTGCTCGACGAGCCGACGAACCACCTCGACGCCGACTCGATCCTGTGGTTGCGCGGCTTCCTGCAGGGTCACAGCGGTGGTTTGATCATCATCAGCCACGACACCGGACTGTTGGCCGCGACCGTGACCAAGGTCTTCCACCTCGACGCGAACCGTGCCGAGCTCGACCAGTACGCGATGGACTGGAAGCGGTACCTGACGCAGCGGGAGACCGACGAGAAGCGGCGGAAGCGGGAGCGGGTCAACGCCGAACGGAAGGCCGATCAGTTGCTCACGCAGGCGGCGAAGATGGGCGCGAAGGCCACCAAGGCGGTCGCCGCGCAGAACATGGCTCGGCGTGCCGAGAAGCTGCTTGCCGGGATCGAGGGTGAACGGGCGTCGGACAAGGTGGCCAAGATCAGGTTTCCCGAGCCGGCGCCCTGCGGCAAGACGCCCCTGCGTGCCCAGGACCTGTCGAAGGTGTACGGCTCGCTGGAGGTGTTCACCGGGGTCGACCTGGCCATCGACCGGGGGAGCCAGGTCGTGATCCTCGGGCTCAACGGCGCGGGCAAGACCACGCTGCTGCGGATCCTTGGCGGGTTGGAGACCCCCGACACCGGTGAGGTGCTGCCGGGCCATGGGTTGAAGATCGGCTACTACGCCCAGGAACACGACACCTTGGACCTGACTCGTTCCGTCCTGGACAACATGAAGTCGGCTTCGCCGAACCTGAACGACACCGAGGTACGCAAGGTGCTCGGCTCGTTCCTGTTCACCGGCGACGACGTGGAGAAGCCGGCCCGGGTGCTGTCGGGCGGCGAGAAGACCCGGTTGGCGCTGGCGATGTTGGTGGTCTCGAGTGCGAACGTACTGCTGCTCGACGAGCCCACCAACAACCTGGATCCTGCTTCACGTGAGGAAGTGTTGAACGCCATTCGTACCTACGCCGGGGCGGTCGTGCTCGTCACCCACGACGAAGGTGCGGTCGATGCGCTGGATCCCGATCGGGTGTTGGTGCTGCCCGACGGTGTCGAGGACCTGTGGTCCCCCGAGTACGCGGAGTTGATCTCGCTCGCCTGAGCCGTTCAGGGGGGCCATGATCAGCCGTGGTCCGAGCCGAACGGCGGCTGGATTCCGTGTTCGGTGCAGGGTGTTCTGGACACGAAAGATCAACTTTTTCGGCCTGTGCGGTTGCCAAGTGATCACCTGCGAGTCGATCATGGGAGGAAGATTGCTGGTCGGAACTCCCGGCCGGCGCACTCACAGGTCACCCTGTGGGGCAGACCGCGAGGAGGCAAGATGGCGACCGCAGTGTCGAAGGGTGCCCGGATCACGGGCGCCGACCGGACGAAGATGACCAAGGACTTCGCCCGTCGCTACAAGAGTGGCGAGAGCATTCGATCGATCATGGAGGACTCCGGACGTTCGTACGGATCCATCCACAAGGCACTGCAGGACGCTGGTGTCCCGATGCGGACCCGGGGCGGTGCCACGCGGGGGAGCGCGGCCACGAAGTCGACGGCGAAGAAGGCGACGGCGAAGAAGGCGACGGCGAAGAAGGTCCCGGCGAAGTCGGCAGCCAAGAAGACCACGGCCACGAAGTCGACGGCGAAGAAGGTGCCGGCGAAGAAGGCGCCAGCCAAGAAGGCGCCGGCGAAGTCGGCAGCCAAGAAGACCACGGCCACGAAGTCGACCGCCAGGAAGACGACGGCCAGGAAGGCGCCGGCGAAGTCGGCAGCCAAGAAGACCACGGCCACGAAGGCCACTGCGGCGAAGTCGACGGCGAAGAAGGCGCCCGCGAAGAAGGCGCCCGCGAAGACGGCAACGACCAAGGCGGCCGCGAAGCGGACGTCCGGCACCACCAAGAAGGCACCGGCCAGGAAGACACCGGCGAGGCGGACGGCCGCCAAGAAGTCTGCCAAGTGATCATGTGAGGTCGAGCCCGTGACCGGGTGGGGACGCCGACGTTCCCACCCGTCGGGCTCGGCCCGACGCAGGCGGTGGCTCAGCCTCGGGTCTGAACGCGCAGGCCCAGGACGGTCAACGACACCGTGAACAGCGATGGCAGCGGCGCGGTGGACCGGGTTGTCGGGTGGTGTGCACTGGGGCCCATCCCGATCACGTCAGCCACGGCAGCGGCGTCGGCTGCTGCCTCCGTATGGAACTGCTCGCGCCAGCGTGGCACCAACCGGCGTGGACCGGTCATGGCGGTCAACTGCTCCTGGAGCCGTTCCTCCTTGGCCGGTTCCACACCGATGGTGAGTCCGGCGGACACGAGCTCGTGCAGGTGGTCCGCCCCGGGGATCACCATGATCAACTCGCCGCCGGGCCGCAACACCCGGGCGTACTCGTCGAAGTTGCGGGGAGCGAAGACGCACCACACGGTGTCGATCACGCCGGAGTCGACGGGTAGCGGTCCCCACAGGTCGCAGACCACCGCTCCCACCCGGGCGTCGACCCTGGCGGCCCGGCGTGCAGCCGCGACGGACAGGTCGAGCGCGAGCCCGCGCGAGGTGTCGGGAAGGCCGGCCAGGTACCAGCCCGGGCCGGCGCCCGCATCGAGCACCACCGCTCCGGACCGGGCGACGAGCAACTCCCGCACCGCGTCATGGTGTCCCCGTGACAGGTGTCCTTCGCGGGCGGTGATCATGTCGGCGGTGTCGGCATTCGCCCCGGCGGGCGTGCTGAGCAGGTTGACGTACCCCTGCTTGGCGATGTCGTAGCGGTGCGTGGTTCGGCAGCCCAGCACGCGATCGGTGACGGCCAACTCCGTACCGCAGCCGGGGCAGCGGAGCAGGTCGACCACGTCAGCCAGCACGGGAGTCCTGCTTGACCCGGCGGTCGCGCTGCTTGCGACGATCCTTCAGCTCGGTACGGATGAACACGATGATGCCGATCACGCCGACGAGGGTGAACAGGAACCACTGCACCGCGTACGACAGGTGCGGGCCCTCGTCCAGCTTGGCGCCCTCTGCCGGAGCCAGGGTCGAGTCCTGGGCCGGGTCACTTTCGAGCAGGTGCAGCCAACCACTGGCGACGGGCTCGCCGAGGGCCGCCCCGATCTTCTCGGAGTTGATCACCCGCACCTGGCCCTGATTGGGATCCTCGGCGCCGGGACCGCCCCGTTCGTCGAGCCGCACCATGCCGATGAGTTCGACCTGACCGGCCGGCGGTGGCGGTGCGGAGGTGGGCATCTGCTCCCCCGACGGAACGGGGGCGAAGCCACGGTTCACCAGCACCACGGTGCCGTCATCGGTCCGCAGTGGGGTGACGACCTCGTATCCACGGACATCACCGTTGTGGCGGAACCTGACCACGTACTGGTGCTCGGGGTCGTAGGTGCCCGAGATCCGGACTCGGTGCCACTCGTCCGCCTCGGTCAGCGGACGGGTGAAGTAGTCGTGCCAGTCGGCGACCGGGGCGGCCTCGGCAGCCACCACGGCCGCATTGCGCGCCTGCCGCTCGTCGAGCCTGCGCAGCTGCCACTGACCGAGGTTGACGAAGACCACGGCCAGCACACAGCCGAAGGCCACCAGGCTCAGGATTCGCACCAACACAGGACGCACCGAGCCAGCCTACGTGGGGTGCCCACCGGCGTCGGGCGTGGTGGGGCAGGGGTGTCGGTCAGCTGGTGGATGCGTCGGTGTTGCCGCCACTGAGGGGTGGCGCCGACGGATCGGGCGGGGTGGTCGGACTGCCGACCTCGTCGCGTACGGCGAGCGCTGTCGCCTTGGCGGCCGCAGACTCGAGGGTGCGGCCACGGCCGACGGCGACGCCGACCAGGAAGGTGGTGAGTGGGGCGGCAGGGCGTTGTACCGCGTGGGCGGCGTCGCGGGCCAGATCCAGCACGATGTGCATGGTGTCGGTGTCGAACTCGAGGTCGGTGATGTCGAGTTCCTCGGTGACGGACCGCACCCATTCGTCCAGAGTCATCGCTTCTCCCTCGTACGAGATGGTTCCTTTTGATCATTCCACGGGGGCCCTGCGGCGTTGCTCGGGGGCGGGGCAGGGGCGGATCACGGCGGATCGTGGTCCGGCAGGCATCGGGTTCATCCCGAAGACTTCCGTCGGTCGTCGCTGGCCGGTTCTGGGCAGGCCGGAGGCCCCGACACGCGGGGGTGTGTCGGGGTGACGACTGGTGGTGTCGGGGTGGTGGGCTGGCGGGGTCGGGTCAGGCGGCGTGGCGGATGCGGGTGTTGGTGATCGGGGTTTGGGTGGGGTCGATGTAGGCCGGTGGGGTCCATTCGGGGATGCCGTCGTTGTTGAGGTGGCAGGTCCAGGCGAGGCGTTCGAAGTTGTGGTGGTGGTAGCGACACAGCAGGGTCATGTTGTCCAGGTTGGTGGGGCCGCCGCGGTGCCAGGGGTGGATGTGGTGTCGTTCGCACCATTGGGGGGTGACGTGGCAGCCGGGGAACGAGCAGCCCTTGTCCCGGGCATACAGGGCATGGGTGAGGTGTTTCGACGCGATCCGCTGCGACCGGCCCAGGTGCAGCACTTGGCCTTCGCTGGTGAGCACGACGGGCAGGATGTCGGCCTGGGCGGCCATCTTGAGCAGCGTATCGGTGGCGATGGGGGTGCCGTCGGTGAAGGTGCCGTGACCGGTTTCGTCGAGCAGGTCTTGGTAGTTGATCGTGACGAACACCGTGGTCGGGGTGCCACCGAACTCGGGCAGCCCGGGACCACGGAGGATCCGGTCGAGCAGCATCTCGAGTGCGTCGTGGGTGCGTTGGGGCTGGTCGCGGACGTCGGGTCCGTCGGGCCCGTCCTGGGGCAGCGTGAGGGGGTCGAACACGGCATTCAGTTTCTGTGCCAGGGCGGGGGTGATCCGGCCCTCGATCCGCCACGACCCGTCGCGGGTTTCCCACCAGTTCAGGCCGCGGCGGCCTTCGTGGTCCCGGTCGTCGGGCAGGACCCCGTCGGGGTCGATCACGTCGACCAGTTTGTCGGCGAACACCTGGAACTGTCGCGGGGTCAGCACCGGCGCGTGACTGGCCAAATCTTGTTCGGCCCGCTCGACCTGTTCGGCGGTGGTGTGGGCGACCTTGCCGATCTTGCCGAGGGCGCGTAACGCGATCTGCGTGTGGGTGAAGCGCCCCAGGTTTGATGCCGCATCTTTGTGAGTTGGAAGGATGCAGTCCATGCCCAAGAAGATCGATGGCGAGCTCAAGGCTCGCGCTGTCCGGCTGGTCGCCGAGCACCAGCAGGAGTATCCGTCGCTGACCGCTGCCTGTGAGGCGGTGGCTCGGCAGCTCGGCATCGGCAAGGAGTCTGTTCGCCGTTGGGTGCGACAAGCTGAGGTCGACTCGGGTCTGCGGCCCGGTCTCACATCGACGGAAAACGAAGAGATCAAGAAGCTGAAGGCGGAGAACCGTCGGCTCCGTGAGGACGTGGCGATCCTACGCGCGGCCACGTCTTTCTTCGCGGGGGAGCTCGACCCCCGCAGCCGCTGATCATGGGATTCATCGACACCATGCGCGAGCAAGGCCATGCGGTCGAGTCGATCTGCCGGGTCCTGCGTGAGCAGGGCTGCCAGGTCGCCGCGCGGACCTACCGAGCCTGGAAACGCGCTCACCTGAGGATCGCTGCTCAGACGATCACTGACGCGATCGTCGAGGACAAGATTCGTGACCTGGCCTGGACCATCGATGAGCGCGACGGCCGACGCAAGCTGACTCCCGAGGGCCTCTACGGTCGGCGCAAGATGACCGCGCTGGTCCGCCGGCACCTGCCCGAGGCATCCCCGGGCAGCGTCGATCGGGCGATGAGAAGCCTTCAACTGAGCGGGATCCGCCGCAGCAAGAAGCTGCGCACCACGATCCCGGCCAAGAACGGTAATCGCGCCGGGGACCTGCTGGATCGCGACTTCACCGCCCCGGCCCCCAACCGGGTCTGGGTCGCCGACTTCACCTACTGCCGCACCTGGGCCGGCTGGGTCTATGTCGCCTTCATCGTCGATGTGTTCGCCCAGAAGATCGTGGCCTGGCACGCCGCGACCGTCCGCGACGTCGACCTGGTGATGACCCCGCTGCGGATCGCGTTGTGGCAGCGCGCGCGACGCACCGGCACCCCGATCACCCGCGAAGAGCTGATCTGTCACTCTGATGCCGGCCGACAGTACACCGCGATCCACTACACCGAGCACCTCGCGCTCGAGGGCATCCACCCCTCGATCGGGTCGGTCGGCGATGCCTACGACAACGCGCTGATGGAGACGATCATCGGCCTGTTCAAGACCGAGTGCATCCGCACCACGGTCTTCCACGACGGTCCCTACAAGACGATCGCCGACGTAGAGTACGCCACCGCCGGCTGGGTCGACTGGTACAACCAGCGGCGCCTGCACAGTAGCCTCGACTACATGACCCCGGCCGAGTTCGAGGCCGCCCACTACGCGACCCTCACCCGAGAGCCGCAACCCGTATGAGAGCGGCAGAGAACCTGGGGCGCTTCAGGGTGGGGGTGACCCGGCCGGTCGCGACCACCGCGGCCAGATACGGCCGCCGCGGCTCGACCGGCTCCCCAGTCATCGACACGCTCGGGCGGAGTTCTCGGGTGGTGGTGACCCGGCCGGCGGCCTCAGCGGTGCGGACCAACACCGTGCCGGCGAGGAGCTGGGTGGTCGTGGCGAACGCCTGCCGGTCCGCCAACCGGGTGATGGTGCTGGCGTGGACGAGCTGATGGTCGATCTGGACCATCCGGTTCCGGATCGATTCGAACCCCTTGATCACCCCCAACAGCTCGTCGGCGGCCAGCCCCGTCCACGCAGCCTCCGGCAGGCCGAGCAGCCCGACCAGCCCGGCCTCGAACACCGCCAACGCCGCCACCGGCCCCGACACACCGTCATCGGTGTCGGCAGGCAGCCCCGCAGTCGGGTCGGCTGCGGTGCCGGCTGTCACGTCGCGGTGCGGGGTGTCGCGGTCAGCGGGACCGTCCGGACCGAGTGCGTCCGGTGCCGGCTGGGGTGGCTCCAGCGGGTCGGGGCCGCTGCCGTCGGGCCGGTGGGGGGCGTCGTTGCTCATACCCCAATTCTAGATTCGTACACCTGTTCGATCAAGGGGTCGGGGGCAACTTTTTCGACGAGTTTTCCTTACAGGCAACAGATCCCGGCCGATCCGACCACCCAACCCGCACCTGCCCGTCCCATTCTCCCACCCACCACTGACACCCCATCCGAACGCGTGCGTGCCGACGCTGGACCCCGGCGAAGGGGGGGGCGTTCGACCCCGGCCACCGCTGACGGCCGCACGGCTCGAAACGCCGATCGGCTCCCTGGGCGAGGTGCCGGCGTACGGTCTCCGTAGACTCGATGGATGAGCACTCAGCCGACCACGATCTCTGCCGGGGCACCGGCCGGAGTACTGGCCGACGCCTACGGCCGGGTTGCAACCGACCTGCGGGTCTCGCTGACCGACCGCTGCAACCTGCGGTGCACCTACTGCATGCCTGCCGAGGGAGTGCCGTGGCTGCCGGGTGACGAGATCCTCACCAACGAGGAACTGTTGCGCCTGATCGGACTGGGGGTCTCCAGGCTCGGCATCACCACCGTCCGGCTCACCGGTGGGGAACCGTTGCTGCGCAGGGATCTCGTCCAACTGGTCGCCGCCATCGGGGCGCTGGGGCCGAAGCCGCAGCTGGCCCTCACCACCAACGGCATCGGCCTGGCCAATCGTGCCGAAGCCCTGGTCGACGCCGGCCTCGACCGCATCAACATCTCGCTCGACACCCTTGACCCCGAGACCTTCGCCACCCTCTCCCGCCGACGTCGGCTGCCCGATGTGCTGGCCGGGGTCCGGGCCGCCCGAGAGGCCGGACTGGACCCGGTCAAGATCAACACCGTCCTGTTGCGTGGGGTCAACGACCACGAGGCTCCCGACCTGCTGCGTTGGGCGATGGCCGAGGGAGTCCATCTCCGCTTCATCGAGCAGATGCCGCTGGACGCCCAGCACCAGTGGCAGCGCGACGAGATGGTGACGGCCGTCGAGATCATGGAACGCCTCAGCGAGGTGGGACCGTTGACCCCGGAGCGGTCCGCCGACCGGGGGAGCGCGCCGGCCGAGCGGTTCGTGGTCGGTGGCACCGGCTACCGCGTCGGTGTGATCGCTGCGGTGACGAGGCCGTTCTGTGGAGCCTGCGACCGGGTCCGCCTGACCGCTGACGGCCAGATCCGCAACTGCCTGTTCTCCCGCACCGAGTCGGACCTGCGGACCGCGATGCGGGCCGGCGCCTCCGACGACGAGTTGGCGGCACAATGGATCCGGGCCGTCGCAGCGAAACTGCCCGGCCACGGGATCGACGACCCGACCTTCCTGCAGCCCGATCGCCCGATGTCGGCCATCGGCGGTTGATCCACGTCGAGATCGAAACCGATCAGAACCTGGTCCACCAGCCCACGACCGAGCTGGACACACCCTTGATGATGCGATCCGACTGATGGATCACGCCCCGGGCAGCCACCCCGACTGATCGACCGATCCAGGAGGAACTGATGGACCAGGTCTTGTACCTCGCCTTCGCCGTTGCCCATGCGGGGTTGCTGATCGGAGGTGTCGCGCTGACGGTCCGGCGCGGCCGACCGACGGCCTCGCACCTCTACCTGTTGGTGCTGTTGGGGTTGCTGTACGACAACGCGGTGATCGGTGCCGGAGCGATGATCGGCGACGGGCCGCTGCTCCTCGGGTTGAGTGTGCCGCGCTACTGGCTGCACGCCTTCCTCACCCCGCTGCTGGTACCGGTTGCGTGGCACGTGATCGTACGGACGGGTGCCCGTTGGGCGTCGTCGACGATCGCCCGGGTCGTGACGGGCCTGGTGACGGTTGCCCTGGTCGGCTACGAGGTCGTGGTCGGGGCGATCGGGATGCACCTGGTGCCGCAGTGGGAGTTCGGTGTGCTGCGGTACACCAACGAGAACACACCCCCCGGGCCACCCCTGATGGTGCTGGTGGTCGCTGCGGCCCTCCTCGTCGCCGGGATCGTGGCGCTGAAGCGTGACCGGTGGCCGTGGCTGTTGGTCGGCACCGTCGTGATGGTGATCGGCAGTGCGGTGCCCATCCCCGTACCCAGCGGAGCGGCCACCAACACCTTCGAGCTGATCCTGTTGATTACCGTCCTGGCGACGGTTGTCCACCAGGATCGTTGTGAGCGCGCCGCTCCCCGTCGGTGATCGAGCGGCCCCTGCGTCAACTGGTATGCGGTGCCGGGTCGTCCTGCGGGGTCGACCGACTGACGTGCGAGGGGGGTTCCGAGGTCTCGTCCAGCTCACCGGGCACCACGTCGTACGACCCGTCCGACAGTTGGGGTCGGTCCGATCCTTCGTCCTGTGCCTGGCTGGAGGCAATCTTGCGCCGATTGGGCTGGTTGGCGACCAGCACGGCGATACCGGGCAGGATGGCCGCGGCCGCGATCACGACCCACTTCGGCCAGCCCGGGATCAGGAATGCGGTCATGATGCACACCACCCGGATGCCCATCATGATCAGATATCGCTTGGTGCGCTTGCTCGCGTCCCGGGATGCGGCGTCGGGTGCGTCGGTGATCGACGTCCGAGGCTCGGCCATCCCCCAACACTACGCTGCCCGGGCGCGATAGCGTGACGCAGATGAACGACGAACAGACGGAGAACGCTCCGGGCCGCGTGGTCCTGGTCACCGGTGGCAACCGGGGGATCGGACGCGTCATCGCAGCCTCGATGGCGGCCCGCGGCTTCCGCGTGGCGGCGACGTACCGCAGTGGCGAGGTGCCCGACGGGGTGCTCGGGGTGCAGTGCGACATCACCGATGCGGAGCAGGTCGAGCGTGCCTTCGTCGAGGTGGAGGAGAACCTCGGCCCGGTCGAAGTGGTCGTCGCGAACGCCGGCATCACCAAGGACACGCTCATCCTGCGGATGAGTGACGAGGACTTCGAGTCGGTACTGCAGACCAACCTCACCGGGGCGTTCCGACTGGCGAAACGGGCCGTACGACCCATGGTGCGGGCCCGCTGGGGCCGGTTGATCTTCATCTCCTCGGTGGTCGGCCTGCTCGGCTCGGCCGGTCAGGTGAACTACGCCGCCGCCAAGTCCGGACTGGTCGGGATGGCTCGGTCACTCACCCGCGAGGTCGGCTCCCGCAACATCACCGCCAACGTGGTGGCACCGGGCTTCATCGAGACCGACATGACCGCCGAACTCTCCGACGACCTGGTCGCGAAGTACAAGTCACAGATTCCGCTGGGCCGGATGGGCAGCAGCGAGGACGTGGCCGCGGCCGTCGCCTTCCTGGCCGGTGACGAGGCCGGCTACATCAGCGGCGCCGTGATCCCGGTCGACGGTGGCCTGGGCATGGGACACTGACACCCTCTGACGAGCAAGGGAGAAACTGATCATGGGAATTCTTGAGGGCAAGAACGTGCTCGTCACCGGCGTCACGATGAACACCTCCATCGCCTACTCGGTGGCGCGGATCGCTGCTGAGCAAGGGGCGACGGTCATCGTGTCCAACTTCGGTCGCGCGATGAGCCTGTCCAACCGGGTGATCCAGAAGCTCGAGCCGGTGCCGCCGCTGATCGAGCTGGACGTGACCGACGATGATCACCTGGCCGCCCTGCCGGACAAGATCCGTGAGCACGTCGACCACCTCGACGGTGTCGTCCACTCGATCGCGTACGCCAACCCGGAGACCGCCTTCGCCGACGGGTTCTTGACCACCCCATGGTCGGACGTGTCGCAGGCGCTGCAGGTGTCGGCGTATTCGCTGGCGACCTTGACCACCGCGTGCAAGCCACTGTTCGGCGACTCCGCATCCGTTGTGGGGTTGGACTTCGACAACTCGGTGTCGTGGCCGGTGTACGGCTGGATGGGGGTCTCGAAGTCCACCCTGCAGAGCGTGTCGCGCTATCTCGCCCGGTACCTCGGTGCCGACGGGGTCCGGGTCAACCTGGTCGCGGCCGGACCGCTGGACACCTTGGCCAAGCGGGCCATCCCCGGCGGTGAGCAGTTCAACCAGGTGTGGGACGAGCGCGCCCCCCTGGGCTGGGACAGCAAGGACTACGATTCGGCGGCGAAGGCCGTGGTGGCGCTGCTCAGCGACTGGTTCCCGCGGACCACCGGCGAGATCGTGCACGTCGACGGGGGGATGCACTCCACCGGCGCGTGAGCCGTACCCGCAGGAGTTTGGCCCCGTACGGCCGTGGCTCAGCCTGCGGTGGTCCGCCGGATCCAGTCCTCGGCCAGTCGGGTCCACTGTCGCACCGTCGGGTCGAACGGTGCCAGCGCGAGCCCGTGCCGCCCCTCCGGGAACACGTGCAACTCGAACGGCACCTCGTGGCGATGCAGCGCATCGGCGTAGTCGAGGGAGTGGCTGACCCGGACACCCGGATCAGCGGCGGTGTGCCACAGGAACGTGGGCGGCGTCCCGGGGTGCACCCGGTCGGACAGGTTGAGCAACTCGGGCAGACCGGCGGCGGGCGGGCTGCCCACCAGGCGGTCGGTGGAGCCGCGGTTGGGCTCGCGCAGCATCGACAACACCGGATAGCACAGCAGCGCGAAGTTCGGGATCGCATCACCCACCCCGCCCACCTCGCCCACCCCTCCCACCTCGGCAAGGTCGCCGGGGATGTCGGTGTCGTCGAGCAACAGGTCGGCGTGGCAGAGACTGGCGGCGAGGTGTCCACCGGCGGAGAACCCGATGACGCCCACCTGATCAGGGATGACGTCGAGTCCGTGGTCACCGGTACGGATGTGGCGCATCGCCTCGACCGCCGACAGCAACGGCTTGGGGTGCAACGGTGCTCCGGGGTCGGGCTGGACCGGGTAGCGCAGGACGAAGGCGTGGAGTCCGGCGCCGGCGAGCCAGTGCCCGACATTCTCGGTCTCGGGGGCGCCGTAGTTGCCGTAGCCACCGCCGGGGAGCACCAGGACTGCCGGGGCGGGCGCGACGTCGACCGACGAAACGGCCTGCGGGATGACGGTCAACCCGTCCATGATCAACTCCTGAGGTGCGGCAGCGGTTCCTCGCCGGCCTTGGCGAAGTGGATCAGCACCGTGCTGTCGAAGGGTACGCGAGTGCCGCCGGCCGGCTCCTGGGCGACCACCGTCCAACCACCCTCCAGTCGTGGCACGCGCTGTCGCGGTGGCGGGTGCACCCCGTCGGCGGCGTCGACCTGCAGGGAGTAGGCCCCCAAGGTGCCCCGGGCCTCCTTCAGCGTGCTGCCGACGACCTGCGGCACGAATGCGTGGAGCGTCGGAAACCCGGCCAGTTTCAGTGAGGCGAGTTCCCGCAACAGTGCGGTCAGCGTTTCGGCCCGCTCGTTGGTGAGGGTGCTGTGGCCCTGCTCCGCCAGCACGAGCTGCTGGCTGCCGAACTGCTCGGCGATCGAGGTGAGGCCCGACACGACCAACTGGGGCAGGCCGTCCAACGGCTGACGGGAGAACCCGGCGACGGTCATCGCCGACAACAGCCGAGCCATGTCGCGGACGAACGGGGCGGCCTGGTGCACCAGCCTGATGCCGTCGCCGACGTCGTCGCCGCGCGGTGGCCGTACGCCCCGCAACCGTGCCACCGCAGCGAAGTAGTCGTGCTGGACCGCCGCGGACCGCAACGGTGTCTCGGTCAGGTCGGCCAGACTGTCGAGGCGTCTCCGAGCGGCGCCACAGGTGTGCTCCTGCCAGGTCGACTGCTCGCCGCCGGCGTCGGTGCCGCGTGGTGCCAGCATGTACTGGCTGGCCGCGATCGACCGCCACAGCGGGGACAACTGGTCGGCGGCCTCCAGCACGGGGTCCAGCCACAACAGCATCCGCGCGGTGAGTTCGCCGGGGGCGGCCACGCCGTCGTCCCGGGTGGCCTGGTGGACCGCCTCCCCGGTGGCGGTGATCAGTTCGGCCATCTCGGCCGGCGATTGCATCAGCGATTCGACCGGATCCGGAATGCCCCCCGACTGCTGACTCATGATCACCAGCGTAGTGGCGCCCGGATCGGTCCGGCCGGGGCCGGGCGGGGAGGTCAGCGCACCGTCGGCGGCGTCGAACACACCGCGCACACCAGGTCGGCCGCGTGGCCGACCAACGGGGTCAGCACCTGCCGACGACGCTGGGTCTCGAACGAGGAGATCGCCGACCCCTCATCGGTCAACGCCACGGTGCATGCGGTGTACAGCCCCAGGCCCCGGTCGAGCGCCCGCTGACGGCGCGGTTCGTACGGCTTCGGCAACCGGACGGTGTGGGCGGTCGGCCGATCGCCGCCGGCGACGTCGAGGGCGCTCAGCTCCGCGGTCGCGCTGAGGACGGCCTCGGCCACCGCCCGTTCCCCCTCCGACACCGTCGTACTGGTTGCCGGGTTGCTCGCGGACAGTGTCGTCCACTGCACCGCGCCACCGACCACCTCGGGCACCAACGCGACCCCCGCCGTGCGGGCCAGCACCCCGGCGCCGGCGGCGATCACCTGCTGGTTCGTCTCCGCCGGACCACGCAACGGTCCCAGGTGTCCGGGCCGGGGGATCGCCAACACCCAGCCCGCCTGCTCGAAGGCGGCCGCCGCCGACAGCGCGGCGGACAACTCGTTGGCGTACAACGGGTCCAGACCCAACAGCCCCGAGCGGTCGACGACGTGGTGGGCGGCGTCCCCGGCGACGATCGTTCGGGCAGCCACGTCCGGGCTCGTGCCGACGGTGTCCGGGCCCGCCCAGCAGGCCGAGTTCAGCCACACGGTGAGGCGTACGGCGGCGAGGACCGGGTCGACGATCGAGACGGGCACGGCCTCACGGTACGCCGGGCGGTGGGGACACGCACGCCGGGCGCCGAGCACACGCGGGCCTCCCGGCGGGGGTCTTGTAGGTTTTGCCCCATGGATGTGATCGAACTGGCCGGAGTGGGCGTCGTCCGTGGTGGGCAGCACCTGCTGGCGGACATCGACTGGCAGGTGGCCGAAGGGGACCGGTGGGTCATCATCGGGCCGAACGGCGCGGGCAAGACGACGCTGCTGCAGGTCGCCTCGGCGATGATCCATCCGACGTCGGGGGTCGCCAGCATCCTGGGGGAGATCCTCGGCATGGTCGACGTGTTCGAGTTGCGACCGCGGATCGGCGTCGCGTCGGCATCCCTGGCCGAACGGATCCCGCGCAGTGAACGTGTCGCCGACGTCGTCGTCTCGGCCGCGTACGCCGTCGTCGGCCGGTGGCGGGAGGAGTACGACAGCCTCGACCACGGTCGGGCCGTGGACCTGCTGGCCCGGCTCCGGGTCGACCACCTCGCCGACCGGACCTTCGGCACCCTCAGCGAGGGTGAGCGGAAGCGGGTCCAGATCGCCCGGGCGCTGATGACCGACCCGGAACTGTTGCTGCTCGACGAGCCGGCTGCCGGTCTCGACCTGACCGGTCGCGAAGCACTCGTCGAGACGCTCAGCGAGTTGGCGCTGGACGAGGAGTCACCGGCCTCGGTCCTGGTCACCCACCACGTGGAGGAGATCCCGGTCGGGATCACCCACGCGCTACTTCTCAAGCAGGGCAGGATCGTGGCGCAGGGGCCACTGTCCGAGACGTTGACCGACGACAACCTGACCGAGACCTTTGACCTGCCGCTCCACGTCAGCGCCGAGGCGGGCCGGTGGACGGCCCGGGTCAAGCGGGACTGAGATGCCGATCCACCTGCAGGACTTCATGGGACAGCACCCGTGGCTGTTGTGGCTGACGATCGCGCCGCTGTTCGTCGCGGCCGAGGTGCTGCGCCCCAACCGGGCCTGGGTGATGTGGGCACCGGCCTGCGTCGTCGGTGGCGCGGTGGCCGCGTTCGCCCCGTCACTGTGGTGGTTGCAACTGCTGTTCGTCGGCGTTGCCGGATCGCTGGCCCTGTTGTGGTTGCGGCCCCGATTGACCACCCCCACATGACCACCCGATGACCGAGTGGTGGCAGATCCTGGCCGTCCTTGTCGCCGGACTGTCCGCCGGATTCCTCAATGCGGTGGTCGGTTCCGGGACCTTGATCACCTTCCCGACGCTGTTGGCGCTCGGTGTACCACCGGTGACGGCGAACATGTCCAACACCGTCGGGTTGGCACCCGGCGGGTTCTCGGCGGTGCTCGCCGGCCGTCGTGACCTGAGTGGCCAACGCCGCCGCGTGATCACCTTGGGTACGGCGTCACTGTTGGGCGGCATCGTCGGGGCCCTGCTGCTGTTGTGGCTGCCGGCCGAGGTGTTCTCGTACGCCGTCCCGCCGCTGATCGCCGTGGGCTGCATCCTGGTCGTGGCACAACCCCATCTGGTGAAGCGGACCGCGGCCCGTCGCAAGACCGGCCGACCGCCGATCATGCCGCCGGTCGTGGCGGCCGCCCTCACCTGGTTGGCCGTCCTCGGCGCCGGGGTCTACGGCGGCTACTTCGGCGCCGCACAAGGGGTGATCGTGATCGGTGTGCTCGGCCTCACACTGCAGGAGACCCTGCCCCGGTTGAACGTGGTGAAGAACGTGCTGACGCTGCTGGTGAACGGGGTGGCGGCGTTGATCTTCATCGCCGTCCGCCCGATCGACTGGCTGATCGCCGGCCTGATCGCCGGCGGCGCGATCATCGGCGCCCAGATCGGTGGCCGTGTCGGCCGCCGGCTGCCGTCGGTGGTGTACCGGTCGATCATCGTCACCGTCGGTGTCGTGGCCATCGGCAACGAGGTCTGGAAGCTGGCCCGCGGATGAGTCGCGAGGTGATCATCACCGACCCGGCCGACGACCGGCTCGGCGACTACGTCGCGCTGCGGGAGAGCAGCCTGCGGCGATCGTTGGAGGCCGAACGGGGGCTGTTCATCGCCGAAGGCGAGAAGGTGATCCGGCGTGCGGTCGAGTCCGGCCACGAGCCGCGGTCGTTCCTGCTGGCCCGGCGTTGGCTGCCCGGTCTGGCCGACGTCCTGGACCGGCACCTGGGCGTCCCGGTGTACGTGGTCACCGAGGAACTGGCCGAACGGGTGACCGGCTTCCACGTCCACCGTGGTGCGTTGGCGTCGATGCATCGCGCCGTCGCTCCCGCGCTGGCTGACCTGCTCGACGTTCCCGGCCGTACCCCACGGTCACGGATCGCGGTGCTGGAGGACCTGGTCGATCACGCCAACGTGGGGGCCTGCTTCCGCTCCGCCGCGGCCCTCGGCGTCGACGCGGTGCTGGTGACACCCAACTGTGCCGACCCGCTCTATCGCCGGTCGATCAAGGTCAGCATGGGTTCGGTCTTCCACGTGCCGTGGACTCGTGTCGACCCCTGGCCGGCCGGGGCCCGGCTGCTGCAGGAGGCCGGCTACGTGGTGGCCGGCATGACCCTGGGCGAGGGAGCGATCACGCTCGACGAGTTGGCTGCCCGGAACCCGCCACGGTTGGCGCTGGTTTTCGGTACGGAGGGTCACGGGCTGGCGGCGTCGACGGATCGGCTGGTCGACCTGCGGGTGACGATCCCCATGATGGGTGGCGTCGACTCGCTCAACGTCGCAGCAGCCTCGGCCGTCGCGTTCTACGCGACGCGGTGAGGCGCCCCGCTCGACGGGGCAGGGACGGATCAGGGCAGGGACGGATCGGGGCAGGGACGGACCGGGTGCGAGCAGCAGCTCATTCGGTGACGCGCGCCGACTCCTCGGCCCCGGCCACCAGGCGCGGCGACACCGGCCAGTCGTCGGGGTAGTTCGGCGCGAGCTTCTCGTGCTGCTGCGAGAGCTTCTTGCGTGACCGGGCACTCAGCCGGTCACCGAACACGGTGCCGTTGAGGTGGTCGGTCTCGTGCTGCAGGCAGCGCGCGAGGATCCCCGTACCGACGATTTCGATGTCATTGCCATCGACGTCCTGGCCACGACAGGTCGCCAGGTCAGGCCGGGGGAGCGGCTGGTAGCCGCCGGGGAACGACAGGCATCCCTCGTCGCTGGCGTCGAGCCGACGGTCCTTGCCCTCGGGCAACGTCACCTCCGGGTTGCAGACGACCCCGACATGGCGGACCTCGTCCTCGTCGGGGCAGTCGTAGACGAACACCGACAGTCCCACCCCGACCTGGGTGGCGGCCAGCCCGACGCCCTCCGCGGCCGCCATCGTGGCGAACATGTCACGGACCAGCGTGCGCAGCTCGTCATCGAAGTCGGTGACTGGCTTGGTGCGCTCGTGCATCACCGGGGTGCCCCAGCGGGTGATCGGCAGCACCGTGCCGCCGGTCGTCAGGTCAGTACTCGTCGAACTCATCGGGCACCCTCCGAGGCGGTGGCTGCGACCATCGCGACACACGCCGGGCTGGCGGTGGCGAACTCGAAGTCCCGCTGCCAGCGCACGGCCGGGTCGGTGTCGCGGACGAAGGTGGTCACCACGTTGTCGACCTGGCAGGCGACCCACATCCGATCGCCGAACACCTTGAGGTCACGCGGCCACTCGCCGCACTCGAACTCGGTCACGTACGTGAGGGTGTCGGCCTCCGCGTCGAGGTCGAACACGGCGATGGTGTCGCAACCACGATTGGCCACCAGCACCTCGGTGCCGTACGCCGCGATGCCCGAGGGGTAGACCCGGTTGTCGGTCATGTTGCGTTCCCGGGTCGTCGAGTCGACCAGCGCCACCTGGTGCCACCCGTCACCGGTCCGACGCCCCACCCACACCTGGGCGGTCAGCTCACACGCCACGACCAGGTGGTCACCGACCCGGACCAGATGGCGGGGCCCACAGCCGGCCGGCAGCTCGATCGGGGCCACCGTACTGACGAAGTGGCCCTCGTCGTCGAGCTGCAGGAAGTGGACGGTGTCACCGCCGAGGTTCACCACCCAGAACCCGTCGCCGTCCCAGACGACCTGGTGGGCGTGCGACATGTCCTGGCGGAGGATGTCTGCCCCGACCTGGTTGAACGTCTTGCTGTCGAGCGGGCCCGACACCGAGCCGTCGTCGGCGACCGCGAAGCTGGCGATGCTGCCGTCGCCGTAGTGGGCCACCACGATGAAGCGGCCGTCCGGGCTGTACGCCAGATGGCAGCCCCCGCGCCCGCCGGTCTCCACGGCGTTGATCAAGGTCAGCTCGCCGGTCTCCAGCGCGACCGCGACTGCGGCCAGATGGCTGCCGCCCTCCTCACTGACCGCATGGACGCGCGGTTGTGACGGGTGGACCTCCACCCAGCTGGGGGAGGCCAGCGGCAGTGGCTCGTTCGCGACCAGGTCGACCGCCTCGGCGTCGGAGGCGTTCCAGCGGTACGACATCAACCCGACGGCGATCCCGTCCATCGACGCGGTGTACCCGCCGACCACGATGGTGCCGCCGGACTCGGTGTCGACACCGGAGTCGACCACGACGACCTCGGGCTGCTCGGTGCCTGCTGCGGCGGCCTCGTTCTCGGAAGACATGGGTATTGGATATCACGGCGTCGCGGCCTGCCGCCGCCCCGACCCGTCACGCGCGGTGAGGGGCGAGGAGCCCCCACCATGGTTGCCACCGACCACGGGGTGGCTGCTTGCCATCGCCGCGGTGGTGATCGATGGTGGCCCCGTGGCCGAGGACACGGGGAAGGGCGAGGGTGAGCTCGCGGAGCCGATGGCTGCCGCGCTGGGTCGCTACGAACGCCACCTCTCGGCCGAGCGGAACCTCAGTGACCACACCGTCCGGGCCTACCTCGGCGACCTGACCCAGCTGGGCGTCCACCTGGCCCGGCTCGGGCATGCCGACTTCGGGGACGCCGGACTGCGTGACCTGCGCAGTTGGCTCGCCAACCAGACCTCGCGTGGCCAACAGCGCAGCACCCTGCAACGCCGGGTGACCGCGGTCCGGGTCTTCTACGCCTGGCTGGCGGCGACCGGGCGAATCGAGTCCGACCCGGCCAGTACCCTCCGGTCGCCGAAGGGTGCGCGCCGGCTCCCGGGCACCGCGGACGCACCGACCGTGGCCCGACTGGTCGGCTCTCCGGCGGAGTCGGCCACCGAGGTGACCCCGGTCGTGCTGCGCGACGTCGCCATGCTGGAGACCTTGTACGCGACGGGCATCCGGGTCTCCGAGCTCTGTGGCCTCGACGTCGACGAACTGGACCGGGCTCGCGGTGCGGTCCGGGTGTTGGGCAAGGGCAACAAGGAGCGCGTCGTCCCGCTCGGCAGGCCGGCGGCGAGTGCCCTGGACGCGTGGTTGGCGGTACGGGGTGAGCTGGCCGGGCCGTCGGCGCGGGGGGCGATGTTCGTGGGGGAGCGCGGGGGTCGGATCGATCCGCGCGTGGTCCGTCGCATCGTGCACCGCGCTGCCCGGGCTGCCGGCGGACCCGACCTGGCACCCCACGGGCTGCGGCACGCCATGGCGACGCACCTGCTCGAGGGCGGTGCTGACCTCCGGGTCGTGCAGGAGGTGCTCGGCCACTCCTCGCTGGCCACCACACAGCTGTACACCCATGTCACCCAGGACCGGCTCCGGACCGCCTTCCAACAGGCCCACCCACGCGCCTGAACGTTCCCGCGGGAACGTCACAGCCACGGCGCGGGATCGGTCAGCCGGTCGTCCACCCAGACCATGAAGTGCAGGTGGCACCCCGTCGACAGTCCGGTCGACCCGACCCGGCCGACCACCTCGCCGACCCGGACCCGCTGGCCGGGACGTACCGCCTGACTGCTGGCGTGGTTGAGGGCACTGCGCACCCGATGGCCCCTGATGTCGCCGTGGTCGATCACGATCCGGTTGCCCAGGGCCGGATGTCGGTCGACGGTGACGACGGTGCCGTCGGCCGGAGCCCAGAGCTCCGACCCGCACGGTGCGCCGAAGTCGATGCCGTCGTGGAGCTTGCGGATCCCGGTGATCGGGTGCACCCGCATGCCGTACGAGGAGGTGACCGCACCCGCGCTCGGCCGGACGAACGTGCCGGATCCGATCGCCCCGGCACGTTCCCGGGCCGCCTTCCTCGCCGCAGCGAGTCGTTGCGCCTCGACCGCCCGGTCCGGAGGCAGCAGCCGTACCGGACCGCGCGGTCGACTGCCCGGATCGACCGAACCGGACGCGAACAGCAGGCCCGGGTCGAGGTACCGGTCGCCGTCGCGCAGCCCGAGGTGCAGGCAGACCCGTTCGGGGCAGTGCGTACCGCGGACCTCGCCGATGGGCTGGCCGAGCCCGACCCGGGCACCGACGGCGACCGTCGGCGCGACCGGGGTGTAGGTGGTCCGGACCCCGCCGTGGTCGACGACCACGACCCCGTTCCCACCGATGCTGCCCGCGAAGCTCACCGTGCCGCCGGCCACGGCCAGCACCGGTTGGCCGGCCGTGGCCGCCAGGTCGAGCCCGCGATTGCCGGCACCCCAGCGCTGGGCAGGCGGCTCGAAGCCGCGCAGGACCTCGGGGTCGGGCGCCAGGGGCCACCCGGCCGGGCTTGGCAGCTCGGGTGTCGCCCAGGCCCGTGGCGCCGGCCCGAGGAACGCACACAGCAGCGCGAGGCACGCCACCACCTCGTACCACCGGCGACGGTGTCGTGGCGGCCCGGCGCGGCCCGGCCGGGTCAGCCGCGGCGGCGCCACATCTGGGCGTTCGCGCTCACCCGACGAGCGCATCTGCGGGAAGGTCATACCCGGACCATGGGGCGCCGGGCCGGTCCCCGTTCACCCGGTTCGCGCGGCTGTGGACAGGGCTTCGCGACGAATCGGGCCCTGTGGACGGCGGCGGAGTACCGAAACGCGGAGATTTCGCGCCCCGGGCCGCGTCGGCGGTCGATCGGCGCGTAATCGCCGTGTTTCGGTACTCCGAGCGGCCCGGGTTCGGATGAAGTCGATCAGATTCGGATTGGCTCACACCCCGTGGCGCGGATAGACTGCGCTCAGCAGTACTCCGGGTCGGCGACGTCGGCCGGGTGGACTGACTTCGCATGTGGCAGTTCGTCGACGCTCGACGACCACCAGACCAACGGTCCCACACCTCGCATCGGCGGGGCTCGGGTGGCGCGGTGGGCCACATCAGGTGGTGTCGAAGGGTTCGGCACCGAAAGAACCGTTCGGTGCGCCGTGCGCATCGACAAGAAGGAAGGTACCGGCCATGGCCGTCGTCACCGCCCGCCAGCTCCTCGAGAGCGGCGTCCACTTCGGGCACCAGACCCGTCGGTGGAACCCCAAGATGAAGCGCTTCATCTTCACCGAGCGCAACGGCATCTACATCATCGACCTGCAGCAGTCGCTGACCTACATCGATCGCGCGTACGCCTTCATCAAGGAGACCGTCGCCCGCGGTGGCCAGCTGCTGTTCGTCGGCACCAAGAAGCAGGGCCAGGAGGCCATCGCCGAGCAGGCGACCCGCGTCGGGATGCCGTACGTGAACCACCGCTGGCTCGGTGGCATGCTCACCAACTTCAACACCATCTCGAAGCGGATCCAGCGCCTCAAGGAGCTCGAGGGCATCGACTTCGACGACGTCGCCGGCTCCGCGCTCACCAAGAAGGAGCTGCTCGGGCTGCGGCGCGAGAAGGACAAGCTCGAGAAGACCCTGGGCGGTATCCGCGACATGTCGCGCGTCCCCGCCGCGGTGTGGATCGTCGACACCAAGAAGGAGCACCTGGCCGTCGACGAGGCGCGCAAGCTGCGGATCCCGATCGTCGGCATCCTGGACACCAACTGTGACCCCGACGAGGTCGACTACGCCGTCCCGGGCAACGACGACGCGATCCGGTCGGTCGCCCTGCTGACGCGTGTGATGGCCGACGCCGTCGCCGACGGTCTGCTCGCCCGCTCGGGTGGCCAGAGCGCCGAGGCCGAGACCGCAGAGCCGATGCCCGACTGGGAGCGCGAGCTGCTGGCCGGCGACAAGGAGAAGGCTGCCGCCCCGGCCACCGCTGCTGCCGCCGCTCCGGCGCCGGCTGCTGAGGCTGCCGCCACCCCGGCTGCCCCCGCCACCGAGGCCCCCGCCACCGAGGCCCCCGCCACCGAGGCCCCGGCGACTCCGGCTGCCCCCGCGACCGAGGCCGCCACCGAGGCTGCTCCGTCCGCCACCGATTCCGACACCAAGTGATCGACTGACCCCACAGCGAGAGAAGAGGAACCTCCTCAGATGGCAGTTACCGCAGCAGACATCAAGAAGCTCCGCGACGCCACGGGCGCGGGCATGATGGACGCCAAGAAGGCACTCACCGAGGCCGACGGCGACTTCGACAAGGCCGTGGAGGCCCTGCGGGTGTCGGGTCAGGCCAAGGCCGCCAAGCGTGGCGCCGAGCGTTCGGCCAGCAATGGTCTGGTCGCCTCGACCGGTGGTGCGCTGATCCAGTTGGGCGCCGAGACCGACTTCGTCGCCAAGAACGACGAGTTCATCGCCCTGTCCGAGAAGGTCGTGGCTGCCGCCGAGCAGGCCAAGGCTGCCGACGTCGAGGCCGTCAACGCGGCCCCGCTCGACGGCGGGACGGTCGCGGACGCGGTCAGCGCCCTGGCTGCCACGATCGGTGAGAAGCTCGAGGTCAGCAACGCGGCCTACTTCGACGGCAAGACCGTCGTGTACCTGCACCGTCGCGCCTCCGACCTGCCGCCGCAGGTCGGCGTGCTCGTCGAGTTCGAGGGCGACGACCAAGAGGCGGCCCGTGCCGCCGCCATGCAGGTCGCCGCGATGCGTCCGCAGTACCTCAGCCGCGACGACGTCCCGGCCGACATCGTGGAGAACGAGCGCCGGATCGCCGAGGCGACCGCCAAGGAGGAGGGCAAGCCCGAGCAGGCCCTGCCCAAGATCATCGAGGGGCGGGTCAACGGCTTCTTCAAGGAGGTCGCCCTGCTGGACCAGCCGTCGGTCACCGACAACAAGACGACCGTCGGCAAGCAGCTGCAGGCCGCCGGGGTCACGGTGAAGCGGTTCGCGCGCTTCGAGGCCGCCGGCTGACCTGGTCACCGCTTGCAGGTCTGAACGCCTGAAGGCTTGAAAGCCTGAACGCCTGAACGTACGACGGGCGCCGTGGGGGACACCCCTGCGGCGCCCGTCGTCGTTCCGGGGTCTTGTGGTTCTGGGGTCGTGTGGTCGCTGTCCGGACGACTGCGGTCACCCTCTTGTCAGTGGAACGGACATCCCATAACGTCGATCGCCGAGCCCGGCATCGACATTCCCCGTCGATGTGGCCACGGGGGCAACTCGGCCGTGGCGGGTGAACTCAACGAGGAGAACTCCATGTACGGTCCCGGCCCCACCGATCCGCAACTGTCCGCGGTCGCCAGCTTCCTTGCCCGCCCGGTCAGCCGACGACGGTTCACCGGCATCGCGCTCGGCGCGGCAGCCGCCGGCGCCACCGTGTCGTGGGCGGGACCGTCGTCGTACGCCCGCGCCGACGGCCCCAACCTGCTCACCAACCCGAGTTTCGACGAGGTCACCGGCTCGACTCCCACCGGCTGGACGGTGGTGTCGGGTGCGGTCAGTTCGGTGACCGACCCCGTGCACAGCACCGGCGGGCGTGCGGTCCGGCTGGACGACCCCGACCCCGAGGGCGGCGTACTGCTGCGCAGCGCCCCGGCACCGGTGGAGGCCGGCCTGCTGTACGAGGCATCGGTGTGGGTGCTGCCGGTCAGCGGGAAGGCAGACCTCTACCTCGAGTTCTGGGATGCCACCGGAGTCAGGATCGCGGTGCAGTTCACCACGAGCAGCGGTACGAGCTGGCAGCAGCTCACGCAGCCGGGGCTGTCACCCGAGGGTGCCGTCACCGCGTCCGTGCTGTGCTACCAGAGCGTCCGGAACGAGGGAGTCGCCGTGTTCGACGATGCGGCGCTGGTGGAGAGCACCGGTGGCGAGATCGAGACCTTCCCCTTGCTGACGCCGGGGCACCCGCGGCTCTACTTCACCGCCGACGAGGTCCCCCGACTCAAGGCCCGGGCCGCCGACACCAGCCCGTTGCTCTCCGGCGGCTCCGGCGCCGAACTGTGGGCCGCGATCGAACAGCAGGCCACGACCCACCTCACCGAGACCTCCTTCACCGTCGGCTACGTCGGTGGCGTCTCGATCACCTACCAGCTGCCGCCGGTGATGCCGGAGCCCCACGACCCGCCGCCCGGCTACAACGGCGCCTATCCGTACTGGACGGCCATGGGCAGCGGCATCCGGTCCCGGCTCGAGGCGATGTCGCTGGCATGGGTGGTGACCGGTGACCAGCGCTACGCCGTCCGGCTCAAGGAGTACCTGCTCGCCCTGGCCGAGTGGCCGACGTGGAGCGACCCGGCGTTCAACCGCCGGGCCTACCTCGACACCGCCCACCTGGTCACCGGGATCGCGTTCGCCTACGACGTGGTGTGCGACGAGTTCACCGCCGAGGAGCGGGCGCGGGTGGTCGCGGCCATCGACGCCAACGGCATGGTCGAGTGCTGGTCGGCGAATCTGACCCCGGCCGACCACAACATCGCCATGTTGCAGGTGGCGGCACTCGGTGCCGCGGCAGCCGCCCTGCACGGGGAGCACGACCAGACCGACAAGTACCTGACCCTGGTGATGCGCAACTTCGCCTGGTACCTGGAGCAGCGCCGCACCACCGGCGACCAGGAAGGCTTCCTGTACACGAGTTTCTCGATGGACAACATCCTCGTCGCCGCCGACCAGATCGCCCGGGTCACCGGTGTCGAAGGCCTGCTGGCCGACCCGTACGTGTCGGAGGCCAATGCCGACGGCGGACCCAACCTCGTGCACTGGATGTTGGCCGGACTCGTACCGGGTGGTTCCGCCCTGGCGCCGATCTCCGACTCCGCGGCCACGCGCTACTTCCCTGTCACCAGTGAGGTGCTGGCCGGACGGGACGGTGGCGAGCACGCGGCCTGGTACCTCAAGCAGGGGTCGTCGACCGCCAGTGTCACCAACCGGTTCCTGTACGGCAGTCCCGATGCCGAGGTCGAAGCCCCCGACCTCCCGTTGCAGGGCGTGGACGCGGCCTCCGGATGGGCCCACGCGCGATCCGGGTGGACGGCGCAGGACACGTTGATGATCATGGTCGGCAACGACTCCCAGGTCGGTCACAACCACTACGACCAGAACACGATCCTGCTGGGCACCAACAACCAGTGGATCATGTCCGACCCGGGTTACCGCGACTACATCCCCGGGCCCGGCAACGTGTTCACCGTCTCCGACGGCCACACCGGGATCACCGTCGACGGGAAGACCCAGGACAGGCTCGGCGGCAGCGTGATGACCAGTGGGGTGCAGTCCGACGGCGCCAGCTACTTCACCAGCGACGCGACCGCCGCGTACGCCGGACTCGGCATGTCGAAGGTGGTCCGGCGCGTCGTCGCCCTGCCGGAACAGTACTTCTACGTGCTCGACGAACTGGAGGCTCCCCAGGCCCACAGCTACGGCTGGCAGATGTTCAACGGGAACGGGGCCACCCATGCCGTGGACGGACGTGCCCTGGCGATCGGCGGCTCCGACACCGGGTCGGCCATCTCGCTGCGGACCTCCCAGGCCCAGTTGGTGGTCAGCTTCGCCGGGGACGACCACACGTTCGCCCTGGCCAACTACGATGGCGCCGCCACCTACGGTCCGCTCACGACGGTGACCAACGGTCCGGCCGCCACCACGGGGACCTTCGCGGCGGTGCTGCAGGCCGCACCGTACGACCTTCCCGGGATCACCCAGGCCGAGGCAATGCTCGACCGGGCCACCAGCAGCGAGGGTGTCGGGACGAAGGTGCTCGGGATCGGTGGGGCGAGCCTGGTGTTCCTGCGCAGTGTCGAGGCGGGGCACTTCGTCAGCTTCCCGTTCGCCGTGGACACCGCCGGCAACCACGACATCCGTGTCTGGCTGGGCATGTCGCCTGCCTACGGCACGGTGCAGGTGTCGGTCGACGGCACCGACGTGGGCGAGCCGTACGACTGCTGGACGACCGCCTCGTCCGCGCTCACCGAGGCGATCGACCTCGGCTCGGTCGACCTGTCGAGCGGGGAGCACACGATCACCTTCACCGCCGTGGCGAAGAATCCGTCCTCGTCCGGTTGGTTCCTGTCGGTCGACGCGTGGCAGGTCACGCCGACCGGCGAGCCGGTCGAAGCACCGCTGATCGAGCCGGTCGGGCTGACGGACCTGGTCGCCGCCAATGGCCGAGGGGCACGCATCACCCGCGGTGATGTCACCGACGTGATCGGGATCCGGCTCGCCGGTACCGCGGCACTTGACCTCGGTGGGGTCCGCACCGATGGCGACCAGTTCCTGGTCAGCACCGGTGACGACGGGTCCATCGAGCGGATCGCACTGTCGACGGGGACGTCACTGACCGTCGGGGGACGCGTGCTGGTGGCGGCCGGTGACGTGATCGACCTGGGCGTCCGGTACGCCGAGGACGGTGCCGCGACCGTACAGCTCCGGGCCACGGCCGCCACCACGGTCCGGGTGCACCAGGCCCGTCCGGCGTCGGTCGAGCTCAATGGTGAACGGGTACGCGGCCGGGTGGACGGCCGCGGCCGGACGGTCGAGGTCGCCGTACCGGCGGGGGAGTCGAGACTCAGCTGGGGCTGACCGCACGCCCGTCGAGCTTGTCGAGACGCCCCGGACGTGCTGGGGCCCCTCGACAAGCTCGCGGAGCGTGATCGGACAAGCTCGCGGAGCGGGGTCGAGCGTCAGGTCAGATCGACCTTGGCGGCGGTCTCGAGGAAGCCGCCCTGGCACAGGGCCAACACCGGGGTCACGCCTTCGGGAATGTCGAAGTACGCAATTCCGGCGATCGAGTTCCCGGGATTCACCTGCTCGTAGAAGATGGTGTCCTCCACCATCACCAACGTGTCGTCCGAAGCGGCGTACTCGATCTCGTCGGCGTCGATCAACTTGATCGCCGACTGGTCGACGGTGGCCTCCTGCTTGCCGACATTCTTGATCGTGACGTCGACCTTGCAGAACTGGCCCTGCGGCTCGACCTCCGAGCCGGTCACGTCCTTCACCGTCACCCCGCACTCGAGGCTGCTGAGGGTGAACTCGAGTGAGCCCGACACCACCGCGGTGCCGAGCTTCGGCAACGACTCCTCCGCCGAGCCGTTGCCGACGCCCTGCCGGCCCTCCTCGGCGACGGTGCCGCCGCCGGTGGACAGCGCCACCGCCATCACGATCCCGACCACCAGCACCACCGCGACCAGGCCGAGGCAGCCGATCAGGAAGCAACCCGGCTTCTTCTTCGCCGGCTGGGGCGGCGGGGCACCCGGGTGGGGCGGCTGGCCGTACGACGGCCCGTACTGGGGACCGCCGTTGGTCGGACCGTTGGGGGGATGAGGTGCATTGGACATGAGTGACTCCGTTCGAGAACACAGGGGGTTGGTGGAAATCTGCGGCGAACCATCGGTGATCCGCACACAAGAAAGGATGACGACGGGGTCTGACAGAATTGGCCGGTCGGCGGCGTGGCGGCTTGCATTCGCCCCGGCAGCCGATCGCCGGGGGCGCGGCTCGGGGAGTCGCCTGGCCGGGCCCAACGAGTTGGTCGGTCCTGCCGCGTCGCGCCACCGGCCCGGATGGCTCCCGGTAGAGTGACCCGGACGTCCACCCGCCGCCACAACCCACGAGGAGTCCCATGCCCGGATACAAGCGCGTTCTGCTCAAGCTCTCCGGTGAGGCATTCGGCGGCGGCCGGGTCGGGGTCGACCCCGACATCGTGGCCAGCATCAGCACCGAGGTGGCCAAGGCGGCGAACTCGGGGGTGCAGATCGCGGTCGTCGTCGGTGGCGGCAACTTCTTCCGCGGCGCAGAACTCTCCCAACGCGGCATGGACCGCGACCGTGCCGACTACATGGGCATGTTGGGCACCGTGATGAACTGCCTCGCGCTGCAGGACTTCTGCGAGAAGGCGGGCATCGCGACCCGCGTGCAGACCGCCATCACGATGGGGCAGGTCGCCGAGCCCTACATCCCACGTCGTGCCGAGCGGCACCTGGAGAAGGGGCGCGTGGTGATCTTCGGTGCCGGCTCGGGGATGCCGTACTTCTCCACCGACACCGTCGCCGCCCAGCGGGCGCTCGAGATCGGTGCCGAGGTGTTGCTGATCGCCAAGCAGGGCGCCGACGGGGTGTACGACTCCGACCCCAACAAGAACCCGGACGCGAAGCTGTTCGACCGCATCAGCTACGACGAGTTCCTGGCCCGCGACCTCAAGGTTGCCGACGCGACCGCGATCAGCCTGGCCCGGGACAACAAGCTGCCGATCGTGTTCTTCAACCTCGACGACCACGCCAACATCGCCCGCGTGGTCGCGGGTGAGAAGATCGGTACGACGGTTCCGTGATCGTGCCGCAGCCGGGACCGACTGACCTGCAACGAAAGGGAGCACTGTGATCTCCGACCACATGGACGAGGCCGAAATCAAGATGGACGACGCCGTCGAGTACGCCAAGGAGGAGTTCGCGGCGATTCGGACCGGCCGGGCCCACCCGGCGATGTTCTCCAAGCTGACGGCCGACTACTACGGGGCCCAGACCCCGCTGCAGCAGCTGGCCACCTTCCAGGTGCCCGAGGCCCGGATGGTGCTGATCACACCGTTCGACAAGTCGTCGATGAACGCCATCGAGAAGGCGATCCGCGACTCCGACCTGGGCGTCAACCCGGCCAACGACGGCAACGTGATCCGGATCGTGCTGCCGCAGCTCACCGAGGATCGCCGCAAGGAGTACATCAAGCTCGCCCGCACCAAGGCCGAGGACGCCCGCATCTCCATCCGCAACGCGCGTCGACAGGCCAAGGAGGCCATCGACAAGCTGGTCAAGGACTCCGAGGTCGGTGAGGACGAGGCCGCACGGGCGGAGAAGGCGCTGGACGCGTTGACCCGCAAGCACACCGACGTGATCGACGAGGTCCTCAAGGGCAAGGAAGCCGAACTCCTCGAGGTCTGATGTCCAGCGACGCAACGCCACCGAGTCACGACCCGGGCCCGCCGACCGAGTCCGACACCGGATTCGAGCCGGAGAACGTGCTGGCACCCGAGGTCCACACCCCACCGACCGACAAGGGGTACGGCCGCGCCGGACGCAACCTGCCGGTCGCCATCGCCGTCGGGGTGGGCCTTGGCGCGGCCGTGGTGTTCAGCCTCTGGCTGTTCCACTGGGGCTTCGTCGCGCTGGTCGCCGCCGGCCTCTCGCTGGCGGCCCTCGAGCTCCACAACGCGCTCGGTCGGCTCGGTGTCCGTACCGCCATCGTGCCGATCGTCGTCGGGACCGTGGTGATGGTCGGCGCCTCGTACGCCGCCGGGCTGGCCGACTCGCCGCGGCTGCCGGCGAACCTGATCATGCTGTCGGTGCTGGCGTTCATGGTGATCATAGCGTTGCTGTGGCGGATGAGACGTGGCCCCGACGGGTTCGTCCGTGATGCCTCGGGCAGCCTGTTCATCATCGGGTACGTACCGCTGCTCGGCTCGTTCGTCGGGTTGCTGTTGTCGGGGGACAACGGGGTCGCGCGGGTGGTCACGTTCATCGCGGCCGTGGTCTTCAGCGACATCGGCGGCTACGTGGCGGGGGTGCTGTTCGGCAAGCATCCGATGGCCCCGGTGATCAGCCCCAAGAAGTCGTGGGAGGGTTTCGCCGGCTCGATCGTGTTCTCGGTCGGCGCATCGGTGCTGCTGAGCATTTTCGTGCTCGGGGTACCGTGGTGGGTCGGCATCATCATCGGTGTGGTCCTGGTCGGCGTGGGCACCTGCGGCGATCTCGTCGAGTCGCTGGTGAAACGTGACGTCGGCATCAAGGACATGAGTTCGTTCCTGCCCGGACACGGCGGCGTGATGGACCGCATCGACTCGTTGCTGCTGGCCGCACCGGCCGCCTGGCTGGTGATGTACATCTTGGTCCCGGGAGGGTGATCGTGGGAGCCGACATCGAGTCCGGCAGGGCACTACCGCTCGTCTTCGAGGCCCCCCGCAAGGGCAAGCCCCCCAAGCACTGGGCCGACCTCGAGCCCGCCGACCGCAAGGAGGCCGTGGTCGCGGCCGGACTTCCCGGCTACCGGGCAGCCCAGTTGTCGAAGCACTGGTTCGAACGACTCAGCCACGACCCGGACGAGTGGACCGACCTGCCCGCCGACCTCCGCGCCGCGGTGGCCGAGCAGTTCTTCCCGCTCCTGCTCAACACGGTGAGCGAGAAGACCACCGACAACGGCGACACCATCAAGACCCTGTGGAAGCTGCACGACGGCGCACTCGTCGAGAGCGTGCTGATGCAGTACCCGGGCCGGACGACCATGTGTGTCTCCTCCCAGGCCGGCTGCGGCATGGCGTGCCCGTTCTGCGCCACCGGACAGGGTGGGCTGCAGCGCAACATGAGCACCGCCGAGATCGTCGCCCAGGTCGCCGACGGGATGCGTCGGATGCGTGCCGACGGCGCCGGTCGCGTCGGCAACGTCGTGTTCATGGGGATGGGGGAGCCGCTCGCCAACTACAAGGCGGTGGTCGGCGCCGTCCGGTCCATGATCACCCCCAACCCGGACGGGCTCGGGATGAGTGCCCGCGGCATCACCGTGTCCACCGTCGGCCTGGTGCCGGCCATGCACAAGCTCGCCGAAGAACAGCTGCCCGTCACGCTTGCGCTGTCGCTGCACGCCCCCGACGACGAACTCCGTGACGAACTCGTGCCGATCAACAACCGGTGGAAGGTCGACGAGGCGGTCGACGCTGCCTGGGAGTACGCCCGCAAGACCCGCCGCCGGGTGTCGATCGAATACATCCTGATCAAGGACATGAACGACCAGGCGTTCCGCGCCGACCTGCTCGCCGACGTGCTGCTGCGCCGTGGCGACTGGGGGTGGGTGCACGTCAACCTGATCCCGCTCAACCCGACCCCGGGGTCGAAGTGGGATGCCTCACGGCCGGAGGTCCAGCGTGAGTTCGTCCGGCGCCTCGAGGCGCGCGGTGTGCCGGTGACCGTCCGCGATACCCGTGGCCAGGAGATCGACGGGGCGTGCGGCCAACTCGCCGCCAGCGAGGAGGACGTCGTCGCGGCGAGGTCCGGCGGGTGAGCGGTCCGGCGGTGCTGGAGTGGAACCGGAGCGTGGCACGTTGCCTGTGGACCGGCGTGCTCGGCCTCCTCGGCCTCGCAGCGGTGATCGCCGGCTGGGCCGTCCTCACCTTCACCGGGAGCTGGTCGGGCCTGGCCGTGCTGGCTGTCGGCCTGCTGGTCTTCGGGCTGAGTGAGCTGTGGGCCAGACGGTTCCGGCAGGTGACGACGCGTGGTCTCCGGTGGCAACGCTCCCTGCACACCGACGAGTTCGACTGGGGTGCGGTCGGATTCTCCACGCAGGCACCCCCGGAGGCCGCCCACGATGCCCCGGATCGCATTCTCGTCCATGGCGCCTCCGGTGTCGTGACCTGGCCCCACCCGGTCAAGCACCAGGACTGCGTCGTGACGGTGGGGTGGTGGCAGCGAGCCCAGCACGAGTTCCGGCACGGGGAGTTCCGCGCCTTTCCCGGCCTACGACCGAACCTGCCACATCCGTACCGCTCGGCCGACCGGATGCACAACCTCGGTCGCCGTTGGTGGCAAGGGATTCTGGGCGTGATCATGGTGTTGACCACGCTGGCCTGCCTGATGGCGATGATCACCCGGACCACGGAGCCGACGTGGCTGGTCGGCTGGGCCATCGCCGCCCTCGCGGCGTTGGCCGGGGCGTGGGTGTCGCTGCGCAATGCGACGTCCTCGGTCCGGCTCGAGCCCCACCAGGTGGAGCACCGTCGGTGGTTCGCCCGGCGCACGATCCCGTGGGAGGCCGTGGCCGGCTGCTACGTGGCGACGCGGCCCCGGGTCGTGGGACTCGGCGCACTCACGGTGGTGTTCGCCATCATCTCGTTCTTCGACAGCGGGGATGCCGAGGGCCCCGACCACAAGAACGTGCCGACCCTGCTGTTGCGCGACGGTACGGCCTTCCCGCTCACCGCCCTCGCCAGTCGCTCCGGGACCCGGGTGCATCGGTTCGCCCAGGAGGTGCTCAACTGATCATGGCCCATCCATCGAGGTTCGACGAGGACGACCCGTACCTGGCGCATCTCCGCGAGATCTGCCTGGCCCTGCCGTCGGCTGCGGAGAAGGTCTCACACGGACACCCCAACTTCTACACCCGCAAGGTGTTCGCGGTGTTCGGCGGCATGGTGAAGGGTGATCATCACTCCGACACCTACGCCCAGTCGGTGCTGGTGCTGCCCGACCCCGATGAACATGCGGCACTGCTGACCGACACGGAGCGGTTCTACCTGCCCGCCTACTACGGTCCGTCCGGATGGGTCGGGTACGACTTCCGCGCCGGCGAGGTCGACTGGGACGAGGTCGCCGAACTGGTGGACGCCTCGTACCGCAACACCGCCTCCCGGACCCTCGTCCGGCAACTCGACGCCGGGGTGTGACGTGGCGCAGGGGTGGGACGTGGCCTCGCCCGTGGCTGCCGACCGGACACTCCAGGTGTCCACCGGCTACTACCAACAGTTCGATGCTGACCTGTCCGCCGAGGTGCCCGGTGAAGGGTACGGGGGCTGGCAGACCGCCGAGCTGCCGCTGAGCCTCGACCACACCGCTGTGGTGGTGATGCACGCGTGGGACTGCGGCTCACCGGAGGACCACCCCGGGTGGTTCCGGGCGGTGGAGTACCTGCCCCGCTCCTACGAGATCGCCAGGACCGTGCTGCCGCCACTGCTGGCCGCCGCCCGCGGGGCCGGGTTGCCGGTGGTGCACGTGGTGGCCGGCCGGGACTACTGGTCGCACCTGCCGGGTGCGCTCGGCGACGGCACCGCTGACCCGGCGCCGGACCGGATACCGACCGATCCGGTCCACCGCGAACTCGCCACGTTCCGTACCCACAAGGTGTTCCCCGGGGACCACAACCGCGCCGACATCGACCGTGGCCGACCGACGGTGGACTTCCTGCCCGCCGCCCGTCCGGTCGGGGACGAGGCGATCGCGGCGACCTCGACCGACCTGATCGCCCACTGCCGGGCGCAGGGGATCAACCACCTGCTGTACACCGGATTCGCGATCGACGCCTGCCTGCAGACCTCACCCGGTGGCATGGTCGACATGTCCCGGGCCGGAGTGATGTGCTCGGCCGTCCGACAGGCCACCACTGCGGTCGAGCACGCCGAGACCGCCCGTGATCAACTCGCCAAGCAGATCGGGTTGATCAAGGTCGCCGTGCACTACGGCTTCGTCTACGACGCCGACGCGTTGATCACCGCACTGTCATCCGAGCAGGATGTCGGCGGCCTCACCCACCTGATCGACCAGGTGGATCCGTGACCCCATCTCGCGATCGCGGCCCAACGCCTGCAACAGCGGCCACACCGGCAGTCGTTCGGTCCAGTGCTCCCGCCCGACCAGCACCAGCGGGGCGATGTCGGCCGGGTCGGCGGCGTAGTAGTTCTCGGTGACCGCCTGGAACACCTCCTGTACGGTTCCGGCGGCGCCGGGCAGGTAGACGATGCCGCCACGGCAGCGGGCCAGCAGGGTGTCCTCGCGCAGGGCGTTGGTGAAGTACTTGGCGATCTCGGTGGCGAACGCATTCGGCGGCTCGTGCCCGTAGAACCAGGTCGGGATGCCGATGCTGTGGCCCGCCCGACCGGGGATCCAGCGACGCCGCACGTCCATCGCGGCCGCCGCCCACGGATCGAGCCCGGCGTGGAAGTCCGGAGCGGTCGCCAGCATCGCGAGCGCCTCGGTCACCACCTCCTCGGCCGACGAGGCGACGTGGCCGGACAGGTAGGCACCCAGGTTCGCCGCCTCCATCGCGCCGGGGCCGCCGCCGGTCAGCACCGTTCGACCGGCCGTGGTCAGCTGGCAGCCCAGCCGGACCGCGTCGGCATAGCCGGGCGAGTCCCGCAGCAGTGCGTGGCCACCCATCACCCCGACGACCCTCTCCCGCGGGACGTGCTGGGTCGCCTCGTCCAGGGCATCGGTGATCGCATGGTCGTGCAGCGCGATCGCGAGCGTGCTGCGCAGGTCGTGGTGGCGGTGGGCCTGCTGCGACCACGCGTACACCGCAGCGTCCATCCCGTCGCCGTAGTGTCCCGGCCCGTACAACTCCTCGGGGGTGTACAGGTCCGCCCGGTACGGGTCGAACGGCACCGCCGGCAGGCTGGGGAAGACGAACGCATCGCGAGCGGTGAGTTCGGCGGCCTGTCCCGGGGCGAAGGTGCAGCCCAGGAAGATCGCGCCCTGGACCTCAGCGGCCGCCAGCACCTCCTGCCGCTCACTCAGGTCGACCGACTGGATGAGCCAGCCGTGCAGGTTGGTGGTGCGTCCGATCGCCGCGTCGAAGTGCGCCAGCGACTCGATCTCGGTGGTCCGGGGGCTCATCGAGCTCCTCTCCACAGGTCGGCGTCCCACAACACCGTCACGATCGTCACGGTACGACCGTACGGCATGTTGCTCGCGGTGTGGCCGCTCCCGGGCCAAGCACCGGGTGGTGCCCGAACGGGACGAGCCCCCGTACACCGGAGTGCACGGGGGCTCGACTGTCCGAGGGGGTCGGAACGTCAACGCAGGAAGGGGATGCTGCGGTCGAGCAGACCGCGCTCCTTCAGCTCCCCACGCAGCGGGATGTCGTCGTCGATCCAGCCGGACTGCTTGATGCCCCAGAACGAGGCGTGGTCCGGGCCGTACCCGAGCAGCTGCTGGTGCAGCGGCGACAGGCCGGCGAACCAGTCGGAGTCCTGATCGGCGACGACCTCATCCAGCGGACGGATCCACCGGTAGGTGTAGCCGATGAACAGCAGCTTGCGGGTCCGGTCGGACTTGTTCATCGACCGGCTGTGCCACAGCCGACGGTCGAAGATGAAGGCGTCGCCGGGGGACAGCAGCACCTCGGTCGACCCCTCCGGCTCGATGATCGGATCGCCGGGCTTCTCCGGTCGGCCGGCGAGGGTGTTGTTGACGTGGCTGCCGGGGATCACCTTGGTCTGGCCGTAGCCGGGCTCGGACAGGTCGGTCAGCGCGAAGCAGATCTTGGTCATGAACATCGGGCGGACGTCCATGTCGATGTCGGAGTTCTGCCGGTACCCGTCCTGGTGCCAGTTCCAGAAGGGCGGCTCGTCCTTCGGCGGGTTGACGTCGATGTGGTTGTGGTGGCTGTAGATGTTCCAGCCCATGTTGCCCCAGATGTAGGGGAAGGTCGTCGGCCAGTCGAGCAGGGCCGGGAAGGCCGGGTCGCGATCCAGGAAGCCCATCACGTGGATGGACTTGTCCGGACGCAGCCGGTCGGCTTCCTGCTCCTCGGCGTACACCTTGTCGACGGCAGCCTCGAGGGTGGCACGGGACTCCTCGTCCAGTGCGTTCTTGATGACGTAGTACCCGTCCCGGCGGTACTGCTCCCGGATCGAGGGGTCGAGCGGCTCGTAGCCGGTCGCCCCGCCGGCACCCTGCCCAGTGTCTGACGTGGTCTCGGTCACCGTCATGGCGATGGTCTCCCTCCAACGAGTGTGGCGCGGTCAGGTCCTGACCGCAGTCCGTGTCAGCCTACATCCTAGGTAGTGAGGCGAACCTAACCAACGATCGCGCCCCGTGTGGCGTTCGTTCCTTCGCGTCGAGTTCCCGCGCAGCGGGTCGCGGGAGTCGCGGGGGTTGGAGGGGCCAGACTGGACGCATGGGCGATCGGACGGTCCTGGTGACCGGCGGCAACCGAGGGATCGGGTACGAGCTGGCCGCGGCCCTGCTCGCCCGTGGGGACCGGGTGGTGCTGACGACGCGTGATGCCGACCGGGGTGATCGTGCCCGTCGTCGCCTGCTGGCCGACCACCCCACCGGTGAGGTGACCGTACGGACCTGTGACCTGAGCGATCCGGCTTCGGTCCGGCGGTGTGCCGATGCCCTGCTCGCCGACGGCCGACCCCTCGACGGCGTGATCAACAACGCGGGTGTCCTCCTGGCTCCGCCGTCTCGCGAACTCACCCCGGACGGTGTCGAGGTGACCCTCGCCACGAACGCCCTCGGGCCGCTGCTGCTGGTCGGCGCGCTGGCACCCATGCTGCGACCCGCTGCCCGGGTGGTGTCGCTGACGTCGCGGCTGCACCTGCCCGGCAGCCGCGGCGAGCCGGTCGACTTCGACTTCGACGACCCCAACCTTGATCATGGCTACACCCCGGAGCGGTCGTACAAGAACTCCAAGCTGGCGCTGATGTGGGTGAGCACCCTGCTCGACCGGCGACTCGGGCCGGTCACCAGCAACACCGTGTGTCCGGGATTCGTACCGCGCACGGCCGCCCGGCACACCCGGGGCTGGCTGCGGTTCAAGCTGCGGTGGATCGTGCCACGGCTGCCGTTCGCCGTCACCGCCGAGCAGGCGGCAGCCGACGTGCTGTGGGTGCTCGACGCCCCGGAACTGGCCGACCGTGGCGACTGCTTCATCGCCGACCGTACGATCAGCGAAGCCAGTCCCCAGGCACGGGACTCCGCACTGGCCGACCGGTTCGCCACGCTGGCCGGCGAACTGTGGCCGCAGCTCGGGGGAGAGGAATGAGGCGATGACCGTACGACGCATCCTGCTGCTGGGCGTGGCGGCCGCGGCCCTGCTCACCCTGGGCGTCTGGCTCGGCGGCATCCGGCTCGCCGATCAACCGTTGCTGCCCGACCGGGGCGCGTCCTGGTACGTGTGGAAACTGCCCGAGCCGACGGTGTGGACGCGGCTGTCGGCGTGGGCCGGCTACATCGCCCACCAGTTGGTGTCGTGGGGGTTGATCTTCTATGCCCAGACCCGGGTCCGGACGTACAGCCGGACCCTCCACCCGATCAATGTCGTTGCCCTGTTGGCGAATCTCGGCTTCATCGTCCTCCACCAGGTGCAGAGCCAGGTCTTCTACGACGGCCTCGCCCAGGACGTGTCGATCTACTCGTCGCAGGGTTCGGTCATCGCACTGCTCGTCGTCGTCCTGCTGATGGAGAACCGGCGGCGCGGCATGGCCTTCGGGCGTCCGGCGCCGATCAAGGCCGAGGTCATCGGCTTCGCCCGCAAGTACCACGGCTACTTGTTCAGCTGGGCAGCGATCTACACGTTCTGGTACCACCCGATGCTCAACACCTCGGGTCACCTGATCGGCTTCTTCTACATGTTCCTGCTGTTGGTCCAGGGCAGCCTCTTCCTCACCCGCGCCCACACCAATCGGATCTGGACGCTGGTCCTGGAGCTGCTGGTGGCCGTGCACGGGACGTTGGTGGCGATCATGAACTCGGGCCCGAACGGGCTGTGGCCGATGTTCCTGTTCGGGTTCCTGGCGATCTTCGTGATCACCCAGATGCATGGCGTCGGGCTCAGCCGCCGCACCCGCTGGGTGATCGGGATCGGCTATGTGGTCGCCGTGCTCGCGGTCTACACCTGGCGAGGACTCGGCTCGATCCACCAGATCACCTGGATCCCGCTGGCCGAGTACGGCCTGGTCGCCGTACTCGCCCTGGTGCTGTGGGGCGGACTGGCGATCGCCAAGGCCGTACGGCCGCCCTCGCCGAGTGGGTCCCAGGAGAAGGACCCGGAGTCGGCGGGCCGGGGCGCGGGGCGTACCTGACACCCACCCCGGCGGGCCCGTGCCAGACTGACGCCTGTGCGCGACATCGTCATCCTCGGCAGTACCGGCTCCATCGGCACCCAGGCCCTCGAGGTGATCGAGGCCGCGGCGGACCGCTTCCGGGTCGTCGGACTGGCCGCCGGGGGGAGCGACATCGCGCTGCTCGCCCGGCAGGTGTTGCGGCATCGGCCCGCCTCCGTGGCGGTGGCCCGCGCGACGGCGGTGCAGGACCTCCAGCTCGCGCTCTACGCCGAGGCGAAGCAGGCCGGCTGGAACGCCGGGGACGTCCGCCTGCCACGGATCCTGGCCGGACCGTCGGCGGCCGCCGAGCTCGCCGGTTCCGCGGCAGACGTGGTGCTGAACGGGATCACCGGTTCGGCCGGCCTGCAGCCCACCTTGGCCGCTCTGGCTGCCGGCGCGACGCTGGCGCTGGCCAACAAGGAGTCGCTGGTGATCGGCGGGCGGCTGGTCACCGAGGCCGCCGCCGAGGGGCAACTCGTCGCCGTCGACTCCGAACACTCCGCCATCGCGCAGGCACTCCGGGCCGGGCGGGCCGACGAGGTGGACCGGATCATCCTGACCGCCTCCGGGGGACCGTTCCGTGGCCGCACCCGCGAGCAGCTCGCCGACGTGACGCCGGCCGAGGCGATGAAGCACCCCACCTGGGACATGGGCCGGGTGATCACCACCAACTCCTCAACGCTGGTCAACAAGGGGCTGGAGTTGTTGGAGGCGCACCTGCTGTACGACGTCCCGCTGGACCGGATCGACGTCGTGGTGCATCCGCAGTCGGTGGTGCACTCGATGGTCCAGTTCACCGACGGTTCGACGATCGCACAGTGCTCCCCGCCGGACATGAAGTTGCCGATCGCGTTGGCACTGAACTGGCCGGACCGCCTGCCCGGCGCAGCCCGCCCGTGTGACTGGAGCGCCGCCACCGCCTGGACCTTCGAACCGCTGGACGACGACGTGTTCCCGGCAGTCGAGCTGGCCCGTCGCGCCGGAGCCGGCCCGGCGACCGCACCGGCGGTCTACAACGCGGCCAACGAGGTCTGCGTCGACGCCTTCCACGACGGCCGGATCGGTTTCGGCGACATCACCGACATCATTGCCGCGGTGCTGGCCGACCACGCCACCGGCTCTGCCGGCCGGGACGCCGAACTCACCGTCGACGCCGTCCTCGCCGCCGACGCCTGGGCCCGTGCCGAGGCCGGCAAGGCGTGCGGAGCCCGCGCCTGATCCGTTCGCGAGCTGCGACGGGCGTGATCCAACGCTCGCCCGAGCGTTGGATCAGCTGTTTACAACGACCGCACGGTGTGCTCTCCTTCCGCAAGGGGCGCGGTCCTGAGACGCCGGTGTTGCTGTGCGCCCGCGCTGTTGACAGCCACGAACAAGGGAGTTCCATGTCTGCACTCGTCAGTCGACGCACCGTCCTCGCCGGAGGGGTGCTGACTGCTGCCGCCACGGCACTGCCGGCCTTGCGGGCGGACGCCAGCGGCACGAGCCGTGACCTCGTCCGCGACGGGAGGGCACGGGGCCTGATCGTGATCTCCGCGGACGCCGCGGACCTGGAGACCCGGGCGGCGGAGGAGCTGCAGGAGCACGTACGGCTGGTCAGCGGGGCTGACGTCCCCGTGTTGCGCGGTGATCCGACCCGGCTGGCGGTCGAGGCGTCGCTCATGCCCGGGCGACTGGTGGCCCCGCGCCCGGGTCACCACGAGATCCGCGCCGTCGTGACGAACCCGTCCACCCGCGCGGTACGGGTCACGGTGTCCGTGCCCGCCGAACCGGATGGACTGCACGTCGAGTTCCGGATGCCGTCCCGACCGCTGATCCTGGCGGCCCGATCCAGCGTGGCCATCAGTGGCCGTGTCACCGTGCTGCAGCATGCGGACCCCGAGGTCCACGAGATCTCGGTGACGGTGACCGCGGAGCCGGGCCAGACGTTCACGCTCCCCCTCGTGGTGGACCACAGCCTGGCCAACCTGTTGTCGAATCCCGGCATCGAGGACGCCACCTTCCTGCCGTGGTACCGGACGACACACTTCACACCGGACACCACGGTGGCCCATTCCGGGACCACCTCCATCAGGTTCAGCGGCTGGGACGGGGCGACGTCTGGGTACGAACGAGGCCTGAAGTTCACTGGTGGGCGGGCATATCGGCTCACCTTCTGGGGCCGACGTGACGCCGGCAGTACCAGCGATGTCCGGCTACGGCTCAGCGAGCTTGACGCACAGAGTCAGCGGATCCGGCTCGCCTTCGAGGCAACGGTGCCACTCGGCTCCGACTGGCAGCGCCACGCGGTCACCTTCTACGCCAACCCGGCCCTCGACGAGCGCTACGTCCAGACCTGGTTCAACCTCGTGCTGGCCGGCGCCGGGACGATCTGGCTCGACGACTTCGCGCTGCAGGAGGTGGGCTCGATCGAGGGTTACGACCCCGGCGCATCACCGGACGGTCCCGGCAACGGCGTCATCGTGCCGACGCCCGTCGGGCCGGCGCCGGAACTCGCCGCCCCGGTCAGGACCAGGGTCGACGGCGCCGTGGTGTGTCTCGGCACCCCCGACGCCCAGCCCGCCGTGGCGGCGCCCTTTGCCGACGAGTTGGAGCAGGTCGCGGACTCCGACGGGTTCATCGTCGGCAGCCGCGACCAGGTGGTGTACGTGCTGGGCACCCGGCCGCGGGGAGTGCTGAACGGCGTCTACGACTTGATCGAGCGGGAGCTCGGGGTGATCTGGACCCGCGCAGGGGAGTCGGGAACGATCTACGAGCCGAAGTCGACGATCACCCTGGTCGGTACGGACCGGGTCGAGGTGCCGGCGTTGGCGATGCGCGGTTGGCACCTCACCGGCGTCGGGGCGGGCGGCGAGTTCCATGCCGACCCGGCCACCGAGCTGATGATGGCGCGCAACCGGCTCAACGCGAAGTTCGCGGAGGTCGGCACCCGTACCCAGTGGCCCCGGCAGCAGTCGATCGGCATCGAGCCGGTCAACCTCGGACACAACCTCCACGAATGGCTGCTGCAGAGCGTTTCCTACCAGGGCTGGGATCCCGAGCGTCAGGCAGGCTGCTGGAACACCGACGAGAACGGCAATCCGCAGGTCGAGCTGCCGGTCAGCCAGCTGAACTTCTGGAACGCCGACGTCGCCGTGGCCGTCTCCGAAAGTGTCGTCGCCTTCCTCGACACGTACGGACTCGCCCACGTGGGCGTCGGGATCGAGGACAACTCGAGCGTGCTGCAGGTGCCCGAGAGCCTGGAGCCGTTCAGCTACGCGCCCGGGCAGTCGGTCGACCCGGATCATCCGGCGTACCTCTCGACGGTCTACTACACCTTCCTCAACAGTGTTGCGCGTGCCGTGGCCGCTGAGCATCCCGAGGCGACAGTCACGACGTTCGCGTACGTCTTCACCGAGATCCCCCCACTGTGCGAGGTCGAACCCAACGTCGCCGTGGTCGTCGCACCGATCCACGAGGACATGCGACGCCCCTTGACCGACCCCGACTCGGCGGTCAACACTGCCGTTCGGGAGAACCTGGTCCGGTGGAGCCAGAAGACGTCCAACGTCGTGCTGTACAACTACTACGGGTGCTTTCCGAACGCTGCCAGCGACTTCGAGCGGCCGATCGCGCCCCGCATCCTGGCCGACGTCAAGCTGTACGAGGACCTGGGCTTCACCGGCACCCTCCCGGAGGGGGTGGTCGACGTCGAGACGAGCACCCGGATGTGGAGCATCTCGACCCTGACGATGTGGTTGTACCCGAAGCTGGCTTGGAATCCCGAGGCGGACATCGACGCGTTGACCGAGCGGTTCTGCACCATCTCGTACGGGGCGGCCGCACCCGACATGATCGAGTACCACCGGCTGCTCACCCAGGCCTGGGACGGCAACGACCGGGTCACCCTGCCGTGGAACGCGCCGCTGACGGTCTACCTGTTGGCGTTCTACGCCGACAGCGATCGCAACGACCTGATGCAGGCGGCACTCGATCGCGCGTGGGGGTTGGCCGATCCGGACCAGCGGGAGCGGATCCGTCCGATCAAGGAGGCGTTCGAGCGCAACGTCGACAAGGTCGTGTACGAGCCGACCGAGAAGCCTGTCGCACTCCAGACGTCAGCCGGGCGTGACCAGGTGCTGGCCACGACGGACATGACCGATCCGATCTGGAGCGGTGCCCCGGTGCTCAGCGACTTCCGCAACCCCGGCACGATCGAACCCGTGCCGGGCCTGGCCACCAAGGTCAGGATGCTGTGGGACGCAACCCACCTGTACGTGGCGTACGAGTGCTTCGACGACGGCATCGGCGACCTGGCGGCCCCGCCGTTGAACAGCTCGGGCAGCTGGTGGAACGGCAACTCCGACTACGTGGAAACCTATGTGGGGTCGGAGGACCCGTGGGTCGACGCGGCAGCGGAGTACCGCGTCTGGTTCACCAATCCGACCGGGGCCGGCATCGTGTTCGGCAGCAACAAGGAGTTCCAGGCCTCGCCCGGACCGTGGGTCACCTCGACCGCGGTGGTCGACGAGGCCGGGACCGAGCAGGACCACTGGGTCGCGATCCAGGCGATCCCGATGTCGCTACTCGGTGTGTCCGGGTCGGCCACCACCGCGACCACCCTGTACGGCTACTTCAACCGGGAGCACCACACCGGGAGCAGCTTCTTGAGCCAGGGCTGGGGTGCCGCGTCGGTGTGGTCCACCTCGAGCTTCCGGCCGATCGAGCTGCGCGCCTGACCCCGGTTCCCCGGCCCGTGCCCCACATTCCCCGAGTTCGTCGAGGGGCGTCTCGACGAGCTCGGCGGACGTGACATGGGAGCACGTAGAGTTGATGCGGCCCGGGGTTCGGGTCACCGGACCGGACGAGTGGTGAGGGGCGCTGATGGAGACGGTCATCTACATCGGTGGTGCGGTGCTGTTCTTCGCCCTGGTGATGGTCTCGGTCGCGCTGCACGAGATCGGGCACCTCGTCCCGGCGAAGGCGTTCGGCGTCAAGACCACCCAGTACTTCGTCGGCTTCGGCAAGACCCTGTGGTCGACCCGCCGTGGCGAGACCGAGTACGGGATCAAGGTGCTGCCGCTCGGCGGGTACGTCCGGATGATCGGGATGATGCCGCCCAAGCCGGGCCGCTCGATGTCGTCCAGTACCGGCATGTTCAGCTCGATCATCGACAACGCCCGCAACGCCGACGCCGACGAGATCGGACCGGCCGACGAGGGCCGGCTGTTCTACGAGAAGAAGTCGTGGCAGAAGCTGATCGTGATGGCCGGCGGTCCGGCGATGAACGTCGTGCTGGCCTTCCTGCTGCTGTTGCTGGTGGCGGTCACCTTCGGCACCGTGCGCGAGCAGCTCCGGATCGCCCAGGTGAGCGAGTGCATGATCCCCGCCGACCGGGTCGAGCAGACCTGCCAACCCGGTGATGCGCCGTCGCCGGCCGCCGCGGCAGGCATCGAGGCGGGTGACACGATCGTCAGCTTCAACGGCACCCGGCTCACCGACTGGGACCACCTGTCGGAGCTGATCCGCGCCAACGTCGACCGCGAGGCGGTGATCGTGGTGGACCGGAATGGTCAACAGGTCACGCTGCGGACCCACACCGCGCTGACCGGGGTGCCCGCCGAACTCGATCCCAGCCGTACGGTGCAGGCCGGCTTCCTCGGTGTCTCGCCCGTGGTCGAACGAGTGCAGGAGGGCCCGGTCGAGGTCGTCGGGGACATGGGCGAGATGAGCCAGACGATCTTCCAGGTGCTGATCCGGTTCCCGGTCCGGGTGTTCAACGTCGCCGCCGACCTGGTCACCGGGCAACCGCGGGACGTGAACGGTCCGATGAGCATCGTCGGGGCCAGCCGGATCGCCGGCGAGATGGCCAGCACCGACCAGATCCCGGTGAGCGAGAAGGCGGCCGGGCTGATCAGCACCCTCGGGGTGGTGAACCTGTTCTTCGCGCTGTTCAACCTGGTGCCGCTGCTGCCGCTGGACGGTGGTCACATCGCCGGGGCCCTGTACGAGTGGCTGCGGCGGGGCGTGGCGAAGCTGTTCCGGCGACGCGACCCGGGCCCCTTCGACGTGGCGAAGCTGATGCCGGTGGCGTACGCGGTGGCCATCGTGGTCGGACTGAGCGGGGCCGTGCTGATCGTGGCTGACATCATTGACCCCGTCACCCTGTTCTGACATGCCGACCGCCCTCGTACCCGTACGTCCGAAGAACCAGAAAGGCTCGTGACATGACCGTCCCGCTGGGAATGCCCTCCTCGCCGCCCCCGGTGCTGGCACCGCGGCGGAAGACCCGCCAGCTCCGCGTCGGCAAGGTGCTGGTCGGCGGCGACGCACCCATCTCGGTGCAGTCGATGACCACGACCAAGACCACCGACATCAATGCGACCCTGCAGCAGATCGCGGCGCTGACGGCCAGCGGCTGCGACATCGTCCGGGTGGCCGTACCGAGTCAGGACGACGCCGAGGCGCTGCCGGCCATCGCACGGAAGAGCCAGATCCCGGTGATCGCCGACATCCACTTCCAGCCCAAGTACGTGTTTGCCGCGATCGAGGCCGGGTGTGCCGCGGTGCGGGTGAACCCGGGCAACATCAAGGCCTTCGACGACCGGGTCGGCGAGATCGCCCAGGCCGCGAAGGAGGCCGGGGTTTCGCTCCGGATCGGCGTCAACGCCGGCTCGCTCGACAAGCGGCTGTTGGCGAAGTACGGCAAGGCGACCCCCGAGGCGATGGTCGAGTCGGCGCTGTGGGAGGCCAGCCTGTTCGCCGAGCACGACTTCCACGACTTCAAGATCAGCGTGAAGCACAACGACCCGGTGATCATGGTGCGGGCCTACCAGCTGCTGTCGGAGCAGTGCGACTACCCGCTGCACCTCGGCGTCACCGAGGCCGGCCCGGCGTTCCAGGGCACCATCAAGTCGGCGACCGCGTTCGGTGCGCTGCTCAGCCAGGGCATCGGCGACACCATCCGGGTGTCGCTGTCGGCCGACCCGGTCGAGGAGGTCAAGGTCGGCACCAAGATCTTGGAGTCGCTCAACCTGCGTCCCCGCAAGCTCGAGATCGTGTCGTGCCCGTCGTGCGGGCGCGCCCAGGTTGATGTCTACAAGCTGGCCGACGAGGTCACCGCCGGGCTCGAGGGGATGACCGTACCGCTGCGGGTCGCGGTGATGGGCTGCGTGGTGAACGGCCCCGGTGAGGCCCGCGAGGCCGACCTCGGCGTCGCCTCCGGCAACGGCAAGGGCCAGATCTTCGTCAAGGGTGAGGTGATCAAGACGGTCAAGGAGAGCGAGATCGTCGAGACGCTCATCGAGGAAGCGATGCGGATCGCCGAGTCCATGCCCGAGATGGAGGGCGAGACCGGCCCGCAGGTGAGCGTCGGTTGAGTCGTCGCATGGGCTGTGCGCGAGAGGTGAGCTGAGGGCATGGCGGTCGAGCCGACGACCCGGGCCGGTGCTCGCGTGCTGACCCCGGATGACCTGTACGCCGTCGTCCGGCTGTTGTTGCAGCAGCCGGTGCACAACGTGTTCGTGTCGGGTCGGATCCGGGCCCAAGGCCTGGACCCGTTCATCCTCGGCTGCCCGGTCTGGGGCTTCGAGCGCGACGGCGAGCTGGTGGCGCTGTGCCACGCCGGCTCCAACCTGGTGCCGATCGGTGCCGCCGATGCTGAGGTGATGGGAGCCTTCGCCGAGCTCGCCGGACCAGTACGCCGTGCCAGTTCCATCTCCGGCGACGCCCACGTGGCGCTGGCGTTGTGGCACGAGCTGTGCCGCCGCTGGGGTGGCTCCTGGCAGGCCGTCCGCGAGGTCCGGGAGCGGCAACCGCTGATGGTGATCGACCGGGACCCCGACGTCGAACCCGACCCGCGGGTGCAGGTGATCACCCCGCGCGACCTGGGGTCGTACTTCGACGCGGCGGTGCGGATGTACACCGAGGAGGTCGGGGTGTCACCGCTGCAACCGAGCCCGTCGGCGTACCGCAGCTACGTCCGCAACCTGGTCGAGATGCGCCGGGCGTTCGGGGTCGTCACCGACCGCCGCGTCATCTTCAAGTCCGACCTCGGCTCGGTGTCGGGGGAGTACTGCCAGGTGCAGGGCGTCTGGCTCGACCCCGAGCTGCGCGGCCGCGGGCTGGCGCCGGCCCTGGTCGCCCGTGTCGTGGAGCTCGCCCGACTGGCGTACCCGACCGTCTCCCTGTACGTGAACGACTTCAACGAGCGCGCGGTCGCCACCTACCGGCGGGTCGGCTTCGAGCAGATCGGCGAGTTCGCAACGATCCTGTACTGATCCGCTCGCCCTGGCCGACATCGGGTTGCAAACGGTTGAAGTTGCCGGTCCGGCACGACACGATGGGGATCTCGGGGGAGGGCCGTACGTGATCGGTGGCAGGAACCGACGGCGGTCCGGTGACACGAAGGAGTGCATCGTGGGACATCTCTCTCGACGAACAGTGCTGGGCTCCGGCCTGGCTGCCGGCGCAGGTCTGGCGCTGTCTGCCTGCACCGGCTCGGGCACCGAGCCCGGAGGATCGGGTGAGCCGGGCGGCGCTGGTGGTGGTGGCGGCGGCGCGGGTGGTGGCGCGATGCCGAACCACATCCCCTTCGACGGTCCCACCCCGGACCTGCCCGGTGATGCGGAGACCGGCGTGCCGGATGCCTACCTGAAGTACCCCGATCCGCCGCAGAGCACCGGCACGGTGCCACTCGGGTTGTCGGCTCCGGTGGAGTTCCTGCTGCAGGGCCGGGCCAGTGCCGTACCGATGGAGCAGAACCAGTGGTGGCAGTTGCTGAACGAGGAGGCGGGTGCCGAGATCCGCATCACCGCGGTCAGCAGCACCGAGTACCTCGCCAAGTTCCAGACCTCTGTTTCGGGCGACGTGTTGTCCGACATCACCCAGATCGTCACCGTGCCGCAGCTGCCGGCACTGCTGGACAAGATGTTCGTCGACCTGTCGCCCTACCTGTCCGGTGACCATGTGGCGAAGTACCCCAACCTGGCCAACCATCCACCGTCGGCGTGGTCGGTCTCGGTCTTCGACGGCAAGGTGTACGGCATCCCGCAACCGCGCATCACCGGCGGCATGATCCTGTTGACCCACGGTGACCGACTGGCCGAGAAGGGCATCGACCTGATGCCGGAGTTGGCCGACGGCGAAGCCTTCCTCGACATGGTCCGTGAGCTCCACGATCCCGCAGGCGACCGGTTCGCGATCGGTCAGTTGCCGGAGAACTGGACCGTGCCACTGGTGCTCGAGGCGATGGGTGGCCCGAACGTCTGGGACACCTCGGGGGACACCTGGGTGAGCGAGTACGAGACCCCGGAGTACGAGGCGGCGTTGGAGGTGGTGACCAAGATGTTCGCCGAGGGTCTCTACCATCCGAACTCCTACACCGACCAGACCAACAGCCACACCTGGTTCAACGCCGGTACGACCGCGCTGCTGTCGCAGAACTTCGCCAACTGGCAGGCCAAGGCGAACCTCGAGACCGAGGTGGGGGTGGTGGTGATGCCGAAGTGGGACGGTGGCGGCACGGCCGTCAAGCACCTCGGGGCACCGGCCTACACCGCCCCGGTCGGGCTGAAGAAGATCGACGACGAGGCGCGGATCGATGAACTGCTGCGACTGCTCGACTACATCGCCTCACCCTTCGGGACCCAGGAGTTCCTGCACGTCAACTACGGCGTGAAGGACCGGCAGTGGACCCTCACCGACGGTGAACTGGCTCGCATCGCGGATGCGCCGGAAGAGGCGATCGGTGGCCTGAACTATGCAGGTGCGAGCATCTGGCGTGACGTCTACATGGCCGGCAAGCCGGACATGACCGAGCGCATCCACACCTACTGTGCCGAGCAGATCCCCAACGGCATGCCGAACCCGACCTTGGGCAAGTTCTCCGACACGGCGGTCACCAAGGCGCCGCCGGCCACCCGGAAGCTCAGTGACCTGCAAGGAGCGATCATCCAGGGCCGGTCGTCGCTGACCGAGTGGTCCGCGGCCGTCCAGGAATGGAAGAAGGAGTGCGGGGACGCGATGGCGGAGGAGTACGCGGCGCAGGCGTGATCATGTCAGCGGTGGGTCGCGTTGCGGTTGAACGCGCGGAGTCGGGCGGCCCGTCCCTCGGCCAGGCCGGTGGCGATCACCGACGCCGCATGGCCGAGGGCGGCGGCGAGGCCGGGGTGGTCACCGCGGGCGATGCGGGCGTCCGGAGCCAGAATGCCGATCGCGCAGAGCCGAATGACGTTGGGCACGGCGACGGCGAGGCCGGTGACTCCGGGGATGACGTCCGAGTGCTGGACGGCGTAGCCGCGGCGTCGGGTGTTGGCGATGTCGTCCCGGAACCGGTCGAGGTCGACGCCGCGCCGGGGCAGGAAGCGTTCGCCGTCGGCGGGGGTGAGCAGTGCCAGGCATGCCAGGCCCTGTGCCGACGAGTGGGCGGGCAGCCGGTCGCCCAGGGGAACACGCGCCACGAGGGAGTGCCGCGACTCCGCCTGGGTGAGGGCCACTGCGTCCTCGCCGCCGAGCACCGTCAACAGAGCGGTCTCGCCGGTCGTGTCACGCAGCGCCGCCAACGGTTCAGCCGCTGCGGTGACGAGGAGTTCCAAGTAGTCCGGCTCGTTCTGCAAGAGCCAGACCTCTGAACCCAGGGTGTAGCGACCATCTGGCGTGCGGTGGGCGTACTTGAGTGTGAGCAGGACTCCCAGGTGTCGGCGGACGGATGAGGTCGGGGATCCGGTCGCTTGCCCCAGCTCGCTCGTCGTCCAGCTCCGTGCCGGACTCGAGCCGAGGACGTTCAGGAGGTGCAGCACGCGGGTGGCAGAGGTGCCCGCGTACCGGCTCGGGTCCGCACTCATGTGGTTGCTCCAGAGGGATCGGCAAGCGACCACGCTGTGGCGTACGGCGGGGCGTGTCGGGGTACACCGAGATGGGTTGCGGCTTGGTCCGCAGCATCACACAGCACCCGGCCCAGGGAGGCTGCCCGGGCCGCTGACAGGCGACTGCGGGGAATGAGGACCCCGAGCGACAGCGCCACCTTGGAGTAGCTGAACACCGGGGCCGCCACCGTGGCCTGGCGGGGATCGGCGTGACCCCATTCGGCGGCGAAGCCTTGGGCGCACACGGTCGCCAACTCCCTCTCCAGGGTCGCCCGACTGCGGATGGTGGACGACGTGAGAGGTTCCAGCGATGTCGGCACGGCCAAGGCGCGCTGGCCCGGGGGGAGCCACGCGATCAGGACCCACCCGAAGGCCGACGCATGCACCGGCACGGGGGTCACCGGGACCGGCGGACGAGGCGTCCGGGAGCCGGCGGCGATCGTGAGGGCTGTTGTGCAGCGACCGGTCAGCTCGGACAGTACGGCCGTTTCGCCGGTAGCCTCGGCTACCATGTCGAGGCCCGGCTGACAGGCCTCGGTCAGGTACGTCGCATAGTTGCGTTTGTCCTGCAGCCTCCAACTGGCTGGCCCGAGACCGTAGTGCCCCTCGCCGTTGCGGACCAGGAATCCGTCGATGACCAGAGTGCTGGCGTAGCGGAGTACCGACGATTTGGGCCACCCGAGCGCGCTGGCGAGTTCGCCGAGGCTCACTTCACGGTAGGCACGGCCCACGGTGCTCAGCACCTGCAGGGTGCGTTCGGCAGACGACATCGCGCTCATGGCCCCCAAGTCCCGTCGTTCATTCCGAACGCCGCGTTTCACTGAGTGGCGCCATTGTCGCCGGAAAGCAACGTGTTGCGGTGTCCGTCCACGAAGGTCGGTTCCAGATGATGGCCTCGTGGCTTGGCAATTGTCCGGGGCGGGCTGCAGGCTGCCCTCACCGCAGCCTCGTGTGCGAAGGAGCACCACACCCATGCCCGATCAGACTCTGCCCGAACTCAGTCGCCGCACATTCCTGTCCGCAGGTGTCGGGACCGCTGCGGTGGTGATGGCCACCGGCCTCACCACGGCACCGGCCGCGGCCGCTGATCCCCTCACGCTGGTCCATCGGGGTGAGGCGAGGTCGATCGTCGTGCTCGATCCCGGCGCCGATGCCCAGACCAGGTCCGCTGCCGACGAGTTGATCCGCCTGGTTCAACGAGCCACCGGCGTCACCCTGCCGCTCCACACCGGTGTCGACGGCCTGCCGCAGGGACCCGTCCGCATCTATGTCGGGTTCGCCGGTCCCGGTTCCCATCCCGACATCGCCACCACCTTGTCGGAGATGGATCCGGACGGGACCCTGCTCGCTCGACACGAGGCGACATTCACCCTCATCGGCCCTACCAGCTGGGGAACCCGGCACGCCGTCCAGCAGTTCGCCGAGCGCCACATGGGCGTGGCATGGCTGATGCCGACCGAACTGGGAGAGGATGTTCCGCACCTGACGAGGATCCGGGCCCCCCGAGCTCTGGAGCGGGAGGACCCGACGTTCACGTCACGGACCCTGTATCCGACACCGTCGTACCAGCAGACCAGTTGGAGCGAGCCGAACACGGCACTGAAGGCCTGGGGTGACAAGGGGCGGACGCACTGGCGACTGCACTTCCACCACAACTTGTACACGATCTTCGACTCGAAGAAGTTCGGCACCACGCACCCGGAGTGGTACCCCATCATCAACGGCGAGACCTACATTCCGCCGGCCGGCCATCACGTGGGGTGGCAGCCCAGATTCCTGGCCCCCGGCACGGTCGAGGAAGCCGCGGCCACAGTTGTCCGTTACTTCACGACGTTCCCGGACGCCCCGTCGTACTCCTTGGGGGTCACGGACGGCAGCGGCTTCAGCGAGGACGAACTTGCCGGCACAGGGACCAACAGCCTCGGCATGCCCGACATGTCGCCGATCTACTGGAACTGGGTCAACCAGGTGGCCGAGCTGGTGATGAGTGAGCACCCCGAGTTCTCCGATCGCTGGATCGGTGCGCTCGCCTACCACTACGTCCAGGACCCACCGCCGTTCGCACTGCACCCGAGAGTGGTGCCCTTCCTGACCTATGACCGCTACCACTGGGTCGATCCGGAACTGCGCGAGAAGGACCTTGCGACGACCCGGGCCTGGCTTGAGGTTGCGTCCCAACTCGGCTGGTACGACTACATCTACGGCCACCCGTACGCCGTGCCCCGGGTTCCGATGCACCTGTGGGACGAGGTGCTGGACTGGGCGAGGGACAACCGCATCGTCGGCATCATGGCTGAGCTCCAGCACAGTTGGGGCGAGGGCGCCAAGCCGTGGGCGTTGAGCCGCAAGCTATGGGACGGTGACCGGTCGCTGGTCACGGAATCCCAGGAGTGGTACCGCCGTGCCGTAGGTGTCCCCGCGGCACGGTACCTGCAGCAGTTCTACGAACTGTGGGAGGACTTCTGGATGACACGTGCACCGCAGACCACCTGGTTCGCGGGTGGTCGCGACCTGACCTGGTTCCCGTTCGACGACCTGAGCTATCTCGACGCGGTGACCCCTGACGACATCCGGAGATCGCGCACCATGATCGAGAACATGCGCGCCCACACCCAGACCCCGGAGCAGCACCGACGCGGTGACGCCCTGGTGAAGGAGTTCGAGTACTACGAGGCATCAGCGCTGAGCTACCCACGCGACCTGCCTGCGCCCACGACCTCGGCCGAGGCGCTCGCCATGATCAACGATCTTGCCGCAACCATCGACCGATCGGTGGCCATGGCAGTCCGTCGCAAGCAGGTGTTCGAGGAGATGCAGGCCGACGAACTGCACAAGAAGCCGGGAGCGCATTTCGAGGCCTATGGCGCCGCATGGAGTGGCTGGAACACCAAGACCATGATCAAGATCGCAGACTTCGTCCGCAGCGGCGCGGAGGGCGCCGATGTCGTGCTGGCGCGGGTGACGGAACTGGCCGACAACAGTGGGGGGTCGGCCCACCTGCAGGCATGGAGCAAGCACTGCCTCCACATGATCAACGGCGAACGGGTGTCGTACGGCATCAACACCGGCTTCGAGACCGGCGACACGACAGGCTGGGTGTTCAAGCCCAGCAGTCCGTTGGACCGGCCGATCGAGGTCACCGACGAATACTCGGCGGAGGGCGCGCACAGTCTCCGGGTGCCGAGCGGCTTCGTCACCTGCCAGATCAACCAGGCCAACAACACCTTCCCGGTGGTCGATGGTGTCTGGGTGCAGGAGTACCGCTACCGGGTGCCCGATGGGCAGCGAGCGACGGGGGTCTTCGTCCCAGGGTTGCGGGCCTTCGACGCCGCTGGGCAGGCGCTGGGGTACCGACAGGACCACTACGTCCCGATGTCGGCGTCGCAGGGGAACTGGGCGGTGGCCCGTTACAGCGAGCGACTCCCCACCGGGGCGGTCACCGTCTCGCCCGGCTGCGTCGCGGCTTACTACGGCGGCCCCGGGGAGATCCACATTGACGACGTCCGGTTCGAGCTGTACGCCGCCCCGGGGAGCGTCCAGGTGGTCGAACAGGAACGGTTCTTCGTCTGGCACACCGGTACCGCGCACGTCGACGACCCGCTCGCCCAGGACGGCCGGGCGGTTCAGATGGAGGGGTTCAAGCGCACACAGGCCGTGCACCTCAACCTGAACCAGCTGCCGACCGAGGGGGAGTGGCGGGTGCACGTCCTCGTCCGGTTGGACGTCACCGCGGAGGCCGATCCGAATGCCGTCGGCATCGAGCTCGGATCGTATCCGAAGGAGGGAACGGAGCTGCAGACCTTCCCGATCAAGCAGTTCACTGACGGTCAGTACCATCTGCTCTGCTATGACGGGACGTACAGCTGGGACCGGGATCGGTACCTGCACGTGAGTGGACGCAGTGCAGGAGTGCCATGGGTGTACGTGGATCGGATGTACCTGACCCGGGCCTGAAACGGCGTGGGCATCCCGCTGACGATCTGCGGGCGGTTCGGGATCCGCGAGCTGCCCATGACCGATGTCATGGGCAGGTCGTGACAGGCGACAGATCCGTCGGCGACGTCGACGGGCCACGCTGGGAGGTATGAACGCCACAACACAGCTCGTCCCGACCACCAGCGGGCCCCGGCCCGACGATCCGCCCGGCGGCCCGGCGCTCCGGGCGGTGGACGTCCACCGACACTTCGGGTCCGTGCGCGCGGTCGCCGGGGTCGACCTCACGATCGACCGCGGCGAGATCGTCGCCCTGCTCGGACCCAACGGTGCCGGCAAGACCACCTTCCTCGACATGGTGCTCGGCTTCACCCCGCCCACGTCGGGGTCGGTGGCCACCATGGGGACGGACCCGACCGAGGCGGTACGTCGCGGCCAGGTCGGCGCGGTGCTGCAGACCGGGGGACTGCTGCACGACCTGACGGTCCGGGAGACCGTCGTGATGGTGGCCGCCTGTCAGCCGAGACCCATCCCGGTGGAGGTGGCCCTGGAACGAGCCGGGGCGACCGAGATCGCCGGCCGGAAGGTGCGCAAGTGTTCCGGTGGTGAGCAGCAGCGGCTCCGGTTCGCGCTGGCCCTGCTGACCGATCCGCAGCTCCTGCTGCTGGACGAACCGACCGCCGGCATGGACGTTCGGGCGCGCAAGGACTTCTGGGACACCATGCACGCCGAGGCCGAACGTGGCCGTACCGTCGTCTTCGCCACCCACTACCTGCAGGAGGCGGCCGACTTCGCCGACCGGATCGTGCTGATGCGCGCCGGGAAGGTGATCATGGACGGCCCGGTGGCCGAGGTGACCGACACCGGACGCCGCACGATCTCCTGTGTCTGGGACGGGCCGGCCGACCCGCAGCAGGTGGCCGACCGGCTCGACCTGGTCGACGCGGTGTCCCATCACCACGGACGAGTCCGGTTCACCGTCCCCGACACCGACCGGCTTGCCGAACTGCTGCTCACCGAGCGGCTCGCCCACGACCTGACCATCTCGGCCGCGTCACTGGACGACGTGTTCCTCGACCTCACCGGCGACCCGGTCGCCGACAATCCCACCACCACGGAGGCCTGACATGATCAACTCCTCATCAACCCTGACCGTCCCCGACGCCCCCACCACGGCCGCCGGCGCCGGGACCGGTCCCGCCATCCCGCGCGGGCGGTCCCGGTCCCGTTCCCGGATCGTGCTGGCCTTCGCCGGTCACGAGTTCGCTCGCAACGTCCGGATGTTCGAGTCCACCTTCTTCCTGATCGTGCTGCCGACGGTGCTGTACCTGATGTTCGGTGCCTTGGCCGCGTTCGGTTCCGAATCGGTCGGCCACGGCAACGTGGCCACCTACAACATGATCGCGATGACCATCTACGGTGCGACGATGGCGACCAGCAGCATCGCCGGCTCGGCTGCGCTGGAACGCCAACAGGGGTGGGGTCGCCAACTGGGACTGACCGGACTGACCCGATCGGGCTACGTGGTCGGCAAGGTCGTGGTGGCGCTCGCCATGGCGTGCCTGCCGATCATCGTCGTCTTCGTCGTGGGTGCGGTGACCGGGGCCACCTTCGACGCCTGGTGGCGTTGGCCACTCACCGCGCTGCTGGCACTGGCCGGGGCGATCCCGTTCGCGCTCTACGGACTGGGAGCGGCCCTGCTGTTCCGGTCCGAGGCCGCTGTCTCGGCGTCCTCGGGGCTGTTGGTGGTGTTGGCCTTCTTCGGCAACCTGTTCATGCCGCTGTCGGGCACCCTGCTCGAGATCGCCCGCTTCACCCCGCTGTACGGCGTTGCCGGGCTGGCCCGTTGGCCGATGCTGGAGGGCACCATCATCGCGATGGACGGTTCGTCGCCGGCCAGTGACCAGCTGTGGGCCCTCGTGCTAAACGTTGTGTCATGGACCGCAGTGTTCGCCGTGATCTGCTTGGTCGCCGCCCGGCGGTCGACCCGGCGCGGTTGAGCTGATGTCGGACCAGGACCGGACGCTTCCCCGGCAGCGGCCGGATGCCGAGCACTGGCCGAACGCCTCGGTCAGGCCCGAGGAGCGACGTCCGGTCCTGGTGATGACCGGGATGTGGTTGATCTTCCTGCTCTGGCCGCTGACGTCGATCCTGTTGAACCTGAACGACCTTCCGCCGGCGAACCGGGTGCTCTTCCAGGTGCTCGGTGTCGTGGGTCTGGTCGCCTTCGTGGTCGTCTACCTGTGGAGCTTCCTCAACCCGTGGCCGGTCAAGGCGCTGCCACGGTGGTCCAACATGGTCGGGGTGACGCTGGTGCTGGCCGGGTGCATGGCACTGGTGCAACCGGCCGGTGGCGTGGCCACCTGGACCTTCCTGCCGTTCCTGCTGGCCACGTGGATCATGATGCAGCCGCTGCGGATAGGCGTGTCGGTGGCCCTGTTGATCATGGCCGTCGGACTGACGGTCGCGATCATGATCGACGGGGTCGAGCGGACCGTGTGGGTGCTCCTTCCCGCGGGCCTGTCGATGGTGCTCCTGGTGGGGACCCGATACGTCCAGAGCCGTGAGGAACGGGCAGCGCAACTGCAGCAGGAGCTGTCGCTGTCGCGGCAACGGGAGCAGTTCGGGCGGGACGTACACGATGTGCTCGGCCACTCACTGACCGTGGTCGCGGTGAAGACCGAGCTCGCCCACCGCCTGGTCGACACCGATCCCGACCGGGCCAAGGCAGAACTGTCCGACGTGTTGGCCCTGGCCCGCCAGTCGCTCGGTGAGGTCCGAGCGACCGTCGGTGGGTTGCAGGCGCCGACCCTGCCCGGGCAAATCGCTGCAGCCCAGCAGGCACTCGACGCGGCCGGGATCGCCGCCCGGCTCCCCGGGCCCGACGAGGTGGCGGGGGTCCCGGCCGGACAACAGGACCTGTTCGCCTGGTGTCTGCGTGAGGCCATCACCAATGTCGTACGGCATTCGCTGGCCGATCGGTGCATGGTCACCGTCGGTGCGGGGCGGCTGACGGTGGCCGACGACGGCATCGGGATCGGGTCGGGGGCCCGGCCCGGAGAGGTGCCGTCGGCCCATGGCCTGGCCGGGCTACGGAGCCGGGTCGCCGAGGCCGGTGGCACCATCATGATCACCGAGACCGAGCCCGGTCGCGACCGGCCGGGTACGACGCTGGAGGTGATCTTGTGAGTCAGGAGCCGACGCCTGAGGCAACGCGCCGACCCATCCGACTGCTGCTGGCCGACGACCAGGCGTTGGTCCGTGGCGCCCTCGCTGCGCTGCTCGCGATGGAGCCCGACATCGAGGTGGTTGCCGAGCTCGGCGACGGCAGCCGGGTCGCGGCAACCGTCGCCGAGCACGAGGTCGACGTGGCACTGCTCGACATCGAGATGCCCGGCCTGGACGGGATCGAGGCGACCCGGGCGATCACGGCCGGTGGCACCGGGTGTCGGTCCCTGATCGTGACGACGTTCGGTCGGCCCGGCTACCTGGCCCGGGCACTGGCTGCCGGCGCGAGCGGCTTCGTCGTCAAGGACACGCCGGCCGAGCAGCTCGCCGACGCCGTACGGCGGGTGCACGCCGGGCTGCGCGTGGTCGATCCGTCACTGGCCGAGGAGACCTTGGTGGCCGGACGGAATCCACTGACCGATCGGGAGCGTGACGTGCTGCGGGCGGCCCTCGGCGGGGCCAGTGTCCGGCAGATCGCCACCGAGTTGTTCCTGTCTCCCGGCACCGTGCGCAACCACCTGTCGGTGGCGATCGGCAAGACCCACACCAGCAACCGCACCGAGGCCGCCCTCGCCGCGCGCGACAACGGTTGGCTCTGAGGCTGCCCACCGAACCCCGGTACCCGTCCCGGGGCGGCAATCGGTACGACACCGCGGGTGACTCCTCGGTAGGGTGGGCAGGTCCAACCCAGAGGGAGAGAAGACGTTGATCACCCGGATGTCTGAGCTGTTCGTCCGTACCCTGCGCGAGGATCCGGCGGACGCGGAACTGCCGAGCCACCGCTGGCTGGTCCGTGCCGGCTACATCCGTCGCGCCGCCCCGGGTATCTACACCTGGCTGCCGCTCGGTTTGCGGGTGCTGCGCAATGTGGAGCGCATCGTCCGCGAGGAGATGGAGGCGATCGGCGCCCAGGAGGTCAGCTTCCCCGCCCTGCTGCCGCGGGAACCGTACGAGACCACGGGTCGGTGGACCGAGTACGGCGATGCGCTGTTCCGGGTGAAGGACCGCAAGGGCGGCGACTACCTGCTCGGGCCGACGCACGAGGAACTGTTCACCTTGTTGGTCAAGGACCTGTACGGCTCGTACAAGGACCTGCCGCTGGCGCTTTACCAGATCCAGAACAAGTACCGTGACGAGGCGCGGCCCAGGGCCGGCCTGCTGCGGGGCCGCGAGTTCGTGATGAAGGACTCCTACTCCTTCGACATCGACGACGCCGGCCTGCAGAAGTCGTACGACGCGCACCGCGACGCCTACATCAAGATCTTCACCCGACTCGGGCTGGAGTACGTGATCGTGCAGGCCACCTCCGGCGCGATGGGCGGTTCGGCCTCGGAGGAGTTCTTGGCGGTTGCGGAGAACGGTGAGGACACCTATGTGCGCTCGCCCGGTGGCTACACCGCCAACGTCGAGGCGGTCGTCCGCCCGCCTGCCACGGAGCAGCCGTACGACGACGTCCCGCCCGCGCACGTCGAGGACACGCCGGACTCGGCGACCATCGAGACCCTGGTGGCCCAGGCCAACGAGCTGCAGCCTCGCCAGGATCGGCCGTGGCAGGCGAGCGACACCCTGAAGAACGTGTTGTTCATGATCAGCCATCCCGACGGCCGCCGCGAAGCGCTGGCGATCGGGCTGCCCGGCGACCGCGAGGTCGACCTGAAGCGGCTCGAGGCACAGGTGGGGGAGAGCGCGGACATCGTCCCGTTCAGCGACGACGACTTCGCCGCACATCCCAAGCTGGTAAAGGGATACGTCGGTCCGCAGGTCCTCGGTTCGGGCGAGCTCGGACCGGACGAGTCACCCGCCCCGGGCAGCATCCGGTACCTGGTCGACCCCGAGGTCGTCACCGGCACCCGTTGGGTCACCGGCGCGAACGAGCCCGGCAAGCACGTCTTCGACCTGGTCTGCGGCCGCGACTTCACCCCCGACGGCACGATCGACGTCGCCGAGATCCGGGCCGGCGACCCGGCACCGGACGGTTCGGGACCGCTGGAACTGGCCCGGGGCATGGAGATGGGCCACATCTTCCAGCTGGGCCGCAAGTACGCCGAGGCGCTCGGGCTGAAGGTGCTGGACGAGAACGGCAAGCTCGTCACCGTCACCATGGGGTCGTACGGCGTCGGCGTCAGCCGAGCGGTGGCCGCGGTGGCCGAGACCACCTGTGACGACAAGGGCCTGGTGTGGCCGCGTGAGCTGGCGCCGTTCGCGGTGCAGGTCGTGGCCACCGGCAAGAGCGAGGAGGTCGCCGCGAAGGCGGCCGAGATCGCCGAAGCCCTCTCGGTCACCGGCCTCGAGGTGCTGCTCGATGACCGTAAGGCCAGTCCTGGGGTGAAGTTCGCCGACGCCGAGATCCTCGGCATGCCCACGATCGTGGTGGTCGGCAAGGGTCTGGCCGACGGTGTGGTCGAGGTCCGTGACCGGGCCTCGGGCGACCGGGAGGACATCCCGGTGACCGACGTGGTCGACCGTCTGCTGACCCTGCTCGGCGGCTGAACCGCGGGCGGTAGCGGAGTTCGGGCCTGGCCTGCCGCTGTCGTACGGCTCATCCCCGCCCCTCACCCTCACTCCGGCAGCCGGAGCACTGCTCGCCTCATGGCGCCGCCTGCTGGCCAACGGCTGATGCCGGGTCAGGCTGCACGCTGAGCGATGCGGGAGTTGAGGATCGGCTTCTGCTGGGGGTCGATGTAGGCGGGTGGGATCCACCAGGGGATCCCGTCGATCAGCCGGCAGGTCCATCGCAATCGTTCGAAGTTGTGGTGGTGATACCGGCAGAGCAGGGTCATGTTGGTGATCTTGGTTTCGCCACCGTCGAGCCAAGCGATGACATGGTGTCGTTCGCACCATTGGGGTTCGACGTGGCAGCCGGGGAAGGAGCAGCCCTGATCGCGGGCGTGCAGGGCGTGGGTGATCGCCTTGTTGGCGATGCGCTGTGTGCGGCCGAGGTCGAGGACGGCGCCATTGGCGGCCAGCCAGGCGGGGATGACGGTCGCCTCGTCGGCGAGATTCATCAAGGTGGTGGTGTGGATCGGGGTGCCGTCGGCGTAGGTGCCGTGGCCGGTCCGGTCGACCAGGTCCTGGTGGTCGATGTTCACGATGACACTGACCGGCGTGCCGCCGAAGTTGGGCAGGTCGCCGCGGAGGAAACGGTCGATGATCATCTCGAGGGCGTCATGACGGCGCTGGCCGGGGTCACGGGTGTCGGGACCTTCGGGGCCGTCCTCATGAGGTAGGGACAGCGGGTCGAGCAGGGCGTCGAGCTTGTGCCCGAGGGCGGGCGTGATCCGGCCCTCGATGCGCCAGGACCCGTCGCGCGCTTCGTACCAAGCGAGGCCGCGGTGGGCTTCGTGGTGTTCGTCATCGGGGCGAGTGCCGTCGGGGTTGATCACGTCGACGAGCTTGTTGGCGTAGCGGCGGAAGTCACGAGGGCTGAGCAGGACCGCGTGCTCGGCGAGGTCGCGCTCGGCCTGTTCGACGACGCCTGTGTCGAGTCGCGGGGTCTTCTCGACCTTGGCTAGGGCGCGCAGTGCGGTGGACATCTGCTGCGGGCTGACCAGCCCGGTCTCCTGTGCTGCGGCGAGTGCCGGGCGTTGGGTGGGGACGGTTTCGCCGGTGAAGGTCGTGTCGGGTCGGAGTTGGGTGGCGGCCGTGGTGCGTGCCTTGGCTTCGCCGTCGGCGATGCGCAGCAGGCCGGCGAGCAGTCGGGCGGTGGAGCCGAACCCTTGGCGGTCGGCGAGGTTGGTCGTGGTGCAGGCGGCGACGACCGTGTGGTCGACCAGGGCCATCCGGTTGCGTACCTGCTCGAAGCCCTGTGCCAGACCGAGGAGTTGGTCGGGGTCGAGACCCGTCAGGTCGGTCTCGGTGAGGTGCAGCATGGCCGTGAGTCCGGCCTCGAGCGCCGCCAGCGCCGTGGCGGGGGTGCCGGCGGGCTGCTCGGTGGCGTCGCTGCTCATGCACCCTACTCTAGATTAGAACATGTGTTCGTACAAGGGTTGGGTGTGGGTTGTTTCGATGAGTTTTCGTTGTGGGTAAGGGATGTCGGGCGATCAACGGTCCGCGCTTACGGGCTGCCGCTCCAAGTCTCCCAGACGCCTCTGACATGCCACCGGCAAGCACCGGGGCCCGCCCACTGCTCGGTGAGGGTGTGCAGCGCGTACGTCAGTCACGGGCCGGCGTGAGACCGCCTCAGATGTTGCTCTGCTCGATCGGCACGCCGGCAGGCAACTGGGCGGCATCGGACCCGGCCGACCCGGTGGCCGGCTTGTCCAGACCAAGGGTGTAGGCGGCCATCGAGATCGAGCCGTACGCATGCCCGTCCACCATCGGCGTCAGGGCTGAATCGCCTGCCAGGCCGGCGATGTAGAGCATCGGCAGGTAGTGATCAGGTGTCGGTACCGACTTCGCGAAGTCGGGGTGCCCATCCAGGGCGGCGATCTCGGTCGGGTCGGTGGTCAACTTCTCCTTGGCGGCCTCGTCGAACCGAAGCGCCCAGTCGAAACCGGCATCCGGCCTGTTCATGTCGGGCAGCCGGAGGTTGTGGACGATGTTGCCACTGCCGATGATCAACACCCCGCTCTCGCGGAGGGGGCGCAGCCGACGTCCCAGCTCCAGATGGCGATCCGGGCCCTTGAAGGCGTTCAGCGACAACTGCACCACGGGGATGTCGGCACCGGGGAAGGCATGCCGCAGCACCGACCAAGTGCCATGATCAATTCCCCACGAGTCGGTGTCGCAGCCCACCCAGTCGGGCTTGGCGGCGTCGGCGACCTCCTCGTACAGCTCGGGCAACCCGGGGGCCGGGTACTCGACGGCGAACAACTCGTCGGGGAAGCCGTAGAAGTCGTGGATCGTGCGCGGCTTCGGCATCCCGGTCACCGCGGTCGCGTTGGTGTACCAGTGGGCGGAGATCACCAGGATGGCGCGGGGCCGGGGGACTGCGGCGCCGAACGATCGCCAGGCGCGGGTGTAGCGGTTGTCGGCCAGGGCATTCATCGGCGTGCCGTGCCCGATGAAGGCGGCCGGCATCAGCTGGTCAGGCATCGCGCAACTCCTGTCGCCGACCGTGTCTCGGTCGCGCCACCAGCCTAGCGATGACCGAGCCTCCGTCGGTCGACCCTTGCAGGGGGCCTTGTCAGCGCAGGTGATTCAGCGGTATGAAGAAGACCCGTCTTCAACGTGGCAGAAGTCCGTCCCGGACGAGCCGCGGAGGACCCTTCACCGCGGAAGGCTGACATGTTCCCCCTCCACCGATCTCACCGCCCACGTCGGCCCGGCCTCGTAGCGGGTGTCGCAGCCACCCTGGTCGTCGGCCTGCTCGCCGGCACCCCGACCCCGACCGCCACCGCCGCTGCCGAACCGGCTCCCACCACCGCCTGCGAGGCCGAGCGGCTCGGCGAGGACATGGTGCCGCTGCGCACCCTCGACCTGCCGGTCGCCGGTCAGGGGTGGCGCAACAGCGAGCCCGACTACAGCTGGCAGGCAGCCGACCAACCCACCGTCGACCGGGTCGGCTACTGCCTCGAGCTCGGCTCCGCAGCGGGGCAGCAGTGGGCCTGGGCCGCCTTCGACGCCACCGGCAAGCAGTCCGACACCGCCCTGCCCACCACCACCGGACAGCTGACCCGGCAGCCCGCCCTGGGCCTGACCACCCGGTCCAACCAGCCGCATGTTCTGGAGGTGACCGATGGCACCGGGTGGCTCGAGATGTGGCCCAACGGGTACGGGAAGACCGCGTCACGGCAGGTGCCCGGCAGCTACGCCGGGAGTACGTTCAGCCTGGATGCGACCTACGACACCGATGACACGCCCAACAACGTGTCGTTCGGGTCGTTCCAGGTGCACGCCGTGGACCCGGCCGCAGGCAAGGCCGGCACCGTGCTGGCGGTCAACCGATGGGCCACCCGGGATGCCGCGATCGATCTCGGCATCGGGCCGTCCGCCGGGGCGAATCCCGACTGGACGTTCAGCGGGAACGCCGGGCAGTTCACCACCCGCCGCCTCACCTTCTACGGCCGGCCGGCGACGGTCGAGCTCGACCGGTCCCCGACACCTGGTCAACTCCTGGTCCGGCCTGATCATGGAGCGACCTCGGTCACGACCACCATCGCGGGCCGGGTGGTGGACCCCGCGGTGACCCGACTCGAACTGCACACCGAACGGAACGGTCGGACCCGGGTCCGACCGGTGCACCTGCGCAACGGCCGCTTCATGATCACCGAGGCCGTTCCCGTCGCGCTGGTCGAGACGAACTTCGAGCTGTGGGCGGTCACCTCGGCGGGATCGACACTGGTGAAGCGGATCCCCGGCGTGGTGGCCGGTGACGTGTACGTGGTGCACGGGCAGTCGAACGCCGAGGCGCGACGCTGGGGATCACAGACCGCCCACCACCTGGAGAATCGGTTCATCCGCTCGTACGGCACCCCGTCGCTCTACTCCGACCTGTCCACCGCCGACGACGTGTGGCATCGCGGCATCGCCGACACCGGGATGAACTCCGGCGCCGTCGGCCAGTGGGCGATCCAGTTCACCTCCCAGATCCTTGCCCAGCAAGGGATTCCGGTGGGCATCCTGCAGGGTTCCCACGGTGGGCGACCGATCTCGTGGTTCCTGCGCAACGATGATGATCATGGTGACGTCGAGACCAACTACGGGCGGTTGCTGACGCGGCTGCGCACGGCCGGACTGGACGACCGGGTGACGGCCGTGATCTGGAACCAGGGCGAGAACGACGGCAACGATGCCGCCGTGCACGTGGCCGGGGCCACCGACCTGATCACCGACCTGCGCGAGGACCTGTCGTACGGGACCCTCGAACCTCGGGTGTACGTGCAGCAGGTGCGCCGGTCGCCGTGCAACAACCCCGAGGCGGTGGAGCTGCGTGACGGCCAACGACGCCTCGGAGACACCCTCGGGGTCGGCCTGATCAGCCTCAACGGCATGGAAGGTGCCGTCGGCTGCCACTGGAACTTCCTCGGCGGCTACCGCGAGCTCGGCCGCTGGACGCACGCCCTGCTGGCCGCCGACGTGTACGGGGCACCGGCGGCCGGTACGGCGGCCCCCAACCCGGCACGCGTCCGCCGGGTCGGACCGAACCGGATCGCGATCGACCTACGTGACCGGACGGGTGTGATCGTCGAACCGGGCGCCGGCACAGCATTCCGGGTGAACGGAGAGGCCGTCGTGACCGACGTCTCCGCGTCGGGTGCCGGGACCTTGTTGCTGACCACGTCGGTGCCCGTCCAACCCGGTGACGTCCTCGACCACGTCGGCCACCCGGACGCCGGCCCCTGGGTGCGCAACCAGGACGGCATGGGCCTGCTCACCTTCCGCGAGATCGTGGGCTGAGCGGGTCAGGTCGGCCAGCCGGGCCAGATCAGCGGGGTCCCGCCGGCGATGACCGCCATGGTCGCGCCGTCGATCACGCCGTCGACCGCGGGACCGATCCCGGCGGGCCCGGCAGCAGCGAGCCACCGACCCTGGTGGGGGAGCAGTGCCCTCTCCAGTTCGCTGACCAGGGCGAGCGCGGCCGCAGCGGAGTCGACCGGCGCCAGGTCGTACCCGGGTTCGGCGGCCGGTGGGGCGATCCCGCGGGTCCGCAGCAGTCGGGCGAGTCCGTCGCGTTGGGTGCGCAGGCGACCGAGGCGTTGCGCGTACGGCTCCGACTGTTCCCCACGCAGCTCCTCCATCGCGACCTGGTAGCCGTACACGGCGGCGTGCAGTTGACGCATCAGGATGGAGGCACCCTCGGTGTCGAGCGGGATGTCCGGGACCTCGTGCGCGGGCTCGGCGACTGGTGCGGGGATCGGCGTGGTCCGGCCGACCAGGACGGCGTCCTGACTCGCCGCGGCCGCGAGTGACCCCCACAACAACGCGTCGAGGCCCGAGGCCGTGACCGCGGCAGCCCGGTGGGTGGCCGTCGCGTCGCGCAGCGACGCCTGCACCGAAGCAACGGCCTTCGCCTGGTCCGGGTCGAGGGTGATCGTCGGCGGGGCCGGGGTGGTGGTGGGCGTTGCGGAGCCGGGGGCCGGCCGTCGGGTCGGGGTCGGGCCGGACAGCACCTCGACGTGTCGATCATGGACGGTGGCCAACGTCGTCAGGTTGGCGATCGCCGCACCGGGCAACTCGTAACGACGCTCGGCGACGGCGTGACACATCGCGGCGGCGGTCACCTCGGCGGCCAGCCCCTCGGCGAGGCCAGTCAGGGTCGGCGTCGGCGTGGGGGTCGGCGTCGGTCGCGAGGTCGCCGGGAGCGGATCAACGGTCGGGCCCCCGGTGACCGAGCAGCCCGCCACCGCCAGGCCGCCGACCGCCAGCAGCGAGCCCACCATCGCGCGCCGCGTCAGCCCGGGTCCCGTACCTCCTGTTGTCACCGGGACCCCCCGATCAGCGGTGCCGCTGCGGTCGGATGCCCGACGGTCATGGCCTCTCGACGGGCTCGAGGGTCCGCTCGACCGGCGCGAGGGGTGTGGTGACGGGCTCGAGGGTCCTTTCGACGGGCTCGAGGGCCGGGGTGGGCATGGTGCGACACGGCGCCGAACCTACCTGCACGTCGTTGCCCCCGTCATGGGCACCGGATGGGTAAGCTGTGTCGACCCGGATCGGACCGGCCCCGCTGCGTACGGGCCGGACCGGGCGCACGGTGACAAGTGCAGTGACGCAGAAGTGCAGTGACACACAAGTGCAGTGACACACAAGTGCAGTGACAACTGGATCGAAGGACGGTAGCGATGGACGAGGCACGGATCGGCACCATGCTCGAGCCGCTGCTGGCCGAGTTCGGCCTGGAGCTCGAGGCGATCGAGGTCCACCCCGCCGGCAAGCGCAGGATCCTGCGCGTCGTGGTGGACGGCGACGGACCCGACGGCACCGGCCCCATGCTGGACGACATCGCGGAGGCGACCAAGACCCTGTCGTCCGCCCTCGACGACAGCCCCGTGGTCGGGCAGGCCCCGTTCACCCTCGAAGTCACCTCCCGCGGCCTGTCACGTCCGCTGACCGAGCCCAAGCACTGGCGCCGCAACCTGCGCCGGCTGGTCAAGGTCACCACCGACGAACCCGAACCCGTGACCGGCCGGATCACCGAGGTCACCGACGAGCACGCCGTGCTCGACGTGGACGGCACACCCCGCACCATCACCTGGGCCGAGGTCCACAAGGCCCTCGTCCAGGTGGAATTCAGCAAGAAGGAGAACTGAACATGGACATCGACATCTCGTTGCTGCGACAGCTGGAGAGTGAACGGGGACTCCCCTTCGACGTCTTGGTCGAGGCCATCGAGGAGGCCCTGCTCGGGGCGTACGACAAGACCCCGAACGCGGCCGAGGGCGCCAAGGTGACCCTGGACCGCAAGTCCGGTCACGTGACCGTGTCGGTGCCCGAGCTCGACGAGGAGGGCAACGTCGTCGGGGAGTACGACGACACCCCCCAAGGCTTCGGCCGGGTCGCCGCCGCGACCGCCCGCCACGTGATCACGCAGCGGATCCGCAGTGCCGAGGACGACGCCAAGTACGGCCACTTCGCCGGTGTCGAGGGCGACATCGTCTCCGGTGTCGTGCAGGCCGACCGTGACTCCCGGACGGTCCGGGTCGACCTGGGGCAGATCGAGGCGATCCTGCCGCTGGCCGAACAGGTGCCCGGTGAGGACTACGCGCACATGAAGCGGTTGCGGGTGTACGTGATCGCGGTCCGCCGCGAGGTGCGAGGCCTGCAGGTCGTCGTGTCGCGGACCCACCCGGGGCTGGTCGAGAAGTTGTTCAGGATGCACGTGCCGGAGATCGAGTCCGGTGTCGTGCAGGTCAAGGCGATCGCCCGGGAGGCCGGCCACCGCACCAAGATCGCGGTGCACTCCACCGATCCGAACGTGTCGGCGAAGGGTGCCTGCATCGGCCCGATGGGGCAACGGGTGCGGACGGTGATGGCAGAACTGAACGACGAGAAGATCGACATCATCGACTGGTCCGACGATCCGGCCGACTTCGTCGGACAGGCGCTGTCGCCGGCGAAGGTCAGCTCGGTGACGGTGGTCGACCTCGCGGCGCGGGCCGCCCGCGTCGTGGTGCCGGACTACCAGCTGTCGCTCGCGATCGGGCGTGAGGGCCAGAACGCTCGGCTGGCGGCCCGTCTCACCGGTTGGCGGATCGACATCCGACCCGACACCGAGCCCGGCGGCGCGGCGGGTTCGTGAGCGACGCCCGCCCCGGCGGACCGGGTCCTGCGGCACTCGGCAGCCCTCGGGTGGTGGCCCGGGGTGAGGGCCTGCTGGAGCTCGCGTGGCCGGGCCAGACGCAGGTGGCTCTCGCGATCCTTCTCGTGCTCGGCTGCCTCGTCGGCACCGGCGCCCTGGTGTTCCAGGCCCCGCCGCTGGCGGCGGTGATCGTGCTGGGTGTGCTCCACGTGGGGATGCTCGGTGCCGCGGCGTGGTTCTGGTTCCGTCGCGAGGTCCGCCTGCGGTTCGAATCGGCGGGGGTGCAGTTGACGAACTCGTTGGGCAGTTTCGCCGTACGGTGGGACGCCCTGGAGTCGGTCACCCTCAGTGTGCCGCAGGGCGGGCCGTACTTGGTGCTGCGCTCAGCCACCCCGTTCACCCGCTCCGGACGTCGTACCGCCCGGGTTCAGGTGCCGGAGGAGTTGGTCGCCGAGCTGGCGCCTGAGGTGGAGCTGTGGACCGGCCGGCCGCTGATGATCGAGGTTGGGCGCCGGCTGGTTCCGTTCCGGCCTGACGACGACCGGCCCGTCCGATACTGGGGGCACGGGCAGATCCGCGATGACGGGTCGTCCTCGGATCGGCTGCCCCGCGGCGACGGTGAGTCGTCGGGACCCTCCGATGGCTGAGCCGGTCCGTACGTGCGTGGGTTGCCGACGCCGGGCGGAGCGATCCGAACTCATCCGCATGGTGTACGACCCGGTGGCCTGCGCGGTCGTGGTGGATGTGCGCAAGGTGCTGCCCGGTCGTGGCGCCCACCTGCACCCGAGTGAACGGTGCCTGACCGAGGCGTTGCGCCGACGGGCGATCGGCCGGGCACTGCGGCGGACCGGCTCCGACGGCAACCCGGTGGTCGATCCCGAGCAGGTGTGGCGGGTCTGGCGTACGGCCGTACCCGCCGGTAGCGATTCGGCTGCCGACCGGGCGTGACGGCCGGATTGGGCAGCGCCTCCCGCGTGGGCGTAAGATGGCTCAGCATGCCTGACCCAATCCCGGGTCAGGTCTCGACCAGGAAGTGGGCGATGAGCTCATGACGACTCGATGAGAAACGCTCGATGAGCACTCACATCAACTAACTGGTTCGCGCCGACGCACGGCACGGACCTGAAGGAGAGCAGTGGCAAAGGTCCGTGTCTACGAGCTGGCTAAAGAGCTCGGAGTCGAAAGCAAGGTAGTACTCAGCACGTTGAACGACATGGGGGAGTTCGTCCGATCGGCCTCCTCCACCGTTGAGGCGCCCGTGGTCCGCAGGTTGCGTGACCGGATGTCCGACGGTGACGGCAAGTCCGACGGTGGGAAGGCCGAGGGTGGCAAGTCGGGCACCCGTACCCCCGTTTCCGGCGCCCGTCCCGGGCCAGCGGCCAAGAAGGCTGCCCCCGGTGCCCGTCCCGGTCCGCGTCCCGGCCCGGCCGCCAAGGCTGCACCTGCGGCCAAGTCGGCAGCCCCGTCGGAGGCCCCGGCCGCCAAGGCCACGCCGAAGCCCGCCGAGTCCAAGCCGGCGGAAGCACCGGCAGGGGAGTCGAAGGCAGGGGAGTCGAAGGCTGGGGAGTCGCAGGCGGCCGACGCCGGCAACCAGGCCCCGGACGGTACGCGCAGTGGCGCCGGTGCCGCGGGCGACCGCCCCACACCGCGTCCGGGTCCGGCACCCAGGCCCGGTCCGGCGGCCAGGGACTCCCGCCCGCAGCCGCGGCCCGGCTCCAGCGGTGGCCTGCCCGGTGGCGCACCGCGGCCCGCGCCGCGTCCGGCGCCCGGTCGGCCCGGCCCGGGTGGTCAGGGCGGCCAGGGTGGTCGTCCCGGTGGCGCCCCCCGTCCGGGGGCCCCGCGGCCCGGTGGTGCACCCCGTCCGGGCAACAACCCGTTCGCGTCCAGTCAGGGCATGGGGACCCAGCGTCCCCGGCCGCCCCGCGCCGAAGGTGGGCCGGCCGTACCGCGTCCGCCGTCGGGTCGCGGTGGGCCCGGTGCCCCGGCTGGTCCGGGTGGCCCGGGCGGCCCCGGTGGGCCGCGTCCGGGTGGGCCGCGTCCCAACCCGGGGATGATGCCCAAGCAGAGCTCCGGCCAGCTCGGTGCGCCCGCTCGCGGCGGTCGCCCCGGCGGTGGGCCGGGTGGTCGTGGTCGCGGTGGCGGCCCGGGCCGTGGCGGTCCCGGTGGTGGGCCCGGCGGCTTCGGCGGTCCGCCGCCGGGACGTGGCGGTGGTCGCGGTGGTCGTGGCGGGACCCAGGGTGCCTTCGGGCGTCCGGGTGGCCCCTCGCGTCGTGGTCGCAAGTCCAAGAAGCAGCGGCGTCAAGAGTTCGACGAGATGGAGGCACCGTCGATCGGCGGTGTGCGCGTCCGGCAGGGTGACGGCCAGAAGGTCCGGCTCCGTCGAGGTGCCTCGCTGACCGACCTCGCCGAGAAGATCGGTGTCGATCCGGCCGCGCTGGTGCAGGTGCTGTTCCACCTCGGTGAGATGGTGACCGCGACCCAGTCCGTCCCGGACGAGTCGCTGCAACTGCTCGGTGCCGAGCTGAACTACGACATCGAGGTGGTCTCGCCCGAGGACGAGGACCGCGAGCTGTTGGAGAGCTTCTCGATCGAGTTCGGTGAGAACGAGGGCGACGAGGACGACCTGGCCGCACGGCCGCCGGTCGTCACCGTGATGGGTCACGTCGACCACGGCAAGACCCGCCTGCTCGACTCGTTGCGCAAGAGCAACGTGGCCGGTGGCGAGGCCGGCGGCATCACCCAGGCGATCGGTGCCTACCAGGTCGCGACCGAGGTCGACGACAACGAGCGGGCGATCACCTTCATCGACACCCCGGGTCACGAGGCGTTCACCGCCATGCGTGCCCGTGGTGCGAAGTCGACCGACATCGCCGTGCTGGTGGTGGCCGCCGACGACGGTGTGATGCCGCAGACGATCGAGGCGTTGAACCATGCCACGGCGGCCGACGTGCCGGTCGTGGTCGCGGTCAACAAGATCGACAAGGAGGGTGCCGACCCGTCGAAGGTGCGCGGGCAGCTGACCGAGTACGGGCTGGTGGCCGAGGAGTACGGCGGCGACACCATGTTCGTCGACGTGTCGGCTGCCACCGGGGAGGGACTGGACACCCTGCTCGAGGCGATCGTGCTGACCGCCGACGCGGCGCTCGACCTGCGTGCCAACCCGGAGATGGACGCCCAGGGCGTCGCCATCGAGGCGCACCTGGACAAGGGTCGTGGTCCGGTGGCCACGGTGCTGGTCCAGCGCGGCACCTTGAAGGTCGGCGACTCGATCGTGTGTGGCCCGGCCCACGGCCGCGTCCGTGCCCTGCTCGACGACCACGGCGAGTCGGTGGACGAAGCGCCACCGTCGATGCCGGTCCAGGTGCTCGGCCTGGCCGGGGTCCCGGGCGCCGGTGACTCGTTCATCGTGGTGTCCGACGACCGTACGGCCCGGCAGATCGCCGACCAGCGGGAGGCCCGCAAGCGGGCAGCCATGCAGGCGATGGGGGCCCGTCGCAAGACGCTGGACCAGCTGTTCGAGCAGATGGAGAAGGGCGAGGCCTCCGAACTGCTGCTGATCCTGAAGGGCGACGGGTCCGGTTCGGTCGAGGCCCTCGAGGACGCGCTGAGCAAGATCGACGTCGGCGAGGAGGTGTCGCTGCGTGTGATCGACCGCGGTGTCGGTGCCATCACCGAGACCAACGTGTCGCTGGCCGCCGCCTCCGGTGCGGTGATCATCGGCTTCAACGTCCGCGCTCAGGGCAAGGCGACCCAGCTGGCCGATGCCGAGAACGTCGACATCCGGTACTACTCGATCATCTACCAGGCGATCGAGGAGATCGAGGCGGCGCTCAAGGGCATGCTCAAGCCGATCTACGAGGAGGTCCAGCTCGGCACCGCCGAGGTCCGGGCCACCTTCCGGTCGTCCAAGGTCGGCGTCATCGCCGGCTGTCTGGTCACCAGCGGTGTGATGCGCCGCAACGCCAAGGCACGGTTGCTCCGGGACGGCGTGGTCATCGCCGACACTGAGGTCTCGTCGCTGCGGCGGGAGAAGGATGACGCCACCGAGGTCCGTGAGGGGTACGAGTGCGGCCTGACGCTGCAGAACTACTCCGACGTGAAGGAGGGCGACGTCATCGAGACGTACGAGATGCGGGAGAAGGCGCGCGACTGAACGCCTGACCCTGTGAGGAACGGGTCCGTCCCCGAGTGGGGGCGGGCCCGTTCGTCGTTTCCGAGCCACCGTCGACTGGGCAGTAGGAGGGACAGGCGTGAGGACGGGCGCCAGGGCGACACAGGTGGAGCTCACGTCCACGTGTGTCGCTGAGACGCCCACTTTTACGGCGCAGGCCCCTCCCGGGCGCGTCTCGACGGGCGCGACGGGCGTTCCCGGTAGGGAGCTCGGTTCCTGTCCGGCGTCGCGGGCAGACTGGGGGTCGTGATCACCATGCTCGCCGTCGAGAACTACCGATCGTTGCGGCACCTCGTGCTGGAGCTGACCAACCTCACCGTGGTGACCGGCGCCAACGGGACCGGGAAGTCGAGCCTCTACCGGGCGCTTCGGTTGCTCGCCGACAGCGCACGCAACGGAGCGGTCGCCGCGCTGGCCCGGGAGGGTGGCATGACGTCGGTGCTGTGGGCCGGGCCCGAGGTCATCAGCAAGGCGATGCGTGACGGTGAGCAGCCGATCCAGGGCACCCGCCGCTCCGGTCCGGTGACGCTCCGGTTGGGGTTCGCCGCTGACGAGATTTCCTACGCCGTCGACTTCGGCCACCCGCAGCCCGGCGGACCACCGGCCTCGATGTTCCAGCTCGACCCGGAGATCAAGCGAGAGTGCACCTGGATGGGGCCTCGGCTGCGGCCCGCCACCTTGCAGGCCGACCGCGCGGGCGGCCGGGTCCGGGTGCGGACCGACGACGGCTGGCGTGAGCTGCCCGAGCTGCGGCCGTACGACAGCATGTTGAGCGAGATCGCCGACCCCGAGACCGCACCGGAGCTGTTGGTGCTGCGCGAACAGGTCCGACGGTGGCGGTTCTACGACCAGGTCCGGACCGATGCCGACGCGCCCGCCCGGCAGCCGCGGATCGGGACCCGGACGCCGGTGCTCAGCGGCGACGGTGCCGATCTGGCCGCGGCCTGGCAGACGATCGTCGAGGTCGGTGACGGTGGTGCGCTGGACCGGGCGGTGTCGGCGGCGTTCCCGGGAAGTCGGGTCGAGATCGTGGTCGCCGCGGGCCGCTTCGAGCTGGTGCTCTGGCAGCCCGGGATGTTGCGACCGCTGCGGGCGGCCGAGCTGTCCGACGGGACGCTGCGCTATCTGGTGTGGGCGGCCGCACTGCTCAGTCCTCGCCCACCGGAGCTGCTGGTGCTGAACGAGCCGGAGACCAGCCTCCACCCCGAACTCCTCGGCCCGCTGGCCGATCTGCTGCTCCGCGCGGCCGGGCACAGCCAACTCGTGGTCGTCAGCCACAACCAGACGCTGGTGGAGCGGCTCGCCGCCGGTGACGGGGTGGGGGTGGTCGAGCTCGTCAAGGACACCGGTGAGACCTCGGTCGCCGGCCGGGAGGGGCTGCTCGACCAACCCACCTGGAGCTGGCCCAAGCGCTGAGACCGACCCCCGGGCTCGCGGACCGGCACCGGGCCGGCGGCCTCCGTACGGGCCGGGCCGCGGCGAACTAGACTGGGGCGTCCGTCCTCGGTGCCACCGAGCCGTCGCAAGGAGTTGTTGATCATGGCCAACCCACGGGTGCTTCGGCTCGCCGACCAGATCAAGGAGATCGTCGCCCAGATGCTGGAGCGTCGGATCAAGGATCCGCGGCTCGGCTTCGTCACGATCACCGACGTCCGCCTCACCGGCGACACCCGCGAGGCGACGGTCTTCTACACCGTGATGGGCGACGACACCGACCGGGCGGCCACGCAGGCCGCGCTGCAGTCGGCGACCGGAGTGATCCGCGCCCAGGTCGGCAAGCAGCTCGGACTGCGGCACACTCCCGGACTGGTGTTCATCCTCGACGCCGTCCCGGAGTCCGCCCGCCACATCGAGGACCTGCTCGCCAAGGCCCGCAGCGGTGACGCCGAGGTGGCCGACCGGGCCGCCCGGGCGCAGTACGCGGGCGAGGCCGACCCGTACAAGAAGAAGCCCGACGCCGACGACGACGAGTGACCACGTCGATGACTGGTGCCCGATCCGACGGGATCGTGGTCGTCGACAAGCCGGCCGGGCTGACCTCCCACCAGGTCGTCGGCCGGGCCCGTCGGATCCTCGGCACCCGCAAGGTCGGTCATGCCGGCACGCTCGACCCGATGGCCACCGGGGTGCTGGTCCTCGGGGTCAACCGGGCGACTCGGTTGCTCGGCCACCTCACCCTCACCGACAAGACCTATCGGGCGACCATCCGGCTCGGTGCGACCACCGTCACCGACGACGCCGAGGGGGACCTGCTGACCACGCCCGGCGCAGCCCACGTCACCGCCGGACAGGTCGCCGAGCAGTTGCCCCGGTTCACCGGCGAGATCGACCAGGTGCCGAGTGCGGTCTCGGCGATCAAGGTCGACGGGCAGCGCTCGTACGCCCGGGTGCGGGCCGGTGAGGAGGTGACCCTCGCCTCGCGGCGGGTGACCGTGCACCGCTTCGACCTGCTCGACAGCCGAACCGCAGGGGAGTTCCTCGACCTCGACGTCGAGGTCGAGTGCAGCTCAGGCACCTACATCCGTGCCCTGGCAAGGGATCTGGGTGCCAACCTGGGCTGCGGCGGTCACCTGACCGCACTGCGCCGGACCCGGGTCGGACCGTACGACATCAGCTCGGCCCAATCGCTGGCCGACGACACCACCAGTCTCACCGTGATCGCCATCGACCAGGTGGCCCGCGACACCTTCGACGTCGTCGAGGTGGACGCCGACCGCGCCGCCGACGTCGGGCACGGTCGCCGGATCACGCTGCCCGGGCAGGTCGTCGTCCGAGCCGGCTCGAGCACCACCACCCGCGACGCCTCGACCGGGGCCGACCAGCTTGTCGCCGTGTGTCACCGCGGGGTGTTCCTCGCGCTGTACCATCCCGACGGGCGACCAGCTGCGGTGTTCCGTACCGCGCAGGCGTCCGGGGAGGGCAGCTGATGGGTGACACCGGCACGATCGTCGTGATCGGCAACTTCGACGGCGTGCATCGCGGCCACCGGGCGGTGCTGGCCGAGGCGAACCGGCTGGCCGACCAGGCGGCCCCGGGCACGGGACGGGTCGTCGCCGTCACCTTCACCCCGCACCCGATGGAGATCGTACGGCCCGCGGTCGCCCCGCGCCGGCTGACCAACGACACCGAGCGACGGGTGCTGCTGCGGGCGGCGGGGGCCGACGAGGTGGTCGAGGTCGAGTTCACCCATGAGGTCTCGCGGTGGACCCCGGCCGAGTTCGTCACCCGGGTGATCGACCCGATCGACCCCGAGCTCGTCGTGGTGGGGGAGAACTTCCGGTTCGGCCATCGCGCGGCCGGCGACCCGGCCCAACTGGCCGAACTCGGTCGTGGCCGGTTCACCGTCGACACGTTGGCGTTGCAGGCCGACGCCTGCTCGTCCACCAAGATCAGGAAGGCCGTTGCCGACGGCGACGTCGAGCATGCCGCCGACCTGCTCGGGCGGCCGTACCGGTTCTCCGGGACGGTGGTCGAGGGGCACCGCCGCGGTCGGGAGCTCGGCTTCCCGACCGCCAATCTGCCCGTCGGGCCACGCCAACTCGCACCGGCCGACGGCATCTACGCCGGGTGGCTGACCCGGTTCGACGAGCCGGACACCCCACGGCTGCCGGCGGCGATCTCGGTGGGCACCAACCCGACCTTCGACGACGTACCGGCCACCGTCGTCGAGGCCCACGTGCTGGACCGCGACGATCTCGAGCTGTACGGCGTCGAGGTCGCGGTCGACCTGGTGTCGCGACTGCGCGGCAACGTCAAGTTCGAGGGCATCGAGGCCCTGATGGCGCAGATCGCCCACGACGTCGAGGACGTCCGACGACGGCTCGAGCTCGAGTCGGCCTGACCGGGCCCGACCCAGCCTGACCGGCCCGACCCAGCCTGACCCCGCCAGACCGGGGCCCGACCCGGCCTGATCAGCCTGCGTCAGTCGGCCGCGCGGGTGAAGCGCAGCTGCCACGATCCTTGTGGTCGAAGGCGTTCCGGCGTCAACCTGATCCGCCACAGCCCGTCGGGCCAGGTCTCGCTGATCCGCGAGCGCGACGGCACCTCGCGGACCTCGACGGTGGCGCTGAGCCCCGGGTGCTCCATGATCAACCCGCCCAGTCGGGTACGGCCCGGACCCGGCAGGGGCGCCGCCGCCGCGACCACCGGCAGCTCGAGGCTCGTCACCTCGGGGACGCCGTAGGTGTCGGTCATCGTGACACTCCGACCGTCACGGTCCATGATCAACTCGCGGCGCCACGACCGGACGCCGGCAGCGGCCGGCCAGGCGGCCGCCAGCTCGGTGGCGAAGCCGTACGACTCGTCCGAGGACTCGGTCACCGTGGTGTCGGTCGCGCGGAACTCCTTGCCCGCGTGCTGTTCCACGCCGTTGATCACCGGCAGGTTGTGCCAGCCGGAGCGCATCGGCCACAGCTCGTACCGCTGCGGTCCGAAGGTCTTCGAGGTGTAGTTGTCGACGCCCGGGTCGACCACCACCGGTCGGCCGTCCAGCGCGATGCTGAAACTGCCGACGTCGTTGTGGTTGTGCTCCTCGTCGTTGTGGCCGCCCTTGACCACCAGGTGCAGGCCGTCGGCCCGGCCCGGGCGCTCCCGTACCGACAACACTTCGGTCCGGGGGAACCAGACGCGTCCGACGTTCGGTGCCGGCGTCCCGACTGGTCGCGCGTGGTAGTCGCGGTCGGTCACCTGCAACAGCAGGTCCCACAGGGTGATCGCGCCACCGGTTGCGCGCAGCCCCAGGTCGCGCAGGTGGCAGGCCAACTGCTGCAGCTCGGCATCCCGGGCGGCGACGCCGTACCGGTGGAGCAGGTGGGGATCTTGGATGTAACGACCGGATCCGTCGGCGTGCTGCACCATCCGGTCGCCGGCGACGTGCATCGCCACCGGGTACCGGGCGGCGGCGACCAGTACCGGGAGCCGGGTCGCGTCCAACCCGGTCACGTCGCGGATGATCATGGCCACGTCCATCGCCTTCGACGCGGCCTGTGCCCAGTAGCTCTGGCCCTCGGTGCACCCGCCGTCATCGGGCATGATCACCAGGTACGCATCCAGCGACGCGGCCACGCGGCGGACCAGGGCCACCCGGTCGGCCGGCTCGGTGAGCACGGTCAGACCGGAGATCAACACGTTCAGGTTGACCCACGGGTTCCAGTTGTTGAGCTTGGCGGTGGTGAGCCCGAGCCAGCGGAAGTCGTCGTGGGCCAGGTAGGGCTCGACCACCCGACGGCGGATCTCCGCATCCACCCGCTCGGCCAGGACGGGGGAGACCTCGTCCAACGCCGGGCCGAGCACCGACACCAGCAGCGCCAGTTGGGCGCCGGACTGTGCGGCGAACAGGTCGAGCACGGGGGTGGCCGGGTCGGGCAGCCGCCGACGGTCGTGTGCCGGAACGCACCACGTCGTCTCCTCGCACAGCGACCACAGCCGGTCGACCAGCTCGTCGTCCACGCTGCCGGTGATCGCGGCGGCGGGCACCAGTGCGGTGAGTTGGTGGCGCCGTTCGAAGTACGGGTGCTCGAACCGGGTCCGGTTGCCGGTGGCGAGGTAGTCACCGAAGAGCCGGGCCGGTAGTGCCGGCCACGGTGCCGCGGCCGCGGCGGCCGCGTCCGTCATGATCGTTTCGACCACCGCAGGGGGCAAGGACTGCCAGGCGGCACGGTCGGTGATGGCCGGGAACGGCTGCCAGGGTTGGACGTCCAGCGTCTCGGCACTGTTGATCAACTCGGTCAGCGGGCCGCGTCCGAACCCCAGCTCGTTGGTGGTCATCGCAGTTCCACCAGCTCGCTGAGTCGGGCCACCTCGTCCGGGTCGAACCGGCCCGGCCCCGGCAACAGCGCGTTCGCCGTACCGCACGCCATGCCCGTACGAAGGCTCTCGGCCAGGTCGTGGCCCGCATCGAGGCCGGTCAACAGCCCACCCATGAACGAGTCACCACTGCCGACGGGATAGGTGCCGTGCACCCCGGGCAGTATCGCCGAGGTCACGGTCCCGTCGTGCGCGAGCGCCCCGGCCGCCCCGTCGGTCAGCACCACCTGCGCGCCGCCGGCCGCAGCGCGCAGCCCGGCGGCGAGCTCGGCCAGCTCGGTGTCGGCCGGTACCGCCAGGAAGGCCGCCGCCTCGGCACGGTTGACCTTGATCAGGTCGGGTCCTGCGGTGACCGCCGCCCGGAGTCCGTCGCCGTGGGTGTCGACCGCCACCGCGACGCCGCGGTCGTGGCCCAGCTCGAGCAGGTCGACAACCGATTCGGGTGGTAACCCGGTCGGCATCGAGCCGCTCAGTGCCAGCCAGCCCGGATGTCCGACCAGCATCTGGTCGATCCGGGCCAGGAAGGCCTGCCAGGTCTCGGCCGACACGGCCGCGGCGCGTTCGTACACCTCGGTCAGGGAGCCGTCGGCGGCCGACGCGATCGACACACAGGTCCGGGTGGGCGCATCGGCCGGCACCGCCGCGACCGTGACCCCGGCGGCGGCGAGTTCCTCGGCCAACCAACTGCCGGTCGAACCGCCGAAGAGCCCGGTCAGCTGTACGGCCGCCCCCTGGGTCCGGGCGGCCCGGGCGAGGTTGAGCGACTTCCCGCCGGCACACCGCACCACCTCGGTCGGGCGGTGGATCTCACCCAGGGTCAGGGTGTCGACCAGGTAGACGATGTCGATGGACGGACTCACGCCGGCAACGGTGATCACCCACGCGAGACTATCCAGCCGGTCAGGCGGGCTGGTCGGGCGGAGGCCCGACCCCGGGGTGCCGGAGCCGCGATTGGTGGTCGGCGCGTGGAAAGCGGTAAGGTGTCCCGGTTGCCGTCACGACGGCCGCGGACCACCAAGAGCTCCCGACTGCCCGATGCAGGCCCGATCCCGGGTGGGGGCGCCGCGCAACGGACCCCAAGGAGTCTGGACATGGCAGAGACCACGCAGGAACTCACCAAGCAGCAGATCATCGAGAAGTACGCCACCGTCCCCGGTGACACCGGCTCCCCGGAGGTCCAGGTGGCGCTGCTGACCGCGCGCATCGCGCACCTGACCGAGCACCTGAAGCAGCACAAGGGCGACCACCACAGCCGTCGTGGCCTGATGTTGCTCGTCGGTCAGCGTCGTCGACTGCTCAACTACCTGACCAAGGCCGACATCGAGCGCTACCGCTCGCTGATCGAGCGCCTCGGGCTGCGTCGCTGAGCGACCACCCGGGCCGACACCGACAGGCCTGACACCGCCCCGGCGGCCGCATCACGCGGCGGCGCGGGGCGGTTGTCGTTCGCGGTACGGCGCACGTTCCTCGCCGTGACACAGGTTCCTCGCCGTGACACAGGTTCCTCGCCGTGACACAGGTTGCCGACGTCTGCAGCGTGTGCGTCGGCGAGCAACCTGTGCGTCGGCGAGCACGTGGTGTCGCGAGGAGCCGGGGCGTGGCGGATTCGTCTATGTCTGCACATCCCGATACAGTGACCGAGACAATCTGCCCTGTGCAGAACCACCCGGCGATCGGCGCCCGGAGGCCTTCGGCCCAGCCCGGTCCTCGGTAGTGGCGTTCGGGACCAACCGGCCGCGCACCTGAGTGCGGCCACCTGTGACCCGCGGGCCTCGATCGAAGACCGGCACACCTGCCGTCCCCATCCTCCACCGCGACGATCGCCGTCGATGGCGTACCCACGGGCCCTCGCGGCCCGACCGGGGTACGCCGTCACGACGACGAAGGAGTTCCCATGGAGGGATCCGACATCAAGTTCAGCGAAGCCGTCATCGACAACGGCTCGTACGGCAAGCACACCATCCGGTTCGAGACCGGGCTGCTCGCCCAGCAGGCCGGCGGCTCGGCGGCGGTCTACATCGACGAGGACACGATGCTGCTGGCCGCCACCACCGCCTCCAGCTCACCCCGCGACGGCATGGACTTCTTCCCGCTGACCGTCGAGGTCGAGGAGCGGATGTACGCCGCGGGTCGCATCCCCGGCGCGTTCTTCCGCCGCGAAGGCCGTCCGTCCGAGGGGGCCATCCTGGCCTGCCGGCTGATCGACCGCCCACTGCGTCCGTGCTTCACCAAGGGCCTGCGCAACGAGGTCAACGTCGTGGTCACGGTGATGGCGCTCAACCCGCAGGTCTCGTACGACGTCGTGGCCATCAACGCCGCGTCGCTGTCGACCCAGCTGTCGGGGCTGCCGTTCTCCGGCCCGATCGGCGGCGTCCGCGTCGCCCTGCTCGGTGACCAGTGGGTCGGCTTCCCGACCGTCGAGCAGCTCGAGGACGCCTCGTTCGACATGGTCGTCGCCGGCAGCGTGCTGCCCGACGGTGACGTCGCCATCGCGATGGTCGAGGCCGAGTCCACCGAGCAGACCTGGGACCTGGTCCGCTCCGGCCGGACCGCGCCCACCGAAGAGGTCGTGGCCCAGGGCCTCGACGCCGCCAAGCCGTTCATCGCCGCGCTGTGCGAGGCCCAGGCCGAGCTGGCCGCCAAGGCCGCCAAGCCGACCCGCGAGTTCCCCGTCTTCCTCGAGTACCAGGACGACGTGCTCGCCGCGGTCGACGCCGCCGGGTCCGCCGAGCTGGTGAAGGTCCTCCAGATCGCCGGCAAGGCCGAGCGGGAAGAGGCGCAGAACACCCTCCGCGACAAGCTGACCGAGGAGCTCGCCCCGCAGTTCGTGGGACGCGAGAAGGAGATCGGCGGCGCGTTCTCCGCGCTGAGCAAGAAGATCGTCCGGCAGCGCGTGCTGCGCGACAAGGTGCGCATCGACGGTCGTGGGCTGGCCGACATCCGGCCGCTGTCGGCCGAGGTCGAGGTCATCCCGCGGGTGCACGGCTCGGCGCTGTTCCAGCGCGGCGAGACCCAGATCCTGGGGGTCACCACGCTGAACATGCTCGACATGGAGCAGAAGCTCGACACCCTCGCGCCCGAGACCTCGAAGCGCTACATGCACCACTACAACTTCCCGCCGTACTCCACCGGTGAGACCGGTCGGTACGGATCGCCGAAGCGCCGCGAGATCGGCCACGGTGCACTCGCCGAGCGGGCGCTGGTGCCGGTGCTGCCGTCGCGCGAGGAGTTCCCGTACGCCATCCGTCAGGTGTCGGAGGCGCTCGGGTCGAACGGCTCCACCTCGATGGGGTCGGTGTGCGCCTCGACGATGGCGCTGCTGAACGCCGGTGTGCCGCTGCGCGCGCCGGTCGCCGGCATCGCGATGGGCCTGATCTCCGGTGAGGTCGACGGTGAGCAGACCTACGTCGCGCTGACCGACATCCTCGGCCAGGAGGACGCGTACGGCGACATGGACTTCAAGGTCGCCGGTACCCGCGAGTTCATCACTGCGCTGCAGCTCGACACCAAGCTGGACGGGATTCCCTCGAAGGTGCTGGTGGCCGCGCTGAACCAGGCCAAGGATGCCCGCAACACCCTGCTCGACGTGATGGGTGAGGCGATCGACGCGCCGGACGAGATGAGCCCGTACGCCCCGCGCATCATCACCGTCAAGATCCCGGTCGACAAGATCGGCGAGGTGATCGGTCCCAAGGGCAAGGTGATCAACCAGATCCAGGACGACACCGGCGCCAACCTGTCCATCGAGGACGACGGCACCATCTACATCGGTGCCGACAACGGTGAGGCCGCCGAGGCCGCCCGCCAGGCCGTCAACGCGATCGCCAACCCGACGATGCCCGAGGTCGGCGAGCGCTACCTCGGCACCGTGGTGAAGACCGTCGACTTCGGCGCCTTCATCTCGCTGATGCCCGGCAAGGACGGCCTGCTGCACATCAGCAAGCTGCGCGAGCTGAACGGTGGCCAGCGGGTCAACAATGTCGAGGACGTCGTCTCGGTCGGCCAGAAGGTCCAGGTCGAGATCGCCGAGATCGGTGACCGCGGGAAGCTCTCGCTGATCGCCGTCGTCGACGACAAGGCCGAGGACGGTGCTGCGTCGTCGGACGAGGGTGACGACGCCGAGCCCGCAGCCAACATCTGATCCGAGAAGGATCCCGAGTCGAACCGCTCGGGTCCGCGGCCCACCGGCGATCCCTGTGGCGTGGATCCGGGCGGTTTCGTCGTGGGGCGGGTCGTGCGGGGCGTGGTCTGGGCGTGGGATGGACGTGGTCGGCGTCGGCTCAGCCGTCGCGCCACCACACGGCCAGTTCCGTACGGCTCTGGGCGCCCGACTTGCGCAGCGCGGCCGAGACGTGGTTCTTCACCGTGCCCTCACGCAGTTGCAGCCGGCGCGCGATGACCCGGTTGCTGAGGCCTTCGGCGACCATCGCGGTGACCTCGCGCTCCCGGTGGGTGAGCGCTTCGATCAGTTCGTCGTCGCGTGTGCCTCGGGGTTCGGCCCGCTGCGCGAGGGCCGACACGACCTGACTGCCGACCCGCGGATCGATCACCGTACGACCCGCCAACGCCTGGTGGATGCCGTCGCGCAGTTCGTCGGGCGAGGCGTCCTTGAGGAAGAATCCGTCCGCCCCGGCACGCAACGAGCCGAGCACCACGTCGTCGTCGTCGAAGGTGGACACCACCAGGATCGTCAGGTCGGTGACCTCGGCGCGGAGCAGCGGGATCAGCTCCATCCCGCTCATCCGGGGCATCCGCGCGTCCAGCAGCGCCACCTGCGGGCGCACCGGACCGCCGCCGCGGCCCGTACGGACCAGCGTCAGCGCGGTTGCCGCATCGGGTGCCTCGGCGACCACCGCGAAGCCGCCGGCCAGCTCCAGCATCAGGCCGAGGCCACGCCGTACGACCTCTTGGTCGTCGACGATCATCACCGTCACGGGCGACGCCTCGGTCATCCGACACCGACGTGGTCGACGGCCGGCTCAGTCACCCGGCCGACCTCGGCAGGCAGGGTCGCGGTGACCCGGAATCCACCGCCGGTCAGAGATCCGGCCGCAAAGGTGCCTCCGACCTCCGACACCCGGTCGGACAGCGTGGCCAGGCCGTACCCCTTGTCGGTCGAGGCCGCGGTGGTCGACCCGTCGTCGGTCACGACGATCCGGATCCGATCGGTCTCGGCGGCCAGGGTGATCGTCACGTGCTCGGCCCGGGCATGCCGGACGACGTTGGTGAGTGACTCCTGCACGATCCGGTAGAGCACCACCTCGCACTCGTCATCGAGTTGCCACGGGTCATCCGACGTGGAGACCTCGACGTCAAGGGTGGTGCCGGCGAAGGTGTCGGCGATCGACTGGACCGCATCGACGCCGCGGTGCCGGTCGGGGTGGAACCTGCCCAGTGCCCGGACCCAACGCCGCAGGTCCTGCAGGGCACCGGCGGCCAGCGCGCTGGTCCGTTCAAGTTCGGCCCTCGCACGGGCCGGGTCGGAGCCCTGGGCCTGTTCGACCACCCGTAGCCCCATCGCGATCGCGGTCAGCTGGTGGCCCAGCCCGTCGTGCAGTTCACCGGCGGTGCGGCTGCGTTCCTGCAGCAGCGACAGTTCCCGCACCTGCCGGGAGCGGGTGGCGACCTGATGGAGCAGGTCGGCGGTACGGCGTTGGGCCCGTCGCGCATGGTCCAGGGCAACGGCGAGCAGGAAGGCGAACAGCACCAGCACCACGGCGCTGAACCACTGCTGCGCCACACCGAGCCAGGTCATCTGGAACAGGCCGACCAGGCTCACGCTCATCAGGGTCAGCAGGCCGGCGGTCACCACCGCCGCCCACCGAGCTCCCAGCGCCAGTACGAGCACCACCACCGCGGCCTCGGGGATCTGTTGGGTCGATCCCGTCCCGTCGGCCACGACGGTGGCGAACGCGAACACGGCGAACACCACGGCGGTGAGGGGCCGGGCACCCTCGACCAGCGAGACCCGCCACCACGCCACCCACATCCCGACCACCACGGCGAGACCCCACGGCCACGGCACCAGGACCTCCGAGCCCGGTTGCCCAAGGACCAGGGCGCGGATGACCACCCCGGTGACGGTGCCCATGGCGAGTACGGCGGTGATCACGTACCGGGTGAGCCGTTCGAGGTCCAGATCGGCCAGTCGCATGGGGTCGAGCCTAACCAGCCGATTCGTCCCCGACCTGTGCCAAAGGTCACGGTGGGGCGGTGACCAAGGGCACGCCTGCCGGGGTGCCGTTCGCGCGATGTGCATGATCAGCATCGTCCGTAGCGTCGGGACCATGATCAACACACAGCCTGAGACCACGACCCGGCGACCTGACCGCGCCGCTGTTGAACCCGCGCTGCGGCCCCCACCGGACGCCCGGCTGCCGGCACCGGTCCGGATCCTCATCGGCTTCGTCGGATTCGTGGCGGTGCTGTTCGCGGCGGGGCTCGGCGTGCCGCTCGGCCTCACCACCCTGCTGCCCACGATCCCACTCGTCGTGGTCAACCTCATCGGAATGGCGACCTTCTGCGGTGGCTCGGTGGCCCTGGCTGCCGGGTTGGCCCGACTCGACGGTCGACACCGGCACCCCGAGCTGGGCTCACCGCTGGCGCAGCTGGGGCTGCGCTGGTCGCGACGTGAGGCAGCCATGCTGGGGCTGACCTTCGTCGTGCTGGTGCTCGCCACGGTGGCCCTGGCCGGGATCAGCCGGTTGACCGGGCTGGCCGCCCCGGTGCCCGAGGTGGCCAGCATCCCGATCGCCGCAGTGCTCGGCGGACTGGCGTACGCGTTCCTGCCGTCGTTCGTGATGCAGGGCTTCCCGGAGGAGTTGATCTTTCGGGGGTACGTGATGAATGCCGCGAAGGTCCGGGTCGGGGTCGCCCTGGCGATCAGCTCGCTGCTCTTCGGGTCCCTGCACCTGTTGTCGCAGTCGCCGGCCGAAGGGGTGGTCGAGAAGTTCGTGCTGTACCCGCTGCAGGCCGTCGCGCTCGGTTTCGTCTGTGGTGCCGCCCAGATCGGCACGGGTTCGCTCTGGGCCGCGGTGGGGGTTCACGGTGGCATGCACATCGGCACCCGGATCGCCGGACTGCTCGCGGCCCCGCACGACTACGGTCTGCAGCTGATCTTGGTGACCGGGCTGTACGTGGTGCTCGGGGTGTTGTTCCTGGTGCTGCGGTCCCGACTGGCGCCCCGCTCCTCGCCGCAGGTGCCCGGTGGAGCTGGTGGCTCCAACTAGAGTGGTCGGGTGACAGAACTGACGAAGGTTGCCGTACTGGGGGCCGCCGGCCGGATGGGTGCCGAGGTGTGCCGGGCGGTCGAGGCCGCCGACGACCTGCAGCTGGTGGGCCGGGTCGACGCCGGCGATGCGTTGACCCCGATCGCCGATGCGGACGTGGTCGTCGACTTCACCCACCCGGATGCGGTGATGGACAACCTGCAGTACTGCATCGAGCACGGCGTGCACGCCGTCGTGGGCACCACCGGCTTCACCGCGGAACGGACCGAGCAACTGCGCACCTGGCTCGCCGCCGCACCCGAGGTGGGCGTCGTGGTGGCCGCCAACTTCTCCATCGGGGCGGTGCTGATGATGCACTTCGCCGAGCAGGCCGCACGCTTCTACGAGAGCGTCGAGATCGTCGAGCTGCACCACCCGGACAAGGCCGACGCACCGTCCGGGACGGCCACCACCACCGCCCGCCGGGTCGCCACAGCCCGTCAAGAGGCAGGCCTGGGGCCGGTGCCGGACGCCACCAGTCACGAGGTGCCGGGTGCCCGCGGGGCCGACGTCGACGGGGTCCGCGTCCACGGGGTCCGGTTGCGGGGTCTGGTCGCCCACCAGGAGGTCCTGCTCGGCGATCCGGGGGAGACCCTGACGGTCCGTCACGACTCGTACGACCGGGTGTCGTTCATGCCTGGGGTGCTGGCGGCCGTTCGGGCCGTCGGTGACCGCCCGGGGCTGACCGAGGGGATCGACGACATCATCGGCATCGAGGCCTGAGGTGGCCTCGCTGAAGGGACGCGACGGCGGCACCCTCATCATCCCGGAACAGCGCACCGGCGCCGCCCCGGGCAGCGGACCCACGCCACCCGAAGCGGTCTCGGCACGTCCGGCCAAGCCGCGCGGACCCCGCTGGTTCAAGCCCGCGATGATCCTGGTCGCACTGGCCCTCGTCGCGACACTGCTGGTCCTGGCCGACACGGTCGGTCGACAGTACGCCGAGGGCGAGGTGGCGACCCGCGTCCAGACCGAGCTCGGGCTGACCAGCCCCCCGGCGGTGTCGATCGGCGGCACGTCCTTCCTGGTCCAGGCGGCCTCGCAGAACTTCGCCGAGGTGTCCGTCACCGGGGACCGGGTGGAGATGGACGCCGCGGTCGGTCGGGTCACCCTCACCGGGGTCGACCTGACGTTGTCCGACGTGAGCTCGCAGGACTGGTTCACCACGATCACGGTCGGCACCCTGCACGGTTCGGGAACCGCGCCCTGGGAGACGGTCAGTGTGCTGGCCGGCACCGAGCTCCGCCACGCCGATCCCGACGCGCAGGGGAGGGGGCGTGTGGTGATCAGCCAGAACCTGGAGTTCCGTGGACTGTCGGTGCCGATCACGTTGACCGGGCGCCCGGAGATCAACGCCGCCACCGGGCAGCTCACCCTCGCCGAGCCGACCGTGGCGGTGTCGGGGATCGACCTGCCGGCCGAGCTCGTCAGCGACCTGCTGACCCGCAACCTGAAGCCGATCGACCTGGAGCTGCCACACGGCCTGCAGGTCACCGATGTCACCTCCACCCCGGACGGCATGGTGCTGACCCTGGCCGGCAGCGACATCACCTTCGGCGGCCCCTGAGCCCTGCCGTCACGCCTCCCCGGCGTCGGTGATGTCGGTGTGCAGCCTGACCTGGCGTTGTGCCAGCTCGGCGGTCGGGCCGACCTCCCGGTGGCCGCCGTCGGGGGCCCAGCCGGACTCGTGCAGCAGCTGCCGCCGGACGTCGTCGGTGGCGGCCAGCCAGATCTGCGCCCGGGTGAACCCGTCTGCTCGCAGCGTGTCGACGGCCGCGTTGAGCAGGCGGGAGCCGTGGCCGCGGCGTCGGGCCTGCGGATCGACCACCCACTCGCCGAGCAGGCCGTCCCGGGCCGGATCGGCGTCCGGGTCGTCGCCGGGGCTGGTCGCGACGAAGCCGACGACCGCCCCGCTGGCCCCGTCGACGCCGACGAGAAGCCGGCAGCGGGCGTCCGGGGGACGGGTGATGGCGGCATGCCAGGTGGTCGTCATCGCGTCGAGGTCGACCTCGGTCAGCAGCCACTGCGACAGGTCCTGGTCGAGGTCGGTGGCCCACGCCCGGCGCTGTACGGCGGCGACGGTCGCGGCCTCGGCCGGCAGCGCCAGCCGGACCGAGTCGGCCACCGCCGCCTCCGGGCCCGGGGCCGCGGGGCCCGGAGCCTCGGGACTCGCGGCTTCAGGGCTTGCGGCTTCAGGGCTCGAGGCTTCCGCGCTCGAGGCTGCCGAGGCGTGGGGGGCGGGGCTGTCATGGCGATCGGGCACGAGACGATCGTACGTGAGTGGTCACCACGACCGATGGGCCACTCAGCGACCCCCGGTGTCCAACATGCGGACAGCTCAAATCGCTGTGACTAGGGAGGATTCCCAAAGTTCGGGACAAGTTGGGGCTGAAGTGGCTTTCCGTGCGAGGAACGGGAAGACTTCTCGATGAGAAGTCCGCGTTTGCCTGACCCCCCGAGCAGGCGACCGTGGGCTTCTCACTTTCTCCGGGGGGTTTCGCTGTCGCGCTGCCCCTGAGGGCAAACGTTCGAGCAGTCATCGCGGACCGTGAGCCGAATGGCCGGACACGATAGCCTGAGCCGGTGAATCCAGCTCTTCGTACCCCGCCCAAGCTCCGCCCCGACACGCTCCGCGTGATCCCGCTCGGTGGCCTCGGTGACGTCGGCCGCAACATGGTGGTGCTGGAGATCAACGGCAAGCTGCTGCTGATCGACTGCGGGGTGCTCTTCCCCGAGGACGACCATCCCGGGGTCGACCTGATCCTGCCCAGCTTCGACCTGATCGTCGACCGACTGGACGACATCGTCGGGCTGGTGCTCACCCACGGGCACGAGGACCACATCGGTGCGGTGCCCTACCTGCTGCGCCAGCGGGCCGACATCCCCGTGTACGGGTCCCAGTTGACCCTTGCGCTGCTGCGCGAGAAGATCAAGGAACACCGGATCAAGAACGTGAACTTCCGGGTCGTCGAGGCCGGGGAGCGGGTCGACCTGGGGGAGTTCGACTGCGAGTTCGTCGCGGTGAACCACTCCATCCCCGACGCGCTCGCGGTGGCCGTACGGACCGCCGCCGGCCTGGTGCTGCACACCGGCGACTTCAAGATGGACCAGCTGCCGCTGGACGGGCGGATCACCGACCTGCGTGCCTTCGCCCGGCTGGGTGAGGAGGGCGTCGACCTCTTCATGGTCGACTCCACCAACGCCGAGGTGCCCGGGTTCACCACGCCGGAGAAGGACATCCTGCCGGCGCTCGAGCGGGTCTTCGTCAACAGTGACCAGCGCGTCATCGTGGCCTGTTTCGCCTCGCACGTCCACCGGGTGCAGCAGGTGATGGACGCCGCCGTGGCACACGGCCGCAAGGTCGCGTACGTGGGCCGATCGATGATGCGCAACATGGGTGTCGCCCGTGACCTGGGCTACCTCCGAGTGCCGGAGAACACCTTGATCAACATCAAGGAGCTCGACCAGTACAAGCCGTCGGAGGTGGTGATCATCTCCACCGGCTCGCAGGGTGAACCGCTGTCGGCGCTGTCGCGGATCGCGAACGGCGAGCACCAGGTCATCGAGTTGGCCGAGGGCGACACGGTGGTGCTGGCGAGTTCGCTCATTCCGGGCAACGAGAACGCGGTGTACCGGGTGATCAACGGGCTGACCGCGCTGGGTGCGAACGTGGTCCACAAGGGGAACGCGATGGTGCACGTGTCGGGTCATGCCTCGGCCGGCGAGTTGCTCTACTGCTACAACATCGTGCAGCCGCGGAACGCGTTGCCCGTGCACGGTGAGGTACGCCATCTGGTCGCCAACGCCGAGCTCGCCCGGGCGACCGGGGTGCCGCACAGCATCGTGATGCGCGACGGTGGGGTGGTCGACCTGGCCGGCGGTGAGGCCAAGCTCGTCGGGCAGGTCGAGGCCGGGTACATCTTCGTGGACGGCTCCACCGTCGGTGACATCTCCGAGACCTCGCTCACGGACCGAAAGATTCTGGGTGAGGAGGGCTTCATCTCGGTGGTCTGCGTGATCGACATGCAGGCGCAGAAGATCCTCTCCGGGCCAGACATCCACGCCCGCGGCTTCGTCGAGGACGAGTCCGCGTTCAACGAGATCCGCGAGGAACTGGTGGCGGCGCTGCACCAGGCGTTGCGGGACGGCACCACCGACACCCACCGGCTGCAGCAGGTCGTGCGCCGCAAGATCGGCCGCTGGGTGAACAGCAGCTACCGACGCCGCCCGATGATCGTCCCGGTCGTCGTCGCCGTCTGAGCGGCCCCGGTTCGTCGTTCTGGCCGGTTCGTCGTTCTGGCCGGTTCGTCGTTCTGGTCGGTCCGTCGTTCTGGTCGGTCGTCGTGTCGGCCTGGTTCGCGGTTTGGTCGGGTTCGCGGTTTGGTCGGTCCGTCGGGCGGCGCCGTTCTCGGCGCCGTCCGGCCCACGGGGCCGGGGCACGCGCCGTTCGGCCGGTATCCGCGCTGGGACATGAAAATCCCCCGTCGCGCATCGCGACGGGGGAGGTGGGGCGAGTGGCCCAGGTGTCAGCGAGCGGCCTTGCCGGCCCGCAGGCACGAGGTGCACACGTTCATCCGGCGAGCCTGGCCGCTGACGGCGGCGTTCACGCGCTGGATGTTCGGGTTCCAACGACGGTTGGTCTTCTTCTTCGACCAAGGCACGTTGTGTCCGAAGCCGGGGCCCTTTCCGCAGACGTCGCACACGGCAGCCACTGGTACTCCTTCAACAGGCAGGTTTCACACGAGCAAAGACAGGTGTGTTCCCGATCGGGAACCGAACCAGCATAGCCGCTCACCCGCGATCGGGCGAATTCACGTCGTTGACTCATCCCGAGGTGCCCGCGAGCGGGGTCGTTGACTCATCCCAACGTGCCCGCCTGGGCTGCACCAATCCACGCGTACGGGGATGGGACGGGCGGCACGCGTGCAGTCCGGGAACGCAACCTCGGACCTCACTCGGTCAAGACCGACCGGCCTCCGCCGGCGAGGATCGCCTCGAAGGTGGTGCGAACGGAACGGTTCCCGATGACGGTGTAGGACGCGATCGCACCCTCGATCCGCAGCCGCTGGTGCTCGTCGGGCAGCACGACCTCGCCGGTCGGCCGGGCTGCCGTGACGTGCCGGCCGAACCGGACCTCGAGGCCCAGGGCGTCGCGGAGCCGGCAGGCGACCCGATGGCAGGCCACGTGGTCGGGATGCCGGTCCGCGACCACCGTGTCCGGCCGGTCGGGATGCCAGGTCGCCACGTACAACCGCGGGGTGGTGCCGGTCGCATCGGCCAGCGCCTGCAGCTCGCGCTCGACAGCCGGCAACAACGCGTCGGCGACCAGGGCACCGTCGGGAAAGCCGAGGTTGATGGGTCGAGGGCTGCGGTCATCGGTCAGCCAGGACCACGCCGAGGCCTGCTCCCGATCGCGCCAGCGACGCGTCTGCTCGTACGACAGGGCCAGCTTCGTACGGACAGCGGTTGCGCACCCGTCGGTGGCGTTGACCAGTCGCAGGGCAGTCCCGCGGTCGCTCTCCCGCGCGACCAGGGCGGCGACCCGATTGATCTCGTCGTCCTGGTGTGGTGACAGGACCAGGGACGCGCCTGGCGTGACTGGCGCGCTGTCGTCGGGGGGTTGTCTCTTGGCGGCTGGGCTGTTGTCAGGTGCGGTGTCGTGACCGGCGCCGGTGTCGTCCATGGCTACGTCGTTACGGCAACACGGGTCAGTCGTGCAAGCCCTCCTGTGCGGCGGTGGATAGCGTTGCAGCATCGGGCGGTGCCCGGACGGGAGGAGTGAACGTGGCGGTGGGGGACTGGCGGACGACGGCCTACCGGCAGCTCAGCCAGAAGTTGGACGGGCTGGTCGGTGAGAAGACGGCGGGCGCACTCGCCAAGATGGGCCTGCTCACCGTCGGTGACCTCGTCAACCACCTGCCTCGCCGCTGGCTGAGCGGCGCCGACGAGAGCGACGTGTCCGGGCTCCGGCCCGGCGACGAGGTCGCGGTGTTGGCCCACGTGGCGCGGGCGACCGTCCGCGGTGCGGGACGCAAGCAGCGGCTCGAGGTCTACGTCACCGACGGCAACGGGACCGTCCAGCTCACCTTCTTCGGTCGTCCCCACCTGATCCAGTACTACGAGAAGCAGCTGGTGCCCGGGGTGCGCGGCATCTTCGCGGGCAAGGTGTCGATGTTCCGCGACCAGTTGCAGTTCGCCCATCCCGACTTCGTCATCGTCAACGAGCAGGGCGTGGTGATCGGCGGTGCCAAGCGCAACGAGACGATGGCCGAGGTGAGCACCGGCGGCATCATCGGCCTCTACCCGGCCACCAAGGACATCCGCACCTGGACCATCGCGCAGGCGATCGGCATCGTGCTCGACCAGCTGCACTTCTTCGATCCGTGGCCCGAGTGGGTGCGGGACGAGGCGGACGTGATCGGACTGCTGCCGGCGTTCGAGGCGCTCCACCGACCGGAGACGATGGCCGCCACCGGGCCCGCGCTCGACCGGCTCCGGTTCGACGAGGCCTTCAAGACGCAGCTGGTGATGGCGTACCGCCGTGCCGATGCCGCCAGTCACCGTGCGATCCCGCGGGTACGGGTCGCCGGGCGACTGCTCGACACGTTCGATGCCGACCTCCCGTACGAACTCACCCGCGGCCAGGTGGCGGTCGGCGAACAGATCTTCGACGACCTGACCCGCGACCGGCCGATGCAGCGACTGCTGCAGGGCGAGGTCGGATCGGGCAAGACGCTCGCTGCGGTTCGGGCCATGCTGGCGGTGATCGACGCCGGCGGCCAGGCGGTACTGCTGGCGCCGACCGAAGTGTTGGCCGCGCAGCACGCCCGCAGCATCGAACTCCTGCTCGGCGACCTGGCGCTGGGGGGCACATTGGCCGCACCGGAGCATGCGACCAAGGTGGTGAGCCTCACCGGTTCGATGCCGGCGAAGGTGAAGCGGCAGGCGATGCTCGACATCGCCTCGGGGGAGGCCGGGATCGTGGTCGGCACCCACGCGCTGCTGTCGGAGAACGTGACCTTCGCCGAGCTCGGACTGATCGTGATCGACGAGCAGCACCGGTTCGGGGTCGAACAGCGGGCTGCGCTGGTGGGCAAGGCCGAGGCGCACCCGCACCTGTTGGTGATGACGGCCACGCCGATCCCGCGGACGGTGGCGATGACGATCTTCGGTGACCTGGCGGTGTCCACGTTGACCGAGATCCCGGCTGGACGTTCCGAGGTGTCGACCGTGGTGGTCGACGAGCAGCTCCACCGCGACTGGGTGGTCCGGGCATGGCAACGGATCGTCGAAGAAGTCGCGCTGGGGCGGCAGGCGTTCGTGGTCTGTCCGCGGATCAGCAGTGCGGCCGGCAGCGAGGACGGCGGCCGCGGTGTCGTCGAGCTGTACGAGGAACTGACCGCCGGTCCGTTGTCGTCGCTCCGAGTCGGGCTGCTGCACGGTCAGCTGCCGGGGGAGGAGAAGGACCAGGTGATGCGGTCCTTCGCCGCCGGTGAGCTGGACGTCCTGGTCGCCACCACCGTGGTCGAGGTCGGCGTCGACGTGCCGAACGCGTCGGTGATGGTGATCAGCGATGCCGACCGGTTCGGCGTCTCGCAGTTGCACCAGTTGCGCGGCCGGATCGGACGAGGCGAGCACCCGGGCGTCTGCCTGTTGTTGACCGAGGCGCAGGACGACACCCCCGCCCGACAACGACTCGACGCGGTCGCCGCGACCCGCGACGGGTTCGAACTGGCGGAGGTCGACCTCGAACAGCGGCGCGAGGGCGACGTCCTGGGTGCCGCGCAGTCCGGCGTACGGTCGAGCCTACGGTTGCTACGCGTGCTCGAACACGGCGAGTTGATCGAGCAGGCCCGCGCGATCGCCGTACGGGCCGTCGCCGAGGATCCTGACATGATCACCGACGGCTTCGCCGACGCGATCCGGGAGGCCGAGCTCCGTGCGCACGACGAATGGCTCGACCGGACCTGACGGGGAGTTCAGGCCAGACCGACACCTGACGGTTCCCTGCGTGGGGATGACGCGATCCATGCTGGTGAGGCGTTGTGAGCGGACGAGGCGTTGTGGGCGGACGAGGCGTTGTGGGCGGACGAGGACGGAGAGGCTGGCGAAGGGGCAATGTACTGCTGGTGACGCACACGGAGGCGCAACACCACGTCGACGGCTTGGTGGGTGGCTGGTTCGACTCCGACCTGACCCCACGTGGGCACGAGCAGGCCGTCTGCGTGGCGGCGGCCGTGGCAGAACGAATCGGGACGTCAGCGGTCCGCCTGTACTCCTCGGATCTGCGGCGCGCGCACCACACCGCACGTCACATCGCCGACCGGTTGGGCGTCAACGTGACGACGGACGACCGGCTGCGCGAACGTTCCTTCGGAGAGGCCGAGGGGCGCCCGAAGGAATGGCTCCACGGGCGGACCGAGCCATTGCCGCCTGACGGGGACCTGCTGACCCATCACGACGGTCCGGCGGTTGCCGAGACCAGGCTCCAGCTCGTCCATCGTCTGCAGGCCGCGTTCGACGAGATCCTGGCCGAGTCGTACGACACGGTCGTCATCGTGTCGCACGGCTCTGCCACCAGCAACCTGATCTCCCTGTGGCTGGGCATCCCGATCGCCGCCATCGGCCAAGGCTTCTTCCCCTTGGCTGCGGGCAGCATCACTCACCTGGCGGTCAGCCAGGCACACCGCAGCCACAACGTCGTCGCACTCAACGACACGGCACACCTCGAGTGAGTGACTCCCGAGCCGGTCGCGGTTCAGGGGCCTCGATCATCAGCTGCGCAGCTCCCCGGATCTCCTCCTCCTGCTGCTGCCCGTCCTCGCTGTCGCGGTTGACCAGGCTCCGTGGGCTCACCCGCCCCCGTCATGCGATGTGGCTCGGTCGTGCGGTGTGGCTCCGGCCGAGCGCCGGCCCCGGTCGCGGGGTCGGGGATGGTGATCTTGGTGTGCCGGGTGTGGCGTTGTGGCCGACGCGTCCGGTCCAGGCGGGTGGGCGGCAGGAACTCGGGCTTGTGGTCGGTGGCGTTGAGGCGGACCTCCCAGTGCAACCCGGCCGGTGCGTTCGGCACCGGTTCGACGACTCGGTGGTGATGACGACACAGCAGCACCAGATTGTTGAGACTGGTGGGCCCACCGGCCCACCACGGACGGATGTGGTGCGCTTCGCAGTCGGCAGGGGGTCGATCACAACCGGGGAAGGCGCATCCGCCGTCGCGAGTGATGAGGAGGGCTCGTAGCCGGGGTGGCACCAGTCGGACGGAGCGGCCGTGGTCGAGAATCTCACCCTCCGAGCCAAGAACCGACGGGATGAGGTGGGCGTCGCAGGCCATGCGGCGCGCCTTGCCGGCCTCCAGGTCCTCACCTGGGCCGATCAGGCCTGCGCCACGCAGCCCGGCCAGCAGAGCGGCATGGCTCAACTGGACGTGGACCGTGGGCGGCATCCCGCCCGTGGTCGGGGTGTCGGGCTGGCCGGCAGCGCGTCCGAACACGGTCATCAGCGCGTCGGCCCGTCGCTGGCCCAGCGTGACCGGCCGCGACAGCGGGTCCGACCGGTCCGCGGCCTTCGCCGCCGCCACCGCGGCGTTGACGTGGGCGGTGAGCACGGCGATGACGTCCTCGGCGTCGGCGACGGGCAGCTGGCCGCTGAACCACACGCTGCCGTGGTGGTCGTGGCGCCAGCCGAAGTGACGGTCCCGCTCCGCCTTGGCGGCTTCCCGGGCGAGGCGTTTGGCGAGTTCCTCGTCGGCGACCTCCGGTGCGATCACCTCGACCAGCCGGTTGGCGCAGCGGCGCAACCCGTCCGGATCCATCGGTACGCCGTCGCGGCCCTCCCCGTCACCGGTCGCCAGCCCGAGTAGGTGTCGTTCCCCGTGCTCGATCTGCTCGACGGTCATGTCATCGGGCAGGTGCCGCAACCCGGCGCAGATGACGTCGGCCTGCTCGGCCGACACCCGTCCGTCGACGAGTGCGGCCCGAACGAGTCGGAACCGATCCAGGTCAGCGGACCGGCGCACCGCGGCCCCGGCCTGTCGGGCCGAACTCTGCGTTGCCTGTTGCCACCACGAACGCAACGGCGTCCCGGCCGCCTGTTCCGACGCCTGCGTCCGGACCGCTTCGGCCATCAGGGTCGCCTTGCCCGCGGCCGCCCGGTCGGCGAGTCGGGCCCACTCCACCGCGGCGGCAAGCACCTCGCCGGGTGCCAGCAGAGCCACCCGTCCGAGGTCGACCCGATCCAGCACGGCAGCACACATCCGTGCTGCCTCACCGATCGTCACCGACCCCGGGATCTCCATGTCGAAAACTCTAGACGGCACCACTGACAGAACAGCCCACATGTTCGAATGGGGGGCAATTCGGCTGGTCGGACACCGCCCTGACAAAGGGACGATGTGTCGAACGGCGCGTGGAGCACAGGTCCGTGGATCGGTGCCACGAGGTGAAGGGTGGGCGCACGGGTTTGTCCGTCCATGGCGGCCGGCCGGCGTGGCGGCGTGGCGTCGCTGACCGCACCTCGTCGATGGTCGAGGTCCACACAGCAGGCACGTCAGGTTGACCGCGCTGTCGGAAGCGGCCATGGGCAACCCCTATCCGGCGGACCCCGTTGTGGGTGAGAATGGCGAGCGTGTCACGGATCATCGGCGGCTCCCGGGGAGGACGTCGGCTGACCATGCCCTCGGGATCGATGACCCGCCCGACCAGTGACCGCGTCCGCGAGGCCGTGTTCGCCTCGATCACGTCCTGGTGCGGAACCGTGGCCGACGATCCGTCGGAATCTCTTGCCGGGCAGGCTTTCTGTGATCTGTACGCAGGCTCCGGCGCCGTCGGGCTCGAGGCGGCCAGCCGTGGGGCGAGCCCGGTGCTGCTCGTGGAGAAGGACCGCCGTACCGCGGGTATCGCCCGCCGCAACGCCAAGGATCTGGACCTGACCGTGACGGTGGAGTCGACGAAGGTCGAACAACTCGTCGCCCGCCCGGCCCGGCTTCCCGGCCGCCCGGCCCGGGGTGGCCACGACACGGCCGGCTCGGACGGGGTCGGCTCGGACGGGGTCGGCTCGGACGGGGGAGAGCCGACGAGTGTCGGCTTCGACCTCGTGTGGCTGGATCCGCCGTACGACCTCGCCTCGAACTCCGTCGACGCCGTGCTGGCCGACCTGGTCGACAACGGCTGGGTCGTCGAGAGCGGCCTGGTCATCGTCGAGCGGTCGGTACGGACGGCGCCCCCGGTCTGGCCGGCGGGGTTCACCGGTGGCTGGACGAAGGCCTATGGCGAGACGGTCGTGCACTTCGGCTGCGCCTGACCGGGACCGGGGGAGGTCCGGGCGAGGTTCGAGGGGCTGCCGACCCACCGGCCGCGCCTGACCGGGACCGGGGGAGGTCCGGGCGAGGTTCGAGGGGCTGCCGACCCACCGGCCGCGCCTGACAGGATGGAGCCATGACTCGCGTGGTGTGCCCCGGCTCCTTCGATCCGGTGACCTTCGGGCACCTGGACATCATCGGCCGGGCAGCAGGCCTGTTCGACGAGGTGATCGTGGCGGTCGGTGCCAACACCACCAAGAAGACGGGCATGTTCACCGTCGCCGAGCGGGTCGCCATGTTGCGCACGTCGTGCAAGGAATGGCCCCAGGTGGAGATCGACACCTTCTCCGGGTTGCTGGTCGACTACTGCCGGACCCGGGAGGCGACCGCGGTGGTGAAGGGTCTGCGGTTCGCCAAGGACTTCGAGTACGAGCTCCCGATGGCCCACATGAACGCGCAGATGTCGGACCTGGAGACGGTGTTCCTGCCGACCTCCGCGCAGTGGGGGGCGGTCTCCTCGACGCTGATCCGCGAGATCGCAACCCTGGGTGGCGACGTGACGCCCTTCCTCCCCGCCGAGGTCGCCCGCCGCACGACCGAGCGCGCCCGCGCCCGCCGTACCGCCCAGTCCTGACCGTTGAGACCTGACCCTCCAGTCCTGACCGTCCAGTCCCGGCTGTCCAGACCGTCCAGTTCTGACCGCCCGACTCAGTACTGGTCCGGGCCGAAGTCGGCCTTGGGCTGCCAGTTCTCGAACACGTAGTCGGCCGCGTCGATCTGGGCACCCTTGTCCTTGGCTGCGGCCAGGGCACGTTCGTGCTCGGCATTCGCCTTGTCGCTCAGCTCGGTCAGGGCGGCCCGCACGTCGGGGACGTCGCCGGAGAAGGCACCCTGCACGATGTCGCCCAGCGAGGGCTTGACCGTCTTCGACTCCGCGCCCACATTCGTGGTCTCACTGTTCTTCACGATCGGCTCCGGTGCCAGGAAGACCTGATCGGCGAACCAGGTGATCAACTTCTTGTACGCCGGGTGCGCGTTCGACCGCTCGACGGCCTCGAGGTCACGAGGAGGCTGGGACATCGTGTTGGCGATCTCCACCGAGTAGTCCTCGGTGGTGAAGTACTCACTGAGCAGTCGGTTCGCCTGTTCACCCATCTCGGTCGTCGGCGTCAGCCAGTACTCGCCGCCCTGGGTGCCGCGGTACGTGGTGGGCTCGCCGCCGTCGGGGGTGAGGATCGGGCCGACGCCCAAGGACTCGGCGAACTCCGGCGTGTTCTTCAGGGCGACGCCGGGACACCACGGGCCGTCGAAGTAGTAGCCGGCCAGGCCGCCCACCCAACGGGTGCGGGCACCGTCGTCGATCAGGGTCTGGGATCCGGGCACCAGCAGGCCGTCCTGCTGCATCGACAGCAGGAATTCGATCACCGTCAGGTAGGACTCGTCGTGGTAGGCGAACTCACCGGTCCGGTACAGCCTGCCGCCACCTCCCTCGAACCCGGCGGCCTGGGCGAGCACGTTGACCTGTTCGTTCAGCCGGTTGGGCATCCCGATGTTCCAGATCCAGCCACCGGCCTTGCCGCCCGAGGCGTCCTGCACCTTCCGGGCCGCGGCCCGGAACTCCTCGTACGACCGTGGGGGCGCCTCGGGGTCGAGGCCGGCCTGGCGGCCCGACCCAGCCGCCGGCGATCAGCTGCGGTACGGGAACCTCCAGGCCGGCGTTGGAGTGGATGTCGGGGAGTTGGTTGCTCTGCTTGGCCAACTGCAGTGCCTGGCCGAGCTTGGCGGGATTGTTGTACGTGTACTCGACCGGGACCCCGCCCTCAGTCGCCTCGAACGACTCGAAGATCGCGCGCTTCGCCGGCTCCAGCTGGTTCTGGTGGTCCCACCACGACAGGCTGCCCGCGGCGCCGGAGCCCCCAGCTCCACCGCCACCGCTGGAGCTGTCACACCCCGCCGCCACGGCCGCCGCAGCGTTCAGTGCTGCCGTACCCAACAGTCGTCGTCGCGTCATCCCCTGTGTCATGTCCGGCGCCTCCCTGCGTCTGTGCCACGTTGTAGAAGGCCAAGTCTGCCCAGACCTTGCCGCGCGGCAAGGTCTTCGGCACACTAGAAGCGTGAGAGTGGTCGGACACGCCATGAGGGTCGGGTGGGCGAGGGGTGCGGAGGCGCGAGCCGTACCGGGCCCGGACGGTCCGCCATGGTGACCCAGCGCCAGGTCGCCGAGCGGGCCGGCGTGTCGGCGCGCACCGTGTCGAACGTGGTCAACGGCTTCGCGTGGGTCGCGGCCGACACCCGTCACCGGGTCCAGGCGGCGATCGAGGAACTGGGGTACCGCCCCAACCTGTTGGCCCGCGGCCTGCAGCGTGGCCGCTCCGGACTGATCGCGTTGGTGCTGCCCCTGGACGGCCCCTACTTCGTCGAACTCGCCGGCCACGTGGTCACCGCGGCGGAGGAGCGGGGCTACACCGTGCTGATCGATCGCACCGACGGCGATGCCCGACGGGAACGCGACCTGGTGTCCCGGGCCGACCGGGCGTCCCTGTTCGACGGCATCATCTTCAGTCCGTTGGGACTGTCCGACGCCGAACTGCGCCTGCCGGTGGGCTCCCCGATCGTCCTGCTCGGCGAGAAGTCCAGCGGCCCGGCCCATGACCGGGTCGTGGTGGACGACGTCGCCGCGAGCCATGCCATGACCACGCACCTGCTGGAGTCCGGGCGGACCAGGATCGCCGCGATCGGCCAGCCGCCCCGGCCGGCCGGACGCACCGGACAGCACCGGACGCTGGGGTACCGCCGGGCGCTGGCGGCCGCGGGGATGTCGTACGACCCAGACCTGGTGCTGCCCATCGACGCCTTCCAGCGGGCCGACGGTGCGGCGGCCGTCGACCGGCTCCTGCAGCGGCAGGGGACGCCGCCCGACGCCCTGCTCGCCTACAACGACGCCCTCGCGTTGGGGGCCATGTACGCGATCCGGCGGCACGGACTTCGGGTTCCGACCGACATCGCCGTGTCGGGTTTCGACGACATCGAGGAGGGGCGGTTCGTCACCCCAACCCTCACCACGATCGCCCCGGACAAGCAGCAGGTCGCACGGGAAGCGGTCGACCTGGTGGTTCGTCGGATCGAGGGGTACGACGGCCCGCCGACGATCCGTCGGGCCGAGTGGCGGTTGATCCCGCGGGAGAGCACGGCGACACCGACGGCAGATGCTGCCCCGACCCACTGACCCGGACGCGCCCGACCCGCTCGCCCGGACGCACCGACCCGGACGCACCGACCCGGACGCACCGACCTCACACAGTGGCGTGGGCGGGTCAGTAGATTGGCCCCATGATCGATCCGGGGACCCCGACCGAACAGCTGGGCGACGTCCTGTCCCGGCTGCGCGGTGTCATCACCAGTGCCAAGGCCATGCCGATGTCCGCCTCGTGCGTCGTCAACCGCGCAGAGGTGCTGGCCCTCGTCGACGCGGTGGAGCGGGCTGCACCACCGCCCCGGGCCGAGCCGACCCGGGTCGAGGCCGACCGCATCATCGCCGAGGCCCGGGAGGAGGCAGCCCGGCTGGTCTCGGAGAGCGAGGTCGTGAAGGCCGCCGAGGTCGAGGCGGAGCGGGTCCGCGCCGCGGCGCAGGAGGACGCCTCGGGCCTGCGTACCGAGACCGACGCGTTCGTCGACTCCCGGATGGCGTCGTTCGAGTCGGTGCTGCACAAGCAACTCAGCCAGGTGCAGTTGGCCCGGAACCGGCTGTCGCAGCGGAGCCGTCTCGACGAGGACGACGCCGTTGACGTCGCCGACTGAACGACTCGGCGTCCCCGCGGGGAGTGGACCGGGCAGCGGGCACGCAAACCCGAGCCGACCTCGCGACCGGACGCCCGAGCGGCGCGAGCGGTCGTTTGGCCCGCGGTGGCCCGAGGAGGTAAGCTTTCACGTCGGTCACGACTGTGTCGTGGTCCGTTGTGGTTAGGGAGTGGCTGATGAGTTCCGGCAAGACTCTCGATGCCCGCTCACCATTCGTGTTCGACACACACGAACTGGGGCGGCGCCTCGGGGCGATGATGGTCCTCACCCGGCAGGCCCCCGCCCCGTCGGACCTCGGAACGGGCGTGATCGGGGTACCACCGGAATCACCGATCGACCTGGAGCTGCGGCTCGAGGAGGTCGGGGAGGGCGTGCTGGTGACCGGTACGGCTTCGGCGCAACTGCACGGGGAGTGCGGTCGGTGCCTGGCGGAGATCTCCGACGACCTCGAGATCGACATCCAGGAACTGTTCGTTCACCCCGGCGAGAACGTCGAGGACGCCGGGACCAGTCGGCTCGAGGGCGACCTGTTCGACCTGGAGCCACTGCTCCGCGACCAGGTGGTGCTCGACCTGCCGTTCCAACCGGTGTGCCGGGACGACTGCTTGGGTCTGTGCCCCGATTGCGGGGTCGACCTGAACACGTCGGCCGAACATCACCACGACGCGCCGGTCGACCCGCGGTGGGCCGAGCTGGCCAGGCTCCGGACGGAGTCCGGGCAGCCCGACCAGCCGCAGCAGTAGGCGGCACCCGCAGGACCGCAGGAATCCCGTACGACTAGCACGAACCAGGCCGGCCCAGCACCACGGGCCACGATCAGGAGTAATCACCATGGCTGTCCCGAAGCGCCGGATGTCCCGGAGCAACACCCGCCACCGCCGTTCGCAGTGGAAGGCGTCGGCGCCGTCGCTGGTCGTGTGTGTCAACCCGGCCTGCCGCGCCAAGCACCTGCCGCACACCGCGTGTCCGTCGTGCGGCCAGTACGGCCCGAAGGGCGACCGCCGCCAGGTGGTCGAGACCAACTGACCCCGTCCGCGATGGAGGGGCAGCTGGCGACGTTGCTCGCCGAACTGGGCATCGAGCTCACTCCCGAGCAGCTGGGGCTTGCGTTCATCCACCGCTCCTACGCGTACGAGAACGGTGGCCTGGCCACCAACGAGCGGCTCGAATTTCTCGGTGACGCCGTGCTCGGCGTGGTCGTCACCGAACACCTCTACCTGACCCACCCGGACCTGTCCGAGGGACAACTCGCACGGCTGCGTGCTGCCGTGGTGAATGCCCGTGCCTTGGCGGGGGTCGCCCGCAACCTCGGCCTGGGATCCCAGCTGAAGCTGGGCAAGGGTGAGGAGGCCACGGGTGGCCGCGACAAGACCTCGATCCTGGCCGACACCACCGAAGCGGTGATCGGCGCGATCCACCTGGGGGCCGGCGCCGATGCCGCCGCCCGGTTCGTACGTCGGCTGTTCGATCCGCTGACCGACCGGGCTGCCACGTTGGGTGCCGGCCTGGACTGGAAGACCAGCCTGCAGGAGCAGGCGTCGCTGGCCGGGTTGACGGTCCCGCACTACGTCGTCACCGCCGAGGGCCCGGACCACGCCAAGAAGTTCGAGGCGGTCGTCCACATCGGCGACCATGTCTTCGGCCCCGGCGCCGGCACCAACAAGAAGCAGGCCGAACAGCAGGCCGCCCAACTCGCGTTCGAGGAGGTCCGGGCGATGGCAGCCCGGATCACCGCGGCCCGCACCCCCTCCTCCCCGCCGGAGCCGATGGCGGGGAACGGGGTCGCACCGTCGACGAACGGGGCTCGCCCGCCGGGGAATGAGGTCGCCGCGTCGGGCGACGAGGCGACGGCCTGACTCCGTGCCCGAACTGCCTGAGGTCGAGGTCGTCCGCCGCGGTCTCGCCACCCTCGTACCCGGCCGTCGGATCAGCGGTGTCACGGTTCACCACCCGCGCCCGGTACGGCGTCACCTGCCCGGACCGGACGACTTCGCCGCCCGGCTGCAGGGCGAGGTGTTCGACCAGCCACGACGGCGCGGCAAGTACCTGTGGCTGCCGCTGGCCGACGGCGACGCCGTGCTCGCTCACCTCGGGATGAGTGGCCAGTTCCGTTGGCACACCCCCGATGCCGCCACCGCGGACCTCCGCGGTGAGGTGCCGGTGCATCGGCATGAACGGGTCACCTTCGACCTCGACGACGGCAGCCGGCTGGTGTTCTGCGACCAGCGGATGTTCGGCGGGCTGTCGATCTCCGACGGCGGTGCCGAACTCCCGGCCGAGATCGCCCACATCGGGGTGGACCCGTTCGACCCCGCGTACGACCTGGACCGGGCGGTCGCCACCATGCGTCGCCGGCGGACCCAGGTGAAGCGGGCCCTGCTGGACCAGACCGTGGTGTCGGGAATCGGCAACATCTACGCCGACGAGGCGCTGTGGCGCGCCCGGCTGCACTGGGGCCGGGCGACCGACACGCTGTCGCGCGCGAAGACGTACGAGCTGTTGGGCCATGCCGCCGACGTGATGGCCGAGGCGTTGGCCGTCGGTGGCACCAGCTTCGACGCGCTGTACGTCAACGTGAACGGCGAGTCGGGAGACTTAAACATTGACGTAGAGCGGGTCGAAGGAAGCCGTGTACTCGAACGTCGCGATTGGCAGTGCCGGGCCTCGGTCCTGCGTCGACAAGCGATATTGTGGTCTGACCTGGCACGAAGGGCTCTGACCGAGCAGCTCGACGGCCCGACATGCTCAGTAGCGCACCGCCGTAACTGCGGGTCTCGGATCATGCGAGGTGCTACCTGTGCCTGAACTTCCTGAGGTCGAGGTCGTGCGCCGTGGACTCGACGATCATGTCCGTGGTCGGACGATCGCCTCGGCCACTATTCTGCATCCCCGGGCCGCTCGTCGTCATGTGGGTGGCCCGGCGGATCTCGCAGCACGGATGATCGGTGCGACGGTCACTGGGACTGCGCGCCGCGGGAAGTACCTGTGGCTGATCCTGGACGATAGAGATGCGTTGCTGATGCACCTGGGCATGAGCGGGCAGATGCTCATCACGTCCCCTGATGCTGCAGTGGCTGCGCATGAGCGGGCGCGGTTCACCTTCGCCGACGGCGGCCACGATCTGCGGTTCGAAGACCAGCGCACGTTCGGCCATCTGATGTACGACGAGGGCGGAGCGGCGCTGCCCTCGCCGATCGCCCACATCGCGCGGGATCCGGTCGATCCGCAGTTCGACCAGGCATCGGCGGTCGCACGGATCAAGACCAAGCGCATCGGGATCAAGCGCGTGTTGCTGGACCAGACGGTGGTGTCCGGCATCGGGAACATCTACGCCGACGAAGCGCTGTGGGCTGCCAAGGTGCACGGGGAGACGGCAGCGTCGTCGTTGAGCAAGCCAAAGATCTCAGCGCTGGTCGATTCGGCGCGGGAGGTCATGGCCGCCGCTCTTGCCCAGGGCGGAACGTCGTTCGACTCTCTCTATGTCGACGTGGCCGGCAGCAGCGGCTATTTTGCCCGCAGCCTGAATGCCTACGGTCTTGCCGGCCATCCCTGCAAGCGCTGCGGGACACCGATCGTGCGGGAGAAGTTCATGAACCGATCGAGCCACTTCTGCCCGGTCTGCCAGCGGAAACGCTAGCTTCCGGAGTTTCGCTGCAAGAGTGAGAGTTCTTGCCTCGCTCGATGAGTGTTGCTTCGATGCCGACATTGAACTGTTCCATCTTGTCGCGACCGGCCGGGCCGTCCGCGCGGGTTGCTTCTCGCCGGCCTCGGCGAGATGAGATTCAGGCAGAGCAACCCGACACCGGTCACGAAGAAGACGTCCGCGACGTTCCCGATGAAGAGGTTCCCGTAGGCGAGGAAGTCCGTGACGTGTCCTTGACCGATCGCGGGCGGGTTCCCGAGCCGGTCGACGAGGTTGCCCACCGCACCGCCGAGGACCAGGCCCAGGGCGAGGCCACACGGTAAGCCCCGAAGTCGCACGGCGAACACGACCACCGCCACCGAAGCGAGGACGCCGACGGCCGTGAAGATCCACGTCGACCTCGCGTCGAGCGAGAAGGCGGCCCGGGGTTGTAGACCAGGGACAGGCCGAACAAGTCACCGAGCAGCGCAACCCGCTCGCCCGGCGTCAGCTGCGCGGCCGCGAGGGCCTTCGTCCACTGGTCCAGGGCGAGGCCGAGCGCGCCGACAGCGAAGGTCCGTGTCGACCGCCCGCCCGATGGGCGGCCGCGGAGCCACCCGGTCCGCGACGCCGATGTCGGCCGTCTCGACGGCGTCCGACGCGTTCACGAGGTGGTCCTCGTCCGCGCCGCGCGGAGACCGTTGAGGATCACGATGACCTCGGCGATCTCGTGCACGAGCACCACGGCGGCGAGACCGAGGACGCCGAACAGGGCGAGCGGGAGCAGGGCGGCGATGATCAGCAGGGACAGGATGAGGTTCTGGTTGATGATGTGCCGACCGCGACGGGCGTGGTCGAACGCCCGCGGGAGGAGCCGCAGGTCGTGGCCGGTGAAGGCGACGTCGGCGGACTCGATCGCGGCGTCGGAGCCGGTCGCGCCCATCGCGATGCCGATGTCCGCAGCGGCCAGTGCGGGGGCGTCGTTGATGCCGTCGCCGATCATCGCGACCGAGCCCTGCCTGCCCAGCTCGCTGATCGCGGCGGCCTTGTCCTCCGGGCGCAGCTCGGCGCGCACGTCCTCGATCCCGGCCTGCGCGGCCAGCGCCCGGGCGGTGCGGGCGTTGTCGCCGGTGAGCATGGTCACCCCGACGCCCTGGGCGGCGAGGGTGCGGACCACCTCGGGAACCTCGGGGCGCAGCTCATCGCGGACCCCGATCGCCGCGACCGGGACGCCGTCGCGGTGCACGATCACGACGGTCATGCCCTGCTCCTCCAGGCCCGCGACCTGGTCCTTGAGCGTCCCCGCGTCCAGCCAGCGGGGGCTGCCGACGGTGACCTGGGCCCCGTCGAGGGTGCCCTCGATGCCGTGCCCGGCCTGCTCGGTGACATCCAGGGCGGCGGGGGCTCCGGGTGCGGCGGCGGTGATCGCGGCGGCCAGCGGGTGGGTGCTGTGCTGCTCAAGGGACGCCGCCCAGGCCAGGGCCTGCGCCTCGTCCACCCCGTCGGCGGTGACGACGGCGGTGACGGCGGGCTCGTTGCGGGTGAGGGTGCCGGTCTTGTCGACGGCGACGTGGCGGATCACGCCGAACCGCTCGAACACGGCACCGGACTTGATGATCACGCCGAACCGGCTCGCCGAGCCGATCGCGGCGACGACGGTGAGCGGAACGGAGATCGCCAGCGCGCACGGCGACGCGGCGACGAGCACCACGAGGGCGCGGGTGATCCACATCTCCGGGTCGCCGAGCAGCGAGCCGATGATCGCGACGAGGGCGGCGAGGATCAGGACACCGGGCACGAGAGGACGGGCGATGCGGTCGGCCAGGCGGGCGCGGTCGCCCTTCTCGGCCTGCGCCTGCTCGACCAGCTCCACGATCGTGGTCAGCGAGTTGTCGGTACCCGCCGCGGTCGTCTCGACCTCCAGGGCACCGGCGGTGTTGATCGCCCCGGCCGACACCGCGTCGCCCGGGTCGACCTCCACCGGGATGGACTCGCCGGTGATCGCCGAGGTGTCCAGGCTCGACCGGCCCGTGCGGACGATCCCGTCGGTCGCGATCCGCTCACCGGGACGCACCAGCATGAGTTGCCCGACCTTGAGGTCCTGCGCGGCGACCTCCACGGGCGCGCCGTCTTGCCGGATGGTCGCGGTCTCCGGGACGAGCTTGAGGAGAGCCCTCAGCCCGCCGCGGGCGCGGTCCATGGCCTTGTCCTCCAGCGCTTCGGCGATCGAGTACAAGAACGCCAGCGCCGCGGCCTCCTCGACATAGCCGAGGGTCACCGCGCCGACCGCGCTGATCGTCATCAGCAGCCCGATGCCCAGCTTGCCCGTGAACAGCTTGCGGATCGCGCCGGGCGTGAATGTCGACGCGCCCAGCAGCAGCCCGATCCAGAACGCCACCAGCGCCGGGATCTCCGCACCCGTCCATTCCAGGACCAGGCCCGTGCCGAAGGCGACGCCGGAAAACACCGGGACCATGATCCCGCGGTCCCGCCACCAGGGGCGCTCCCGCTCCTCCTCGGCCTCCTCGCCGACCCGGGTCTCCGGCTCGTCGCAGCCGCACGCCGCGCTCACGCGCCCGCTCCCGTCCCGCAGCAGCCCGGCACAGTGCACTGGGCGTCCACGCACGGCGCGTGCTCGTCCACGGCCAGCGTCACGTCCACCAGCGCCGTGAGCGCCGCGGCGATGTGCGGGTCGGCGATCTCGTACCGCGTCTGCCTGCCCTCGGGTTCGGCGACGACGATCCCGCAGCCGCGCAGGCAGGACAGGTGGTTGGAGACGTTCGTCCGTGTCAGCTCGAGGTCCCGAGCGAGCCTCGCCGGGTAACCCGGCTCGTCGAGGAGAGACAGCAGGATGCGCGAACGGGTCGGGTCGGCCATGGCCCGGCCGAGCCGGTTCATCGCGTCCACCCGTGAAACAATGGTCAGCATATACTGACCATACAGTGACGGCTGACTGGTGCCAAGCGAAACAACGACGCTAACGATCGGCGGGGGTTGCTAAGCCCACCTACTGTACAGTGGATCTTGACCTATTGGTCGCGATCCGTGCGCCGGGCCGCGACCGTGGAGCCGCAACGGGTCGGCATCGGCCCTGGTGTGATCACATCGTGGGTCGGCCAAGTCGATCTCGATGCCCGACCGTCGCACCTCGAAGGACTGATCCATGCCCCGCTCGACCTCCCAGCGCCTGGTGCGCCTCATCGCCGTCGCCGTACTCACCTCCGGCATCGTCCTCACCGGCTGCACCACCGCCTCTCCCGGGCCCGCCTCGCCGCCGGCGAGCAGCCCCACAAGCGTCGCCGACCTCCTCGCCGATCACGGCCTGGCCCATCTCGAGGTGACGCAGATCATCGAGCGGCTGGACGCTATGCCCGTCGAGGAGCGCCCCGCCGACCTCATGGCGTCCGTGCGCCCGGACGCCCTGGTCCTCACCGACGGGCAGGAGCGCGAGTCGCGACTTCCGATGCCCGAGGACGAGGTGTACGTCGCGGTCGCGCCCTACCGCGACCAGACGCACGAGTGCTACTTCCACAGCCTGACGACATGCCTGGGCGAGCTCGGTAACGCCGAGGTGCGCATCGTGCTGACCGATGCGGACGGAGACGTCCTGATCGACGAGATTCGCAGGACTTTCGACAACGGATTCGTCGGGCTCTGGGTGCCCCGCGGCATCGAGGCGACCCTCAACATCGAGCACGAAGGCAGTGAAGGCAGCGTGGATCTCTCCACGACGGGACAGGACGACCCGACCTGCATCACGTCGCTGCGTCTGGCCTGATCGTGCCGTCGACGGGCTGCTCGATCAGCGCTCCGCCGCGGTACCTGCGAAGGCCTGAACGCGCACTCCGAGCCGCATCGCTCGTCACTGTCCGGGCATGCGTCGACGTGGGCCCGCGCCGCGCTCAATTGCTCCTGCAGCTCGGTCAGGTTGTGGAGCTGCCGTCTCGACGGCGTCGATCTGCTCGTCCAGCGGCGGCTGCAGGCCGACCTTGACGTCGGTGCAGCCCCCGTCGGCCAGTTCCAGGAGCCGTTCGGATCTCCGGCAGCTCGAGGTCGAGCCGCTTAGCCGAAGCGATGAAGTCGAGACGTTCGAGGTGGCCCGCGTCGAAGTAGCGGTAACCCGTTGGAGCTCCGGGCCGCTCGGAGGATGCCGATGCGCTCGGTGCCGATCGCCTCGTCGACGTCGAAACCCGTCCTCGCGCAGAATCCTGATCAACTTGTCGCGCACTCTGGCCCAGAAGCCGGCGTCGCCCTGCGCCGACATCACCACGGCGGTGTGGCCCTCCATCGAGCCGGCCAGGCTCCGCTCGGCCTGTCGCCGGGCGGCGTCGACGATGAATCCGCGCATCCAGAGCCGGAAGCCGTGGGACGAGTGGCCAGAGGATCTGCCAGCGCACGGCCGAGCGCGTTCACGACACCCATCACGAATCCTTCTCCCTGCCGATGTCCGGCACATCTGATCAGACGCGACCGGGCGTGGAGCTGTTCGCCGTGACGAGGTCGTGCCAATTCATGATCTCTGGCGGAGACCTACCCGATGTCGCGAGCGGCAAGGGGCGAGGCGCTGGCGATGAGCGAAGGACAGCGTGAACTCATCCTCAGCTTGAGGACCGAGCGTCAGTGCGGTTCGCCTGCGGTGAGCGCGGCCACGAGATTGAACGCGCCCGTGAGGACGTTGAGGGAGACGACACCGACGACGTCGGCGATCGCACGGTCGCTGTAGCCGAGCGTGCGGAGTTCGTCGATCTGGGCATCGGTGATGGAGCCCGGTTCGCGGTAGACCTGCAGGCCGAGGTGGATGATCGCCGCGACGGCGGGGTCGGGCGACGCGCCCTGACGGGCACGGTCGATCTGATCCTCCGCGATGCCGAGTGATCGGGCGGCGTGGACGTGGGAGGCCAGGCACAGGCCGCAGCCCTGCTGCGCCTGGACGGCGATGGAGATCAGCTCGCTGACCTTGCGGTCGAGCTTGGCGCGGCGCATGGCCCTGCTCAGCTGCAGGTAGCCGCCGAGGACGGCTGGCGAGTGGGCCATGGTGGACACCATGTCGCCCACAGCGCCGTGGCGCTCGACGAGGTCGCCGAGCAGTTCGCGGGACGCGCCGACGGCGGTCTCGGGGGTCAGCGGGGCGAAGCGGGGCATGGGCTTCCTCCTCGGTGCGCTTCCGGTGCGTGCTTGCCGGTTCAGGAGCGGACGAGCCGGTTGATGGCGTCGCTGGCTTCCTGGAACTTGGCGATGGCCGCGTCCTCGTCGCCGAGCTTGGCGGCGTCGAGGACGCAGTGCTTGAGGTGGTCGTCGAGCAGGCCGGTGGCCACGCCTTGCAGGGCGCGGGTGAGGGCGGAGACCTGGGTGAGGATGTCGATGCAATACTTTTCGTCGTCGATCATCTTCGTAATGCCCCGGGCCTGGCCTTCGATACGCTTCATGCGGTTGCGGTAGCGGTCCTTGTCGCTGATGTAGCCGTGCCGGTGGGCTCCGGTGTCGGTGCCGGTCTCATCGGTTGCAGTTTCGGTGGTCATGGGTGTGTCCTTCACTTCTGGTGCTCCAGGACGGAGCGGGTGCTGGCTTGGGGTGTGAGGTCGATGCGCCGCAGCAGTTGGGCGTTGAGGGCGACGACGACGGTGGACAGGGACATCAGGATCGCGCCGACCGACATCGGCAGCACGAACCCAACGGGTGCGAGGACTCCGGCGGCGAGCGGGACGGAGATGAGGTTGTACCCGGCGGCCCACCACAGGTTCTGCTTCATCTTGCGGTAGGCGGCCCGCGACAGCTGGATGACCGACAGGACGCTGCGGGGGTCGGAGCTGGCGAGGATGACTCCGGCGGAGGCGATGGCGACGTCGGTGCCGGCCCCGATGGCGATGCCGACGTCGGCCTGGGCCAGGGCCGGCGCGTCGTTAACGCCGTCGCCGACCATGGCGACCTTCTTGCCCTCGTGCTGCAGTTGGGCGACCTTCGCGGACTTGTCCTCGGGGCGGACGCCGGCGAAGACCCGGTCGATGCCGAGTTCCTGGCCGACCTCGGCCGCGACGGCCTCGGCGTCGCCGGTGATCATGACGACGTCGACGCCGAGGTGATGGAGCGCGTCGACGGCGTCGCGGGACTCTGGGCGGACCTCGTCGGCGAGCTTGAGACCGCCGATGACCTTGCCGTCGCGGAGGACGTGCAGGATGATCGCGCCCTCGGCCCGCCACGTATTGGCGGCACCGATCTCGTCCTGCGCGGTCTCCTCGAGCAGGCGCGGACCGCCGACGCGGATCTCCTGCCCGTTGACGGTCGCGGTGACGCCGACGGCGGGCGAGGAGGAGAAGCCGCTGGCGGGCTCGAGGGCGAGGCTGCGGTCCTTGGCGGCGGTGACGATGGCCCGGGCGAGGGGGTGCTCGCTGTCGGCTTCGGCCGAAGCGGCCAGGGCGAGGATCTGGTCGGCGTCCAGGTCTCCGATCGGCTCGACGCCGGTGACGGTGGGCTCGCCCCGGGTCAGGGTGCCGGTCTTGTCGAAGAGTACCGCGTCGACCTGGCGCATGGACTCCAGGGCGAGGCGGTCCTTGATCAGGACGCCGCCGCGCGCGGCGCGCTCGGTGGCGATGGCGACGACCAGTGGGATCGCTAGGCCCAGGGCGTGGGGGCAGGCGATGACGAGCACGGTGATGACGCGGATGACGGCGTCGTCGGGGCTGCCGACCAGCGTCCAGACGACTGCGGTGATCAGGGCGGCTCCGAGGGCGAACCAGAACAGCAGCGCGGCGGCGCGGTCGGCGATCCGCTGGGCGCGGGAGGAGGAGCCCTGCGCCTCGGCGACGAGCCGGTTGATGCCGGCCAGCGCGGTGTCGTCTCCGGTGGCGGTGATCTCCACGCGCAGGCCGGAGTCGGTGGCCACGGTGCCGGCGGTGACGTTCTCGCCCTCGCCGCGGGCGACAGGGCGTGATTCGCCGGTGATCATCGACTCGTCCATGTCGGCGCGGCCGTCGACGATGGTGCCGTCGGCGGGGACACTGCCGCCGGGTCGGACGACGACGACGTCGCCGACACGGAGCTCTGCCGGGTCGACCGTGACGACGTCGTCACCCTCGACGCGCTCGGCCTCATCAGGCAGCAATGCAGCCAGGGAGTCCAGCGCCGAGGTGGTCTGGGCCAGGGAACGCATCTCGATCCAGTGACCCAGCAGCATGATCACGATCAGCAGCGCCAGCTCCCACCAGAACTCGAGCTCGTGGTGAACGAGACCGAGAGTGGCGGCCCAGGAGGCGAGGAACGCTACGGTGATGCCGAGCGCGATGAGCAGCATCATCCCCGGCTGGCGGCTCTTCAGCTCGCTGACGGCACCGGTGAGGAACGGTGTGCCGCCCCAGGCGTACATGACGGTGCCGAGCACTGCGGCGACCCAGCCCGCCCAGCTGGGCACCGAGTAGCCCAGGAGCATGGCGAACATGGGGGAGAACGCGACCACCGGGATGGCGATGACGAGGTTGATCCAGAACAGTCGACGGAACTGGCCGACGTGGTCGCCATGGTCCGCATGACCATCATGACCACTGCCGTGATCGCCGTGCCCGGTGTGGTCACCGTGTTCCACGGTGTGGCCTTCGTGCTCGGCGTGCGAGTCGTCAACATGGCCGGACTCGGTGGTCGCGACGCCGTCGTGGTCATGGTGATGGTGATGCGTGGTCGGGTCCGTCATTGCTCTTCGCTTCCCCTCGTTCTTCCCCGGTCTTTCCTTCGATCGGGTCGTATTTCGCCGCGGACCTTGAACGGGCCCGCGGCGACCGGCTCAGGAGGCCAGCTTGATCTCGCTCTCGACGACCCACTTGTGGTTGGTCATGGTCATACCGTCGGACTCGTAGTCGACCATGTAGACGGTCTCGTCGGTGGAGGAGGCGATGGTGGCCTGCGCGCCCTTCATGCCCTCCATGTGCTCGGCCTCGAGAGTGACTTCGGTACCGTCGGCCAGGCGCTGGTCGCCGGCGTCCTTGATCTCCTCCTGCACGACCCACTTGTGGTCCTTGATCGGATCCCCGCCGGTGGTGGGCGTGAAGTTCACCGCGTAGGTGTAGGTGTCGAACGCGCCGACGATCGTGGCATTTGCGCCGTCCATGCCCTCCATGTGGTCGGCGGTGAGCGTGACCTCGGTGCCGGCCGGGTACTTCGGCGAGGCAGCCTTCTCGATGCCCTCTGGGGCGGGGCCGCCGTCCATCGGATGCTCCATCCCGCCGCTGTCAGCACTGCTGCCATTGCTCCCGTGGCCCTCGTGTTGGCTGGTCGACGAGGGGGTCGCTTGGTCCTGGTCTCCTCCGGTGCTGCAGCCAGTGAGCACGAGTGCTCCGCCGAGCACTCCTGCGGCGACGGTGGTCATGAGGCGCTTACGCATAAAGTCTCCTATTCATTCTGGCCCGATCAACATTATACCCCTATGGGGTATCGGTCAAATGTCGATCGACGGGCGTGGAATCGCTCAGTTACGATCCGGTCGACCCGGGGCAACAGCAGTGATGCTGCAGGCCCGGGCCATCGAAGGATCAGGCCATGTTGGCGGCGTACTTGGCGGGGTCGGAGTCGAAGGTCGGTCCGCAACCGGGGCAGCAGAGCCAGTAGCGCTGCCCGTCGTAGTCGCGGAAGAGGCCCTTTTCTTCGGCGTCCTGTTTGTTGACCGGATTGCCGACCATGACGGGGCAGGTTGTCATGCCGTCGCTGCCTTCGACCAGAAGGTTTTCGCGATGGCTGGAATCGGCGGCGGGGTTCTCTGTGCCGGCCGTGCCGCAGCAGCTGGAACCAGCGCTGACAGCTTCCTCGGCGGCGGAGGCCTCGGCCGCGGGGGAGGTGCTGCAGCAGCTGGTGGATGCCTGGTTTTCGTTGTTCATTCTCGGTGGATGCCTTTCGTGTGTTCGGATGATGGTCGGTTCTGCGGCGTCACTGCTTGGCGACGCTGCGGAACCCGCGCAGGCGGAGGCTGTTGCCGACGACGAAGACGCTGGAGAAGGCCATCGCCGCGCCTGCGAGCATGGGGTTGAGCATGCCCAGGGCCGCGACCGGGATGGCCGCGACGTTGTAGGCGAAGGCCCAGAACAGGTTGGTCTTGATCGTGCCGAGGGTCTTGCGGGAAAGCCGGATCGCGTCGACGGCGGCCCGCAGGTCACCGCGCACGAGGGTGATGTCGGAGGCCTCGATCGCGACGTCGGTGCCGGTTCCCATGGCCAGGCCGAGGTCGGCCTGGGCCAGGGCGGGCGCGTCATTGACGCCGTCGCCGACCATGGCGACGACCTTGCCCTCGTCCTGCAGCCGGGTGACGACGTCGACCTTGTCCTTGGGCAGGACCTCGGCGATGACCTTCTCGATGCCGACCTCGGCGGCGATCCTCTTGGCCACGGCCTCGTTGTCACCGGTGAGCAGGACCGGAGTGAGCCCCAGGTCCTTCAGGCCTTGGATCGCTTCGGCGCTGGTGGGCTTGACAGCGTCAGCGACGACGAGAATCCCGCGGGCCTGTCCGTCCCAGCCGACGGCGACGACGGTCTTGCCCTCGTCCTCGGCCTCGGCCTTGGCGGCTGCGACATCGGAGGAGAGGTGCTGGGACCAGTCGGCCAGCAGGGACTCCCGGCCAACGAGCACGCCGCGGCCATCGACGACGCCCTGGACGCCCTTGCCCTCGATGTTGGCGAAATCCTCCGGTGTCGGCAGCTGCCCGACCTCCACGGTCGCGCCCTTGGCGATGGTCTGGGCGATCGGGTGCTCGGAGGCGTCCTCCAAAGCGCCAGCCAGGCGAAGCAGCTCGGTGCGGTCAATGCCCGGCTCGGTGATTGCGTCGACCAGGGTCATCCTGCCGGTGGTGACGGTGCCGGTCTTGTCGAGGACGACGGTGTCGACCTTGCGTGTGGATTCGAGGACTTCGGGGCCCTTGATGAGGACGCCCATCTGCGCACCGCGACCGGTCCCGACCAGTAGCGCTGTCGGTGTGGCCAGGCCGAGGGCGCAGGGGCAGGCGATGACGAGGACCGCGACCGCTGCGGTGAAAGCCGCGGAGACGCCGGATCCGGAGATCAGCCATGCCGCGAGGGCGACGAGCGCGATGGCGACGACGATCGGGACGAACACGCCGGAGATCCGGTCGGCCAGGCGCTGCACGGCGGCCTTGCCGGACTGGGCGTCCTCGACCAGCTTGGCCATCTGCGCCAGCTGGGTGTCCGAGCCGACCCGGGTCGCCCGGACGACCAGCCGTCCGCCGGCGTTCACGGTGGCCCCGGTGACCGGGTCGCCGGCGGCGACCTCGACCGGCACGGACTCTCCGGTGAGCATGGAGGCGTCCACTGCGGATGTGCCGGAGACGACCGTGCCGTCGGTGGCGATCTTCTCTCCCGGGCGGACGACGAATTCGTCGCCGACGGCCAGCTCGGAGGTCGGGATCTTCATCTCGGCCCCATCGCGCAGAACCGAGACTTCCTTCGCGCCGAGCTCGAGCAGGGCGCGCAGCGCGGCCCCGGCCTGGCGCTTGGATCGCTTTTCGAAGTAGCGGCCGGCGAGGATGAACATCGTCACCCCGGCGGCGGCCTCGAGGTAGATGTTGCCCGCGCCGTCGGAACGGGCCAGCGCGAACTCGAAGGGGTGCGTCATGCCCGGCATCCCGGCGGTGCCGAAGAACAGCGCGTACAGGGACCACAGGAACGCCGCCGAGGTCCCCATCGAAACGAGCGTGTCCATCGTCGCGGTGCCGTGCTTGAGGTTGGTCCACGCCGCCTTGTGGAACGGCCAGCCCGCCCAGACGATCACCGGCGCGGCCAGGGCGAGCGAGGCCCACTGCCAGTAGGTGAACTGCAGGGCCGGGACCATCGCCATCGCGATCACCGGGACGGTGAGCACGATCGACCCGATCAGCCGCTGCCTGAGCGAGGTCAGCTCTGGGTCGTCGGCCGGGCCCTCGTCGTCGGCTGCATCGTCTGCCGTCGTGTCCCGGGGTCGGGGGAGCGCGGCGGTGTAGCCGGTCTTCTCGACCTCGGCGACCAGCAGTCCCGGGTCATAGCCCGGCGGGATGGTGACCTTGGCCTTCTCGGTGGCGTAGTTGACCGATGCGGTGACGCCGTCGATCTTGTTGAGCTTGCGCTCGATCCGGTTCGCGCAGGAGGCGCAGGTCATCCCGCCGATCTCCAGCTCGATGCCGGCGTCCGCGCTAGACGGCGCTGGTGCAGTCATCCTCAATCCCTTCTCTCCTCCGGGCACTGCGGCGTCCGGTTCGTGCGCAGCGGCGGTTCCGCCTGCGGTCAGTCGTGCGTGCTCGGCCCCCGTCGCCGTGACGGTCGACGGGGAGCCTGAGCCGCTGGTGGCGAAGTCAGGCGCGCACGGCCGTGTAGCCGGCCTCCTCGACGGCGGCCAGGATCTTCGCGTCGTCGATCTCGCCGGGGCCGGAGACGATCAGCTTGCCGGTCTGCGCGCTGACCTCGACCTCCTCGACGCCGGGGACCTTGCTGACCTCCTCGCGGACCGACATCTCGCAGTGCCCGCAGGTCATACCCGTCACCTGGTACTCGTTCGCAGCCATCGATATCCTCCTCGTTCTGGGTACCCCCGGTGGGTACCGCCACAAGAGCAACCGTATACCCCCCTCGGGTATTCCCGCAAGGCGGGCATGGTTCCTCGTCCGACCATTCCGCCATGTCGGCCGGATACGCCACCGGGGTATGCTTACGATGTGGAGACCGCGACCGAAACCCGCTGCAGCCGACACTGGGTGCAGCTCACCGTCCTCGCGGCGCTACTGATCGCCGGTCTCCTCGGCATGCACGCGCTGGGCGGAGCGGCCGCGGCAGCGTCTGCCTCAATGACGTCGTCGGGTCTCGCGTCCCCCGCCGTGTCCGGCATGAACGGGATGGCCGGCGAGGCGGGCACCGACCCCGTGCCGACGGCGTCCGGTGGGCACGGCCCGGCGCACGGCTCCGACGGCTGCGCGGACGCGATGAGCGGCGGCTCCACGTGCGTCTCCGAACCCACCGGCACGAGCGTCCCGGCGCTGCCGGCCCCCGCCGTTGTGAGCCGGCCCAAACTCGTCCCCGCGGCTGCGCCGATGCCGCCCTCCCAGACCCCTCGCCGGCTCGCGCTGACCCACCTGGAGCTGTCGATCCATCGAACGTGAGCCGCAGCGGCGCGCCCGTCGCAGCGCGCCAGCGACCCATCCCGGCGGCTCCGGCACCTGAGAGCCGCCCCAGCCACGGCGACACGCCCCGGCGCGACGATCCGATCAGGACCCAGCCGGATCGGCAACGAACCCCCGCCGGCCCGTGCACGTCGGCGCTTGCCGTGGCACCGACTCACGATCGACCGCGAAGGACATCTGCACGCATGAACCCGAACCTGAACCGCCGCCAGCTCCTCACCGCCGGCGCACTCGCCCTGACCGCCGCCGGCCTCGCCGGCTGCAGCTCCGCCACCAGCTCCACGACCAGCAAGTCGACCTCGTTCGTCCGACCCGGCGGCCCCGCGGTCACCGCAGCCGAGGCGAAGCGCCGCCGCACCGGAACCGTCGTGCAGCGCGCCCTGACCGCCGAGCAGGTGACCCTCGACCTCGGTGGAAAGACCGCCAAGACCTGGGCCTACCGCGGAGCATCGGCGGCCGAGCCGCTGCGCGGCAACGTCGGCGACACCCTGAAGATCGCCCTCACCAACGACCTCCCCGACCCGACCACCGTGCACTGGCACGGCCTGGCCCTGCGCAACGACATGGACGGCGTACCGAACCTCACCCAGCAGCCCGTCGTGCCCGGGGACTCGTTCGCCTACGAGTTCACGCTCCCCGAGCCGGGCACGTTCTGGTTCCACCCCCACGTCGGCACGCAGCTCGACCGCGGCCTCTACGCGCCGCTGATCATCGACGACCCGCAGGAGAAGGCCGACTACGACCAGGAGTGGGTCGTCGTCCTCGACGACTGGCTCGACGGCGTCACCGCGACCCCGGACGAGGTCCTCGCCGAACTCCAGAAGGGGATGATGGACCACGGCGGCATGGACATGGGGCCGATGCGGATGGGCAACACCCTCATGGGCGCGACCTCGCCGCTGCTCGGCGGCGACGCCGGAGACGTCTACTACCCGCTCTACCTGATCAACGGGAAGCCCGCGAATGACCCGCAGACCTTCACCGCCAAGCCCGGGGATCGAATCAGGCTGAGGATCATCAACGCCGGAGGCGACACCGCCTTCCGCTTCGGCGTCGCCGACCACCAGCTCACCATCACCCACACCGACGGATTCCCCATTCAGCCGCACGAGGCCGAGAGCGTCGTGCTGGGCATGGGCGAGCGCTACGACGCGGTCATCACCGCCGGCGACGGCGCGTTCGCCGTCGTCGCCGAGGCCCTCGGCAAGCAGGACCAGGCCCTCGCCGTGCTGCGCACCGGATCCGGCTCCGCGCCCACGAAGGACGCGAAGCTGCCGCAGACGAAGAGCCCCGCCACGGCGGCCGACCTCAAGGCGGCGAGCAGAGTCGATCTGCCCAAGCGCACCGTCGACCGCACGGTCGCCCTGGAACTGACCGGCGGCATGGAGAAGTACGACTGGGCGATCAACGGCAAGCGCATGGACATGGAGCAGCCGATGCGCAACGCCGTCGCCATCGCCGAAGGGGAGAGGGTCGCCCTCGAGTTCAAGAACTCCACCACCATGTGGCACCCCATGCACCTGCACGGCCACACCTACCAGCACCCCGACGGCGGGCCCCGCAAGGACACCTCGATCGTCCTGCCCGGCAAGACGCTGCGCGTCGAGTTCGAGGCCGACAACCCCGGGAGGTGGCTCAGCCACTGCCACAACCTGTACCACGGGGAAGCCGGCATGATGGCTGCAATCGCCTACCAGGAGAGCTGATTGGGACACGGCACGGTCGGCCGCGCATCCGGAGGGTGCGCGGCCGCCACGGCCGGAACCCCTGAATTGCTGGACAGTCGTGAGGTCGTCCTGTGGATCAGGGCCGACGCGCCGCTTGCCCGATCGAGGGAGGGTCACGCACTCCTTCGACCCATATCTACCCGGCCTCCGGGCGGGAGCGTTGACCGTGCGGCTATTACCGCGCCGACGACGAGTGGCACGCGACCTCGTTCGTGAAGACGTTGCCTCAATTCTGCCGTAGGCGAATGTATCCGTGATAGCCGGCCACATGGCTGGACAGTCGACAGTCCGGGCCGCTCACACTGAGTCCCATCGCGACCGGATCAGGACGCGACTACCTTCGGAAGCCCCTCCAGGCCTATCCACGGAGCGACCGAGCCGGGCTCAGGAGACCGACCCCGGTGATCACACGTACCTGCAGACTTCATCCGGACTGCACTTCTCGGGCTCCGGGCTCTCCGCGTTGTCACGGAGCCGAGTGATGGTGTCGCGCAGCATGAGCAGCTGGGCGATCTGCTGCTCGATGTCGCGCAGGCGCGCGTCGAGCAGGTCTCGGACGTGGGCGCACGGGGCGTGGCCGGCGTCGCGGATGTCCACAATCTGGCGGATCTGGGCGAGCGTGAGGCCGGCAGCCTGGCCGCGGTGGACGAAGTCGACGCGCGCGATTGCGTCCGGCGGGTAGTCGCGGTACCCCGACGACGTCCTGTCGGGCGGGGGGAGCAGCCCCTGCTCTTCGTAGAACCTCAGCGTCTTCGCCGTGGTGCCGGCCGCCTCGGCGAATTCCCCGATCCTCATGGCCTCCTCCATCCGTGTCGCGGCCGCGCTTGACCTTCCCCTGTACTGGAAGGTCCAGTCTGGCGGAGACGGAGCAGAAATCCAAGGACTGACAGGAGCAGCGATGCCTACCAAGTACGACCTCGCCATCATCGGATCCGGAGGCGGCGCGTTCGCCGCCGCCATCCGCGCGACCACGCTCGGCAAGTCGGTGGCGATGATCGAGCGCGGGACCTTCGGCGGCACGTGCGTGAACACCGGCTGCGTGCCGTCGAAGGCGCTCATCGCCGCCGCTGATGCCCGGCATGTTGCCGTAGACGCCTCGCAGCGGTTCCCCGGCATCGCCACGGCCGCGGGACCGGTGGACATGCCGGCGCTGATCGGCGGGAAGCAGGACCTCGTCGAGGGCTTGCGGGGTGAGAAGTACGTGGACGTCGCCGAGTCGTACGGCTGGCACGTACGGCAGGGCGAAGCCGCGTTCGCCGGCACCCCTGAAGCGCCGGTCCTCGAGGTCAGGTCTGCCGAGGGCGCTGTCGAGACGATCGAGGCCGCCCGGTACCTGGTCGCCACAGGCTCACATCCCTGGGCCCCGCCGATCGACGGGCTGGAGGAGGCCGGGTACCTCACCTCCACGACGGCGATGGAGCTGACCGAGGTCCCCGAGTCGCTGCTGGTGCTCGGCGGCGGATACGTGGCGCTGGAGCAGGCCCAGCTGTTCGCCCGCCTCGGATCGAATGTCACCCTCCTGGTGCGCTCCCGGCTGGCCTCGAAGGAGGAGCCGGAGGTGTCCAAGGCGCTGGCCGAGGTCTTCGCCGACGAGGGCATCCGGGTGGTCCGCCGAGCGGTCCCGACCAGCGTGGCTCGCAGCGCCGACGGGAAGGTCATCGTGGCCGCCGACGTGTCCGGCGGTTCGCAGGAGTTCCGCGCCGACCAGCTCCTGGTCGCGCTCGGCCGACGGCCCGTGACCGATGCCTTGAACCTGAAGGCGGTGGAGGTCAAGACCGGTGACTCCGGGCAGATCGTGGTCTCCGACCAGCTGCAGTCCTCGAACCCCCGGATCTGGGCCGCCGGCGACGTGACCGGGCACCCCGAATTCGTCTACGTCGCCGCCCACCACGGCACTCTGGTCGCCGAGAACGCCTTCGCCGACGCCGAGAGGTCGGTGGACTATGCCCGGCTGCCGCGAGTGACGTTCACTGGGCCTGCGATCGGCGCGGTCGGCATGACCGAGAAGCAGGTCCTCGACGCAGGGATCCGCTGCGACTGCCGGGTGCTGCCGCTGGAGTACGTGCCCCGCGCGCTGGTGAACCGGGACACCCGCGGGTTCATCAAGATGGTCGCCGACGCGGACACCGGCGAGATCCTCGGCCTCACCGCCGTCGCCAAGGACGCCGGAGAGCTCGCCGCTGCCGGAGTCCACGTGCTCGGCAAGACCGTCGCGGAGGTCGCCGACGCCTGGGCCCCCTACCTGACCATGGCCGAGGGCATCCGGATCGTGGCCAAGGCTTTCACCGCCGACGTCTCGAAGCTGTCCTGCTGCGCCTGACCGGCTTCGCACCCCGCGCCCGCCCGACATCAGATCTGAAGAAGCCCGCACGCTCCGCCCCCAGGTCAGCGCGCGATCGCCGAATCAGCTCGACCGATCCGTGCACACCGGTCCCGATCACAGGCTGCTCGCCGGCGACCCGATCACGGCCAGCCAGCTCGCCGCAATCGCCGCGGCGGCTCAGGCAATGAGCGCCTTGGCGGCGGCAGCGAGGGTATCGATGGTGGGCCGGTAGTAGGCCCAGCGGCCGCGCTGCTCGCGCTCGACGAGCCCGGCCTCGACGAGCAACTTCATGTGATGGGAGACGGTCGGCTGGGAGAGGCCGACCGGCTCGGTGAGGTCGCAGACGCACATCTCGCCCTCGCTGCTGCCGGCGATCATCGACATCAGCTTGACCCTGGTCGGGTCGCCGAGGGCCTTGAACACCTTGGCCAGGTCCTGGGCGACCGCGTCGTCGATCGTCTCGCCGAGGACGCAGCACGGCGCGACATCGGTCGTGGCTTCGATGGCCGGAGATGTGCTCATGCCTCCATTGTGCCCCACGCATTGACATCTGTCGATACGTGAGGCACGCTCGATTCATCGAAGAACGTCAATGTATGGAGGTCGAAGTGAATCCCACTGTCGTCATCGGGGCCGGTCCGCAGGGCCTGGCCGCCGCCGCCCACCTGCTCGAGCGCGGGCTCGAGCCCCTGGTCCTGGAGTCGGGCGACGGCCCGGCGTCGGCCGTGGCCGAGTGGAAGCATGTCCGCCTGTTCTCGCCGTGGTCGGAGCTCATCGACCTTGCGTCTCGCCGCCTGCTCGAGCCGACCGGTTGGAGCGCACCCGAGACCGGCTACCCGACCGGGGGCCAGTGGATCGAGGGCTACCTCGCCCCGCTGGCCGAAGCGCTGGGCGACCGCGTCCGGTACGGCGCGCGCGTGGTCGGCGTGGGCCGGAAGGGCCGCGACCTCTCCGTCGACGCCGGCAGGGCCGCGCAGCCCTTCGTCGTGCACGTCCGCCGCGTCGACGGAGAGGAGGAGAGGCTCGAGGCCAGCGCCGTCATCGACGCCTCCGGCACCTGGCGGGCACCGAGCCCGGCGGGCGCGGACGGCTTGCCGGCCCTCGGCGAACTCGCCGCCGTCGAGGCGGGGCTCCTGGATCACCGCACGCCGAGCCGCGACGAGGCGGCCACGCTGGCCGGCAAGCACGTCGTGGTCGTCGGCAGCGGGCACTCTGCCGCGACCGCCATCGGCGACCTCGCCACGGTCGTTCGCCGCGACCCCGCCACCCGGGTGACCTGGGCCCTGCGCCGCGGTGCTGTCGGCAACGCCTTCGGCGGCGGGGCCGCCGACGAGCTGCCCGAGCGAGGCGCACTCGGCCAGCGGGCGAAGAAGGCCGTCGAGGACGGCCTCGTCACCGGCTTCCGCACCGAGCAGGTCCTCGTCGATGACGGCCGGGTCGTCTTGGTGGCTGAGGACGGCCGTGAGCTCGCGCCCGCGGACCGAGTCGTCGTCGCGACCGGGTTCCGCCCGGACCTGTCCTTCCTCTCCGAGGTTCGTCTCGACCTCGACGTGCGCCTGCAGGCCCCGGCGAGGCTTGCCGCCGAGGTCGACCCGAACGTCCACTCCTGCGGATCGGTGCGCGCCACGGGAGCCGCCGACCTCGCCCACCCGGAGCCCGGCTTCTACATCGTCGGCGCGAAGTCCTACGGCCGCGCCCCGACCTTCCTGGCGATGACCGGCTTCGAGCAAGTCCGCAGCGTCGTCGCCGAGCTCGCCGGCGACCACGAGGCGGCGGCCCGCGTGGAGCTCGAGCTGCCCGACACCGGCGTGTGCGGCGGGTCTGGCCTGTTCGACGCCCCGGAGCAGGCGTCGTCCGGCGGCTGCTGCGCGCCCGCGCCGCAGCTGGTCCAGATCGGCACGAGGACCGAGGGATGAGCCGCGGACGACTGATCGTGGTCGGCGGTGGGCAGTCTGGCCTCGCCGCAGCCCGGGCCGGCCGTGACATGGGCTGGGAGCCCGTCGTCCTGGAAGCCGGCCCGGAACCGGTCGGGTCGTGGCCGCGCTACTACGACAGCCTGCGCCTGTTCTCCCCGCGCCGGTACAGCGCCTTCCCTGGCCACCCGTTCCCCGGCGACCCCAACGGCTACCCGGGCCGCGACGAGGTCGTCGAGTACCTGCGCGGCTACGCCGACCGGCTCGGCGTCGAGGTGCGGACCAATGCCCGCGTCATCGACGTCGCTACCGACGGCCCGGCGTTCGCGGTAGAGCTGGTCGACGGGAGCAGCCTGGTCGGCGACGCGCTCATCGCCGCCTCCGGTTCGTTCGGCAATCCCCACGTGCCGACGATCCCCGGCCGGGAGGCATTCGAGGGCCGGGTCCTGCACGTGGCCGACTACAGATCCCCGGAGGAGTTCGCCGACCAGCGGGTCGTGGTCGTCGGCGCGGGCAACTCCGCCGTGCAGGTGGCCCACGAGCTCGCCGAGCACGCGGAGACGTCTCTGGCGGTGCGGGACCGGGTCCGGTTCGCGCCGCAGGTCATCGCCGGCCGCGACCTGCACTGGTGGCTGCGCCTCACCCGCGCCGACTTCCTTCCCCCGACGGTCCTCGGCAAGCTCGTCACCGGCACCCCCGTGATCGGTACCGACAAGTACAAGAGGGCGCTGGAAGCCGGGAGGCCCGATCAGCGGCCCATGTTCACCGCGTTCTCCCCCGACGGGGTCGTGTGGCCCGACGGCTCGCGCGAGGAGGTCGACTCGGTGGTGTTCGCGACCGGCTACCGGCCGCACCTGCCCTACCTGCGCTCCCTCGGCGTCCTCGACCGGGCCGCCGCGCCGAGGCACGACCGCGGCGTGGCGACTTCGCTGCCAGGGCTGGGATTCCTCGGCCTGGAGTTTCAGCGGTCGTTCTCCTCGAACACGCTGCGCGGGGTCCACCGCGACGCCCGGTACGTCGTCGACGCCCTGACGAGGCAGCCGCGGGGCGTGACCGTTGCCTGAGCGCGCCCCTCGGCCGTCGCTGGGCGTTGTGCTGGCGGCGCTGTGCGTGACCGAGATCGTCTCCTGGGGGCTGCTCTACTACGCCTTCCCGGTGCTCGCCCCGCTGATCAGCGCCGACACCGGCTGGTCCACGGTGGCCGTCACCTCGGCATTCTCGGCGGTCCTGGTCGTCTCGGCGCTGGCCGGGGTGCCGGTCGGCCGGGTCATCGACCGGCACGGGCCGCGGCGGATCATGACGGCGGGCTCGGTCCTCGGCGTCGTGGCCCTCGTCGTGATCGGCACGGCCCCGGTCCTACCAATCTTCGTGATCGGGTGGGTGATCGCCGGAGCGGCGATGGCTGGGGTGCTCTACCCGCCGGCGTTCGCCGCGGTCACCGGCTGGTTCTCGGCTCGCCGCCTGGGGGCGCTGGCCACTCTGACGCTCGTTGCGGGCCTCGCTTGCACCGTGTTCGCGCCGCTGACGGCGACGGTCGGCGAGCACCTGGGCTGGAGGGCGACGTACCTGTGGGCGGCCGCCGCCCTCGCCGTCGTCACGGTGCCCGCGCACTGGCTCCTCCCGCGCCGCCCCTGGCCCGCGCGGGAGCGCGCCGAGGAGCCCGTCGCCGACCGGGTGCACTCCGCCGAGGTGCTGCGCAGCGCGCGGTTCTGGCTGCTCACGGGCGGTCTGACGGTGATGTCGCTGGCGATGTACGCCTGTCTGCTGGCCCTGGTCCCGCTCATGCTCGAGCGCGGCCTCGGCACCGGGACGGCCGCCTGGGTGCTGGGGCTCGGGGGCGTGGGGCAGGTCGCCGGCCGCCTCGTCTACACCGGCCTGGCGCACCGGGCCTCCTTGACCGCGCGCACCGCCGTCGTGTTCGTCCTGGTGACCGCGAGTACGCTCGCCCTGGCCGTGGTGCCGGGCCCGGTCCGCCTGCTGGTCGCGGCGTCGATGCTCGCGGGAGTCGGGCGCGGGATCGCGACGCTGCTGCAGGCGACCGCGGTCACCGACCGCTGGGGGCCGCGCGCCTACGGCCGCCTCTCCGGCGTCCTCGGCCTCCCGGTCCTGCTGGCCGCTGCCTTCGCTCCGTTCGCCGGGGCCGTGCTCGCCGATCTGACCGGGAGCTATGCGAGGACGTTCGCCGTCCTGACAGCGCTGGCCGCCGTCGGGACCGTGCTCATGATCGCCAGCACGCGCACGAGGGCCCAGCGCCCGGCCGAGGCCGCGGCGGCGTCCCGGACGGCGTGACCCTCAGACCGCGGACGGCACGGCGAGGTCGGCGGCCAGACGGCGCACCCTCTCGGCGAGCTCCTCGCGGACCAGGCGCATCCGCTCATCGCCCTCGATCCCTCGCGCCGAGGGCTCGTCGAGCGTCCACGTCTCGATGGTGCCGACCATCCCCGGGACGGGCTCGACGACGGCCTCGTCGCCGATGACGACGACGCGATCGACCGCGCGCAGCAGCTCGGGGTCGATCGGCTTCGGGCGTTCACCGTCCATGCTCGCCCCGACCTCCGCGACCGACGCGGCGGACAGGACGTTGAGCGCCGTCCCGGGTGCCGTGCCCGCGGAATGGACCTGGACGGAGCCGCCAGCGATCTGCCGCATGAGGGCGGCGGCCATCTGGGATTTGCCGGCGTTCTTGACGCAGACGAACAGCACCGACGGCACGTGCTCGTCCACCGGGCCCAGCAGCTCGCCGACCAGCTGCTCGATTCGGGCCCTGATCTCGTCGCGGATCGGCCGGACGGCCTCGATGCCCTGCCCGGCGGGGTCATCGAGCTTCCAGTCCTCGTACCGCTTGCCGGGGAAGAACGGGCACGTGTCGCCGCAGCCCATGGTGATGACGACGTCGGAGTCCTGCACGGCCTCGGAGGTGAGGACCTTCGGCTGCTCGGCGGCGATGTCGATGCCGACCTCGGCCATGGCCTCGACGGCGACCGGGTTGATCTGCTCGGCGGGGATCGACCCTGCCGACCGCACCTCGACGCGGTCGCCGGCGCGGTGGCGCAGGAAGCCCGCGGCCATCTGGGAGCGGCCGGCGTTGTGGACGCAGACGAACAGGACGGACAGCTTCTTCTCGTTCATGGGGTGTTCCTTCGTTCAGTCGGCGGTGAGGCGGTCGAGGAGACCGCGGACGCGGGCCTCGATGTCGTCGCGGATCGCGGCAGCGCCCTCGGGCGAGGCCAGCGCCGGGTCGCCGACGGCCCAGTCCTCGTAGCGCACGCCCGGGACGACCGGGCAGACGTCGCCGCAGCCCATCGTCACGACGACGTCGGCGGCGCGGACGGCGTCGTCGGTCAGCGGCTTCGGGAACGCGGCCTCCGCCGCGTTGTCGCCCTCGATCTCGGCGAGCAGCGAGCGCACGTGCGGGTGCACGTCGGCCGCGGGCGTCGACCCGGCCGAGCGGGCGACGACCGCGCCGCCGGAGAGCCGGTTGACCAGGGCCGCGGCGAGCTGGGAGCGCCCCGCGTTCGCGACGCACACGAACAGCACCTGCGGCGCTGCCGTGCCCCGGTCGCGCACGAGGTCGGCCAGCCGCTGCCGGGCGAAGCGCTCGGTCAGCGGGATCAGGTGCCCGGTGAGCTTGGCCGAGCGCACGAGCCCGGCGTAGGACTCGCGCACCACCTGGACCACCAGGTCGCGGCTGACTCCCGCGGTCGCGTCGGCGAGCTCCTCGGCCAGCCGGTCGACCCGGGCGTCCATCGCGGCCAGCGCTGCGGCACGCGACCCAGCCTCGTCCTCGGCTGACGACGTCTGCGCGGCCGCGGGCGCGAACGCGTCGAGCAGCGCGGTCACCGCGCCCCGCCGCTGCGGCGCGATGCGGTACCAGACCCAGGTGCCGCGCCGCTCGGAGGCGAGCATCCCGGTCTCCTTGAGCACCTTCAGGTGGTGCGAGACCGTCGGCTGGGAGACGTCGGCGAGCTCCGCGAGGTCGCACACGCAGGACTCGCCGCGCGGGTCGGTCGCGATCGCGGAGAGCATCCGCAGCCGCAGCGGATCGGCCAGCGCCTTCAGCGCCCCGGCCACGGTCGTCGCGGCCTCCGCGCCGATGGCGTGGGTCGTCGACGGCGAGCATGCCTCGGCGTCGGGGATGGTGGCAGCGCCGGTCATGATGTCCTCGATTCGGCGGCGTACGGATCGGTGCGGAACCACGCCTTCGCGGCCCAGAGGGAGACGTAGACGAGGCCCACGAGGACCGGGACCTCGATGAGCGGGCCCACGACGCCGGCCAGCGCCTGGCCGGAGGCTGCCCCGAAGGTCCCGATGGCGACGGCGATCGCGAGCTCGAAGTTGTTGCCCGCCGCGGTGAACGCCAGCGTCGTCGACCGCGCGTAGCCAAGGCCGATGCCCCGTCCGAGCAGCATCGCGGCCAGCCACATGACGGCGAAGTAGACGAGCAGCGGCAGCGCGATCCGCGCGACGTCGATCGGGTTCGACGTGATCGCCTCGCCCTGCAGGGCGAAGAGCAGCACGATCGTGAATAGCAGGCCGTAGAGCGCCCACGGACCGACCTTCGGGAGGAACCTCTCCTCGTACCACCCACGCCCGCGTCGCTTCTCGCCGATCCACCGGGAGGCGAAGCCGACGAGAAGCGGCACGCCGAGGAAGACGAGGACGTTGAGCGCGATCTGGCCCACCGACACCTCCAGCCCCTGCGAGTCCAGGCCGAGCCAGCCCGGCAGCACCGCGAGGTAGAACCAGCCCAGGAGCGAGAACGCGACGACCTGGAACACCGAATTGATCGCCACCAGCACCGCGGTGGCCTCCCGGTCGCCGCAGGCCAGATCGTTCCAGATCACCACCATGGCGATGCACCGCGCCAGGCCGACGATGATCAGCCCCGTGCGGTACTCGGGCAGATCGGCGAGGAAGATCCACGCGAGGGCAAACATCACGGCCGGGCCGACGAGCCAGTTGAGCACCAGGGAGGAGACCAGCAGCCGCTTGTCCCCGGTCACGGCGGCGACCCTGTCGTAGCGGACCTTCGCCAGCACCGGGTACATCATCACCAGCAGCCCGAGCGCGATCGGCACCGAGACCCCTCCGACCTCGAGCCGGGAGAGCAGGTCCGAGACACCAGGGACAACTCGGCCGAGCAGGAGGCCCGCGACCATGGCGAGGCCGATCCACGCGGGCAGCCACCTATCCAGGGCCGACAGTCGTCGGGTCACAGGGGGTGCGGCGATCGCTGCTTGATTCGACATGGTTCTATATTGAGGTCTGTCGATGCAGAGCGCAAGTCGGGCAGGCGATCGTTCGTCGAACGTTCATCTGAAGACGGCTGTCCGGCCAAGTCGTGTAGACATCACCTCCTCGGGACGCGACGAGGCCCCCGCGACCATGCGCGAGCCAAGGTCCAGAACATTATCTAGAGGGATGGGCGTCCAAGGAGGGCGTCATGTGGGTGGCCGGCAGGTGTTGAAGATCTGGAGGAGCGCCGGGCCGGAGCAGCTCACGTCGCCGCCGCGGCCGAATGCCTCCGTTGATGCACCCGGACCACCCGGCGGCTCACCTCAGTATCATGAACTTCAACGCGTCCTGCCCTGCTGGACTGGGAGTGCGAGTCGAGTGCGTGTTCAATCGCGAGTCGACTGGCGATTCGACTCGCTGTACATAGATGTATCAATCGTGCCGAGTCGGGCTACTTCGAACGCGGGCTTGCCGCGTACGGCCGGGCGGGGGAGCCGTGCCTGCGTTGCGGTCGGCCGCTGGTCCGTGAGGAGTTCACCAACCGGTCGTCGTTCCGCTGCCCCAGCTGCCAACGCCGACCACGCCGTTCTGCCTGAGGCTTGGATAGCCCGTTCTGCAGGTAAGAGCTTGCCTGCCGCTGCTGTCATACCGTTCGGCTATCACTGCCATGACCTTCATGTGGACCGGTGATGGCTGCTGGAACGCCCGACAGCCCGGCTATGGTGGGACCACGATCCTGAGGAGGATGTGCCGACCATGACCGGTTCCCTGACCGCGGCCGAGACCGAACAGTTCCACCACGAGGGCTTCCTGCTGCGACGGGGGCTGCTCGACCCGGCGGCCGACCTCGCGTCGATCCTCGACGAGTACGCCGGGGTGCTCGACCGGTTGGCCACCCAGCTGGTCGCCGACGGCGAGCTGAGCACGACGTACGCCGACCTCGACTTCGCCGACCGGGTGGTCGCGGTGTTCGCCGAGACGGGCCGCGACTTCACCCAGCACTTCGACTTCTCGCTGCCGCAGGCGAGCACCCGGGCCGACACCCCGTTCTGGACCGGGCCGGCGGTGTTCCAGCTGATCCGCAACCGGGCGATCCTGGACGTGATCGAGTCACTGATCGGCCCGGAGATCTACTCCAACCCCGTGCAGCACGTGCGGCTCAAGGTGCCCGAGCAGCTGATGCCGCCCGATCCGGAGACCGGACGTCCGAAGAACGTCGCCACCCCGTGGCACCAGGACAACGGCGTGATCACCGCCGACGCGGACGCGACCGACATGATCACGGTGTGGTTGCCGCTGGGGGACACCGACCCGGCCAACGGCTGCCTGATGGTCAAGCCGCGGCAGCACTCGGCCGGGGTGCTGCCGCACTGCCCGGCCGGCTCGCCGATGGGCGTGCGGCGTGGCGGCATCGGCGGCCTGGCGATCCCGGGCAGCCACCTGCACGGCGACACGGTCTCGCTGCCGATGGCCGCCGGGGACGTGTTGTTCATGCACCGGCGGACACCGCACGCCGCGCACCGCAACACCAGTGATCACCTGCGGTGGAGCTTCGACCTGCGCTACCAGCCGATCGGGCAGCCCTCGGGACGCGACGCGTTCCCCGGTTTCGTGGCCCGCAGTGCGGTCGATCCGGGTGCCGAGTTGCGCGATCCGGCGGCGTGGGTTCAGTCGTGGCTCGACGCGCGAGCCGCGGTCGCGGCCCACGCGCCGGCCACGTACAACCGGTGGGATCCCGACGCGATCGTCTGCGCCTGATCGATCCGTACGGCCCGGACCTGATCCCGTACGGCCAGAGCCTCAGTTCGTACGGCCAGAGCCTCAGCTCAGCGCGGCCACCGCGGCGTCGTAGTCAGGCTCGGTGGTGACCTCGGGAACCAACTCGACGTGGGTGACCTTCCCGGACTCGTCGAGCACGACGACGGTCCGCGCCAGCAGGCCGGCCATCGGACCGTCGGCCATCGTGACGCCGAAGTCCTCACCGAAGCTGGAACGGAAGGCCGACCCGACCTTCGCGTTCTCGATGCCCTCGGCACCGCAGAAGCGGGCCTGGGCGAACGGCAGGTCGTGGCTGACGTTGACGACGGTGGTGCCGGACAGGCTCGCGGCGAGTTCGTTGAACTTGCGCACGCTGGCCGCGCAGACACCGGTGTCGATGCTGGGGAAGATGTTGAGCACGACGCGACCGGTCAGGTCGCTCGAGCTGAGGTCGCTGAGGCCGTCGCCGACCAAGGTGAAGTCGGGAGCCTGCTGGCCGACGGCGGGGAGGTCGCCGACGGTGTTGACGGGGTTGCCCTTGAACGCTGTGGATGCCATGTCCCGAACCTTAGTCGGCCGCCCGGAGCCCCGCTGCCGCGCCCACGCTCCGGCCCTGACGCCGCCGACACTCCGGTCCGGACGCCGCCCACACTCCGGGTGGGTTCTTCGGCCCGTACCCGCGCGCCGTCGGGTCGGCCGAGGGCCGATTCGGTTGTAGGCTGCCGCAATAATGAAGCGGATCAGTGACTTTCTCTTCGTCCGCCACCGCCACAACTGGTTGTTGCTGATCCGGTTCGGGCTGGTGGGCGGATCAGGCGTGCTCGTGAACATGCTCGTGGCCGTCATCTGCAACAAGGTGGGACCGTTCCACGACGCCGTGGTGGTCCCGATCCCCGGCACCGAGTTCAGCATCCGCTGGTACCACGCCTACTTTCTGATCTCGTTCCTGGTTGCGAACCTGTGGAACTTCCAGCTCAACCGGATGTGGACGTTCAAGAGCTCCAAGCATGCGCCGTGGCTGTCGGAGTACGGCCCGTTCCTTGCTGTGGGGCTGGTCGCCATGGCAATCGGACAGCTCATCATCACCTCCCTGATGAACCCGACGTCGCCGGTCGCCCTGCCCACCGACCTGCTCGACGACTCCACCGGGCTGCGGACCCGCTACTACTGGGCGCAGTTGATCGCGGTCTTCTTCACCATCCCGGTCTCGTTCCTGGTCAACAAGGTGTGGACGTTCCGGTCCGTACGTGGGGTGAAGGCCACGTTCGACGAGGCCGACGCGGAGGACGAGGCCGAGACGGACCGGACCGAGACAGGCCGAACCGAGACAGCCGGGACCGAGACACGCAGGTCCGAGACAGCCGGGACCGAGACGGGGACCAACGGCCGTCACCCGGAGGTGTCGGCCAAGGAGGGCAAGAGCTGATGTACCTGAAGAGCCTCACCCTGCGTGGCTTCAAGTCGTTCGCCTCGGCCACCACCCTCGACTTCGAACCCGGGATCACCTGTGTGGTGGGCCCCAACGGGTCCGGCAAGTCCAACGTGGTCGACGCACTGGCCTGGGTGATGGGCGAGCAGGGAGCCAAGAGCCTGCGCGGTGGCAAGATGGAGGACGTCATCTTCGCCGGCACGTCCGGCCGGGCCCCCCTGGGTCGGGCGGAGGTCGTGCTCACCATCGACAACACCGACGGGGCGCTGCCCATCGAGTACACCGAGGTGACGATCTCGCGGACGATGTTCCGCAACGGCGGCTCCGAGTACGCCATCAACGGCAACACCGCCCGGCTGCTGGACGTGCAGGACCTGCTCAGCGACTCCGGCATCGGCCGCGAGATGCACGTCATCGTCGGCCAGGGTCAGCTCGACGGGATCCTGCAGGCCACCCCCGAAGGCCGCCGCGGCTTCATCGAGGAGGCCGCCGGGGTGCTGAAGCACCGCAAGCGCAAGGAGAAGGCGCTTCGCAAGCTGGAGGCCACCCAGACCAATCTGAACCGGCTCGAGGACCTGATCGGCGAGATCCGGCGACAGCTGAAGCCGCTCGGCCGACAGGCGGCGGTGGCCCGCAAGGCCGCCACCATCCAGGCCGACGTCCGTGACGCCAAGGCCCGACTGTTCGCCGACGACTACGTGCAGGCGACCGCCGCACTGGCGGCGGATCGGGCCGACGAGGAGGCGCTCACGCAGCGACGCCGTGAGGTCGAGTCGGGCCTGGAGCGATCCCGCCGGGTCGAGACCGAGGCCGAGGCCGAGCTGGCGGCGGCCACGCCGCGGTTGAGCAGTGCTCAGGAGACCTGGTACGCCCTCGCCGGGCTGCGGGAGCGGGTTGCCACCACCGTGTCGATCGCGGGTGAGCGGGTCCGGCACGCCGCCGAGGCCAGCACCGAGGAACGGCCCGGCCGCGACCCCGACGAACTGGACGCCGAGGCCGCCAAGGTCGCCGCCCAGGAGGCGGAACTGGCCGCCGACGTGGCCGCTGCCGATGATCGGCTCAACACCACCAGCCAGACCCGCACCGATGCCGAGGCCGCACACCTGGCCGAGGAGCAGCGGCTGGCCGGGCTGATCCGGGCGGCCGCCGACCGGCGGGAAGGGCTGGCGCGACTGACCGGCCAGGTGAACAGTCTGCGGGCCCGATCGGTGGCCGCGGCCGAGGAGATCGGCCGGCTCACCGAGGCGCGGACCCTCGCGGGGGAACGCGCGGCCAAGGCGCAGCGCGACTTCGCCGCCCTCGAGACCAAGGTCGCAGGACTCGACTCGGGTGAGGAGAGCCTCGACACCGAGCACGAGGAGGCCACCGCCGAACTGGACACCGCCACCGCCGAACTCGACGACCTGGCCGACCAGGAGCAGAAGGCGAAGGCGGAGCGCAGTGCACTCGCCGCGCGGCTGGAGGCACTGCAGCTCGGACTCGACCGCAAGGACGCCTCGGCGGCTCTGCTCGCCGCCGATGACCGGGTGAGCGGATTGCTCGGGCAGGTCGCCTCGATGCTGCAGGTCGAGGCGGGCCATGAGGCAGCCGTCTCGGCCGCCCTCGGCGCGGCCGCCGATGCGGTCGCGGTGACCGGGGTCGACTCGGCGGTACGCGCCTTCGACTTCCTCAAGTCCGAGGACCTGGGCCGGGCCGGGCTGCTGTTGTCGCGTGACGGCGGTTCCGCCGGTGCCGATCACGACCGGGACAGTTGGCCGGCCCTGCCGGCGGGTGCCCGGTATGCGGCCGAGGTGGTCAGCTGCGAGCCCGATCTCCGGTCGGCGGTGGACCGGATGCTGCGGAAGGTGGCGTTGGTGCCTGACCTCGCAGCCGCCCGCGAGTTGGTGGGGTCGTACGCCGACGTCACCGCGGTCACCCCCGAGGGCGACGTCCTGAGCTCCTGGTACGCCGCCGGCGGGTCGACCGCCAAGCAGAGCCTGATCGAGGTGCAGGCGGCGGTCGAGGACGCCGAGTCACGGCTCGCCGAGGCCGGCCACACCGTCGACCGACTGCAGTTCGCCAAGGGAAAGGCGACCGAACGGCACCAGGCCGCCAAGCATCGGGTCGAGGTGGCACTGGCCCGGCTGCACGAGTCGGACGCCCAACTCGCCGCGATCGCCGAGGAGCTCGGCCACCTGAACTCACTGGCGACCGGCGCCACGGGTGAGGTCGACCGACTGGCCAAGCAGATCACCGACGCCGAGCAGGCCCACGAACGTGATGTTGCCGGGCTGGCCGAACTGGAGGAGCGTTGGCGGCTCGCGAACGAGTCCACCGACGACACCGAACCGGACGCCGACGAGCGTGACCGGCTCGCCGAGGTCGCCCGCAACGCCCGCAGCGCCGAGATGGACGCCCGGCTCGCGTTGCGGACCGTCGAGGAGCGGGCCCGGGCGCTGTCGGGACGAGCGGATTCGCTGCGGCGGGCCGCCGAGAACGAGCGCCGGGCCCGGGCGAAGGCGCGGGCGCGGGCGGAACGGATGCGGGCCGAGGCGGAGACCGCGCGCGCGGTCGGCGCGGGTGCGGGGCAGTTGCTCGCCCGGATCGACCGGTCGTTGGCCCAGGCGGCCCAGGAGCGGACCGCGGCCGAGACCAACCGGGCCGAGTACGAGGCCGCGCTGGCGGGGGCCCGCAACGCCTCGCGCGGGTTGGCCGAGGAGTTGCAGGGCCTGGTCGACTCGGCACACCGGGACGAGTTGGCGCGCGCCCAACAGCAGATGCGGGTCGACACCCTGGCGGAGAAGGTGCTGGCCGAGCTCGGCCTGGAACCGGGGGTGCTGGTCGCCGAGTACGGTCCCGAGCAGCCGGTGCCGGTGCTGGTGCGCGAGGACGGGACCCCGCTCAGCGAGGACGACGACCCGGTGGAGCCGGTGCCGTACGTCCGTGATGAGCAGGCCAAGCGGTTGCGTCGGGCCGAACGGGGCCTGAAGGAACTGGGGCGGGTGAACCCGCTGGCGCTCGAGGAGTTCGACGCGATGACCGAACGGCACGCGTTCCTCGCCGAACAGTTGGAGGACCTGCGCCGGACCCGGGCCGACCTGATGGGGATCATCGCCGACGTCGACGAACGCGTCCAGCAGGTGTTCGCGGAGGCATATGCCGACGTCGAGGTCGCGTTCGAACGGGTGTTCTCGCGACTCTTCCCGGGCGGTGAGGGCCGGCTGGTGCTCACCGAGCCGGGGGAGTGGCTGACCACCGGTGTCGATGTCGAGGCACGGCCGCCCGGCAAGAAGGTGAAGCGGTTGTCACTGCTGTCCGGTGGTGAGCGGTCGCTGGTCGCCGTGGCGTTCCTGGTGGCGTTGTTCATCGCCCGGCCCAGCCCGTTCTACATCCTCGACGAGGTCGAGGCCGCCCTGGACGACACCAACCTGGGTCGGCTGCTGGAGCTGTACGAGGAACTGCGCGAGAACTCACAGTTGTTGGTGATCACCCACCAGAAGCGGACGATGGAGGTCGCCGATTCGCTGTACGGGGTGACGATGCGAGGCGACGGGGTGTCGACGGTGATCAGCCAACGACTGGCCGACGCGGAGTCCGCCTGATCACAGTGTGATCAAGATCGCAGTCGGGCGGCGGTTTGACATTTGGGTGACCGGTGGACCACTGGAACACTTGGTCATGTCGGTCGGGGATTCGCTCCACGTGCGAGGATCCTGCCGCTCCTTCCCCGGTTCGGAGCTTGTGAAAGGCGCCTTCGTCATGTGGACAATCATGATTGCGATGCTGGTGATCCTGGGTCTCTGTCTTGCGGTCGTACTCATGGTCACGTTGGGGATCGAGGGCCTCGGCAAGGGACGTCATCCGGAGCTGGCCGACCGGCTCGCCCGTTACGCCAAGCACCTGAACGGCGACGCCGAGCCGCCGAAGAAGTTCGAGAACCTGCTGCAGCGCTGACCCGACCGTCGAGCTCGTCAAGACGCTGCTGGATCATGTCGGGACGCCGGTCGAGCTCGTCGGGACGCCCCCATGCCGGTGACTGCCGGCGAGCACCGGGAGCTGGCCTAGGATGAGGTCCGTGGATCTCACCTTGTTGCTGCTGATCATCCTCGGCGCGGTCGCGCTGATCGCCCTCGGCATCGGCGGGCTCGCCTACCGACGCCAGCTCACCAACCGGCGTACGGCCGAACTCGAGAAGGCGCCCGCGGAGCCGGAGGCCGAACAGGGAGCCGCGACGACGACCGCGCCGCCGGTCACCGACGAGCAGGAACGTGACACCACCGTCGCGCCACCGACCCCCGGGGTGCCCCCGACCGAGGTCGAGCCGGAGGTCATTGAGCCGGAGGTCGTCGAGCCGGAGGTCGTCGAGCCGGCCGAGCCGTCGGTGGAGGCGCCGGAGTCGACGGAGTCGCGGTTGGTCCGGCTGCGCCGCAAGCTGGCCGGGCAGAAGAACGCGCTCAGTCGCGGGCTGTTGAAGCTGCTGTCGGCCGACAAGATCGACGAGGACACCTGGGAGGACTTCGAGGACACGCTGCTCACCGCCGACCTCGGGGTCGGCCCGACCACCGAGCTGGTCGAGGCGCTGCGCACCAAGTTGCGGGTGGAGGGTGTCGCCGACGACGCGGAGGCCCGCGCCACGCTGCGCGCCGAACTGTTGAAGCTGGTCAACCCGGACCTGGACCGGAGCCTGGCGGTCGAGCGTGGTCCCGAACACCCGGCGGTGATCATGGTCGTCGGCGTCAACGGCACCGGCAAGACCACGACCGTCGGCAAGCTGGCGCGGTTGTTGGTGTCACAGGACAAGGACGTGGTGCTCGGTGCGGCCGACACCTTCCGCGCCGCAGCCGCCGAGCAGTTGGCCACCTGGGGTGAACGGGTCGGGGTTCCGACGGTCCGCAGTGACGAGGGTGCCGATCCGGCGAGCGTGGCATTCGAGGCCGTGAAGGCCGGGATCGAAGGTGAGGCCGACGTGGTGCTGATCGACACCGCCGGCCGGCTCCACACCAAGACGGGCCTGATGGACGAGCTCGGCAAGGTGAAGCGGGTGATGACCAAGCAGGCGCCGGTCGGTGAGGTGCTGCTGGTGATCGATGCCACGACCGGGCAGAACGGTCTGACCCAGGCCCGCATCTTCGCCGAGGTGGTCGACGTCACCGGCATCGTGCTCACCAAGCTCGACGGCTCGGCCAAGGGCGGCATCGTGGTGCAGGTGCAGCGCGAGCTCGGCGTGCCGGTCAAGTTCGTCGGGCTGGGGGAGGGCGCCGACGACCTCGCCCCGTTCGATCCCGAGGACTTCGTCGACGCTCTGCTCACCGAGTAGCACATCGACCGTCCGGGGACCCTGATCATGACTGATGATGCCCGATCGACGTCACTCGACTGGGAGTTGATCACGACCGCCCCGTGGCGGCCCCGCGACTCCCACGGTGACGTCGTCCATGACGGGCGGTTGTGGGTGCTGGGTGGCTGGCACGCTGCTGACGAGCCCAACGGCAGGGACGTCTGGTCGTCGACCGACGGACGTGACTGGGAGTTGATCACTGAACAGGCGCCGTGGGAGTACAGCGACCTGCCGGTGTCGGTGACGTTCGACAAACGACTCTGGATGATGGGTGGTCGCAGGCTGCCCGGTGCCGCGAACACCAACCAGGTGTGGGCCTCCGCCGATGGTCGGGACTGGGAGTTGATCACTCCGGCGGCGGGATGGTCCCCTCGGGTCGGTGCCGCGCATGCCGTCTTCGACGACCGCGTGTGGGTGCTCGGCGGGACCGAGAACTTCTACGACGACAGCGAGGCGAACCTGCGCAACGACGTCTGGGCCTCGGCCGACGGGGAGTCCTGGGAGCTGGTGTGCGCGGACGCACCATGGCCGGCCCGGGCCCACGCCCAAGCCGTGTCGTTCGCCGGTCGGCTGTGGCTGCTGGGCGGCGGTACGGTGCAACCTCGATCGGCCCACAACGACGTGTGGAGCACGGCCGACGGCGTCCACTGGCAGCGTCACGCCGATGCCGGGTGGACGCCGCGGATGTGGGCCGGCGTCGCCGTCCATGACGACCGGATCTGGGTGACGGGTGGTCACTCGCAGCAGAGCGGGAACCACGGCGACGTGTGGTCGAGCCCCGACGGTGACACGTGGACCGAACTGGTCACCGAATCGGTCTGGTCACCCCGTCACGAACACTCGCTGCTGTCCCACGACGGAGCGCTCTGGGTGCTCGGCGGGTACGCGGACGTCCTGTCCGGCGAGGTGTGGCGACTGGGCGGTGCGGCCGACTGACCCGGCTCCGGGACAGCGAAGCGGTAGGGGCGACGGCCGAAACCGGGTTGCCGGACGGGCCCGGCATGGGTTGGAGTGGCACGATGCAGCCCGACACCTACCTCCACGGCGCGCGTACGCGCTGGCACGAGGCACCCGCTGAGGTGCAGGACTGGGTCCTCGCCCGGAGCGGACCGCTCGTCGATGAGCCGCGTGACTGCCGTGGTGGGATGGCCACGGGGGTGGCCGCCGTGGTTCCCGGCGCTGAGCGTGCCGTGTTCGTGAAGGCGATCGACGCCGTCGACAACCCCGTGGGTGCCCGGATGTACACGAAGGAAGCCGACCAGGCCCGGCGGTTGCCGAGGCATCCGACGATCCCGCGGCTGGTGGACTCGGCCGAGGTCCCGGTGCCGGCAGGCACCTGGCGGGTCAACCTGCTGGAGGCGCACCCCGGGTCGCCGCCGCGACATCCGTGGCAGGTCTCGGACCTGTCGTGGGTGATCACCGCGTGGGCCGAGCTGCAGCCGATGCTGGCGGCCACCCCGTGGGACACCTCGGCCGAGCTCTCGGCGTTCTTCACCGGGTGGCGGGAGATCGCGGCGGATCCGACCGATCCGTGGCAGTCCCGTGCGGCGGCATGGGTCGACCGGGAGGAGGCGCTGTGCGAGGTGATCGACGGCGGTGAGGCCGCGGTGTTGAGCCACATCGATCTTCGCGCGGACAACATCCTGATCGGTCGAACATCTGCCGAGGTGTCGTTCGTCGACTGGGCCCACCCCGGACTGGCCGCACCGTGGGCCGACCTGGCCCTGCTGCTGGCCGACGTGGTGGCGTCCGGTGTTTCGGTCGAAGCAGGTGGGGCCATCGACGTGGTCGACCTGTTCGCCACCCATCGGCCCGAGATCGACCCCGCGTTGGTCGTGACGCTGATCGCCGCCTTGGGGGCCTTCCTGCACGTCCGGGCACACCGGGAGCAGGTCCTCCCGGCGATGCCGCACCGGCACCGGTGGTCAGCGGCCGCCTCGGAGGGGATCCTGCCCTTCATCGAGGCGCACTCCCGCTGATCTCGCGAGGCGCCGTTGTCGAGGGGCGTCTCGACAAGCTCGACGGGCGTCTTGCCGGTCCCCCCGAGCTCGTCGAGGGGCCCTTCTCTCAGCCCGGTACGGAGACGGGCTCCCCGTCGCGGGCGGCGGACGCCTTGATCGCGGCGGCGACCTGGAGTCCTGCCACCGCATCGGCGATCGTCACCCGGGTCGGCGGACGGCCGCTGCGGACGGCGTCGAGGAAGTGTCGCCACTCCGCGGCGGTGCCGGCGGCCAGGTCGACATCGGTCGAGGCGACGGTCTCTGTGCCACCACGCCCGGTGGCGACGAGCAGGTCACGTCCCTCGGCCCCTTCGGGCAACAGGAACGACGAGCGCAACAGGGCCACCCGTCCGTCGGCGGTGCGCAACTCCGCCTGGGCCAACGCCGGCGGCGCTCCCGGGGTCAACGACGGGGCCGCGGCGGTCGGCAACGCCGTCGTCGCCGACACCTCCACGACCCGGCCACCGGTCCCCGAGTCGGCGCCACTTCCCAACAGCCACAGCGAAAGGTCGATGTCGTGGACCATGGTCAGGTCGACGATGTGGGTCTCGGGATAGCTGGTGACGTGACCCCGCTCCCGGTGCCGCTGTGCGCTCAGCCCGAGCACCGGGCCCCACTCCTGCGCCGCGAGGTCGGCGACCCGGACGTACGGCTCACAGAACCGGAGCACATGGCCGGGCATCATGATCACCTGCTCGGCCGCCGCCAGCAACGCCTGCTCCTCACCGACCCGACACACCGGCTTCTCCACCAGGGCAGCGATCCCGCGCTCGGCGCAGGCCTGCGCGAACGGCTGGTGGGTGGGTGAGGGCGTCACGATCACCACGGCATCCGGCCGGAGTCGGTCAAGCAGCCCCACGGCATCGTCGACGTAGGTGCCGATGCCGTACGATCCGGCGACGGCAGCCGCGCGATCGACGTCGCGATCGGCGATCCCGACGACCTCGACATCGGGCAGTGTGGCCAACGCGGCGAGGTGCATCGGCGCCCACGTCCCGGCACCGAGCACGCCGACCCGCAGCGTCGCCGACGTCACGGGACCGCGCGCCACCGTCCCCGAGCCTTGTGTCACGAAGGCCCCGTCATCAATCGGTCTCGACCATGATCTGCGACAGGTCCACCTCGTAGACGGTCTGCGGCCGTCCGGCGCCGGGGTGGGCCCGCAGCCCGACCTCGGCGGCCAACCCGGCCTCGCACAGCGAGGCCAGCAGTCGCCGGGCCGAGCGGGCCTGCACCCCGTACGCATGCGCCAACTGCTGGGCGGTGATCGGTTCGTGGCCGAGGCGGCCGAGTGCGTTCATCAGCCGGCGGGCCGACAGCGGGCCGATCCCGAGCCGGGAGGCCAGGTCGAGCACCGGCCCGGAGGTGTTCTGCAGTTGGAATCCCGGGTCGTCCTGGGCGGTGGCCGCGACCACCTGGCCGCCCGGGAACACCACGTGCGGTGTCGACTGCTGCTTGGTGAACTCCAACGCCTGCCTGGCGTTCGCCTCGGCGAAGCTGTACGAGGTCCCGGTGCCGGCCCCGATGTGGATCCGTACCTCACCACCGAACTCGGTCAGCAACGAGCGCTGGTTGTCCTTCGCCCGCTGGATGGCCTCCTCGATCACGCCACGCGTCACCGTCATCAGGAACGACCGCTCGTCCAGGTTGTTGAGCCGCCCCGAATGCTTGTGCGCCAACTTCAGCAGGTGCTGGTGCACCGTCAGCCGGGTGTTCTCGCGCTCGAAGGATGACAGCTTGCGCAACTCGGCCTCGTCGATCTCGAACAGCACCACACCCAGCTCCAGCGACCGCGACCGCACCAGCTGGTCGGCCAGATGGGCCCGGCTGAGCGCCTCGGCGAGCGTGGGACGGGTGTGGCTGATCCGCCAGACCCGTACGTCATCGGCCGCCAGGTCGGCGTACACCTGGCTGACACAGGTCATCACCGCCTGCACCGTGCCGTCGGCCAGCAGTGCGCGGTGCTGGGCGGCCAACGCGTCCAGCCCGGACCCGTCGGCCGACAGTTCCACCAGTTCCGGCTCGGGCAACCCCAACTCGGTGAACGCGAAGATCGTGTCCGCCGCCTCCATGGTGTCGACCGACACCTTGGGCACCGTGCCCCCGTTCTCGATCAACGCCTTCGCGATGCTGTGGTACAGGTCGGCGCCCGAGTGCGAGATGTACTGCACCTCGCTGCTGACGTCGGGGTCGTCGGCGATCAGTGCGTACGGCGCCCGGCCGGTGCACAGGATCACCTGACAGAAGTGCGACAACTCCCGGGCCAGCGCACTCGTCTGCGCCGCGTCCTCGTACGGCCGCGGCACCAGCTCCCCGGCGAAATCGGTCCGAGTCGCCACGTCCTGGATCGCGCGCACCGAGTCCCGCGGGCCGATCAGTCCAATCATCACCCCTCCTTCGTAACGGGGAACTCTATCGCCAAACGGCGGTGATTCAGGAGGGTTGGGGTGATTCAGTGCGAAACCGTGTTACGGACCGCCTCCACGACGTGCTTGGCACTCGGCACGACGGCCTCCTGCAGGGCGGGTGCGGCCGGCATCGGCAGGTCGGGCAGGGCCACCCGCCGAATCGGCGCCTTCAGGTCACCGAAGCAGTCGCTCGCCGCCCTGGCCGCGATCTCGGCGCCGAAGCCGCCGGTCAGGTTCGCCTCGTGGGCGACGACCAGCCGACCCGTTCGGCCCAGCGACGCCGCCACGGTGTCGAAGTCGAGGGGGGCCAGCCACCGCAGGTCGACGACCTCCACCGAGATGCCCTCGGCCTCGAGCTCCTCGGCCGCGGCCACCGCGTCGTGCACCATCCGCGACCACGCGACCACCGTGCAGTCGGTGCCCTCGCGGACCACCTTGGCACCACCCATCGGCTCCGGGTCGATCCCAAGCCGGACCTCACCCTTGGTCGGGTAGAGCATCCGCACCTCGTGCACGATGACCGGGTCGTCGGACAGGATCGCGGTCCGGTTCATCTGGTACGCGTCATCGGCACTCGAGGGTACGGCCACCCGCAGCCCCGGGGTGTGGGCCAGGTAGGCCTCGACCGAGTGCGAGTGCTGCGCACAGGCGCCGGGGGAGTAGCCGCCCTGGGTCCGGATCGTCAACGGTGCGGTCAGCCGACCGTTGCTGGCGTAGTGCATGTTGGCGATCTGGTTGACGACCTGGTCGAACGCGACGAAGAAGAAGTCGGCGTACATGATCTCGGCGATCGGCCGCAGCCCGGTCATCGACGCGCCCAGCGCCATCCCGAGGAACCCGGTCTCCGAGATCGGGGTGTCGAAGATGCGCTCGGCGCCGAAGTCGTTGTACAGCCCCTTGGTCGAACCGAACGGCCCGCCCGGGATCGCCACGTCCTCACCGAAGTAGATGGTGTCGTCACGGGACTCCAGGGCCCACCGCATCGCGTGCTGGACACCTTGGATGTAGCTCAGCGTCTTGGTCTCAGACATGGATGTGGTCCTTCACGGTTGCCGGGTCGGGAGTGGGGGTGTTGCGGGCCGCCTCGATCGCGGCCTCCACCTGCTCGTCCACCTCGGTGTCGATGCGGTCGAAGTCGGCCGTCCGATCGCCGTGGGCCTCCCGGACCCGTACCAGCGGTTCGACCTTGCGCGCCTCGGCGACCTCACCCTTGGGCCGGTAGTGCTGCACGTCACCGGAGTAGTGCCCGACCAAGCGGGCCGTCTTGCACTCCACGATCGTGGGGCCCTCACCGTTGCGGGCGCGGCCGATGGCCCGCCCGGCCGCCTCGACGACGGCGTCGATGTCGTTGCCGTCGATGGTCTCGGCGGGAATGCCGTACGCGGCGCCCCGCTCGGACAGTTCGTCGATCTTGACCATGTCGACGATCGGGGACATCTCGGAGTAGACGTTGTTCTCCACCACGATCACCAGCGGGGACGTCATCACCGCAGCCATGTTGAGCGCCTCGTGGACGTTGCCCTGGTTGAGGGCGCCGTCACCGATCGAGACCACGCTGACCCCGCCGGTGCGCTTGCGCTGCGCAGTGAGCGAGGCGCCCAACGCGATCGGTACGCCGGCACCGACGATCGAGTTCTCGCCCAGGAAGCCGACACCCGGGTCGGACAGGAACGGCGAGGCGGACCGGCCACCGTTGACCGCGGAGTCCTTGCCCATCACCTCGGCGAACAGGCCGGTGACGTCGGTCCCCTTCGCCAGCGCCCAGCCGTGCCCGCGGTACGTGGCGGTCACCCAGTCGTTGCCACCCAGGTGCGAGCAGAAGCCGACCGGGATCGCCTCCTGCCCGTTGCACAGGTGGATCGACCCCGGCACCTCGCCGGCGGTCTTCAGTTCCATCATGCGTTCCTCGACGCGCCGGATCAGGCGCATCCGGCGGTAGTACTCCGCCACGTCGGTGTTGCTCACACGGTTCCCTTCATCGGATTGTCAGGGGTGGTGGACTCGCAGGTCAGGCCGGAAACCTCGCCGGCCAGTACCCGGCGGGTCAGGGTGGTCAGGGCGGTGACGCCGACCTCGATGGCGCCCTCGTCGGCCAGGAAGTCCGGCGAGTGCAGTGGCGCCGGCTCGGGGTCGGTCGCCGTGGCGGTGCCGAGCTTGAGGTAGAGGCCGGGGCCGAGCCGGGTCAGCCAGGCGAAGTCGTCCGCGGTCATCGGCGACCTGGGCAGCTCGGTGACGGTCAGCCCGTCCTCGGCGAGGCCGAGCGCGGCCCGGATCAGCGCCGGATGGTTCACCACGGCCGGGATGTCGCCGTCCCAGGTCACCTCGACCTCGACGTCGTACGACCGGGCCGTACCGGCGGCGATGTCCTCGACGAGCGCGCGCATCTGCCGGCTGACCCGGTCGTCGTGGGTCCGGATGGTGCCGGTCATCTCGACCGACGGGGCCACCAGGCTCTGCGAGGCGCCACCGTGGATCGTGCCGATGTTGAAGCCGAGCATGTCGGGAGCGGCCCGACGCCGGTTCATCGAGGCGTGCAGCGAGGTGACCAACGAGCTGGCGGCCAGGATCGCGTCGCGGCCCCGGTAGGCCGAGGCGACGTGCGCACCGACGCCGCGGACCTCGATCTGGAAGGCGTCCTTGGCCGCCATCGAGATGGGGCTGTTGACGCCGACCGTGCCGCCGGGCAGGTCGGGCCACACGTGCAGTCCGAGCACCGCGTCGTAGTGGTCGTCGAGGCGGCCCGTGGCGACCACGGTGGCCGCGCCGGAGGCCTGGCCGTACGGGATCTCCTCGGCCGGCTGGAACAGGGCGGTGACCCGACCGGCCGACGGCGGCGCGCTGAGCAGTGCGTCGATCACGCCGACCAGGATGGTCATGTGGATGTCGTGGCCACACATGTGGGCGACGCCGTCGCGGCGGGAGCTGAACGGCACCCCGCTGGTCTCGGTGACGGGGTAGGCGTCCATGTCGGCGCGCAGCAGCACCGACGGGCCGGGGCCGCGGTCGGGCAGGTGCACCAGCAGTCCGGTCTCGGCGATCGGCTCGATCGCCAGCCCCTCGAGGCCGCCGAGCAGCTGCTGCAGGTGGGCCTGGGTCTCCCGTTCGGTGAACCGCAACTCCGGGTTCGCATGGAGGTGGCGCCGGAGTTCGATCAGGGCCGCCGGGTCGAAGGTCCGACGGTCCTCGCGCGTCATGGTCTGGCTCACAGCAGTTCCACCCCTCGGGCGATGGCGGCCTCCCGGACCAGGTCGATGCCCTCGTACGAGGCGTCGGGACCGAGGTGTTCGACGATGAGGGCGGTGCCGTTGCGCCGCCCGGTCGGCAGCTTGGTGGCCGCCGCGAAGAACGCGTCGAGGTCGAGCACACCCTTGCCCGGCGCGACCTCGTCGATGTGGGACACCAGCTTGTCGTGCAGCACCACGTCCTTGATGTGGCTGGTGGGGCCGTAGCGGGACGGACCGTCGGTCGGCACCATCACGTCCACCATGTGCGCCATCCGGGCGGCGTTGTCGTACACCGCGGTCGGCGAGTCGAGCATGTTCACCGGGTCGAAGTTGGCGACGATCACGTCGGAGTCCACGGCGTCGAGGACCTCACGGATCACCTCCACGCTGCGCATCGTGGTCAGTAGGTGGCACTCGAGGGAGTAGAGCAGCCCGGCGTCGGCGATCTCCGGGGCGATCGTCGACAGCGCCTCGATCAGCCCCTCCCTCGCGCGGTCGGAGTAGTTGTCCGGGTGCGGCGAGTAGTGACTCGTGGCGGTGGGGGAGTTGGTGCCGGCGCCGGACTGGATCATCGTGGTGTCGAGGGCCTGCGCGGCCGGGATCGCGGCCCGGATCCGCTCCAGCCCTTCGGCGCGGGCGGCCGGATCGATCGAGGCGAGGTTGGCGTTGACCCCGACGTACTGCGACACGTGGATGCCGTGATCGTCCAGCAGCGGCCTCAACTCCTTGGCCGCCTCGGCGGTCGCCGACTGCGGGATCGAGGGGAAGCCGAAGGCGAGGCAGCGGATGCCGCGCTCCGCCCAGCCGTTGACGAGGTCAGCACTGAAACCCGTCGGATCACGCGGGATGTCGCCGTTGGCGAGCCCCAAGAACATGCCCATGGATGTGGTTCCTCCGCAGGAGATGGCGATGCAGAAAAGTCGTTCGATTGACTCTAATCGGCCCTATTGAAGATGTCCAGTATCTGGCCACTACGTACCTAGGACCTACCCGAGGGATCGTCCGGCCGAGGTCTTGGGCGAGTTCGTGGCCGAGGTGGTGGTCAAGGGCGGGGGAGCAGTGGCGCGATCGTCGTGCTGCCGAGGTGTGTGGGCAAGGGCGAGCGGTGGGGCTGGGCACCCGTTCACCATGTGAGTGATCGGGGCGGCCGCCTTGACAGACTTGAGGTATTGCGTCCGTAATGGCCTGATGGACGACTTGGGATTGCAGGGACGCAAGGTGCTGGTGACCGGTGCAGCGAGCGGCATCGGCCGCGCCACCGCCGAGTTCCTGATCGCCCACGGGGCTGCCGTGGCGCTGCTCGACCGTGACGCCGGCCCGTGTGCCGAGCTCGGTGGCGCCGTCGCCCTCGACTGTGACGTCACCGACGCCGACGGTGTCGAGGCCGCCGTGGCGAAGGCCGCCGACACCCTCGGCGGGCTCGACGTCCTGCTGCACGTCGCCGGCATCACCCTGGAGGCGCGCACCGACCTGCGCGAGCTGAGCGAGGAGTCGTTCCGCAAGGTCGTCGACGTCAACCTGATCGGGAGCTTCCTGGTCGCGCGCGCCTGTGCACGGGTGATGGTGCCCGCCGAGGCCGGACGGATGGTCATCGTCGGCTCGCCCGCCGGTGTCACCGGCCCCAGCAGCTCGATCCCGTACGGCTCCAGCAAGGGCGGGGTGAACGGTCTGGTGATCACCTTGAACGAGCACCTGAAGAAGCACAACGTGTCGGTGATGAACTTCATGCCGAGCGCGGTCGACACCCCGTTGGTCCGCAGGTCGTTGGCCGTCGGTGAGCAGCACGGGGCCGACCCGTCGGTCACCCAGGGCTTCATGGACAAGGCGGTCCAGCCCGCCGACGTCGGCCGGGCGCTGGCGATGATGGCCTCGCCGTTGCTGTCCCACCTCCGCGGGTCGGTGTTCACCCGATGACCGAGGTGGCCGGCGGCGGTACCCGCCACGACAGCCACATCCACCTGTTCGAGCACGGCTTCCGCAGCGACACCGAGGCCGGCCAGGAGCTGGCCACGTACGAAGGCCTCCGGGCCGAGCACGGGATCGGTCGTGCTGTGGTGGTCGGCTTCGAGGGGAACCCGGCCCACGTCGGAAACAACGCCTACATCACCCGGCTGGCGGCCAACCACGACTGGATCGTCCCGCTCGCCTTCGTCGACCTGGCCGCGGTGACCGCGAACCCGACGCATGCCCGCGAACTGCGGGACGCCGGTGCGGCCGGGTGGAGTGCGTACGTGCAGCAGCCCGGGGCGGGGGCCGCTTGGGCGGAGCTGCCTGACCAGGTCTGGGACGACCTCGACGGCGGCTCGGTGCTCAGCCTCAACATCGATCCGGGCGAGCTCGCCGCGTTGACGCCCCGGCTGGCTTCGCTGCAACACACGACGGTGCTGCTCAGTCATCTGGGGCTGCCGGCCCGGGGCCCCGGGAGCAGCGTCGAGGAGCGACTCGCCCCGGTGGTGGCCGCGGCGCGGGCCGTACCGCGGCTGCTGGTGAAGTCGTCGGGGGAGTACGCGACCGCCGGGCCGGACGAGCAGGCACCGTTCCCGTCGGCGAAGCCGTACCTGCAGCACCTGCGCGAGCAACTGGGCGCCGAACGTCTCGTCTGGGGCAGTGACTACGTGCCGATGTTGAACCGACAGACCTTCGCCTCCCAGGTCGACCTCGCCTCGTACGGGGTGTTCGACGAGGCAGAACTGCGGCTGGTGGAGGGCGAGAACCTCGCCCGGGTGCTGCCGCACGGGTAGGCTGGGGCGACCCGAGCTGACCCGACCCTGAGGATCCACGTTGTTCGACACCCTCTCCGACCGGCTGTCGGTTGCCTTCAAGAACCTGCGGGGCAAGGGCAGACTGACCGACGCCGACATCGACGCCACCGCCCGCGAGATCCGCATCGCGCTGCTGGAGGCCGACGTCAACCTGTCGGTGGTCAAGGAGTTCGTCGCTGCGATCAAGGAGCGCGCCAAGGGCGCTGAGCTCCACGGCGCGCTGAACCCGACCCAGCAGGTCGTCAAGATCGTCAACGAGGAGCTCATCGAGATCCTCGGTGGCCAGACCCGTGAGCTCCGCTTCGCCAAGCAACCGCCGACGGTCATCATGCTGGCCGGCCTGCAGGGCGCCGGCAAGACGACGCTGGCCGGCAAGCTGGCCAAGTGGCTGCGCGGCCAGGGCCACGCCCCGCTGCTCGTCGCGGCCGACCTGCAACGCCCGAACGCGGTGAACCAGCTGCAGGTGGTCGGCGAGCGCGCCGGGATCCACGTGTACGCCCCGGAGCCCGGCAACGGTGTCGGTGACCCGGTCGAGGTGGCCCGCTCCTCGGTCGAGCACGCCAAGCAGAAGCTGTACGACGTCGTGATCGTCGACACCGCCGGCCGACTCGGCGTCGACGAGGTGTTGATGCAGCAGGCGGCCGACATCAAGTCCGCCGTCCGGCCCGACGAGGTGCTGTTCGTCGTCGACGCGATGGTCGGCCAGGACGCGGTCAACACCGCCAACGCGTTCGCCGACGGGGTCGGCTTCGACGCGGTCGTGCTGACCAAGCTCGACGGTGACGCCCGCGGTGGTGCCGCACTGTCGGTGGCGCGGGTGACCGGCAAGCCGATCATGTTCGCCAGCTCGGGTGAGAAGGTCGAGGACTTCGACCTGTTCCACCCCGACCGGATGGCCAGCCGGATCCTCGGTATGGGCGACATGCTCACCCTGATCGAGAAGGCCGAGGCCACCTTCGACGCCGAGGAGTCGGCGAAGGCCGCGGCCAAGATCACCGGCGGCAAGGGCACCGAGTTCGGGCTGCAGGACTTCCTCCAGCAGATGCAGGCCGTACGCCGGATGGGCCCGCTGTCGAAGGTCTTCGGGATGTTGCCGGGGATGGGCGAGATGAAGGACCAGCTCGCCAACTTCGACGAGCGCGAGGTCGACAAGATCGAGGCGATCATCTACTCGATGACGCCGGCCGAACGGGCCGACCCGGGGATCCTGAACGGTTCGCGCCGCGCCCGGATCGCGAAGGGCTCCGGCACCGAGGTCTCCGACGTCAACAGCTTGGTCAAGCGGTTCACCGACGCCCGCAAGATGATGAACTCGCTGGCCAACGGCTCGATGCCGGGCATGCCCGGGATGCCGGGGATGCCGGGCGGCGGTGGTGGCGGCGGCCCCCGCAAGCCGCAGGCGAAGAAGGCGAAGAAGGGCGGCAAGAAGGTGTCGGGCAACCCGGCGAAGCGGGCCAAGGGTCCGCAGCCGGCCGAACAGCAGCAACCGGTCGATCCGGCGGCGGCCTTCGGGAGCCAGGACCTCGACCCGTCGACGATGTCGCCCGAGGACCTGCAGCGGGCGATGGGTGACTTCCAGTTGCCGCCCGACCTGCAGAAGATGTTCAAGCAGGGCAAGTAGATCGACCGTTCGGTGCTGACCCTGGAGCCGACGGCGGACCTCAAGGCCTGGTGGCCGCGTGTCCGGGAACGCCTGCTCGCGCAGCGGATCGAGGGTGGGCAACGTCGCGACGATGCGATGGCCCAGGTCGGCGGCCTGCTGGGCGACGTGTTCGTCGACGGCCAACTCGCCGCGCCTCACCGGATCTGGCGGGTCGTACCGTCCGACCATGATCAACAGTCCGGCTGGGTCTGGCTGCGACATGCCGGCGGCGAGGCCGTCGCCACCCTGGTCGCGGTGGATCCGGGTGGAGTTGATCATGGCGAGCTGGTCGATCTGGTGGTGAGCCGGTTGCGAGGCGACGGTGCCACGAGCCTGCGCACCAGCCGCTGGGCGGGCGACGCGGCCACCGCGGCGTTCACGGTCGACAGGGCGGTGGACGTGGCGGGTGTCCGGATGGTGCTCGACCTGGCCCATGATCAACAGCCGGCCCCTGAACAACGACCGAGCTCGGTCGTCCTGCTCGTGCCGATGACCCGGCAGCAGTTCGATGCCTACCGGGCACGGGGAGTCCAGCACTACGCCGACGAGCTGGTGAAGGCCGGCGTGGTCACCGATCCGGCCGCGGCGGTGGCCGCATCCACCCAGCAGCACGAGGCCCTGTTGCCCGACGGACGGGAAACGGAGGGCCACTGGTTGTGGTCCGCCGTCGTCGACGAGGTGGAGGTGGGGATTCTATGGTTGACGCTCAACGGAGTCGGCCGGCCGGCAGACCAGGCGTTCATCTATGACATCGAGGTGTTGCCCGACCACCGGCGTCGTGGCCACGGTGAGGCCATCCTGCACGCCGCGGCCGACGCGGCACGCGACCGTGGCGCGGCCGTCCTCGCCCTGCACGTCTTCGGCACCAACGACGGTGCTCGTCGGCTGTACGAACGGCAGGGATTCGTCACCACCGAAGAGATGATCACGATCGCCCTGTAGGGGCGGGTGGTCACCGGGCGACGGGACGACGTGATGCGGGTGGGGCCACCGCGTGACCCTCGGTGATATCATGATGTCGCCGAAATCTGGAGGTGGTTGTCATGACGAACGTGCTGATTCGTGGACTCAGCGACGAGACTGTCGCTCGGATCGACCGAAGTGCTGCGGAGCTGGGCCTGTCGCGCAACGAGTACCTGCGCCGCAGACTGGAGGGCGACGCACCCCGGCCGACGACGAAGACGAGTGACGAGGACTGGAAGCGGTCCGGGCAGATCTTCGCTGACCTCGCAGACCCCGACGTCATGGCCGACGCGTGGCGGTGACGAACTGGCTCATCGACAAGTCTGCTCTTGTCAGGCTCCAACTCGATCAGGCTGCCGAAACGGAGACCTGGAAGCGCAGGATCGACCGCGGGCTCGTTCGGATCTCGACGATCACACGCCTTGAGCTCGGGTACTCGGCACGAACGGGAAGTGAAGGTCGGGAGGGATTTCGTCGACCACCGCTCTCTCTGATGCCAGTCGAGCGGATCACTCCTGCCATCGAAAGTCGTGCGGAAGAGGTGCAGATGCTGCTCGCTGACCGTGGTCGGCACCGTGCACCGTCCATCCCGGACCTCCTCATCGCCGCCACTGCGGAGAAGACCGGGCTGACGGTGCTGGCGGTGGACAAGGACTTCGACCTCATCGCCGAGCTCACGGGACAACCTGTGGACTCGCTTGTGTTGCGATGACCTTGCAGGCACGGAACACCTGATGCCCATCCGTGTGGGCCACGCTTGGTGGCTGGCCGTCCTCCATGATGAGCTCGTGCCGCATGTTCGTGACCCAGAGTGCGGTGGCGGCGTCAGGGTCGTGTTCCAACGACTGGGATTCGCCATCACTGAAGGGGTGATCCCGATCGCGTTGTGACAGCGTGGCCGAGTTCCCACAGCGCAGGACACACAGTTCCCCACAGCACTCAAAACACACCGGAGGCCCGCACGTGAGTGAACGAGGACTGGTCATTGCCGGACATCGTGGCGCGATGGCGGTGGCGCCGGAGAACACCTTGGCCGGCTTCCGGCGCGGCGTCGCCGACGGTGCCGACCAACTGGAGTTCGACGTCCGGGTGAGCCGCGACGGCCACCTGGTCGTGATGCACGACGCGACGGTCGACCGGACGACCGACGGTACCGGCGCCGTTGCCGACCTGACGTGGGCGGAGGTGCGCTCCCTCGACGCCGGGAACGGGGAACGAGTGCCGGAGCTCCGGGAGGTGTGGGAGGCGTTCCCCGACGTCGACTTCCAGGTCGAGATCAAGGATCCGGCCGCGCTCGCCGGGGTCCTCGCCCTGGCCCGCACCGCCCCGCACGTGGCCGGCGTCACGATCACCAGCTTCCATTACGACGTCGTCACCACAGCACTCGCCGCCGACGGCCCGTGGCGCGTCGGACTGATCTCGGGCGCCACGGAGCGGGAGAAGCTGCTGCGCGGCCTGGCCGAGCACGCGACTCCGGCGACCGAGCCTGCCGACGACCGGTACGTGGTGTTGGTGCACCGTGAACTGGCCGATGAACCGGCGGTCACCGCCTACCGGGCCCGAGGAGGTCGTACCTGCACCTGGGTGATCCGCGAGGCGGTCGAGGTGGCGGCCGTCCTCGAGCAGGGTTGGTGCGGCATCACGATGGACGACCCGGCCATCGGTGTCGCGGCGCGAGACGCCTGGCTGGCGGCCCACGCCTGACCGGCGACCAAGGTCGACCACCGCCTACGATGAGTCGATGGGCCAGCCGATGACCGAGTCCCGACCGCTGCACCTGCGTGCGACCGTCCTGCCCGCGGAGGAGTCCCGGGAGCTGTGGGTCACCGACGGCCTGATCACCGACAGCCCGGTCCGCGGTGCGGAGACGGTGCCCGGTGCGTACGTACTGCCCGGCCTGGTGGACGCCCACTGCCACATCGGGCTCGGACCCGACGGTGCGGTCGACCGGGAGACCGCGATCAGCCAGGCCCGGACCGACGTGGCGTCGGGGGTGCTTTTGGTCCGCGATGCCGGAGTGCCGACCGACACCCGCTGGCTCGACGCCCGCGACGACGTGCCGAAGATCATCCGGTGCGGTCGGCACATCGCCCGGAGCCGCCGCTACATCCGCAACTACGCCGTCGAGGTGGAGCCCGACGACCTGGTCGCCGAGGTCGAGCGGCAGGCCGCCGCCGGGGACGGCTGGGTGAAGGTGGTCGGCGACTGGATCGACCGCGGGCTGGGAGACCTGGCGCCCTTGTGGCCGACCGACGTGGTGGTCGCCGCGGTCGCTCGCGCCCACGAGTTGGGGGCACGGGTGGCTGTGCACACGTTCGCCGAGGAGGCCGTCGCCGACTGGGTGGCCGCCGGCGTTGACTGTGTCGAGCACGGGACGGGGCTGACCGACGAGGTGATCACCGCGATGGCGGCCCAGGGGACCGTGCTGGACCCGACCCTGGTGCAGATCGACAACTTCCCGACCTTCGCCGCGCAGGGGGAGGAGAAGTTCCCGGCGTACGCCAAGCACATGCGCGACCTGTACGACCGGAGCTTCGACACCGTCGGAAAGTGTGTGGACGCAGGGATCGGCCTGCTTGCCGGGTCGGACGCAGGCGGCCTGCGACCCCACGGCACGATCGCCGACGAGGTGGCCCTGCTGGCGCGGGTGGCCGGGGCCGGCACGGCGTTGGGTGCGGCCAGCTGGTGGGCCCGGGGGTGGCTGGGCGCACCGGCCGAACTGACACCCGGAGCACCGGCCGACCTGGTGCTGACCGACGACGACCCGCGGCAGGACCCGACCGCCCTCAAACGCTTGACCGCGGTCGTCCGCGATGGCCGACGACTGGCGTGATCAACTTCCGGTGATCATCACCGGCCGGGTGTCACCTGGTGGCCTTCAGCACCAAACCGTGGACGGCCTGGGCCAGGGCCAACGCCGTGACGGTGAACAACAGCACGACGTCGACCACACCGGCCTGGGTGAACGGCGGTCGCTCCCGGTAGCCGGGCGGCACCACCAGCATCAGGCCGAGCACCAGAGCGACTCCCGCGAGAACCAGCAGGGTGGCCGCGGGGAGTCGCTCCAGGGCTGCCAGCGCCAGCAGCAGCACGATCAGCAGCATCAGGACGAGGGCGAACAGATCGATGGCGCTGCCGCTGCGGATCACCTCCTGCCACAGGTTGCCGTGCTGGCGAGTGTCAGGGGAGCGTTGTCCGTAGTACGGCAGGAACGTCAACACCAGGGCCAGGACGGCCAGCGGCGCATGGAAACGGGCGTACCACCGATCGATGCTTCGCCACGGCTGGACCAGGGCCTCGGCCGTGGGCGTGGCGGCAGACATTCAGGGACACTCCTGAGCGGTGGACATGACCCGTGAGAGCCTCGCACGCCCCCTACCTCACCGCCAGCCGATGGCGACATCCGCATCACGTCCGTCGAGCCGCATCACGCCCGTCGAGCTTGTCGAGACGCCCCTCCACCAGTTCGGGTCGCAGCTCAGACGCTCAGCACGACGGTCGACGTACCGGCCGGCACCGACAGGCTGACCGCCGCCTCGGCGGCCCGGTAGCCGAACCGGGCCGGGATCCCGTTGACGGTGACCCGACGCGGACGGGATGCGTACACCCTGACCGTGCCGGCCTCGGTGGCCCGAACGGTCAGCTCGGTCATGGGTGCGGTGGCCGTCGCCAGGGCGACGTCGACCGGCCGGTCCGAGGCCAGCAGCACCAGGTCACCGATCGTCACGGTGGTGGCGTTGATCGCGCCCAGGCGGTGCAGCGCCCGGGCACCACGGCCACGGGTGAGCTGGGCGACGACGAAGTCCGCATCGGCAACCAGTGTCGTCGCGCCGGCGGCGTCGTCCAACCGGTAGGTGCCGGTGCCACCGGTCCGCTGGGCGACCCACTCGACCTGCCATGCGGCGTCGGCGTCCTCGCCGAGGGTCGCCTTGCGGATGTCGACGTCGGCGTCGGTGAGGATGCCGATCACGTTGCTGCCGACCAGGTTGCGCGAGCTCAACCCGTTGTCGGCCACGGCGTCGGCGGTCGCGGCCGGGATCACCCGGACCGAACTGATCGCCATCGCGGTGCCACCACTGGTGCTGGCGCCGGTGTTGCGGAAGCGGAGCACGTGCTCACCCGCGGTCAGGTGGACCGTGCCGTGGCGGAACGTGTTGCCGGGCACCAGCCCGAAGAACGCCGGGTCGTACGACCCGCCCAACGGCTGGCCGTCCACCGACAGCGCGGTCTGGCCGTACCCGTAGCTGGTCATGAAGATCGTGTCGATCACATGATCCCCGGCGACCGCGATGTCGACCTTGACGTCGATCCAGCCGCCGGCACCACCGGAGTAGGTCAGGTAGGTGGTGCCCGCATTCTCCGTACGGACAGGGGTTCCGGGCGTCGGCCCGCCGGTGTCGACGACCGCGGCGACCAACTGCTCGGCGAGCAGGTGGTGTTCGTCGGAGACCGCAGCAGCCTCCAGCAGGGTGAGGAAGTGGGTCTGCTCGGTGTCGGTGGAGCGGATGCGGGTCTGCACCCCGTACTGTTCCGCGCCCGGGGTGACGGCGAAGGTGACGGTGCGCGTTCCCTGACCGCCGGACCACCCCCACAACTGCGCATGTCCGTTGTGGACATGGAACTCCTGCCCGGCGACTGCCTGGTCGACCGGGCGCGCCGCCCCGTCGACGGCGTGGCCGTACAGCGGGCCGTGGAACATCACCCAGTCCCAGTCGTGGGCTTCGGGAGCGGCCAGCTGGTCGATCATCACGTACCGGTTCCGACCGATCCGCACCACCCGACGGTCGAACTGCGACACCGCCGGGGTGACGTAGCTTCCGGGCGCGGTGCCGACGACGTGGCCGAAGTCGGTGCCGGCGAAGAATCCGGACAGTTCGCCCTGGCCGAGCTGGTCCTGGGAGTCACCGTCGAGCAGGATCGTGCTGTGGCCGGTGCGCTGGCTGAACACGGCGGTCGGTCCGCTGGTGCCGAGGTCCTGGTAACCCGGGTCACGACCGATCCACGCACCGCCGATGGCGAGCTGGACACTGTTCTGGTCGAAGTGGTTGTGACCGAAGGCGGAGTCGATCGCGCGTACGGTGAGCAGGCTGTCCTCGACCGCCCAACCCGAACGCAGACTCGCCAACCCGACCTCCGCAACCAGGCCACTGTGGGGCAGGTCGTCCGGTGTCCGAACGGGTGCGTCGGCCTGGTAGCCGTACAGCTGGTCCATCGCCGGCCAACTGCTGGTGTGGTCGGCCTCGCGCAGCAGCCAACCTGCGTACCCGTTGCCCAGCTCACGGTTCATGTAGTGCAAGGTGGTGCCGGCGTACCCCTTGGCCAGCGCGTCGGAGTAGGAGGCGTACCCGGCGGGCGGGGCGGCCGCGTACACCAGCCACCGCCACATCAGGTCGGTGAAGAAGGGGTGTCGGCTCAATGAGGTGTCGCCGGTGACCCGGGCGAGCGCGGCCAGCGAACGGACCATCGCGTTGGACGAGTAGGCGGTGTAGCTGAAGCCCTCGTTCGAGCCGGACTCCATCCGCGCATCGAGCCACGACTCGAAGACCTCACAGGCGCGGGTCAGGTAGCGCTCGGCCCGGGAGTCCTCGCCCAGCATCACCAGACCGCCCAGGGCGAGCGTCGGGGCGGTCGCACCGATCTGCCCACCACCGGGCACGGTGTCCTCGTACACCAGCTCAAGTCCCTTGCTGGACACGGTTTCGATGAACCGCTCGTGCTGGTCGGGAGTGAGTTGATCATGGACCTGGTCGTACGCGGCGAGCAGGCTCTGGGTGACGTAACCGGTGAACTGGTCGGCCCGCGCACCGAACTGCGGGTCGTTCCACTGCACCCAACCGGCCAGGGTGTCGAGGTAACTGACCACCTTGTCGGCCAGGTCGGTCCGGCCGGTCAGCGTGTACGCCGCGGCGAGCGTGTCCACCCGCTCGGCGATCGCCTTGCCCAACCCCGACCAGTACGGGTACTTGCCGGTGAACCCGGGCGGGGGAGGCATCGGCGCCGGCTGGGTGGGCGGGGAGTCATAGGTGACCCGGTAGCCGTTGTAGTAGCTGACCGAGAACGAGGTCTCGGCGACGAACGCGTCGGCCCGCCCGACGATCTGGTCGTACAACTCCTTGCCGACGACACCGAGCGGGTTGGGTTCGGTGCTGTCCTTGAGCTGGCGCAACCGGGTGACGTCACCGGCGGCCAGGTTGTACCGCGGGTGGGCCGGATGGATCAGCCGGAACTCCCGGTCGGGGGTGGGCGGTACCTCCTCGATGACCACGTCGTCGAACCAGGTCGAGGTCGGGACGGTGAGTGAGTACAGCAGCACGGTGGCCGTCACCGCACCGATCGGCGCGGTCGCGAGCACGTCCACCGGCTGCCAGTCGAGGCTGCGCTTGCCGGGCAGGCCGTACGGGGCGGTCAGCCGGGTGCCCTGGGCGTCCCAGAACTCGAGCCCGAGCATCGGGTTGCCCTGGGCGTTGTACGCCTGCGCGGTGGCGCGGTACTGCGTCCCCGGCGTGATCGGGATCCGGCTGCTCCGCAGACCACCCTTGGTGGTCCAGGAGTCGTGGCCGTGGTGCACCGCGTGGCTGCCGCCGCGTACGTGCTCGTGTGAGGCGTGGTACGGGATCGCCGGGTTGAGCTGGTTCCACAACGTGGGGGCCTCACCGCTGACCAACTCGAAGTCACCGTTGGGGACGCCCAGTTCGGTCGAGGCCTCCACCATGGCGACGTCGTCGAAGACGGCGACGCCGGCGTTGACCGACGAGCTGTAGAGCAGCACCGAGGCCCGGGTCGCCTCGGCGGGAGCGATGTCTCGCACGGCGATCACCTGCCAGCCGTCGTACTCGACGGCGGTGGCGGTGGTGACCCCGATCCGGGCACCGCCGGCACTGCGCCACTCCAGGTAGAGCTGGGGTGCTCCGGAGAAGACCACGACGTGGGCCGTGGCCAGGTACGGGCGGCCCGGCGTCACCGGGAACACCTGGCTGCGCAGGCCACTGCTGGCCGTCCCGTCCGGGTCGGACATGCGGACCGCGACCGACCCGCCGTGCACCGGATCGTTCACCGCGGTGACCGGGAACGCCGTGTTGAACTGGCCCCAGCCGGTCGGGAAGCCGGCTGCGTTCAGCGTCTCGAAGTCGCCGTTGGGGACGAGGTTGTCACCGACCGCCGGTGCGGCGTGTGCGGTGCCGGGGAATCGGCTCAGCACCGTGCCGCCCACCGCCACCACGGCGCCCGCGCGCAACAGGGTGCGGCGCCCGAAGGTGCCGGGCCGGTGGGATTCGGACGCGTGCGTCGTCGGCATGGAAAGTCCTTCGGACATGAAACCGCCTTGTCTCTGGACGCTGCCCGTTCCCCGGTCGAGGCTGCGTCGCCCCCGCTTGTCGCCACCACGGTAGCGATCGTGCGGGAACACGGTCAATACCCGGACAAAATGCCGGACGTCCGGCGGGGCGATGACTCGGTCGGTGTGAACCCAGCTCCGCTGCAGCAAGACCGCAAAGCATTGCAGTCGATCACGGTCGCGTCGTGGCAAGGTGTTGCCAGCCTGAGCGACGATGCTTTCGGTGGCTGGCCGGGTTGCAGTACGTTGGCCGCCACGAGAAATCCGCCACGGCACCGTCCGGGGTGGGACGCAACGGAAGGGAAGTGTCATGGGCGTCACGCTGGCAGACATCGCCGCCGAGCTCGGGGTGTCGACCTCCACGGTCTCGCGTGCCCTGTCGAACCCTGACCTCGTCAACGAGGCGACCCGCGATAGGATCCAGCAGGTCGCGCAGAAGCTCGGCTACCAGGTGCCAGGGATGAGCCGTTCCCGGGCGGTCGGCCGGGGCGTGATCGGCATGCTGGTCCCCGACATCGTGAACCCGTTCTTCCCGCCGATCATCAAGGCTGCCCAGTCCCGGGCCCTGTCCAAGGGGCGGGCGATCATGATCGCCGACCTGGACGAACATCCCGACGACGAGCTCGGGCTGGCGCGGATCCTGCGTGACCGGGTGGACGGTCTGATCGTGGTCTCTCCCCGGGCCACCGACGAGGAACTGGTCGAGTACGGCCAACTGGCCCCGGTGGTGTTCGTCAACCGGCTCGTCGAGGGCATGCCCAGCGTCGTGATCGACAACGCCGACGGGATGCGGGAGGCGGTGGAGCACCTCGCTGCGCTCGGGCACCAGCGGATCGCGTACCTGAACGGCCCGAAGCGGTCCTGGTCCAACCGGTTGCGCCGGGACGCGGTGGCCGCGGCCACCGCCGATCTGGGCGTCGAGCTGGTCGAGTTCGGCCCGTTCGAGCCGGTGGTGCAGTCCGGGGTCCGGGCGGCCGACCTGGTGGTGGCGGCCAAGGTGTCGGCCGTGATCGCCTACGACGACATGATCGCCCTCGGCGTGATGGTGCGGATCTCCGAACGCGGCCTGAAGGTGGGCTCCGACATCAGTGTGCTGGGCATCGACGACTCGCCGATGTCGGGGATGTCCTACCCGGCCCTGACCACCGTGCACGTACCGGGCACCGAGGCCGGCCGGATCGCTGTCGACACGATCAGCGACCTGATCGAGCGCGGCGAGAGCCACGGTCCCGCCACCCGCCGCCTCGACACCCGACTCGTCATTCGCAGCTCGACCCAGAGTCCGGTCACCTGACCCGTAAGCCCTGTCGAGCCTGTACGCCTGTCGAGCCTGTACGCCTGTCGAGCCTGTACCCCCGTCGAGCCTGTACGCCCGTCGAGCCCGTCGAGACGTCCGGGGCCCCTCGACAAGCTCGGGAGCGTGGCCCCTCCGGTACGGAAGCCTGCAACTTGCTGCACTTGCAGTATGGTGTCGCCATGACCTCGCCCAGTGACACATCGCCCCGGACGCTCCAGGCCGGGGAACTGACCGTACGAATCAACGACACCGCCGCCGACCTCGGCCGGGACGCCGCCGCCGTGGTCGCCGACGCCCTGAACGCGGCCATCGCGGCACGGGGTGAGGCGCGCGCCATCCTTGCCACCGGGAACTCACAGTTCCCGTTGATGGAGGCCCTCGCCGACCACGACATCGCGTGGGACAAGGTGACCGCCTTCCACATGGACGAGTACCTCGACATCTCCGACGACCATCCGGCCAGCTTCCGCCGCTGGATGCGCGAGCGTGTCGCCGAGGGCCTGGGCGTCAAGCAGATGCACTACATCAACGGGAACGCCGACCCGGAGGAGGAGTGCGCACGCTACGAGGCGCTGCTGCGGGAGGCGCCGATCGACCTGACCTGCATGGGGATCGGGGAGAACGGGCACCTCGCGTTCAACGAGCCGTACGACGCGAAGTTCGACGACCCGCGGCTGGCGAACGTGATCACGCTCAACGCGGAGTCGCGCGCACAGCAGGTCGGGGAGGGTCACTTCCCCGACGACGCCTCGGTGCCGCAGTACGCGATCTCGCTGTCCATCCCGGCCCTGGTCCAGGCCGAAACGGTGGTCGTGTCGGCTCCCGAGCAGCGCAAGGCGAAGGCTGTCCGCGCCGCGCTGAACGACGAGATCAGCACCGCCTGCCCGGCGACCTACCTGCGTACCGTCGGCAACGCCACGTTGTTCCTGGACGCGGAGTCCGCTTCGCTGCTGTGACAGCAGTCTGGCTCGCGCCGTTGGCGGGGCCACCACGTCGGACAGCGCGGAGGCTGGCATGAGGATCAAGGGATTCGGACCGGAACTCGACGGGTACGCCGACCCGTCGGTCGACCTCGAACGGCACGTCCGACGCCGTACGGAGGCCGCGGTCGCCGCGTGGTCGGCCGAACCGTGGGACACCCCCGACCAGGTCCGGGCACATCAGGCACGGATCCGGGCAGCCGTGCTCGCCGGGATCGGTGGACTGCCCGAGTTGCCCACCGAACCGCCGGTGGTCGTGCATCGCGAGCCGGTGCCGGCACGACCCGGGGAGCAGACCGGGGGAGTCGAGGTCGAGCGGATCGTCTTCGAGTCGCTGCCCGGGGTGTTGGTGTCGGCCCTGTTGCACCGTCCGCCGGGCCACGCGACCGCGACGGCGCCGGGCCCGGCCGTCGTGTTCGCCTGTGGTCACATGCGGGAGGCGAAGGGTGGTGCGCGCTACCAGATCGTCTGCAACACCCTCGCCGCCGCCGGGTTGACGGTGCTGGCGGTCGACCCGCACGGCCAGGGCGAGCGGATCGGTTCAACCGATCATGACCGGGACACCAGCCGCGGGTGGGGTGTCGAGGAGCACTTCCGCACCGGGATCCCGCTGTGGTGGCAGGGCCGGTCGCTGATGTCGTACATGGTGGCCGACCTGATCCGCGCGGTGGACCTGCTGGACGCGATGCCGGAGATCGATTCGGAGCGGATCGGCGTCACCGGCAACAGCGGTGGCGGCACCCAGACCACGATCGCGATGGCGCTCGAGCCGAGGCTCGCCGCGGCCGCGCCGGGGACGTACGTCACCTCCCGGCTGGCCTACCAGCGGACCGGGCAGTTGCAGGACCCCGAACAGCACCTGCTCGGTGGCACCACCGCCGGAGTTGATCATGGTGACCTGTTGGCCGTGATGGCCCCGCGGCCGGTGCGCGTGCTGGCGGTCTCCTCGGACTTCTTCGTGATCGACGGGACCCGCGAATCGATCACCCACGCCGGTCGAGCCTTCACCACCCTCGGAGCGCCGGAGGCCTTGTCGTGCACGGTTGCCGAGGGCACCCACTCCTACAACGACGAACTTGCCGCCGCATCGGCCGCCTTCTTCGCCGACGTGTTCGGGCTGCCCGCACCGGCACCCGCAGTCGGCCCACACGTACCGCTGCCGGAGGAGCAGGCCTGGACCGGTCCACAGGGGCTGCTGATCGCCGACCGCCCCGAGTCGGTGTCGATCACTGACCTGATCACCCGTGGGGCATCCGAGCCCCTCGACGTGCCGGATCCCGTTGCCTGGTTGACCGATCGCGTGCTCGGCCCGCGTGAGGTTCCGGCCCACGCGGATGTGCGGTGGATCGGCGACGAGGCCGAGCCGCGCCTGTTCTGGAAGAGCGAGACCGACCTGTACGCCGCCGGAGTGCTGCTGCCACCGCTGCAGGCCGAAGGATCGACCACCGAGCCGGTGCTGACCCTGGTGCTGCTGGACGACGGGACGGCCACCGCCGCTGCCGGACTCGACGACGACCTGGTGGCGGGTCCGGCAGCCGGGCCGTGCCTTGTGCTCGACGTGCGTGGCACCGGTGCGCTGGCCGTCCGGGCCCGGGGGAACGTCGAGGCGGGCAGCGTCCGCAGCCACCTGTCGAAGCTCAGCCACGACCTGCTCTGGCTGGATGACAGTCTCGCCGCCGGCCGGGTGTACGACATCGTGCGGGCAGCCGATGTGTTGACCACCGATCCCGCGATGGTCCGGCGCTGGCCCGGACTCGACACCGCGGCCGAGGTCCACCTGGTGACCGGAGCGCCTGTCCCCGGGCTGTACGCCGAACTCGCTTCCCGCGTGTCAGCCGGGCGCCCAGCCGGCGCCGGTGCCCGGATCACCAAGGTGCGCCACACTGCCGGAGTCCTCGACCCGGTGGCTGCGGCGAGGACCGTCGTTGCCCCGGGTCAGACACCTGACGGGTGGCAGGCGCTCATCCCAGGCCTGGGCCGGGTCCGCTTCTGACGGGGGCCAACCTCGCGAATCCGCCCCGAGTCGCAAGAATCCGGCCACTGGGGTCGAACTCTGCGACGCGGGGCGGATTCGCGCCGCCATCGCCGGTGCTTGGATGTGTGAGGGCTCAGGCGGGGCGCTCGGCCAGCCACCGCTGACCGACCTGCTGCTGGACGTCGAAGCCGGCCAGGATGGCGGGTGCGGCCGACTGCTCCAACTTCTTGCCCAGCAGGGGAATGTTCACCTTCAGGTCGGCCTTGAGGTCGATCGTCGACCCCGGGCCGCCCGGTGCCAGTTCCACGGTGCCGGACAGATTGACCGGTTGTCCGGGGACGGTCAGCTTCACCTGTCCGGTGCGGCCGCCGTCGGGACGCGCGTCGCCCCAGGTGATCTCCTCGACCACGGTCAGCGTCGGTCCGGTGAACTTGCTCGCGCTGTCCGGCGCCGGCAGCACCCGACGGGAGGTGGTGGTGCTTCCGGACACGGAGCACTCGTACTCGCGAGCGTGTCCGGCGACGCAGACCTCGTCGAGGAACTCCTTGGTGGTCAGCATCTCGAAGACCCGGGCGGGGTCGGCGGCGAACTCGGCGCGCGAGGAAATGTCCATGGCGACATCCTGACACCCCGCGGGTCGCCGCCCGTGACGCCCCTCCGGCCCCGGCCCGTGTCGCGGACCCCGGGCACGCTGTCCGCGACACGGGCCATACCACCGGTGCGACTGGCATGGCGATTGGTTAGGGTCGCAGGTGAGCGCGGGACACGCGACGCAGGCAACACAGCGGAGGGGGCCACGGCCGTGGCGGGAGACATGTCGGGGCGGCTGGACGAAGTGGCCGCACGCGCCACCGAGCTGGCAGCAGAAGTGGGCGCCGGACCCGAACAGGCCAAGGAGTTCCTGCGCCACTACTTCCGACACGTCGACGTCGACGACGTGCTGGCTCGCGCCACCGATGACCTGCTCGGTCTGGTCGGGGCGCACTACCGGCTCGCCCTGCAACGCCAGGTGGCGACCGCCAACGTCGCGGTGTTCACGCCCCGGGCCGCCGAGGACGGCTGGTCTGCCCAGGGGGCGACCGTCGTCCAGTTGATCACCGACGACAAGCCCTTCCTGGTCGACACCGTGACGATGGAGGTGATCCGACAGGGCTGGAGCGTGCGCGAGATCTACCACCCCCAGTTCGTCGTGCACCGCGACGTCACCGGCAAGCTGCACGACGTCGTGCACACCGCCGAGGCCAAGGGTGACGCGACGGCCATCCACGAGTCGTGGATCCACCTCGAGCTGCTGCCCGGCCCCACCCATCAGACACCGGCGGACCTCGCCGACGGCCTGCAGCGGGTGCTCCGCGACGTGGAGGAGGCCGTGGAGGACTGGGGCAAGATGCGCGAGCGGGCGGCCGCCGTGGTGACCGACCTCGAAGGGGAGGAGCGGGCGCTGCTCGAGTGGCTCGCCGGCGACAACTTCACCTTCCTCGGCTACCGCCGCTACCGGGTGGCCCACGACCGCTCCGGCTATGAACCGGTCCCGGGCACCGGACTCGGCATCCTGCGCGCCGACAGCGACACCGAACATGCCTTCCACGCCTTCGATCCCGACGCCGGCACAGACGAACGGGTGGTGATCACCAAGGACAACTTCAAGTCGTCGGTCCACCGGCCCAACCACCTCGACTACATCGGGGTCCGGTCCTTCGACGACGCCGGGAACCTCACCGGCGAGGACCGCTTCCTCGGCCTCTTCGGTGCCTCGGCCTACAACGAGTCGGTGACCAGGCTGCCCCTGCTGCGCCGCAAGGCCGAGCACATCCTGGCCGACACCGGCTACGACCCGGCCAGCCACGGCGCGAAGGCCGTGATGGCGGTGCTGGACAACTACCCCCGCGACGAACTGTTCCAGGCCGACGTCAGCCAGCTGGGCGAGGCCGTGGAGACGATGTCACGGTTGAAGGACCGGCGGCAGGTCCGACTGTTCACCCGCCGCGACCGCTACGACCGGTTCGTGTCCTGCCTGGTGTTCATCCCGCGTGACCGCTACACCACCGCGGTCCGGACCCGGATCCAGCAGATCCTGTGCCGCGAGCTCGGCGGCGAGACCGCCGACTTCACCGTCGCCGTCTCCGAGGCGGTACTGGCCCGCCTCCACCTGGTGGTCCGGGCGCCGATCGGACAGAAGATCCCCGGTCTCGACGTGGCCGCGGTGGAGGAGATGCTGACCCGGGCCACCCGGACCTGGGACGACGACTTCGCCGACGAGCTGGCCAGTCAGGAGGCCGACAGCGCTCTGGCCCATCTGGCCGCCGGACTGCCCGACGGCTACAAGGAGAACTTCACCGCGCGTCAGGCGATCCTCGACCTGACCGCGCTGGCGACGGCCCGGCCCCCGGCCGACGTCGACGGGGAACAGGCCGACGAGCCGGCCGAAACGGCAACCGACGAGGCGTTGCCGCGGGAGGGCACGACCCGCCGTGAACTGCCGTTGGCGCTGTACGCGCCGGACGAATCGGGCGACCACGCCGACCTGCGGTTGAAGATCTTCTGCCGCGGCACCAGCCTGTCGCTGACCGAGGTGCTGCCGCACCTGTCGTCGCTCGGGGTCGTGGTGATCGACGAGCGGCCGTACGTGATCGCCGAGGGCACCCCGGAGGCCAGCCACATCTACGACTTCGGGCTCACCGTGCCCGGTGGCCGGAGCGCGGTCGGCACCCGGTGGAGTGCGGCCGACCGCCACCGCTTCATGGACGCGTTCAACGCATCGTGGCAGGGCAGCTCGGAGTCCGACGGTTTCAACGCGTTGATCATGGCGGCGGGGCTGACATGGCAACAGGCACACCACCTCCGGGCGATCGCCCGCTACCTGCAACAGGTCGGCAGCACCTACAGCCAGGCCCACATCGCCGGCTCGCTGCTCGCCCACACCGACATCACCGACAAGCTCGCCGAGCTGTTCACCGTACGGTTCGACCCGGCCCATGAACCGGCCGGTGGCGACCGCACCGCCGGGGCGACGCAGCTGACCGACGAGGTCGTCGCGATGCTGAACGACGTCGAGAGCCTCGACCATGATCGAATCTTCCGCTCCTACCTGCAGGTGATCAACGGGATCATCCGCACCAACGCCTACCGTCACGACCGCGAGTGCCTCGCGTTCAAGGTGTTGCCCCGGCAGATCGACGGGCTGCCCGAGCCGCGGCCCGCGTACGAGATCTTCGTGTACTCCCCGCGGGTCGAGGGCGTCCACCTGCGGTTCGGTGAGGTCGCCCGCGGTGGGCTGCGGTGGTCGGACCGTGCCGAGGACTACCGCACCGAGGTGCTCGGCCTGGTGAAGGCACAGATGGTGAAGAACACCGTGATCGTGCCGGTGGGGGCCAAGGGTGGCTTCTACTGCAAGCAGCTCCCGGATCCGACGGTCGACCGTGATGCCTGGTTCGCCGAAGGCGTGGCCTGCTACAAGATGTTCATCGGCGCCCTGCTGGACGTCACCGACACGATCGTCGAGGGCGCGATCGTGCCGCCGACCGAGGTGGTCCGCCACGACGGGGACGACGCCTACCTGGTGGTCGCCGCCGACAAGGGGACCGCCTCGTTCTCCGACATCGCCAACCAGATCGCGGTCGATCGCAGCTTCTGGCTGGGCGACGCGTTCGCCTCCGGCGGCTCGGCGGGCTACGACCACAAGGGCATGGGCATCACCGCCCGCGGTGGCTGGGAGTCGGTGAAGCGTCACTTCCGGGAGTTGGACCGCGACTGCCAGACCGAGGACTTCACCTGTGTCGGGGTGGGGGACATGTCCGGTGACGTGTTCGGCAACGGCATGCTGCTCAGCCGCCACACCCGACTGGTGGCCGCGTTCGACCACCGGCACGTGTTCGTCGACCCCGACCCGGAGGCGGCGGCCGGGTTCGCCGAGCGCGAGCGGCTGTTCCAGCTGCCCCGGTCGAGCTGGGCCGACTACGACACCAGCTTGATCAGCAAGGGCGGCGGCGTCTTCGACCGGAAGCTGAAGTCGATCACCATCACCCCCGAGATGAGGGAGGCCCTCGGCATCGACGCCGACGTCGCCACGCTCACCCCGACCGAGTTGATCACCGCGGTGCTGAAGGCCCCGGTCGACCTGCTGTGGAACGGCGGCATCGGGACGTACGTGAAGTCGAGTGCGGAGACCGACGGCCAGGTCGGCGACCGGGCGAACGACGCGGTCCGGGTGGACGGCCGCGACCTGCGTGCCAGGTGTGTCGGCGAGGGCGGCAACCTCGGGTTCACCCAGCGTGGCCGGATCGAGTACGCGGCGGCCGGCGGTCGGATCAACACCGACTTCATCGACAACTCCGCCGGTGTCGACTGCTCCGACCACGAGGTCAACATCAAGATCCTGCTGGCCGGTGAGGTGGCGGCCGGCCGGCTCACCACCCCGGAGCGGGACCGGCTGCTGGCCGCGATGACCGACGAGGTCGCCGACCTGGTGCTGCGGCACAACTACGACCAGAACCTGGCGTTGGCGAACTCGCAGTCCCAGGCAGGCTCGATGGTCACCGTCCACAAGGACTGGATGAGTGAGCTGGAGAAGTCGGGCCACCTCGACCGGACGATCGAGTTCATGCCGAGCACCCGCGAGATGGAGCGCCGACGTGAGGCGGACCAGGGATTGACCGCACCCGAGACCGCCACGCTGATGGCGTACACCAAGATCAGGATGGCCGAGGACGTGATCGCCTCCGACCTGCCGGACGACCCGTGGCTGGCCGATCGGTTGATCAACTACTTCCCCACACCGATGCGGGAACGGTACGCCGAGGTGATGCCCGAGCACCCGCTGCACCGCGAGATCATCGCCACCGTGGTCGTCAACGATGCGGTCAACCGGGCCGGCATCACCAGCTGGCACCGGTTGGGCAAGGAGAGCGGGGCGCCCGTCGTCACGACGATCCGCGCCCACCTGGTGGCCCGGGAGGTGTTCGGCGCACGGCAGCTCGAGCAACGGATCGAGGCCCTCGACAACCAGGTGTCGGCGTCGGTGCAGACCCGGATGCGGATGGAGGTCCGGACGCTGGTGGAGCGTGCCACCCGGTGGGTGATCAACAACTGCCGCCGACCGATCGACATCGCAGCCACCGTGACGGAGTACGCCGAGCAGGTGGCCACGGTACGGGACCAGCTGCCCGAGCTGTTGGTCGGCCGCGAAGCCGCTCGGTTCGCCGACCGGCTGTCCAACTACACCCAGGCCGGGGTGCCCGAGGACCTGGCGCGGGCGGTGGCCGTGCTGCCCGAGTCGTACGCGGCCCTGGGCATTGCCCGGATCGCCAACCAGGGCAGGTACGACCCGTGGCTCGTCACCGCCGTCCACGTCCGGCTGGGGGAGTTGATCGGGCTCGACCAGCTGTTGGTGACGATCGTGGACCTGCCCCGGACCGATCGGTGGCAGACGATGGCGCGGGCCACGCTGCGCGACGACCTGCACACCCTGCACGGCCAGCTCGCGCAAGCGGTGCTGCACCACGCGGACGGGGCCGAGGTCGATGCGGCCGGTGCCGGCAGCGCGTCGTCGGCGGAGACGGTCGCGGCGATCGTTCGCGCCTGGCAGGAGCAGAAGCCGGGACTCACCGACGCCACCGAGCTGTTGGCCGACATCACCGCCGGTGGTGCCGACCTGGCCCGGATGTCGGTCGCGCTGCGCGTCGTCCGGTCACTGGTCGCCGATGCGTGACCGGACGGGTACATTGGCCGACCATGATCAACCCGACGGGCCAGGACCGGACGACCACCGCCCCTGAGACCAGCGAGACGAGCACCAGCACCACGGGCACCAGCAACACGGGCACCAGCAGCACGGGCACCATCGACGTCCTGCTGGTGGGGGCCGGGCACCGCACCCTGCGTTATGCCGGCTACGCCGAGGAACACCCCGACCAGATGCGGGTGGTCGGGGTGGTCGACCCCAACCCGGTCCGGCGTCGCGCCGCGGCCGAGCGGTTCGGCATCCCCGCCGAACGCCAGTGGGAGCGGGTCGCCGACCTGCCCGACGAACCGGTCGCTCGGGCCGCCATCAACGGCACGATGGACGCGCTGCACGTTCCGCTCGGTCTGGCCCTGCTCGACCTCGGCTACGACATGCTCCTCGAGAAGCCGGTCTCGCTCGATCCGGCCGGACTGCTGCAGCTGGAGGAGCGAGCGTCGGCCACCGGCCGGACCGTGGCCGTCTGCCACGTGCTGCGGCACGCCCCGTTCTACGCCGAGATCAAGCGCCGGGTGCACGCCGGTGAGATCGGCCGGGTGCTGTCGATCGACCTGGCCGAGCAGGTCGCGTACGACCACATGGCCAGCGCCTTCGTCCGGGGCCGGTGGCGCAACGAGGCCGAGTCGGGCTCGTCGATCCTGCTCGCCAAGTGCAGTCACGACATGGACCTGATGTCGTGGTTCGCCGGGCCGACCCGCCCGGTCCGAGCCACCAGTGCGGGGTCGTTGAGCTGGTTCACCGAGGCGAACGCGCCGGCCGGCTCGGGTACCCGTTGCCTGACCGACTGCGCGATCGAGGAGTCGTGCGCCTACTCGGCCAAGCGGGTCTACGTCGACCTGGGCCGCTGGGGGGCGTACGCGTGGGAGTCGCTGGAGCACCTCGACCACCCGGCCACCGACGAGGAGAAGTTGGCGTCACTGGCGACCGACAACCCGTTCGGCCGCTGTGTGTGGCGGACCGACAACACCGTCGTCGACCGTCAGGGCGTCCTGGTCGAGTTCGAGAACGGGGCCACCGGCACCATGACGATGGCCACGACGGCGGCCAAGGGATCACGGACCATCCACCTGGTCGGTACTGCCGGCGAGATCGAGGGCAAGATGGAGGAGGACCAGTTCGTGTTGCGTCGCTTCGACGCGTCGGGGGTCCACCACAGCGAGGAGGTCGTCGACACCGCCGGTGGGGAGGACTTCCACGGCGGTGGTGACCTGCGATTGGTCGGCGACTTCGTCGCAGTGCTGAACGGCGAGCAGCCGTCGTTGTCGACCACCGACCTGGCGGGGTCGGTCAACGGTCAGCTGTCGGCCTTCGCGGCCGAGGAGGGGCGCCGTACCGGCAGCTGGGTCGAGCTCGACGAGATGCGGGGCCGGTACGGTGACTGACCGACCCGGCGACGACACGCGCCGACTGCGGATCGACCTGCACACCCATTCGGCGGTCAGTGACGGCACCGACGCCCCGGCCGACCTGGTCCGGGCGGCCGAGCGGGCCGGGCTGGACGTGATCGCGCTGACCGACCACGACACGATGGACGGGATCGCCGAGGCCGTCGCGACGGGCGAGGAGGTCGGGGTCCACGTGGTTGCCGGCATGGAGGTGTCGACCCGGTTCCGCGGGCGCAGTGTGCACCTGCTGGCGTACGGCGCCGACATCACCCACCCCGGCCTGGCTGCGGAGTTGACGCACATCCGGGCCGGCCGTGACGACCGGTTGGGGCCGGTGCTGGCGAAGCTGGCCGAGCTGGGCGTCCCGGTGACCCGGGAGCAGGTGATGACCCAGGTCGGCGGGTCACCGTCGATCGGACGGCCCCACATCGCCGACGCGTTGGTGGCGGCCGGCCACGTCGCCGACCGGACCGAGGCGTTCGACCGCTACCTGGCCGATGGTGGCCCCGCCCACGTCCCGCGCTACGCGGTCGAGCTGACCCGCGGCATCGACCTGGTCCGCGAGGCCGGGGGCGTGACCGTCCTGGCGCACCCGTGGGGACGCAGCACCGGCGAGGTGATGACCCCGGACGTGATCCGGATGCTGGCGTACGAGCACCACCTCGACGGGATCGAGGTCGACCACCAGGACCATGACGCGGCGGCGCGCGAGCAGTTGCGCACGCTGGCCGGTGACCTGGGCCTGCTGCCCACCGGATCGAGCGACCACCACGGACTCGGCAAGGTCGACCACGAGCTCGGCTGCAACACCACCGACCCTGACGTCTACGCCGAACTGATGGGCCGTCTCAAGCGGTCCTGACCGACGTCAGCTCTGGGAGGCGGGGGAGGACTCGGTGTTTGCCGACGACCCGCCACGACGACGACGGCGCCGACGACGGGGCTTGTCGTCGCCCGCGGCCTCCCCGGCACCGGATGTGCCAGCGGCGTCGGCCGCCGGGGACGGTGCCTCGGTCGTGGGGGCGTCGGCGGTGACCTCGACCCCGTTGTGCGTACGGCGTCGGTTCCGCTTGCGGCGGGGGCGATCGCTCCGCGGCTCGGCGTTGCGGCCGGAACCGGAGCCGTCGCGACCCGACCGGCCACGGCCCGGCTTGTCGTCGGCCTTCGGGGCAGCCTCGGCCGGCTTCAGCCGTCCGGTCGTCCCCGGTGCGATGCCCATGTCGTGGAACAGGTGCTCCGAGGTCGAGTAGGTCTCCTGCGGCTCCTCGAACGGCAACCCCAACGCCCGGTTGATCACCTTCCACCGGGTCGTGTCGGCCCAGTCGACAAAGGTGATCGCGATGCCCGAGGCACCCGCCCGGCCGGTGCGACCGATGCGGTGGACGTAGGTCTTCTCGTCGTCGGGGCACTCGTAGTTGATCACGTGTGTCACGCCGGTGACGTCGATGCCGCGGGCAGCGACGTCGGTGGCGGCGAGCACGTCGACGGTGCCCTCCCGGAACCGCTTCAGCGCCTTCTCCCGCGCGACCTGGTTGAGGTCACCGTGGATGGCGGCGGCGTTGAAGCCACGCTCGGCGAGGTCGTCGGCCACCCGCTGGGCGGCCCGCTTGGTCCGGCAGAAGATCATGCACCGGTCGCGGCCCTCGGCCTGCAGGATCCGTGCCACGACCTCCGGCTTGTCCATGCTGTGCGCCTGGTAGACGAATTGCGCCGTCGTCGGCACCGTCTCCTCCGAGCCCTGGGACTCGGCGCGAATGTTGACCGGGTGACGCAGGTGGCGCCGCGCCAGCGACACGATGGCCGACGGCATCGTCGCGGAGAACAGCATCGTCTGCCGCAACTCCGGGGTCTTGGCCAGGATCCGCTCCACGTCGGGCAGGAAGCCGAGGTCGAGCATCTCGTCGGCCTCGTCGAGCACCAGCACCTTGATGTGGCTCAGGTCGAGGGCGCGACGGTCGGCCAGGTCGAGCAGTCGGCCCGGGGTGCCGACGACGACCTCGACACCGGCGGCCAGTCCGTCGAGTTGCGGTTCGTAGCCGACACCGCCGTACACGGTGAGGACGCGGGCGCCACGCTGCTTGGCGGCGGTGGCGAGGTCCTTGCTGACCTGGCTGGCGAGCTCCCGCGTCGGTGCGACGACCAGGGCCTGCGGGGCACCTGGCTTGGCCTGCTCGGAGAAGTCGCGGTCGGTCGGCGAGACGATCCGTTGCAACAGGCTGACGCCGAACGCGAGCGTCTTGCCGGTGCCGGTCCGGGCCTGGCCGATCATGTCGGTGCCCATGATCGCGATCGGGATCGCCATCGACTGGATGGGGAACGGGTGCACGATGCCGACCGCGGCGAGCGCGTCGGCGATCTCGGGCATCACGCCCAGATCGGCGAACGTCTGCTCGTCGATCGGGTCGGGTCGGTCCTCCGGGTCGGCCGGGGTGTCGACCGCAACGGTCACCTCGACGTTGTCCAAGGTGGCATCGGTGTCGTCCGATGCGGTGTGGGTTGCTTCGGGCTGGCTGGCGTGCTCGCTCAGGATCGTGCCTTCTCTGTGCTCGTGCCGCCCTCGGTGTCGTCGCCGGGCAGCCGCAGTGTTCACTTCCCGGCACATCCTGTCGGCGCCATCGGGGGCGCTGGGTGCCCGAGTGCCCGTCCCCGGGCTGCTCGCGAGAAGTGTGACGCGTGGTGCGTACCCGCGCCATTCTAGCGTGTCGACCGCCTCACCGGTCACACCCGCCCTGCTTGTCGGGTCGCGAGCCCGGTCGTGCGAGGTCGGTGGTGCCCTTGTAGGCGTAGGGGTCCTCCCCGGCGACGAGGACGATGTCGCGGTGGTCGGAGACGGCGAACGGTTCGCCGTCGTCGTGCCAAGGCAGCAGTGACTCCGCGCTCATGTAGTGGTTGACCAAGGCCCGGCGGAGGCCGTGGGCACCACTGTTGGGCAGGGACCGGTGCAACAGGTAGCCGTTGAACACCACGGCCGCGCCGGCCGGGACCTCGACCGGTACGGCGTCGGCATCGGTGTACGGGAAGGAATGGGCCTCCCCGGTGCAGTCGAAGCGGTCGTCGCGCTGCACCCGTTCGGGGTAGAGCACCCCGCGGGCATGGGAACCGGGCAGCACCCACAGGCAGCCGTTCTCCACCGTGGCGTCGTCCAGTGCGATCCAGGCAGCCGTGAGGGAGCGGTCCCGGGTCGGGATGAAGTGTTCGTCCTGGTGCCAGGCCTGACCGGGGCGGCCCTCGGCCTTGATGAAGAGCATCGACTGCATCGACTTCACGTTGGGCCCGATCACCCTGGTGAGGCCTTCGACGACGCGCGGGGCGGACATGGCCCGCATCGCCATCGGGGACGCCTTGTGCGGAAAGTGGATGCACAGGAACTGTCGCAGCACCTCATCGTCGGACAGGTCGTCGCCCAACACCATTGGTCCGTCGAGACTGTCGATCGCACCGTGCTCGCCGCGGCACAGCCGGATCGAGTCAGCATTGATCGCCGCGACCTCGTCGACGTCGATGGCTTCGGCCAGTACGGCGAAGCCGTGCACCCGGACGTGCTCGGCGAAGGCCTCGTCCGGCTCGTCGAACAGCGGGAACGGTCGTCGGTCGGTGACGACGGTCATGGTGGCTCCTCACATTGGCACCGAAGTTTGTCCTATCCTGACCCCTCGAGAGGGGCGATACCATCTCCGGGAGCGACACGCTCATACCTGATCGTGACATGGGAAGGGTTGGAGGGATGGCCCAACTGCTGCGGACCCGAAGTCGCGTCATGGTCACCGACTACCCACCGGGAGCGACCTACGGCCCGCGTGTGTCGAGCGACCACGAGCTGTTGTGGTTGCTCACCGGTTCGGCCCGGTGGCGGGTGGACCGCCGCAACGGTCACCCCCCGATCACCCACGACCTCCGCCCGGGGATGTTGGCATTGGCCCGGGCAGGTTGGTGCGACGAGTTCTGGTGGGACCCGGTGGTGCCGACCCGGCATGCGTACGTCCACTTCGACGGCCCGTCCACCGACGTGCTGCCGCCGATCGCCGACTGGCCGGTGGTGACCCCGATGGCCTCGTCGCTGCTGCATGAGCTGACCGACCATCTCACCGCGATCACCGAACTGCCGACAGCGGCGGCGCGACGCCGGAGCGACCTGGTCGTCGAGCTGCTGGTCGACCTGGTCGTGACGGGAACGGCCCTGGCCCCCGAAGGGGTCGGCGGCCCGGTGGGGCGCGCCCTCGACCATGTCGTCAGGGAGTGGCGGGCCGCCGGGATGCGGCTGATCAGCGTCGACGAACTCGCCACCGTCGTCCACGTCTCGGCACGTCAGCTGTTCCGCGCCTTCGCCACGACGTACGGCTGTGGGCCGGCGGCAGCCCTGGAGCTGGTGCGTCTGTCGCGTGCCGCCTCACTGCTGTTGCGCAGCAACGAGTCGGTCACTCGCGTGGCCACGGTCACCGGCTTCGCCAACGCCTACCACTTCTCCCGCCGTTTCAAGCAGGCGTACGGAATGCCGCCGAGTCAGTTCCGGAGCAGCGACGAGGCCGATCCGATGGCACCGGTACGTACGGCGGGGCTCGGCCCGCTCGCTCAGCGGCTCCGGGCGGCCGTGCCGTGACCCTCACCTCGAGGCTCCTCTCGACGTGCTCAAGGTGCGGAGGGGCTCGAGGTGCGGAGGGGCTGGAGGTGCGGACGGGCTGGGGGACCTGGTCAGGCTTGGCGGAACCGACCTTGATGGGCCGGATCAGTGTCGCCGGGCATCCCGCGGGGTGCCCCGTGCTGTCCCACCTCCCGGGGGTCGGGGCTGATCACGAGATCCTCGGGGACCAGCGGTGGCGAGGCGTCGATGCGTCGGGAACGCACGGACCGGCTGCCACCGGGCAACGGGCGCTCGACGAGGTCGACCTCGGTCACCCGACGTCGCGAGGATCGCGGGATCTTGAAGGTTCTCACCTGGTAGGGGCCGAAGTCGGCCTGCAGGCTCCGGCCCACGAAGTCGAGGTCGAGCGTCGTGGACGTCGAGGTCCCGTGTGTCTCGACGGCTCGGACGATCACGTCGGGCTCGCCGTCCGTCGCCCCGTCGGCGGGATCCTCACTGCCCTTGATGGCGGTGATCATCACCCCGGCATCCCGTCCCGCGGCGAAGCTGGCTCGACCGGGCAGCGTGCCATGGTGGAAGGCCTCCAACATGGCTCGGACCGGTTGCCGCAGTTCGGCGGCACGCCGGGTGGGGTCGGCGTTGCGCCAGTCACCGTCGTGCGGCACCAGCAGGTAGCGGAAAGCCTGGCGCCCCTGGTCCTGGAAGCCGATGCCGGAGTCCGCGTCGAGCCGCTGCGGGTCGTTCCACGCGTACGCGGGGGAGCGGACCGCGGTGATTCCGATGCTGGGCGTGGAATCCGGTGTCGGGTGACCGGCCGGGCTCACGTCATAGCCGTGCTTGGCAGTCGTGATGACGGTCAGTCCCGCGTTCTGGTCGCCGGCGCTGCCCGAGAGGTCGACCCAGCTCTGCGCAGGCTCTTCCGCAGCGTCGACCGGACGGACCATCGTGGCGTACGGGATCTCGTAGGTGGCGGTCGGATCGGTCAGGGCCACCGGCACTCGGAGCTTCAGCACCGTCAGTGGTTCGCGCCAGTCGATCTCGACCCGCACCTCCAGCTCCGAGCTGTCGGCGTGGAGCATGAACTCCTCGATGACGGTCGAGGACCTCCAGCGCCGGAACACCTTGATCGATGCCCGGAGCGGTCCGCACTCACCCGGTTCGATCCGCTCCACCGGCAGTTCCTCGCCCGGCCAGGCGTAGGTGACCACGTGGTGGCCCCAGGTGTCGCTGCCGTCTCCGCACACCGTGAGGTGACCGCCGGCCGACCCGGCCACCAGATCGGTGCCGGTCGCCTTGTCCACCAGGGATCTGAGCCATCCGGTCACGGGATCGAGCTCCACCCGGAGTCGGTCGTTCTCCAAGGTCGTGTCGGTCGCGACGAGCGAGGTCGTCGGTTCGGTCCGGGTCGCGACCAGTCTGTACAGCGCGTATCCGGTGGCTGGAAGGTCGGCCGCAAAGGCGACCGCACCGCGGCCCGGATGCTCCATCGAGGCCACCGACCGCGTCGGCTGCGAATCCACCGGGGTGCCGTCGGCGTCGACCACACCGGCGTGCACCGGAGCGCTCATGCCGTAGTTCATGTCGACGACGGTACGGATCGGCCACGGGTGCGGGTTGAACACCATGACCGCCTGAGTCCCTTCCTGGAAAGGAATGTCGACCTGTCTGGCGATCGCGTTGTGGGCTCGGGTGGTGATCCGCTTCGCGATCGACACCGCCTCGCCCAGTTGATCACGGGCGTCCTCGTAGGCCGTCTCGATCGCCGAACCGGGCAGCACGTCGTGGAACTGGTTGAACAGCACCTGGTGCCAGGCTTGCGTCAGGTCCTCACGGGGATCGGCCAACGCCGGGTTGCCGTCGCGGCCCAGAACGTCGGCGATGATGGCCCACCGCTCGGCGGTCAGCACGGCCTGCTGGGCGCGCTGCTGCCACGACTTGATGCCACTGTGGGCCGAGTAGCAGCCGGCCGCGTGGTGCTGCAGGTCACCGTGCCACTCCGGCAGTTCGAGGTCGTCGGCTTCGACGCGAGCGGTGACCGCCGCGAAGAAGTCGGCCGGCGAGCTGAGCACCAGGTCGCCGTACGTGCCCATCCGTTGGTAGCGGCCGATCGAGTCGAGGTTGGCACGCGTCGGGCCACCACCGTGGTTGCCGACACCGTAGAAGATCATCAGGGGGTCGAAGGTGCGCTCGAGCTGGGCCAGGCCCTTGTCGATCTGGTAGGCGAGATCGCCGTCGGAGGAGCAGTACTCGAACGGGATCCGGCTCGTGAGGACGCGGGAGCCGTCCGGGGCCACCCACCAGAACGGTGTGTCGGGGACGTCACTCGCCTCGTGGGGACCCGGTCGAAGAAAGGTGTAGGTGTGCATTCCCTGTCCCTGCAAGATGGCGGGGATCATCGCGTTGTGGCCGAACGGATCGACGTTCATGCCGACGGTTGCCGGGGTGCCGAAGTGCTCGATCAGGAAACGCTGTCCGTAGAGGCCCTGCCGGGCGAACGACTCACCCAACGGCATGTTGCAGTCGGGCTCGACCCACCAACCACCGGTGTTGATCCAGCGGCCCTCGGCGACCCGCTCCTTGATCCTTTCGAACAGGACCGGGTCCTGTTCGCGAACCCAGGCCAGCAGCACGACCTGGTCGCAACTGAAGACGAAGTCGGGGTACTCCGCCATCCGGTGGATCACCGACCAGAAGGTGGCGCGCGCCTCGGCGTACCCCTCCTGCCAGGGCCACAGCCACACCGGATCGACGTGGGAGTTGCCGATCATGTGGATGGTCCGGCGAGGTCTGCCCGGCACGGTCGGGGCGGACTGCTCGGTCGGCAGGGGGCCCGACGGCGCGTTCCCCATCGGCAGGCCTGCTGTTGCCCGGTGTCGGGTGCGACCGTTCCCCACGTCGTCGGCGTCATGACTCACTGATCTCCTCCTGCGGCCCAGATGTCGAGGTGGTTGCTGATCATGTGGAGCAGCAAGGTGTGGACCTCTTGGATCCGGGGGGTCTCCCGGCTCGGCACGATCAGCGCATGGTCGGCGAGCGCGAGTGCCGGACCTCCGTCACCACCGCCGAACAGCACCGTGTGGGCCCGGTTCGTCCTGGCCTGCTGCAGCGCCTTGACGACGTTCGGTGACCGGCCCGAGGTGGTGAACGCACAGACCACGTCACCCGGCCGGGCCATCGCCGCCACCTGACGGGAGAACACGTCGACGAACGAGTAGTCGTTGGCCGTACAACTGGCGACCGACCAGTCGGTGCCCAGGGTGAGGCAGGGCAACGGGCGCCGGTCGAGGCGGTAGTGGCCGAGCAATTCGCCGGAGAAGTGCTGGGCGTCTGCGGCACTCCCACCGTTGCCGAAGGTCCAGGCAGAACCGCCGCCGGAGAAGCAGTTGATCATCAACTCCGCCACCTCGAGTGCGATGGGCACCAACTCGTTGGCCCGTGTCGAGGTGGCGACGTGCTCTCGGAGCTGGGCCTGCATGTGGTCGAGGGCCAGCTGATCTGCCCTGCCGATTCCGCTGTCGGTCGTCATGGTCGTCCGATCGTCGGGCGTGTCGGGAGGTCGTCGGTGATCATCAGGTGGCCGATGGCGCCCGCGCCGAGCAGCGCGGTCGACTCACCCAGCGCGGTGGCCTCGACTCGGCAGGACCGTGTCGGCGTCATCGCCTGGGTGGCGACGGCGTGTCGGATCGGGCCGAGCAGCAGGTCGGCCGACCTGCTGACGCCGCCCCCCAGGACGACCAGCTCGGGGTCCCAGACGTTGGCGAGGTCGACGATGCCTTGGGCGAGCAGGTCCGCCGTCTCCTGCCAGATCCTGATCGCGACCGGGTCACCGGCGCGGGCCATGGTGGCCAGGTCCTTGGCGTCGACCCGGGTCCCTGACACCTCCGCGGCGCGGGCTGCGATGGAGGTCCCGGAGCAGTACGCCTCCAGGCAGCCGCGGCGGCCGCAGCTGCAGGGCCGACCACCCGGCACCACCAGGAGGTGGCCCGGTTCACCTCCGTTGCCGGTGGCCCCGCGGAAGGGCACGCCATCGATCACCAGACCACCCCCCAACCCGGTCGACAATGTCAGGTAGAGAACGGATCCGAGCCCTCGACCCGCCCCCCACCGGTGCTCGGCGAGGGCGGCCGCGGTCGCGTCGTTGTCCACCACGGCCGGTCGGCCGAAGCGGGCGGTGGCCCAGTCCGTCACCGGCACGTCGTGCCAGTCGGGTAGATGAGTGGGGCTGACGCGTCCGGTGCCGATGTCCAAGGGGCCGCCGGAGGTGATGCCGATGGCGCCGATCGCTTCGTCGAGGTGGTCGTACGGCATGGAGCTCGCCGCCCGGGTCAACGACCGTTCGGCCTGCCGGGCCAGGTCGTCCAGCACCGGGCCCGGCCCGCCACCGCGCGTGGTCGGACCGACCTCCAGCCCGTGCACCCCACCCTCGGCATCGACAACTGCCGTGGCGAGCTTGGTCCCGCCGATGTCGAGCGCAAGGACGGGCGGCGTGACCGCAGGAAGGCCCTCGGTGTGGGGCACGGCCAGCTCAGTCATCGTCGGGTCGGGCGCCGAGAGCCACCGGCGCGGGACGCTCACAGGTGCTGGCGATCGGCCGGGCCAGGCCGTCCGCGCAGGAGGCCAACACCATGGTCATCACGTCGTTGACGTGATGGCCGAACTCGGCCGACTGCCGGTGGGGCTCACCACGCCGCAGCGCACGGGCCATGTCGGACAGACCGTAACCACGGTCGGCGCCGGCGAAGCCCGCGGTCGGTTCGACCGTACGGAACTCGCCGCCGTCGCTGACCAGCACCGGGTCGTCGAAGGCGTTCGGGTTGGGCACCAGGACGGTGCCGGTCGTGCCGTACGCCTCGATCGGCGGCAGAGTGGTGGCGACCACGTCGTAGCTGGTCAGCAGGGTCGAGATCACCCCGTCGCGGTGGCGGAGGGTGGCTGAAACGAAGGTGTCGATCTCCACCGGCAACTCGCGCCCGGCCTGCGGCGCCCCCTCGGGGACGATCCGGACGTCGCGGCCTCGGGCGCCCTGACCGTACACCCTGGCAATCGGACCGAACAGCGACACCAGCGAGGCGATGTAGTAGACCCCCATCTCCAGCAGCGGGCCTCCACCGGGCAGGTACATGAAGGCGGCCCCGGGGTGCCAGGACTCGAAGCCCTCGTTCAACATCGTGGCGGTGGCCGCGATCGGGCGGCCGATGGTGCCGGCGTCGATCACCTGGCGTGCGGTCTGCAGCCCGGTGCCCAGCACGGTGTCGGGAGCACTGCCGATCCGGCGGCCGGTCTCCTGGCCGACGCGCAGCAGTTCATCGGCTTCCTCGGCGGTGGCGGCGAACGGCTTCTCCACGTACACGTGCTTCCCGGCGCGGAGCGCCTCGATGCACAGCGATGCATGGGCCCTGGGCGGGGTGATGTTCAAGATGGCGTCGACCTCGGGATCGGCCAGCACGTCGGCGAACTCCCGGACCGGCACCCCTTGGTCGTCAGCCGCGCGTGCGGCCAGGTCCGGGTCGAGGTCGGTGACACTGACCACCTCGACGTTCGACACCCTCGCCAGGGTGGCGAAGTACGCCGCACTGATCGATCCGCAGCCGATCACGGCCACCCTCATCGGCTTGCCCATGCCAGTCCTCTCTCGATCAGTTGCGTGACCTCCGGTCTGGTCACGGTGGCCAGGTCGTGTCCTGGTGTTGCCACGAAGATCCGGCCCTCGCCCCAGTGCCGTACCCACACTGCAGGTGAGGTGACCGGTCGGTGCCACGGGGTGTCGGGTCGGGTGGGCTGGGTGGTGGTCGCCAGCACGTCCACGTAGTCGTCGGTGAGCAGCCAGTAGTTCTCCGAGACCAACTCGAAGTCCTCGAGTCCCCGGGTCGCCGGGTGGTCGTGCCCGGCCTCGGTGAACGTGACCCGATGCCGTACGAACACCGAAGGCGGCCCGTTGTCGTCCGGTGTCGACGGTCCGGCCGGGTGTGCGGCGAAGACCCCACCGACCAGGTGCATGAAGGTGGTGTTGCCGGGGAACGAGCCGGTGATGCCGCCGTGCCAGCCGGCCAGCCCGGTGCCGGCGGCGACCGCGTCGGTCAGCCCGGTCATCTCGTCGGCGGTGATCTCGCCCCCGGTGATGCAGTGGACGACGAGGTCGATGTCGGCCATCAGGGCCGCATCGGCGTAGGGGGCGGTGTCATCACTGATCACCAGCTCGTATCCGTTGGTTTCGAGGCGACCGGCGATGTGGTCGGTGGTCTGGACGGGCTCGTGCCCGTCCCAGCCGCCACGCACCACGAGTGCCCGGCGGGACGGTGGGGTCGTCATGCACTCTCCTCCTGTCGGTCCGGCGGGCTGCTGGCCAGCCGGACCGGTTGCCTGCGGTACTCCCCGGGGGTGACCCCGGTGGCGCGTCTGAACTGCCGGTGGAAGTGCGCCAGGTTGCCGAACCCGCAGTTCCAGGCGATCCGCGCGACGGGTTCGTCGGTGCCGGTCAACATGCGGCACGCATTCGCGATGCGCGTGTGGTTGAGGTACTCGGTGATGGTTCGGCCGGTCTGCCGACGGAAGAACCGGCTCGTCGCGGTCGGGCTGAGACAGGCGACCGCGGCCAGGTCGTCCAGACTGATCGGTTCGGTGAGGTGGTCGTCGATGTAGCGCAGCATGCCGTCAAGCCTGGTCATCATCCGACGGTCAAGGCGGGGCCCGTAGCGCGGGCTGGTGAGCTCCCTGCCGTCGGGACGGTTGGCGAGGTCGATCAGGTGGCCCAGCAGGCCGTGGGTCCGGCGTGCCGGATCGGAGTGGTAGGTGCGCCACCACTCCCCGAGGTCGGAGATCTGGAACTGCAGGCCTCGTCGGCTACGGGCGAGCAACTCGGTGACACCGGCGAACTCGGCCCGCTCGGTCCAGCCGACACCGAGCAGGTCGTCCCCGAACTGACAGCACAGCGATGCCGCGGGCGAGGAACTGACGTAGGTGTGCGGCAGGTTCGGACCCACGAGCACGAGGTCGCCGATCGCGAAGTCCTCGATGGAGTCCCCGACGTAGCGGGTACCGGACCCGTGCACGATCAAGGTGATCTCGTACTCCGGGTGGAAGTGCCACATGTAGCCGAACACGTCCTCGCGGTGGAACATCCGCCAACTCTGGCGGTCTCCGGACTCGATGCGTTCGAACTGGGCGTCCAGCATGAGCGAGATGATACGCAGCGGGCGAGGGGGTGTCCCCGGTTGCCGACGAGGCGGGCAAATGCGTACACAAAGTGGGCAACGTAGGCGCCGTGGCCGGCGACGTCGGCGGCGCAGAATTGCCGCCATGACCGATGTGCAGTCCAAAGCTCGCCCCGGGTCCGACATCGAAGTCGACCATCAGACGGTGACAACGCCGTACGTGTCCTCGGCCGAGGATCGCCAGTTCTTCGCCGACAACGGCTACATCAAGCTGCGTCAGGTGATCGATCCCGCGCAGCTCGAACACTTCGGCCCGTTGATCACCCAGCAGGTGATCGCACTCAACACCCAGGACGTGCCCCTCGCCGAGCGGGACACGTATGGCAAGGCGTTCCTGCAGATCGAGAACCTGTGGCGTCACGACGAGGCAGTGTCGCGGTTCGTGCACTCGCCGGACCTCGCCCGCCTGGCGGCGGAACTGCTCGGGGTGCGGGCGGTGCGGCTCTACCACGATCAGGCGTTGTACAAGGAGCCCAGCGGTGGGATCACGCCGTGGCATGCCGATCAGTACTACTGGCCACTCACCACCGACCGATGCTGCACGGTGTGGATCCCGCTGCAGGACACCGGCCCGCAGATGGGTCCGCTCACGTTCTACGCCGGCAGCCACACCTTCAGCGAGGGGCGGGACATGCCGATCAGCGACCACTCCGAACGACGCATCGCGGAGTTGATGACCGAGCAGGGCTTCGCCCGCGACGACAGCCCGTACGCACTGGGGGACATCAGCTTCCACCAGGGGTGGACCTTCCACGGCGCGGGGGCGAACCAGGGCGATGAGCCGCGTCGTGTGATGACGATCATCTACATGGACGCCGAGATGGTCGTGAAGGAGCCGACCAACGACAACCAGGTCGCCGACCTCGAGCACTGGCTCGAGGGGTCGCGACCCGGTGACGTCGTGGGCGGACCGCTGAACCCCCTGCTCTACGCAGCACCTGACGCGTCGAGGGGCGACGCGCCGGACGAATGATCGACCACGGACGAACCGAGATGAAATCGTTTGCATGAGATGAGGCTGGACGAAGGAATGACCTGACCGACAACGGTCGGGCACACCGCAAGGAGGCGGATTCTTGAACGGGCAGGAACGAGGCGGGTCGATCGGCACCGTGGTGCGTGACGGCGGGCCGACCGCGCCCTTGCGGGCGGGCAGCGAAGAGCCCATCGCGCCACCGGTGTCGGTGCTGACCGGCAAGCCGCTCAAGCCGTCTCGTGGCAGGGGTCGCCCCGGTCGCCGGCAGGCGACCATCGTCGCGTACGTGTTCCTGCTGCCGTCCATCATCGGCCTGCTCGTGTTCATCGCCTACCCGGTGGTCACGTCGTTCTACTATTCGTTCACCGACTGGGACGGAATGGGGCCCGCGGAGTGGATCGGGTTCGAGAACTACGTCTACCTGTTCACGATCGACCCGACGTTCTGGCCGTCGATCCGGGCCACGTTCTACTTCGTCCTGCTGACGGTGCCGTCCACCCTCGTCTGCGGATTCCTGCTGGCACTGCTGCTCAACCGTCGTTACCCGGGAGTGAAGATCTTCCGCACCATCTTCTACCTCCCGGTGGTGCTGCCCGGAATCGCCGTCCTCACGCTGTGGGCCTACATCTACGAGCCGTCGTACGGGTTGGCCAACCAGATCCTGGGTGGGCTGGGCCTGCCGACCAGTCGGTGGATCTACTCCGAGACCATGGCGATGCCGTCCATCGTGCTGATCGGGCTGTGGGGTGTCGGCGGGACCATGATCATCTTCCTCGCCGGCCTGCAGAACGTGCCGCAGGAGCTGTACGAGGCGGCACAGGTCGACGGGGCCGGGCCGATACGGCGGCTGTTCTCGATCACCCTGCCCATGATGACCCCGATCATCCTGCTGCAGGTGATCCTGTGCCTCAACCTCGCCTTCCAGGCCTTCAATCAGGTGCAGGTCCTGACCGACGGTGGTCCGGGGACCAGCACCTATCTGTTGGGCTACAAGATCTTCGTCAACGCCTTCGGCACCTATCCGCAGTTGGGGCTGGCCTCGGCGGAGGCGTGGATCATGCTCGTGCTGGTCGTCGGGGCGACCGCGCTGGCGCTCAAGACGTCGTCGGCCTGGGTCTACGAGGAGTGAGAGCCATGAACCCCCGCATCCCGATGGTCCTCAGCCGCGTGAGCTGGTACCTGCTGTGCAGCATCTTCGGCTTCACCATGTTGGTGCCACTGGCCTGGATGATCTCGATCGCCCTCAAGCCCGACAGTGACATCCTCGCGTTGCCGCCGGAGTTCCTGCCCTCCACGTTCGAGTGGCAGAACTTCGTGGTCGGACCGCAGGTGATCAACTTCTACCAACTGGCGGCGAACACCATGGTGGTGACGGGTCTGTTCACCGTGGGGGCCGTGTTCAGTTCGATGTTCGCAGGGTACGCGATCGCCCGGATCGAGTTCCCCGGACGGAAGGCACTGTTCTACGCGTTCGTGTTCACCATGTTCATCCCGCCGATCGTGACCTTGGTCCCGCTGCAGCGGATGTACATCGGGCTCGGCTTCAACGACACCTGGTGGCCGTTGTTCCTGCACGGCTTCTTCGGCGTGCCGCTGTTCATCTTCCTGGCCCGGCAGTTCTTCGCGTCGATCCCGAAGGGCTTGGACGAGGCGGCCCTGATCGACGGTGCGTCGCACCTGCAGATCTTCACCCGCATCATGCTGCCGCTCACCAAGCCGTTGTGGATCACCATGACGATCCTTGCCGTGCAGTCGTCCTGGAACGACTACATCAACCCGCTGGTCTACCTCCAGTCGCCGGAGAAGTACACCTTGTCGCTGGGGATGGCATCCTTCCTCGGTTCGCTGCACGCCGGTGTGGATGCGACCTACAACTACTACATGGCTTCCAACCTGCTCTACATGCTCCCGGTGCTGTTGCTCTTCTTCTTCGCGCAGCGGTACTTCATGTTGGGCCTCGGCTCGTTGGGGATGACGACGAAATGACGAGCCGCCACCGAACCCGGACGGGAAGATCCACCACCACTCACAACTCACCACTCACAGGGGGACCAACGATGATCCGACGTCGCCAATTGTTGACCATGGGGGCGGGCGCGGCAGCGCTCACCGCAGCGGGAACGTTGACCGGCTGCTCCGGCTTCAGCAACTCACAGCCACCGGCGGGAGAGCCCCGGGGCTCCGGTGGGAGCGAGGGGTCAGGGACGACACCACAGACCCTGATGTGCTGGGGCAACCCCGATCAGGTGAAGTTGTTCGAGAAGACCTTGGCGAAGTTCACCGAGGAGTCCGGGATCGAGGTCACGGTGCAGTCCGTGCCGGGCGGGGAGTACTTCAAGAAGATCAACTCTATGACCATGTCCAACTCGCTCCCCGACGTGTTCTGGGCCGACAACAACTCCGGCGTCGTCGCCCCGATGGCGGCCAACGGGAAGCTGTACGACTGGACGTCGATGTTGGACAACCCGCCCGACGGTGCAGGCCTGGACCGTGCCGACTTCGGCCCCGGCTACCTGGACCTGTTCACCGTCGACGGCAAGGTGATCGGCATGCCGCAGGAGGTCAACACCAACGGCATCTACTACAACAAGCGGCTGCTCACCGAAGCCGGGGTGACGCTGCCGACACCAGAGTGGACCTGGGACGACCTGTTCGCCGCGGCGGAGAAGTTGACGGTGTCCGAGGGGGGCAAGGTCTCCCGGTACGGCCTGCAGACCGGTCTGACGTCCATCAACGATGCGTTCGGTGCCTCGATGTACTCGGTGAGCAACGGCGGCCCCGGGCTGGCCGGGGACGCGTCGACCACCTTCCGCGGTGTCACCGCCATCGAGGCCAGCGCGCAGTTCCGCGAAGGTGCGCAACGCTTCGTGGACTCGGTGCAGGCCGGCGGGATGAACGGCCCGGACTTCTCCACGGAGAACACGATCGCCACGTTCATGAACGGCGAGTTGCCACTGATGTACGGCGGGCAGTGGTTCACCGGGTTCTTCTCCAAGAAGCTGGTCGACGACTGGGGGTTCGTCACCATGCCGAAGGGATCCAACGGATCGGTGGCGATCCTGCAGGGCAACGCCTTCTGCTCACCCGCCGACCTCAAGGATCCGCTCGCCACGTGGAAGATGATCCACTACATGTTGACCACCGGCTTCAACGAGGCCTACGCCGAGATCGGGATCACCCCGCTCGCCTACACGCCAGGCTCGGAGGGCTTCTTCTCGTTCATGGAGAAGAAGGCGACTGCCGAACCGGGGTACGCCGAGGTCGCGAAGTCGGTCGAGGCAGACCTGGCCAACCCGAACAAGTCAGGCACCACGTACCTCGACAAGTGGGCCAACCGCGCCGCCGACGTCACCAAGGCGGTCTGGAACCCGATGCTGAACGGCAAGAAGCCGGTCGCTGAGTCAGTCGACGACTACGTGTCCCAGGTCCGAGCGTTGGTGCAGTCGTGATCACCGTGACGGTTCTGACAGGGGGCACCCCGTGAAGCGACGTGAACTGCTGGCCGGCGGTACGGCCGTGGCGGCACTGGCTGCCACGGGCGGGCTGACCGGATGCTCAGGATTCAGCAACCAATCAGCACCGCAGGCCGGCGGCGGCTCTGCCCAGGGGCCGACCCCGCAGACCCTGATGACCTGGGCCAACCCCGAGATCACCGAGGCGTACCGGAAGACCCTGGCCAACTTCACCGACCAGACCGGGATCGAGGTCACGGTCTCCCCGGTTCCCAGTGGGGAGTACTTCAAGAAGATCAGCTCGATGACGCTGTCCAACTCGCTCCCCGACGTGTTCTGGGCCGACAACGGATCCGGTGTCGTCGCTCCGATGGCGGCCAACGGGAAGCTGTACGACTGGACGTCGATGTTGGACAACCCGCCCGACGGTGCGGGGCTGGATCGTGCCGACTTCGGCCCCGGCTACCTGGACCTGTTCACCGTCGACGGCAAGGTGATCGGCATGCCGCAGGAGGTCAACACCAACGGCATCTACTACAACAAGCGGCTGCTCACCGAAGCCGGGGTGACGCTGCCGACACCCGAGTGGTCCTGGGACGACCTGTTCGCCGCCGTCGAGTCGTTGGCGGTCACCGAGGGATCGACGGTAAAGTCGTACGGCATGCACGTCGGCTGGTCGACGATCAATGACCCGTTCGGCATGTCGATGTACTCCCGGAGCTTCGGTGGTCCCGGTCTGGCCGGCGAGGCGTCGACCACCTTCCGCGGCGTCACCTCGATCGAGGCCAGCGCCCAGTTCCGCGAGGGGGCGCAACGATTCGTCGAGGCGATCAAGGCCGGTGGGATCAACGGCCCGTCGTTCTCCACCCAGAACTCCGTGGCCACCTTCATGAACGGCGAGCTGCCGATGATGTACGGCGGCCAGTGGTTCACCGGCTTCTTCTCCAAGCAGGTGACCGACGAGTGGGGGTTCGTCACGATGCCGAAGGGGTCGAACGGTTCCGTGGCGATCCTGGAGGGCAACGCGTTCTGCTCCCCGGCGAACCTCAAGGATCCGCAGTCGACGTGGAAGTTGATCCACTACATGCTGACCACCGGCTTCAACGAGGCCTACGCCGAGGTCGGGCTGACACCGATCGCCTACACCCCCGGATCGAAGGGCTTCTTCAGTTACATGGAGGAGAAGTCCGCGACCGAATCCGGGTACGGCGAGGTCGCGAAGTCCGTCGAGGCCGACCTGGCGAACCCGAACAAGTCAGGCACGTCCTTCCTCGACAAGTGGGCCAACCGCGCTGCCGACGTCACCAAGGCGGTCTGGAACCCGATGCTGGACGGGAAACGACCTGTCGACGAGGCCGTTGACGACTACGCCGCCCAGGTCGGGGCGCTGGCCGTGAGCTGACGCGACCCACGTCGCACCGACCCCGTCCCGACAGTTCGCGTCCCGAGAATCCCCGTCCCGAGAATCCCTGTCCCACAACTGCAACTGCACACACACACCCCGACTGATCAAGGGAGATCAACATGTCACTTCGTTCCAGACTGTCGCGTTTCACGGTGGTGGCCGTCACTGGTCTCGTCGCGAGCGTCCTGACCGGGACGCCACCGCCGGCAGTCGCAGACGAGGCCCCGGACGCTGCACCGAGTTGCACCGTCGGAGTCGATGCGCGTTCTGTGTCAGGGATCGTGCCACTGACGGCGACGACATCCACCACCGCCGCTGGGGTGCAGTTCTTCCTGGACGGCCAACCGCTGGGCTTCGGGTTCACCCCCGACGCCGGTGCCGGCACCTCATTCAGCTTCGCTGCCTACGGCACCCTCGACGGCGGTTGGTCCACCAGTGCGGTGGCCAACGGCAACCACGAACTCTCCTGTCGAGGTTGGAGTTCCGCCGGACTCGGGGAGGTCGGCGCAGTCACGCCGGTGGCTGTCGGCAATCGGTCGAGGGCCCAGCTGACCACCCCGGCCGATCAGGTCGAAGTGGGGGGCGTGGTGGAGGTCACCGCGGTGTTCTCCGGGCCGCAGCTCCCGACGGCGGCCACCTTCCGGATGGACGACGAGATCCTCGGCACGGGGGAGTGCAGCAGCGGCCCTCGACACACGGCGGTCTGCACGTATGCCTGGGACTCGGTGGCGACCACCACGCTCAACCACTGGGACATGCCGGGCGGACTCCGCGTGCTGACTGCCGAGGCCACGATCGGCGGTCAGACCGTTCGCACCCAGCCGGTGCGCTCCATCGTCAACATCCGCTCCGATGCCGAGATGTTGTTGTCGGAGTACGAGATGGCGGGGCTGGGCCGCGTCGGCCGGGACGGTGGCTGGTCGATCACGCTGCCGGGAGATCCGACCAAGGACTTCATCACCTTCGGGGACGGGATCTACCGCCCGATCACCGGCCCGCAGAAGGCTGAGGACGCGGTGGGCCGCTGGGGCAACACCAGCGTGGTCACCGAATCCGGGACAGGTCTCTACGGACTGCTCAACGAGGTCCCCAACCGGACGAACGACCCGGTCAACGCCCCCGCACTGACCACGGTCAAGCCGGCACCCGGGGTGCTGAAGAACGAGGACGGCACCGACTGCAGCGAGGAGGGCGGCCTGGCGTGGAGCACCGGCGTGGTGCCCAAGCCGAACTCGGACCACGTACTGATGACGTACTGGGGAATGTGCTCGCGGCCCGGTGACTGGCCGTTGCTCCAGGTGTTCGGCATTGCTGACTGGGATCCGGTGACGAACGAGGCCGTGATGCACAACGTGTTCGTCAAGGCCGCCGACGCGCCCGGCAACGAGCACCTGCCCAGCCAGATGCAGTTGGCGTCGCCGAGCACCGACGGCGACTACCTGTACTTCTGGCGTCCCGACGCCGGTGCGCTCTACCTGGCCCGGGTGAAGATCCCGACCTCCGGCGATGCCGAGCCGTGGACGGACCCCAGCGAGTACGAGTACCGCAACGTCGAGGCCCCCGGCGGCTGGAAGGCCGATCCGCTGGCCGCCACGAACCTGATGCCCGAGACGTCGCTGGGTGGAAACGTGGACTCCGTGCTCCGGGCGACGAACCTGCCGGGCCAGCCGTGGCTGATGATCACCCACCCCGACAGCTGGGACACCGGCATCGTCAACGTGTACCTGGCCGACGAGCCGGGCGCCCCGTGGCGACCGGTGCCGGAGTGGCAGAACCTCGTGCTGTGTGAGTCCTGTGGCCACGCCTGGGAGAACGGCATCTACGTCGTGTACTCCCACCCCGAGCGGTCGACCGCGTTCGAGTTGCTGTTCACCTTCAGTGACCGGACCACCGGTCGGGTGATGCAGAAGACACTGCCCATCCCGGCGTCCATGCGTTGAGGAGACCCCCCCCACCGAAGGAGCGAACCGTGTCCATTCTACCAACCAGCAAAGACGCACCGACCGGAGTCACCAGGGTCAGCCGGGCGCTGCGAGCCGTGGCCGTGCTCGGGGCGGTCGTCATGGCGGCGAGTGCCACCACCGGGGCGAGTGCGCAACATCCGGCTGGCCCGGCCGGCACCGAGTGCACGATCACCGCTCCGTCGCCGGGCAAGCTGTCCGGGACGGTAGCGGTGGGCGCCCGCACCAGCGGTGAGGCAACCCGGGTGCAGTTCTACCTCGACGGTGACCTGATCGGTCACGGGTTCACCGCCGACGGGCTTCCCGGCACCGAGTTCTCCTTTGCCGCGTACGGCACGGCCGCCCAGGGGTGGAGCACCAACTCGACGGCGAACGGCATGCATCGACTCGGGTGTCGGGCCGTCGCGGCCGACGGAGTGGGTGAGATGTCGGACACTCGGCCGGCCAAGATCGGCAACGACACCCGGGCCGCACTGATCAGTCCTCGTGACGACGAGGACGTCCGTGGCGACGTGCCGCTGGTCGTGGAGTACTCCGGGTACGGGGCCCTGCCCAGCCAGGCCGTCTTCACCATGGACGAACAGGAGTTGGTCACCGCCACCTGTGCGCCAGCCGCAGCTCATGAGGGCCGGCCGACCGTTCGATGCACCGCCACGTGGGATACCGTGACGACGACCGCCGACAAGTCGTGGGACGCCGCCCAAGGGCTGCGCGTCATCGGCGCATCCGCCAGCGTCGGCACCCGGACCATCGACGTCGCGCCGGTCCGGACCTTCGTCAACAACTACGACCTCGACATGGACCTGCTGCTCTCGTCGTACGAACGCTCCGGTCTGGGTCGTGTCGGCCGAGACGGTGGGTTCTCTCGCGAACTGCCCGGGCAGCCCGGTCGCTCCTTCATCACCTTCGGCGACGGCGTCTTCAAGCCGATCACCGGCCCCGCAAAGCTGCAGCCGACGGTGGGCCGGTTCGGCAACACCAACGCGATCGCGGACGTGCAGCCGGTCAACATTCCCTTGCTGCACGAGGTTCCCAACCCGATGCAGGACCCGTTCCAGGCACCGGCCATCAGCCCACTGATCGGCTCGACCGAACTGACGACCCCTGACGGCACACCGTGCCAGGCGAGTACGTGGCCGACGGGCATCGTGGTGAAGCCCGGGTCGGACGACCTGCTGATCCCGTACTGGAGCCTGTGCGTCTATGACGGCTGGTTCCACATCCAGGCGTTCGGCATCGCCGAATGGGATGCGACGACCAACACCGCGGTCAGCCACGACGTGTTCACCAACTTCGGTGCCGACCTGAGCGACAAGTACCACTTGCAGTCACCGACCTTCGACGGCGAGTACCTGTACTTCTGGCGCGGGGATTCGACCGGCGCCTACCAGACGCGGGTGCCGATCGTGGTGGACGGCGTGGCCGAGCCGTGGCTCGACCCGACGCAGTACGCTTGGCGCTCCAGCACGGCGGAGTCGGGGTGGAGCACCGACCCGGAGCAACGCACCTCGGTGCTGCCGGCCGGCAAGGGATCGTTCACTACGTCGATCAGTGTCGAGCGTTTCGAACAGCTGCCGGGCAAGCCGTACCTGATGTTCGTCCAGCCGACGGCCAACACGATGAGCCTGTACCGGTCCTCGTCCAACAACGGCCCTTGGGAACCGGTGGCCGAGCTCCAGGACGTACGCGCCTGTGAGACCTGCACCCAGGACTCGTACACGATCTACCTGCATCCCGAGTACTCGACCACCGACACCTTGGTGATCACCATGAGTGACGTGGGAACCGGCCGCCCCTTCCAACGGCGTCTGGAGATGCCGGCCTCGCTGCGATGAACCACCACCACCTTCCACCTTTCGAGCAAGGAGACCTCACATGTCCATGTCCGTTGGATGTTTTGCCCTGGTTGACCCGTTCAGCGTTCTTGATCATCAGCTCGACCGCATCCGCGACTGGGGGTTCACGTACGCCGACGTGACCGACACCGGCGACGGGGCCGTGCTGGGCAACCACTTCGGGTTCTCCGCCGTGGCGAGCCTAGACGCCAATCCGTACGACCTGAAGCGGGCGTTCGAGGAGCGGGGCCTCACCATCACCAGCTGGTGTGCCCACTCCGACCTGCTCGATCCTGCGGCACCGTGGCGGTACGGCACCTCCCAGATCATCAAGGCCGTCCGTGGTGCAGCTGCGATCGGTGTCGAGCACGTGATCACCACCGAGGGCGAACCGACGACCGCGTGGGGCAAGGGCCTCACCGACGACGAGGCGATCTTCACCATCTGCGAGAAGCTCGCCGAACCGGTCCGGGTGGCCGAGGACCACGGCGTGCAGATCCTGCTGGAGCCACACGGCCCCTACACCGCCACGGTAGACGGTCTGGAGCGGATCCTGACCCGCGTCGGATCTGAGGCGCTGGGCGTGAACCTCGACACCGGCAACAGTTGGCTCGGCGGCACCGATCCGATCGACATCGTCAAGGCGTTCGGAGATCGGATCAAGCACGTGCACTGGAAGGATCTGGGCCCGGAGTGGGAGGAGCACCGCGGGACGATGTTCGGCTGTGGCATGTCGACCATTGCGCTGGGCACCGGTGTGATCGACATCGACGGTGTGATCAAGGCACTGACCGACATCGGCTACTCCGGGCACACCACGCTCGAGATCGCCGGGGACGAGGCCGTGCTCGGCTCGGCCGAGTACCTGCGAGGGCGAGGTGCCGATGTCGGCAACGTCGCGGCGGCGGCGAGCTGATCATGGTCGAGCCCACTCCGTACGCACGACGCGCCTTCCTGGGGCGGGCCGGCGTGGCCACGGTCGGTGGCACCGTCGTGACGGCTGCAGCGCCCGGTCCTGCCAGGGCCGAGGCCGCTCACCCTGCGGCCGCTCCGTGGAAGTCCGCCCGGCCGCGTGACCTCCCGGACCGGGCACGGCTCGGTTTCATCAAGGGGATGACCCAGCAGGACGAGAAGCCGTTCATCGGACTCGCGCTGGGTGACTCGATCACCGAGGGGACCGGGCTGGCCAACTGGACCGAGCGCTACCAGTACCTGCTGCAGGGGATGCTGCGACGGCGACACCCGGGGGCCAATCCGGCCCCCGGAGTGGGCTACATCCCTGCCGGGTGGGCAACCGGGGGATACCTGCCGGAGGTGACGACCAGCCACAACGCTGCGCTGTACACCGATGCCGGTGGGCTCGGGAATCGGATGCGCATCGTGGCCGCCGACGGCTCGATCACCTGGCCGACAACCGCGTGCGACACCGTGTGGGTGCACTACACCCAGGACACCTTCTTTCCCGGGACGTTCGAAGTGGTCGTCGACGGTCAGGTGGTCGCAACACAGCAGACCACGGGGCCGAAGACCTCGGGCAAGATCGTCAAGCTCAGCGTCGAGGACGGCGAGCACACGGTCACGGTGCGGGGGAAGGCCGGCACCGCCGGCGGTTCGCCCATCGAGGGGGTGAGCTTCCTGCATGGCACCGGAGGGCTGTACCTGTTCGACGGCAGCCATGCCGGCTATCGTGCCGACCTGTACATCAATCGGGAGCAGGCCGATCTCCACTGGCAAGCCGCAGCGGCCATCGAGCCGTCGTTCATCACCTGCATGCTCGGGGCGAACGACATGGCCGGCAACTTCGACATCCCCATCCCACCCGAGGAGTGGGCGGCCAACCTGGCAACCCTGGTCGAGACCGCGTTGGCCAGCTGCCCGAACGCCGGCTTCTACTTCTTCCACTGGACCGAGCGGTACGAGGACCACGGCAACCCCGACAAGGTCCACCAGTTCGAGGAGGCGGCCTGGCAGGCCATCGGCTCGCATCCGCGGGTCTCGTTCCGAGTGCTGACCGATCTGTTGCCGTCGGGCCACGACGACTCCCTTCGGTGGCACGCCTTCGACGGCAACGACCGCGTCCATCCGAATGCGCTCGGCCACACGTACCTGGCCCACCAGCTCGCCCGCACGATCTGACCCGTCGCAGGTCGCTAGGGTGGACGGCGTGACCGTACCCCGTGATGACCGAGCGGCGCCGTCGGGCCGAACCGTGACTCCGGTGTCCACCGGTCCACGGACCCAACTGTTGGCGATCTTGGCGTGTGCCGAGTTGAGTGCGGTCGAGCGGCTCGCCGAGGACGCCACGGCGGCGCCGTCGCTGGCGGACAAGGTCGCCGTGCTGTCGTTCGCGAGGGTACAGCTCGACCACTATCAACTGCTGGCCGATCAGATTGTCGCCGACGGCGTGGACCCGATCGTGGCGATGGAGCCGTTCTCCGGGCCCCTCGCCGAGTTCCACGCCCACACCACTCCCCGGACGTGGGAGGAACGGATGATCAAGATCTACGTGGGTGACGCCCTGGCCGCCGACCTCTACACCGAGCTCAGCAGCGTCCTGCCCGCACCCCTGGCCGAGCTCATCCGGACCGTCGCCGACGACTCCGACCAACGGGAGTTCGCCCGGGCGCGGGTGGTCGCCGCGGTCGACGCCGAACCGCAACTATCTGGCCGGTTGGCGCTCTGGGCCCGTCGGCTCGTCGGCGAGGCGCTCAGCCAGGCCCAACGCATCGTCTCCGACAACGATCACCTGGCCGAACTGCTGACCGGCACCGAGGAGTCGACCGGCCTCGACCTGGCCGCCACCGCGGAGATGTTCACCCGGCTCATCCAACGCCACAACGAGCGGATGGCCAAGGTCGGGTTGCGGCCATGAGCGGCCTCTCCCACGAGCTGCTGGCGGTGCCCCACGGCCAACTCAGCCTCTACACCCGCGGCTCCGGCCCGTCGGTGGTGCTGGTGCACGGCAGCGGGATGGCGTCGCGTGACTACCGACGGCTGCTGAACGAACTGTCCGAGGACTTCACCGTCCACGTGTACGACCGGCGCGGGCGGGGGCAGTCCTCGGCCGTCGACTCCGGGTACGGCATCGACACCGAGGTCTCCGACCTGGCGGCGGTGCTGGAGGCGACCGGTTCGAGCCGGGTGTTCGGGCACGCGTACGGCGGGTTCGTGGCGCTGCAGGCGGCCCGTCGGCTGACGCTCGACACCGTCGTCACCTACGACGCCGCGGTCTCGATCGACGGTGACGCCCCCGACTGGTGGGTGGACGACTTCGAGGACGCCGTCGACCAGGGTGACCACGGGCGGGCGGCGGCACTGATGGTGAAGGGGCTCGACCTGGTGCCGATGGTGAGTCGGCTGCCGATGGCGATCGGGACGCCGGCGGGCCGGCTGTTCGCCGCCAGTCCGTACGGCAAGGACTGGAACGCCCAGGCCGGTGCGACGTTGGCCGAGATCGGGGAGGCGCTGAGCCACGACGGGCCGGCCACCACGTACGCCTCCATCACGGCACGGACGACCATGGTGGTCGGCGGCGCGTCGGCGCAGTGGTTCCGGGAGTCGGCCGAGCAGATCCTGGCGGTGCTGCCGCGGGGCCAGCGCGTCGTGGTGCTCACCGGACTGGGCCACGACGCCCCGAACCGCGCGTCCCGCCGGTTGGTGCAGCAGTTGGTCGACGCGCTGCGCTGAATGCCGAGAGGGCCCTCGGGACGTGTCAGATCAGGCCACGCCGGGGACGCGAACGCCGGCGTTGTCGTCGAACGACTCGCTCGTCCGCTCGCGGGCCGGGCTCGTCTCGGTGTCGGTGGCGGTGTCGATCTCGGCAGCCGGGCCGGTCTCGACCGGGTCGGTGGCCTCGGGGGAGTCACCAGTTGCTTCGGTCTCGCGGCGCGCCCGGGCCCGGCGGCGATGGCGCCAGATCATCAGACCGACCACGCCGCCGACGACGACCACGGTGATCGGGATCGTTCCCGGCCACCGAACGGCCGCGGCCAGCCAGGCCTGGATCGCGGCCAGCCCGACCGTGGAGTAGATCAACGCCCACAGGGAGCCGCCCAGCACGACGGCGGGGAGGTAACGTCGCAGCGGCATCTTGACCGCGCCCGCCGTGGCGTTCACCGCGGTCTGAATGCCGACGGTCAGGAAGCAGACGACCACCGCGCCGGCGCCCCAACGCCGTACCAACTCCTGGCCCCGGTGCCAGCGTTCACCGGTGTGGCCCCGCTGGCGTCCCCACCGACGGGCACCGATCGAGATGCCGCGAGCGACCCAGTAGGTCGCGTTCGCCCGCAGCATCACGACCATGAACAAGAACCAGTAGGTCGGCCAGAAGGTGGACCAGTTCACCTCGCGACACCCGCGGCGGTGTGCTCGGGTTCGCGGGCCGCGCCGAGGTCGGCGAAGACCCGGCGGTTGAGTTCGAAGCTGGTGACGGCCGCGTCGATCACGGCCCGGCGCTGGGTGGGGTCGAGCTCGATGGCGTCCAGCCGATCGCGGTACGCATCCTTGTACGGCTTCGGCTTGGGAATGCCGTCGAACCGGTAGAAGTTCAGCGCCGCCGGGCTGATGCCGTAGTTGCGCTCCACCAGCCGTGCGATCACCTGACCGCCCGACAGGTCGCCCAGGTAGCGGACGTAGTGGTTGGCCAGCATCATCTCTGGGGAGTGCTGGGTGCGCAGGACCGTGGCGTACTCGGTGGTGGCGCGGCAGATCCGGATCTGCCCGGCGGCCAGCCGCACGTCGTGGTCCGAGCCGAACAGCTGGGCCATGTCCCGCTCGAGCGCCGCGACCCGGTCCAGTCGGTGGTCGAGCACCGGCGCGACCATCGGATGGTCGGCGTAATCGGCGTGGAGGACGTCCTCCAGGGCCCGGTAGATCACCAACTGCTGGGCGACCAGCGCCGCGAATGCGTGCTGACAGGCTGCGCCACCCATCAGCTGTTCGATGAACGCCGACCCCTCGGCATCCTGATGGGCCTGGGACGTCTCGGTCCGCAGGGCGACCGACAGTGGCTCAACCATGAACTGCTCCTCCAAGAAGTTAGGTCAGCCTTACCATATCAGCAGGAGCAAGCGACTGGGGCACACCGTGTGGTTGGCTGGACCGATGGAGTGGGAGACACATCCGGTGACACCCGACCGATTCGACGACTTCGCCGCCGTCATCAACCCGAACGGCCGGGAAACCCACTGCTGGTGCCTGTCACACCGGTTGCAACCGAAGCAGATCACCGAGCTCGGTGACGGCTCCCGCGAGCAGGCGATGCGGTCGCTGTGCCAGCGCGATGACCCACCCGGCGTGGTGACGTACCACGACGGTGTCCCGGTCGGCTGGTGCAGTGTCGGGCCGCGGGCCGACATCCCCCGACTGGTGGGGTCGAAGCTGATCCGCCCGGTCGACGAGGTCGCGGTGTGGAGCATCATCTGCGTGGTGGTCCGAAGCGGTCACCGCCGCCAAGGCGTCACCGGACACCTGATCGAGGGCGCGGTGGCGCGGGCGGCCGAACGCGGTGCGCCGGCGGTCGAGGCCTACCCGGTGGACCCGGAGGGGCGGATGGACACCACGATGGCGTTCGTCGGCACCCGGGCGATGTTCGAACGGGCCGGGTTCACGACGGTCGGGACGACGGATGCGGTGGCCAGCCGGATGCCGCGGATCGTGATGCGGCGGGACCTGGGCTGACCTGGCCTCGTTCGACCCGGACCGAACGGCGTCAGACGGTGCCGAACCCGACGCGCCGGGCGTTCTCCTCACCGAACTCGACGTAGCCGATCGACTTGGCCGGGATCAGGACCTTGCGGCCACGCTCACCGGTCAGCTCGAGCAGGCCGTCGTTCGACAGCGCCTCGGTGAGGGCCTTCGTGACCTGGTCAGGACTTTCGGTGGCCTCGATGACGACCTCACGATTGATGTGCTGCACCCCGACCTTGATCTCCACGCCTGTGTCTCCTCGGTTCGATCCTCACGCGACGGCCGTTCGGTCGTCAGCGTCCAATGTGCCACAACGCCCAACTGCCGCCGACGGCCGGCTCGACGATTGGTCCGAAGCGCCGGGGGACCGTCGGGTACGTCAGGTTGCCGCAACCGGCGCCACCCAGGCGGCCCGATCGGCCGCGCTCTGCTCGATGGCGGCCAGCAGGTGCTGCAGCCGGGCGCCCTCGGAGAACCCCGGCGTGGGGTCCTCGCCGGCCGCGATCGCCGACAGGAAGTCGTAGGCCTGGTTGACGAACCCGTGCTCGTAGCCGAGGCCGTGGCCGGGCGGCCACCATGCGGCGACGTACGGATGGTCGGGCTGGGTGACCTGGATGCGGCTGAACCCGGCCCGATCACCGAGTGAGTCGTCGTAGTACTCCAGGAAGTTCATGTCCTCGAAGTTGAACGCCAGGGTCCCGGCGGACCCGTTCACCTCGAGCGCGATGTGGTTGCGACGCCCCGTGGCGAAACGGGTGGCCTCGAAGGTGCACAGGGCGCCCTGGTCGGTCCGGGCCAGGGCGACCATCGCGTCGTCGACGGTGACCTCGCCGGTACCGGCGCCGCCGGTCGCGCCGAGCTTGCCGCCGGCACCACCGATCGCCTCCTCCAGCGGACGCCGCTTGACGAACGTCTCGGTCTGCGCGGCGACCCCGGTCACCCGGTGCCCGGTGGTGAACTGGGCCATGTCGAGGATGTGCGCGCCGATGTCACCGAGGGCGCCGGAGCCGGCCTTGTCGCGTTGCAGCCGCCACACCAGGGGGAACTCGGGGTCGGCGATCCAGTCCTGCAGGTAGCGCCCCCGGATGTGGCGGATCGTCCCGACCGCCCCCTCGTCGATCAGCTGCTTCATCAGGGCGACCGCCGGCACCCGCCGGTAGGTGAAGCCGACCATCGCCCTGGTGCCGTCCGCCCGCGCGGCGTCGGCCGCGGCCGCCATCGCGTCGGCCTCGGCGACGGTGTTGGCGAGCGGCTTCTCACACAGCACGTGCTTGCCGGCTGCCAGAGCGGCGATCGCGATCTCGGCGTGGGTGTCGCCAGGGGTGCAGATGTCGACGACGTCGATGTCGTCGCGGGTCACCACCTCGCGCCAGTCGGTCGCGGTCCGTTGCCAGCCCAGGGTCTCGGCGGCAGCGGCGACCGCGTCGGCGTCCCTGCCGACCAACGTGCTCATCTCGGGCACCAGGTCAAGGTCGAAGAACCGGTGGACGTTGCGCCAGGCCTGGGAGTGGGCGGCGCCCATGAAGGCGTAGCCGATCATGGCGATGCGGGCTCGGGAAGACATCGGGTGTCCCTTTCAGGCTTCGGTCGGGCTGACACCGTACGGAACGGCATCAGGTCGGTCACAGGTGGTACGCACGGGGACGCTGCTGCCGGACCGGCTCGAGGTGGCGATGCCCTCCATCACCTCGTGCACGTGCAGCGCCAATTCCGCGCTCTGCCGGTGCGGACGCCCTTGGGCGATGGCGCGGACCATGTCGGACAGGCCGTGACCGCGGCCCGCGTCGACGTACCCGGCGGACGGCTCGAGCACGCTGAAACCGGGCTCCCCGGCCACGCCCAGGCCGACCTCACCGTCGAACTGGTTGGGATCGGGTACGGCCAAGGTGGCGTCGGTGCCGTACACCTCGATGGTCGGCAGTCGGCTCGCCTGGACGTCGAAGCTCATCACCAGGGTGGACAGCACACCGGAGGCGTGTGTCAGCAGTGCGGTCACGTGGGTGTCGACCTCGACCGGCAGTCGATCACCGGCACGTGGTGCGCCGGGTGGCACGATCCGTTCGGTCCGCAGGTGCGAGCCGCGACCCGACACCGACTCGATCGGGCCGAGCAGGGTCACGAGCGCGGTCAGGTAGTAGACGCCCATGTCGAGCAGGGGGCCACCGCCGGCCGCGTAGTAGAACCCCGGATTGGGGTGCCACCCCTCGTGGCCGGGGGAGGTCATGAACGCGGTCGCGGCGATCGGGAGGCCGATCCGACCGCTGTCGATGGCGTGGCGTGCGGTCTGGATGCCGGTGCCCAGCACGGTGTCCGGGGCCGCCCCGAGCCGACGCCCGACACGGTTTGCCGCTGTCACCAGGTCCGCCGCCTCAGCCAGCCCCAGGCCGAGCGGCTTCTCCTGGTAGACGTGCTTGCCGGCCTGCAGGGCGGCGCTGCTGACCGGCACGTGTTGGGCCGGGACGGTCAGGTTCAGCACCACGTCGATGTCGGGATCAGCCAGCAGGGCCTCAAGGCTGCGGATCGGTACGTGGTGCTCGTCGGCGACCCGCCGGGCGGCCTCCTCGGAGAGGTCGCACACTGCGGCGAGTTCGAGGTTGGGCAGGTCGGCCAGCCGGACCAGGTAGTTGGCGGAGATGTTGCCGCACCCGACCAGCCCGATCCGCGCGGGTCCGGACGACCCCGGGCTTCCACTCCCGATCATGCCGCGAGCTCCCGGGCGGCCCACACCAGGCCACGTTGGATGATCAACTGCACGTCGGGGTGGCGCAGTACGTCGAGGCTGTGTCCCGGTGTCGCCACGAAGATGCGACCCTTGCCCCACTGCCGGGTCCAGATCGCCGGGGAGGTCACCTCGCGGTGCCACGGGTCGCCGTCGCGGACCCGCTGGGTGGTGGTGGCCAGCACGTCGACGTAGTCGTCGGCGAGCACCCAGTACTGCTCGGTGGTGAGCTCGAAGTCGTTGATCCCGGCCATGATCGGGTGGTCGGCGGCACCGGGTACGGGGTTGATCGTGTGTCGGACGAAGTTGTCGCTCTCCTCGCCGATCCGCTCGGCTTCCGGCTTCGGCGGATGGCACGCGAACTGTCCGCCCACCAGGTGCAGGTAGTCGGAGCACTCTCGGTACGAGTCGGCGATCCCGCCGTGCCATCCGGCCAGGCCGGTGCCCGCGGCGACGGCTGCGCGCAGTCCCGTGAACTGGTCGCCGGTGATGGAACTCATCGTCACGCACTGGACGACCAGGTCGACCTGTGCCATCAGTTCCGGGTCCGCGTACGGGGCAGGTGAGTCGTGGACGTCGACGACGAAGCCGTTCTCCGCCAGGTGGGGGATGAACATGTCGGTGGCCTCGACCGGCTGGTGGCCCTCCCAGCCGCCGCGGACCACGAGCGCCCGGCGTGCCCCGTGCCCGTCAGGATCCCTCGTCCTGCCAGGACCGGGTGTCGTCGCTTCGAATGGGGATGGCACCAGTGCCTCCAGGGTCGGGTTCGCTTCCAGGACTTTGTTTCGCCGCAGCGCAATCTATGAGCGGGGGGCGGGGGCGTCAACCCCCGCGGACCGACCATTGACCGCGGTTCGGGCAACCGATATGTTTCGATGCCGAACTAATGCGTGATCCGACCAGCTGACCGATCCGATGGAGTGACATGAGCCGGCAACCCACCAAGGAAGACAAGTTCTCGTTCGGACTCTGGACGGTGGGGTGGCCGGCGGCCGACCCGTTCGGACTGCCGACCCGACCGGTGCTCGACCCGTGGGAGTACGCGACCCGGCTGGCCGAGCTCGGGGCGTACGCGATCACCTTCCACGACAACGACGTCTTCGACTTCGACGCCGACGCTGCCACGCGGTCCGCCCGGGTCGGTGAGCTCGTTCGGGCGTGCGAGGCTGCCGGCCTGGTGATCGAGATGGTCACCACCAACACCTTCACCCACCCGATCTTCAAGGACGGCGGCCTCACCTCCAACGATCGTGGGGTCCGACGCTTCGGGTTGCGCAAGATCCTGCAGGCGGTTGACCTCGCGGCCGAGGTCGGTGCCACCACCTTTGTGATGTGGGGCGGCAGGGAAGGTGCGGAGTACGACGGCTCGAAGGACCTGTACGGGGCGTTCGAGCGCTACAAGGAGGGACTCGACACCGTCGCGGCGTACATCAAGGAGCAGGGCCACGACCTGCGCATCGGGCTGGAGCCGAAGCCGAACGAACCCCGCGGCGACATCCTGCTGCCGACGGTCGGCCACGCCCTGGCGATGATCGCCGAGCTGGAGCACGGCGACATCGTGGGGCTGAACCCCGAGACCGGACACGAGCAGATGGCGAACCTCAACTACACCCACGCGATCGCGCAGGCGCTGTGGAGCGACAAGCTGTTCCACATCGACCTGAACGGCCAACGGGGGTTGAAGTACGACCAGGACCTGGTGTTCGGCCACGGGGACCTGTTGTCGGCCTTCTTCACCGTCGACCTGCTGGAGAACGGGTTCCCGGGCAACCCCGACGCGCCGCGCTACACCGGGCCGCGGCACTTCGACTACAAGCCGTCCCGCACCGAACACCTGGCCGGGGTGTGGGAGTCGGCGAAGGCGTGCATGGGCACGTACCTGATGCTGGCCGACAAGGCTGCAGCCTTTCGTGCCGACTCCCGGGTGGCCGAGGCGATGGCGTACGCCGGGGTGGGCGAGTTGGCCAGTCCGACGCTGGCTGCAGGCGAATCAGTCACCGACTTCCTCGCCGCCGACGAGCCGTTCGACCTCGACGCCGCCGCCGAAAGGGACTACGGGTTCGTCCGACTCAACCAACTGGCGTTGGAGCACCTGGTCGGCTGACTCACCACCCCCACAGCCGGAGTTGCGGACGGTGTCCGACCGAGGCGCTGCGGGTGGCGAAGTTCGCCTGCCGGTCCATCTGGACGGTGTCCTCCGGAATCCGGGGGTGCTTCACCAGGACGACGGTGAACCGGTCCGCGCCGATGTCACGGACGACGTCGGTCAGGTCGAGCCGCACCGGACCGGCCGCCGGCAGCACGGTGAGCTGGCCACCGACCCACTGTTCGTCGTCGGGCGCCACGATCTGACCGTGATCGTCCAGGGCCGGGGCATTGGCCCAGGTCAGGCTCGACTCGGCCCACCGCGACTCGGGCAGCACCATCGCCCACAGGTTCATCCCGTCATCGGTGGTGGATCCGTGGACCTGCAGCACCGCCCGAGCGATGCGGGAGGCGTCGACGTCGGCGATGTCGAAGGACAGGTAGGTCAACTCGGTCTCGCCGGACGTACTGCGCCGCACCGACAGCCGCGACCCACCCAGGGCGGTGTCGGGGCTGGCCTGGCTGATCATGGCCGCAGCCACCGCCGGCCGGGCGGGCAGCTCGGAGACCGACCGGTCGGGTACGGACAACCGCACCACGCTGTGGGCCGGCCGGGTCAGCTCGACCAGCCGCGTCCGGTTCGTGATCAGGTCGACGATGCCGCCGGACCAGCGGTCGTCGACGGCCTCGATCGCGACGGGCTCATTGCCCGGGCCCGGTCCGTGGGCAGCCAGCGTGGCCAGCAGCACCCGGAACGTCCGCGCACCGGAACCGTCCACCTGTGCGTACACGTTGTACAGGTGCCGTTCGGGATCGTACGACGCCATCGCCTTGAGGCCGGGCACCTCGTCCGGGTTCCCGGTCCCCAGCAGCGTGACACCGTTCGCCAGCGAACGGGCTTCCAACCGCACCACCTCAGCGGCCTTGCGGGAATGGATGGTGTGGAAGGGCATCCGGTGGTCGAGGTAGTAGAACCCCGTTCCCATGGCATCCATCGGCTGGCCGCCGGAACGCAACGAGTTCGACATCCGGAACCACACCAGCCCGTCGGCGCCGGCCGCTGTGGTGACCATCGCGATGTCACCCACCTCCCGGGCGAGCTCCATCGTGTCGAGGGTGTCCTCCATCTGCGTGAAGGCCCAGGTGTTGTGGATGTTGATCTCGGTGTAGACGACCGGGAGCCGAACGCCGGCCCAGCGCTCCATCCGATCATGGATGGTGTCCATCTCGACCTGGTAGAAGTCCGGCGTCACGTGGAGCTTCGTGTTGTAGGAGTGGGTGTCCCACACGTCGATGATCGGGTGGTCGACCGACCGGCCGGCGTAGTCGACGAACAGGCCCTTCAGCACCTTCTCGCCCCAGCCGATCTCGTCGTCACGGACGTCGTTGCCGTAGTAGCCGGTGGTGTCGAGGTTGGGCTCCAGGTTCTCCGGGACCTGCGCACTGCCCTCGGCGTTGGTGAGGTTCATGGTGGACCGCGTGATCACCGGGCCGTGCATCAGGGCAGTGGTCGGGCTGCCGCCGGCAGCCGACCCGTCCGCCACCGCGGCGTGCACCGCGTCGGAGGTGACGCGGAGTTGGTCCATGTAGTGATCGAGCGTCGGCAGGTTCACGCTCGTCCCCGGCACGTCGGGTTCGTTCTGGGTGCTGAAGCGGCGAACCCCGTAGGACCTGGACATGATGTGCCCCAACACGTAGTACCGCTGCCAGTCCTGCCATCTGGCCTGCCACGTTCCCGCCTTCCCCGCAGCAGTGGAACTGGCCTGCACGATCAGGTCGAAGCCGTTCGCGGCGGCGGACTCGGCAACGAACGCGACACTGTAGGGGTTGCCTTCGGTCGGGATGTCGAGGCTGCGTTCGACGGCGGCCCAGTCGATGCCGGGGGCCTTCATCGGGTCCTCCCGCAGCGCGGCGACGTGTGCCTCGAACGATGCCAGGTCGGTGACGTCCTCGCCCGGGTCCACGTCGAGCACGTACCGGGCCGGCTGCACCCACACCCGGGCCATGTTGACCCGGGCGTAACGCAACCACGAGGTGGTGTTCCCGCCGCGGTAGTACTCGGCCAGCCCGAGCCCGGTGTGGGGCATCCCGGGTCGGGTGTCGCCGGTGAACCGGATCGGTCGCGAGGCCGCATGGGCCGGAACCGTCGCAGTCGGGCCGAGTGCTGCCGCACCGACCGACAGGGCGGCACCGCCGGCCAGGACGGTCCGCCGCTTGACGGCGGTGGAGTCGGACTTCTCTGGTGGGGCAGGATTGGGGATGTCCACGATGACGCCTTCGTCTTGGGGGAATGGCGCGGCACCGCGCCACGCTTGGCAGGCTAACAGCGTTGTGCAACCGTGTACATCCATCAGCGGGAACGAGCTCACCGAGGAGGACCGGGACCATGGGTGTGACGACATCTCCGGCGACAGCACTGGTGGCAGGGGTGGACTCGTCGACCCAGTCGTGCAAGGTCACCATTCGCGACGCCGACACCGGTGAGGAGGTGCGGTCGGCGTCGGCCGCCCATCCCGACGGTACCGAGGTCGACCCGGAACGCTGGTGGGAGGCCCTGTCCGACGCCCTCGACCGGGCGGGCGGCTTGGCCGATGTCGCGGCGCTCGCCGTGGCGGGACAACAGCACGGACTGGTGTGCCTCGACGAGACCGGCGCGGTGATCCGACCGGCCCTGCTGTGGCACGACACACGATCTGCCTCGGCCGCGGTCGAGCTGATCAAGGAACTCGGCAACGGTGATCATGAACGCGGCGCGCGAGTGTGGGCCGACACGGTCGGGCTCGTCCCGGTGGCGTCGTACACGATCACGAAGCTGCGGTGGCTCGCCGATCATGAACCCGACAACGCATCACGGATCGCGGCGGTGTGCCTGCCACACGACTGGCTGACCTGGCGGTTGTCGGGCAGCACGTCCCTGTCGGACCTGGTGACCGATCGCTCCGACGCCTCGGGCACCGGATACTTCGCCGCCGCCACGGGTGAGTACCGGCGCGACCTGCTGGCCCGTGCCCTGGGACGGTCGGAGACGGAGGTCGCCGACATCGTGCTGCCACGGGTGCTCGGGCCGGCGGAGGCGGCGGGCACGGCTGATCACATCGGCACGGGGGCGCGGTCGGAGGTCCTCATCGGCCCGGGTTGCGGTGACAATGCCGGGGCCGCACTGGGCCTGGGCCTGTCACCGGGCCGCACCCTGGTGTCGGTCGGTACCTCCGGCGTGGTCGCGGCCGTCGCCGAGGCCCCGGTGGCCGATCCGTCGGGGCTGGTTGCCGGATTCGCCGACGCAGGCGGTCGACACCTCCCCCTGGCCTGCACCCTGAACGGATCGCGGGTGCTCGATGCGACGGCCAGGGTCCTCGGGGTCGACCATGATCAACTGTCCCGGTTGGCCCTGGCCGCCGCGCCCGGCGCCGACGGCATGACCCTGGTGCCATACCTGGTCGGCGAACGAACGCCCAACCTGCCGGACTCCCGGGGCCGACTCGTCGGCATGGGGTTGTCGTCGATGACGCCGGAGAACGTCGCCCGCGCCGCCGTCGAGGGGCTGTTGGGCTTGTTGCGCGGAGCCGTGGACGCGGTCCGCGCCCAGGGCGTGGGTATCGACCATGTCACCCTGACCGGGGGCGCGGCCCGGTCCGACGCCCTGCGGCGGCTGGCGCCGGGAGTCCTCGGTGTTCCGGTCGAAGTGCCCGCCCCGGGCGAGTACGTGGCCACGGGGGCGGCTCGGCAGGCCGCCTGGGTGCTGGCCGGCGGGGACGCGCCGCCGGCATGGTCGGCCGCCACCGTCGACACCTTCGACGCCCCGGAGGAGTCCGCGGTGGTCGAACGCTACCGGGCCGCGGCGGCCGAGTTGGCCGGTGAGACCTGACGCCCAGCGATCAGCGGGGGAGTCGTCGCCACAGGGCGCGGGGGACGAACGGGGCGATCGAGAACATCACGCGCAGCTGCCAGGGCACCCACAGCTCGCCGTGGTGGCCCGACCTGACGGCGTCGGCCACGGCGTCGGCGACCTGGTCGGCGGTGCGGGAGAAGACCGCCGGTTCCATGCCCTCGGTCATCCGGCCGATCACGAAGCCGGGGCGGGCCACGACAAGCCGGACCGGCGAACCGTGCAGGGCGTCGGCCAGGCCCGAGGCGAAGCCGTCCAGGCCGGCCTTGGCGGAGCCGTACACGTAGTTCGCCCGCCGTACCCGCACCCCGGCGACCGAGGAGAAGGCGACCATCGTGCCGCCACCGTGGGCGCGGAAGCGGTCGGCCAGGATCGTCAACAGACTCGCTTGGGCGACGAAGTCGGTGGTCAGGATGCGCACCACTTCGGTCGGGTCGTGCTCGGCCCGCCGTTGGTCGCCGAGGATCCCGAAGGCGAGGATCGCGGTGCCGATCGGGCCGTGCTCGGCGGTGACCCGGTCGACCAGGTCCGGGTGGGTGGCGACGTCGTCGGCGTCGAAGTCGACCACGGAGACGCTCGTCGCACCCGCGTCCCGACATGCCCGTACGGCGTCGTCCGCCGGCCCGGGCCGTACCGCCAGCACGACCGGCCGCCCCGCTGCCAGTCTGACCGCCGTCGCCAGTCCGATCTCACTGCGGCCGCCCAGCACGAGCAGCGGGCCTGTGGTGGGGTCGACCATCAGCTGTACGACTCGTGGTCCTCCGGGGTGGCCCGACGGATCACCAGCCGCGTCCAGGCGCCGAGGTAGATCCGATCGTCCGGCTCGAGTTCGTGGCGCTGGCCGACCCGGATCGGCGACTTCGGCAGGCCCTCCGCGGCGCCGGCGACGTACGTCCCGTTCGACGAGTCGAGATCCTCCACGAACCAACGGCGGCCGTCGGTGGTCAACTGCGCCTGTCGCCGACTTGCGCCCGGATCGGACTCGCAGTCGATGTCGGGGGTGATGTTGCGACTGCGCGACTCGCGGCCGATCAGCACCGACCGGCGGCGCAACGGCACGATCTCCGGCAGACCGGGAGACGGCATAGGGTCCGGCGGATCCTGCTCGCGGTACCAGTCCGGATCGACCCACATCTCGGCCACCCACTCGAACGGGACGTCGGGATTCGCCGGCGTCGGCTCGGGCGGAGGGGTACGTGGTGCAGGAGCACTCGGCTCTGGTGCACGTGGTTCTGGTGCACGGGGTTCGGGCGCTGTCGGTTCGGGCGCAGTGGGTTCGGGCGCAGTCGAGAACCCGGGGGTGGACGTTCCCGCGGGAACGTCGGGGGCCGCAGCCGGTGCGGTCGAAACCTCGTCGGAATCGCGGCCCTCCGGCGCGTCCTGATCGACATCGTGGCCGTCCGGCGCGGCCTCCTCGGCGCCCCCATCCGCGTCCTGCTGGTCCGACGCCGCGGCGCCGGACGTTCCCGCGGGAGCGTCCTCGGCGGATTGGGCCTCGTCGGCGGCCGCCGCATCGCCGTCCGCGGTCTCATCGGACTCGGGTGTGTCGGCGGGCTCGGGCTCCGGTGCCGGGGGAGCGATGTCCACCACGGGTGCCGGCGGCGCCTTCGGCTCGGGGGCGAAGTCGACCACCGGGGCCGGGTCCGGCCGCGCGGCGGGGGTGGGTGATCCACCGGCGGGCAGATCATCACCGGGCAGCGAGAACGGATTCACGATGGGCCGCGGCATGGTGCCGGTGGTGAAGTCGTACCCACAGGCCTCACAGAACAGCGCGTCCGGGACGTTCTCGACCTTGCAGTTGGGGCAGGGCACCCCGGTGGGTTGCGCCGGCTGCTCGGTCGGTCGCGCCGCCGGAGCAGCATCCGGAGCGGCACCACGGCCCTGCTCCTCGATCGGGGCGCCGCAGGTGTCGCAGTAGTCGTCCGACTCGGACGCGTGTCCCGCAGGACAGAGATTCATCAACGGATCCTGGTGGTCTTGGTGGACGCGGTGTCGAGGGCCATCTCGTCGGCCTTGTCGACCGCTCGCCTCAGCCGGACTGTACCCTCCGCCTCGTCAGTGATGTCAACGACCTTCCGCAGCCGCGTCGTCGCCTCGTTGTTGCCGGTCTGGGCCGCCAACTTCACCGCGCGGCCCAGCTTCAACGTCGCCGTCCGCTCGTCACCGGCGGCCTTGGCCGCGAGGCCCTCCTGGATCGCCGACGCCAACTCGGTCTGCCCGGTGTAGTGGGCGACCTCCGGATTGATCCGGGTGGTCAGCGACTCGTCACTGGTCCACTTCGCCTTGACCAGCCCCTGGGCCTGCACCTGGCCGTTGATCGTCAGCTGCAGCCGGGCTGCGAGCTGCTCCTGGCCGACGGCCTTGGGTGCCAGTCGGATCGACACGTGGTAGTCGCGTGACTCGTCGCCCCAGGCGCCCGTCGGGTACGACCCGGTCAGCGCGTTGACGCTGCTGCGGCGCGAGGTCAGGTCCTCCACCTGCGGTGAGACCTGTCGGACGAAGTTGACCTGCGCCCCCTGTGGCGTCCAGACCCGGAGGTCGGCATCGGCGACACCGCGGCCCATCGCGGTGCTGATGATGTCGGCGAACACCTGGGCCATCAGGTGCGGCTGCGGGATGATGTCGACGGTGCCGAGCAGGGCATGCGCGATCTTGCGGACCTCGTCGACCTTCCACTGCACCCCGACCCCGCGGCAGTCGCACTGGAACACCCCGGTCGCCTCCCGGATGGCCCGGTCGAGGTCCTCGGGACGCTCGTTGTGGTTCTCCCCGTCGGTCAGCAGGATGGCGTGCTTCTGACCGAGCGAGGGGACCGAGGCGAACAACCGGCGGGCCAGGGTCAGCCAGGTGCCGATGGCCGTACCACCGTCGGCTCGGAAGGTCTGGATCGACTGCACGGCCTGGAAACGGGTGGTCGGGTCCATCCGCACCATGCCGACGCCGGCGCGGGCCGGCGGGTAGGCGAGATAGGCCTGATGGTTGCCGGCGACGATCGCGAACCAGGTGCCGTCGGTGATCTGCTCCACCGCGGCGCGGGCCGCGGTCTTGGCGGCCTCCATGTTGGTCACGCCCATCGACCCCGACGTGTCGACGATGATGATCTCGCCGGCATCGCCGCCGCCCGTCCGCCCGGCCTGCCCGGCCCCGGTGCACTCGATCGTGACGATGGCGTTCACGTCGGTACCACCGTCGGGAAGGAATTCGTTCTGGTAGACGGCAGCGGTGAAGTTGGCCATCGGTCACGCTCCTGGCAGGTCGTTTCGGGTGGGCCCCAGTATGCCCGGGCCCAGTGGCTCCGGACGGGCTGGGTCAGGTGGCGGTTCCCTCCTGCGCCAGCACCTCGGAGCGGTCGAGCAGCTCGGTGGCACCGTGGTCGGCATCGAACTCGCCGATCCGCGCCAGCGCGACCGTGATGTTGTCCTTGCCGCCCTGCTGCCGTGCCCACCGCACCAGCGACACCGCCAGCGACCGGACCCGACGGTTGCCCGGGTTCCGCTCGATGGCTTCGTGGACCAGCCCGGCGATCCCGTCGGCGTCCGAGGCGTAGTTCCACAGGCCGTCGGAGCACACCAGCACCCAGCCACTGCCGGTCAGCTCGGTCGACCCGACGTTCGGCGTCAGGTCGGGGGCGTCGCGGCCCAGCCACTTGGTGATCGCGTGTGCCTGCGGGCCGTTCTCGGCGATCTCGCGTTCGACGCCCATCGTGATCCGGGTCTGCGCGATCGAGTCGTCGGTGGTCAACTGCCGCGAGGCGCCGGGTTCGTCGTCGATCCAGTACACCCGCGAATCACCCAGGTTGCCGTACACCAAGGTGTCGCCGTCCAGCACGGCGACGGCGAAGGTGCACGACGGCGGGTTCGCCGACTCGGTGTCGGACTTGTCGATCACCGCCTGGTTGGCCTGGGCCGCCGCATCGGTGATGGCCTGACTGATCGCGGCCACCCGGGATGCCTCCACCCCGACCCCGTTGGGTCGGTTGACGGTCAACACGCCACGGGCCGTACGGGCGGCCGCCAGCGAGGCGATGTGGGAGTCGTCGGCGTTCGACACGCCGTCGCAAACGATCAGCACCGCCCGGCCGCCCGGCTCGGTGTCGGCGCTGAGGGCGAGGGCGTCCTCGTTGCGGGAGTGCCGGATGCCGCGGTCGCACACCCCGGCCACCCAGTTGGCAGGCGCCTCGCGGAAGTGGTCCCGAGCATTGGGGGCCTTCGCCCCGCACTGCTCGCAGTAGTTGTCGGCGCCGACCTGGCCACCGCACTCGGCGCACGGGTGGCGCGGCTTGTCGTCCACGCCGGGCAGCCCGGCCCGCCGGGTGCGCTGCGACCCGGAACGTACGGGGCCCTTGGGCATCGGCGCCGACGGCGTCAGGCTCTGGCCACAGTTCTCGCAGAACCCGGCCCACGCCTCCAACGGCTCAGCACAGTTCGGGCACGCCCGGCTGCCGTCGCTGGTCACCACGGCGGTCGGCAACGCCGGTGCCGCCTGCGGAGCGCCGGGGTAGGACGCGAACGACGGGTACGACGGGAAGTCCTGCTCGTCCTCGCCGCCCGAGTCCGGACCCACGTCCCCCGAGCTTGTCGAGGGGTCCTGGTCAGCACCGGGCGGATCCACCTCGGTGTCCGGGGCAGGGCTCACCTCGGCGTCCTCGGCTTGATCCAGGTCGGGCATCTCGGCGTGATCCACCTCGGTGTCCGTGGCGTGATCCACCTCGGTGTCGGGGGCGGCATCCACGTTCGTGTCGTCTGCTGCATTGGGGGGAGTGCTCATCGCAGGGTCCATCTCCTGATCTTGTTCGCCTTGTCCACCAGGTCGATCCTCGCCTGTGCCGTCGGTGCCGTCCTCGACAACTCCCGGTACGTCTCTTCGAGTTGATCACGCAGCGCCCGCTCGGTCGCGTTCACCGGGCCGATCTTCACGTCCGGCTTGTCCCCGTGCTTGCGCACCGCGGCCAGCGCCTCCTCGTACACCCGGCTGCCGAACTGATTGCGTTCCACCGCGTCCAGCCGGACCTGGCCGACGCTGTCCATCGCCTCGGCCAACGTCTTGAGGTCACGGTTGTCACGGGTCATGATCGCCTGCGCCCGCAGTCGCCGCGACTCCGCGTACGCCCGGCTGGTCGTCGGAACCATGTCGAGGGCCTCGACCGCACCGTCCACGTCACCGCGGGCACTGCGGATCCGAGCCATCCCGAAGGCCGCCGCCGCCACGTAGTTGGCGTCGGTGTTGACGCAGATCCGGTACAGGTTCTCCGCCACGACCGGCTCGTTGCCGTACTCACAGGCCACCGCCAGCGCGAGCTTCGGAGCCAGCTCACCGGGGACCTGCCCGTACACCGCGTTGAACGCCAACTGCGCCTGGGTCCAGTCGTTGTGCTGCAGCGCCGACAGGCCGGTCATCCAGACCGCCTGCCACTCCCACGGGTCGGCCGCCAACATCTCGTTCACGATCCGCTCCACGCCCTGGCGCTGGCCGAGCTGGAGGGCGGCCCGGGCCCGGGCGAGCATCACCTCCGGCGACTGCTCCGGGGCCTGGACCAGCGCGTTCAGCCTCGCCTCCGGATCCTCGTCGCTGATGTTGGACAGCCACGACCACTGCGGGTCGCTGGTGTCGGGGCGCAGCTCGGGAAGCTGGTCCCAGGTCAGCATCGACGAGCTGATCGCCGGCGACTCGAACAGCACGGAGGCACCCGAGGTCAGCGAGGTGCCCTCGGTGTGGGAGGCGACGACCTCGCGGAGCACCCCCAACATCTGGCCGCGCAGTTCGTCGGCGGAGGTGAACCGGTCCGCCGGGTCGGGGGCACAGGCCTTCACCAGCAGCCGGTAGAGCGAGTCGTACTGTGCGAAGACCGGGATCTCGTCCGGGCCCGGCAGTGCGTCGACCCACCGCGACTGGTAGCCGCGGAACTCGGCGACCAGCACCACCAGGGTGCGTCCGATGGTGTAGATGTCGGAGGCGATGCTCGGCCCGACGGTCGCCACCTCGGGCGCCTGGTAACCGATCGTGCCGTAGATCGCGGACTCGTCGTCGTCGATCCGGCGCACCCCGCCCAGGTCGATCAACTTCACCCCGTCACCGATCTGGATCACGTTGTCGGGCTTGAAGTCGCAGTACAACAGGCCCATGTCGTGCAGGTACTGGAAGGCGGGCAGCACCTCCAGGATGTAGGCCAGTGCCTGGTCGACCGGGAACGCGTCGTACGCCCCGCCGTTGGCGGCCATCCGATCCTTCAGCAACTGCTTCAGCGAGGTGCCGCCGACGTACTCCATCACGGTGTAGCCCGCACCCTCGTGGGTGACGAAGTTGTAGATCTCGACGATCAGCGGGTGCTCCACCTGCGCCAGGAACTGCTGTTCGGCGATCGCGGCCGCCATCGCGTCGGCGTCACCGGAGTTGAGCAGGCCCTTGAGCACCACCCAGCGGTCCGACACGTTCTTGTCCCGGGCCAGGTAGATCCAGCCCAACCCGCCGTGCGCCAGGCAGCCGGCCACCTCGTACTGCCCGGCGACCAGGTCGCCCGGCTGCAGCTTCGGGTCGAACGAGTACGGGTTGCGGCAGTGGGGGCAGAACCCGGTCGTCCGCCCGGGGACGTCGTCGCGGGACCGGCCGACCTCGGCCCCGCACGAGGGGCAGTTGCGTCGGTTCTCCGGGACCACCGGGTTCTTCATCAGGGCGCTGGACGCGTCCACCGGCGGCGCCGGTGGCACCCGGGTCAGCCCGGCGCCGAGCCGGGCCGTCCGGAGCCGTTCGGAGCCGGAGCCGACCCGCCGGGTCGCCTGGCTGCCGTGGTGGGCGGCGCGGCGGGAACCCAACGCCATCGACTGCAGGGTCATCGAGCCACGGGTGACCGTCGACAGGGCGGCGTCGTCGTCGACCGGGGACGGGGATGCGTCCCCGGGGGTGCCACACACGTCGCAGTAGCCGGTCATGATCTTGCCGGGGCAGCCCGGCTGTCTGCACGGGGTGCCGTTGGGGATGCTCGAGCCGGCCGACGGGGGAGCGGCCCGACCGATGTTCGGGGTGGGGCGGGGTGCCGACGTCGAGGCCGGCGCTGCCTTGGCGGCGGCTGCCGGTGGGGTGGCGGGCGCGGCCGGGGTGGCCGATGACGACGGACCTGCCCCCATCGGGATCGGGGTGCGGCCGGCCGATCCCCGCGGTACGGCGGCCGCGACCATGCCCGACGAGGTGGTGCCGCCGGTGCCCGGGGCGCCACAGACGTCGCAGTACCCGTCGACGATGGACCCGGTGCAACCGGGAGTGGCGGTGCAGGTGCTCATCGGGGCCTCCGTCCGACGTTGCGTCGACCGAGTTCGTAGGTCAGGCAGGTGCCGTACAGCTCGACCAGGGCACGGCACACCGGCATCGGGGCCGGGCTGCGGCCCAGCGCGTCGAGGGTCATCGCGTACGCCCGGGTCAGGTCGGTCTGGTCCTCCAACCCGTGGGCGGCCGCCTTGGCCCGGTGTGCCTCCAGCTTCTCGGCCAGGGTGTCCCGCTCGGCCAGCGCCTGGGCGTACGCCTCCTGCGCGATCGTCATCGCCTGGCCGACCCGGCCCAACCGGTCGAGGTACGGGTCCAGCGCGGACGCGGTGTTGGGGACCGGGCCGAGGGCGTCGACGTCTGGCACCGCGTAGCGCGGCGCCGGATGGACGGCGCGGACGCACCGCTCGGCCAGGCTCTGCAGGGCCGCCTCGCGGGCCTTCAGTTCGGCGAGCCGTTCGCGAGCCGTACCCACCTTGTCGCGGGCCTCACGCCGGCGGGCTCCACCGACGATCAGGTCGCGCTCGAACTGGGCCGCGTCGAGCTCGAGGGGGCCCAGCAGCCCGCCCACGTCTCCGCCGCGTCCGGCCTTGGCGGTGATGTCGTCGAGTCGGGTGACGAGCCGGTCCAGCTGGGCCCGGGCGGTGCCGCGGGTGGTGGTCGGCTCCAGGCCGACCTGGTCGCGGATCCGTTCCAGCTGGGCGCGGAGGTTCTTGATGTGGCGGGCGTGTTCGTCGGCCGCCGGGTCGAGGGCGAGCCGCATCCGCAGTTGGTTGACCAGTGCGTCCGACAGCCGGCACGCCTCGGGCAGCGAGACCGTGAGCGCACTGCCGAGCTGGTTGCCGACCGACGACTTGCCGACCAACGACGGGTCGAGGGTCGCATCCATCCGGCCCCAGATCAGGGCCGACAACCGCTCCCGTTCGGTGACCCCGACCCGACCGCCGTCCCAGGTCGCGAGCAACAGCTGCTCGCGGTCGGCGACGGCCTTCCACAACATCATCGACAACATGATGTCGCCGGTCAGCTCGCCGACCTTGCTGGCCTGGATGGCGGTGTCGACCTCGTCGAGCTCCTGACGGCGCAACTGCAACCAGCGGTGGAGGTCGTCGAGGTAGCTGCGCATCTCGAAGACGTCGACCGGATGCCCCATCCGCCCCGGTGCCTTGGGGGCGGAGTTGCCACCCGCGGCGTGGGTGTCAGTGCTCATCGGCCGTACTCCGCCGTCGGTGGGGTCGCCTTGCCCAGGGTCGGTGCGAGCCACCGGTCGTAACTGGCCTGCCACTCGCCGTTGCCCCGCATCTGGTCCAGCCGGGCGTTGATGAACGTGGCGAACTCGACGTCCTCGCTGTTGACGGCGATCCCGTACGGCTCGGCGCTGAACGCCTCACCCGGCAGCACCGACGCGTACGGGTCCTGTGCGGCGAGGCCGGCGAGCACCGTGTCGTCGCCGGTGATCGCGTCGACCACACCACTTTGGAACAGGCGCAGGCAGCCGGTGTGGTTGTCGGCCGGCACCAACCGCGCGTCCGGGACCCGGCGCAGCAGGTTGTCGATGCTGGAGGTGCCGTTCGGGGCACAGACGGTCCGGTCGGCCAGCTCGGGCACCGAGGTGATCCCGGAGGCCTGCTTGGCCAGCACCTTCTGCCCGGCGTTGTAGTAGACGCCCGAGAACGCCACCTCCTCCCACCGGTCGCAGGTCATCGTCATGGCGCGCACCACGATGTCGACGTCCCGCTCCTGCAGCACGGGGATCCGGTCGGCGGCGGTGATCACCCGCAGCTGGTACTTCGTCTCGTCGCCGAAGATGGCCTTGGCGATCGCCTTCACCATGTCGATGTCGAAGCCCTCGATGGCGCCGGTGGCCGGGTTGCGGGCACCCAGCAGGTACGTGTCCCCCGACACCCCGGCGATCAGCCGGCCCCGTTCGCGGATCCGCTGCAGCCGCGGCGAGGACGCGAACTCCTCGACCGTGGGCGCCCTGTCGGCGGGGTCGTACGAGGTCGTCGCGTCGTCGCAGTCCTGCGCGGCCGGGGGTATGCGCTGCAAGGTGGTGCTGGGTGGCGCCTGGGGCAGGGGGGTCGGGGCGTACTGCGGGGCACAGCCGAACACCAGGGCCAGCAGCACCAGGCCGGTGGCGAGCAGGCCGGATCGGCGCAGGCCCGACCGGCGATCGGTCAACGCGTTCACAGGTACTCCCGCAGCCGGGCGCGCAGGCCGACGACGGCGGCGATGGCGGCGACCATGAGTGCCGGGACCAGGATCCAGGTCAGCACCATCGGGGCGGTCGCCATCGTGTTGAGGGACGCCACGGCCGCACCACCCTTGTCGGAGATCACCACGGCCAACGCGTCGTCGAAGCTCTTGAAGCTGGCGTTGGACGACTCCTCACCGTCGCCGGTGGCCAACTCCACCGCGGCCTCCCACTCTCCCGACTCGTCGAGCTCCACGATCTCTTCGTGGGCGGAGACGTAGTTCTGCCACTCCCGCTCGAGTGCTCGCTGGTCGGTGGCGCTCAGCACGGACAGCTGCTGGCTGACGCGCTCGGACTGTTGCTGCCAGGCCTGCTCCGCGGCGCCACCCGACCCGTGCGAGATCAGCCGCAGGCTCTCCTGCACCTTCGCCTCGTTAGCGGCGGCCCGCGCCTCACCCATCGCGTTGACCACGTTGAGTTCGTTGCTGCGCAGTTCCTCGGCCGCACCACGGTTGCTGGCGAGCACCGAGGTGCCGACCAGCCAGGTGACGACGACGATCACCGAGGCGACCAGCAGGCCGACGTTGACCACCCGGCGGAACCGACGGGCCGTCCAGACGAACGACGCGATCAGCAGCACTCCGGCGGCGATGCCGAACACCTCGAACCAGCCGTTGCCCAGCGACGACAACTGGTTGTCGGCACGCTGCTGATTGGCCGCGACGAGGTTGTCGAGGGTGGGCAGCGCGGTGGCACGCAGTTGCCTGCTGGCCTCGGCCAGGTAGGCGGCACCGACCGGGTAGCCCTGCCGGTTGTTGGCCCGCGCCTGCTCCATGTCCGCGGCGTACGCGGTGACCGCCTCGTTCAGCACACCGAGGGCTGCGGCGTCGGCCGGCTGGGCGGCGGCGGCCTCGGTGATCAACATCGAGGTCGCCGACATCGTGGCGTCGTAGTCGGCACGCTGCTCCGACGGTTCCAACCCGCCGACCAGGAAGGCGTTCGTGGCCAGTGCGTCGGCGTGCAGCAGGTTGGCCCGGATGGTCTGCATCCGGATCAGCTGTTCGGTGTCGGAACCGGCACGGTTGATCGCCCCGGAGCTGTTGACCATGCTCAACATGGTCGCGAGCGCGAAGACCAGGCAGATGGCCGCGGTGGCGACGGTCCACAGGCGCAGCAGTTGGGGAGTGCTGCGGGACTTCTTGACCGGCCGGCTCGCCGGGGTGCCCGGGGGACGGTTCGCGACCGCCCCCTGCGCCGGGGCGGTGCCGGGTTGGGTGGTGGCCTGGTTCGGGCGCGGGGCCTGGGCGACGGCGGACGTCATCGCGGCCCTTGGCCGCCGGAGGCGTCACCCGGTGACCGGCCGGACTCGGCATCGGTCTCGGGAACGTCCCCGACGTAGCCGTCGTCGGTGCCGGGCTCACTGGCCCACCACGGGTAGCCGCCGGCCTCGCCGGTGTCGGACGCCGGCTGTGACCCAGCGTCGAGGTCGGTGCCGGTCGGTCCCGCGCCGGTGGTGGTCATGTCCGGGTCGTCGACCGCCGGGTACTGCTCGAAGGCCCGCTCGTCGGAGTAGCTGGACACCTGCTCGTACGGCTCGGGTGTGACGTCGGCATCTGGTGTGACGTCGGCATCCGGGGTGGTGTCGGTGTCGGGCTCGGCCGGGGGCAGACCGGCGTTCGGGTCGTGGGTCGGGTCGGGGTCGACGGGCAGCGGGGTGAACGGGTTGGCTGTTTCGTTCCCGTCGCCGTGGCCGGCGTCCTGGTCGGTGGCGACCTGCTCGTCGCCGGTCGTCTCGTCCCCGTCGTGCTCGTCGAGGTCCTCGGGCTGCAGTTCGCGGAGCTGGGCCAGCGTCGGCTCGGGCTCGTCCCGCAGCCGCCAGGCATGCCGGCCGATCGCGGCCTCCAGGCAGTTCCGGGCGAACCGGCCGTTGCCGAAGGTGGAACCGCGCGGAGTGATCGCCAGGATCATCCGGAACCGCTTCTCGCACGCGTCGGTGACGTCGTAGTCGGCGTTGCCGGCCAGCAGCCGGAAGATCGCCACCAACTCGTCGTCGGAGTAGTCGTCGAACCCGATCTCGGTCCGGAACCGGCTCGACAGGCCCGGGTTGTGGTCGATGAACTCGGCCATCGGGGCGGGGTAGCCCGCGACGATCACGACCAGGTCGTTCCGCTTGTCCTCCATCTCCTTGACGAGCGTGTCGACCGCTTCCTGGCCGTACTGGTCGTCGGCACCGGACAGGCTGTACGCCTCGTCGATGAACAGCACCCCACCCTCGGCCGACGCCACCACCTCGGAGGTCTTGATCGCGGTCTGGCCGAGGTAGCCGGCGACCAGTTCGGACCGGTCGACCTCCACCAGCTGGCCCTTCGACAGCAGGCCGAGGGCCCGGTAGATGCCGGCGACGAGCCGGGCCACCGTGGTCTTGCCGGTGCCGGGATTGCCGGTGAAGATCAGGTGCCGGGTCATGGTCGGGCTCTTCAACCCGGCCTTGGTCCGCAACTGTTCGACCTTCAGGACGGCCACCTGACGGTGGATCTCGCGCTTCACACCGTTCAGCCCGATCAGCCCGTCCAGTTCGGCCAGCAGCTCGTCCAGCGAGCGGGGCTCCGGCTCCGGCTCGGTGACCTCCGGGCCGGCGTTCGGATCCTGGGCCGCCTGCACCGGGGCCGGAGCCGTACCGGTCGTCGGGGCCGCGTCGGTCGGGGACGCGTTGGTCGGGATCTGGCCGGCCGGCGCGGCATCGGCCGGGTTCGGTCCGGGCGTCGCGGTCGGCCGCTCGAAGGTCTCGCGGGTGAACGTACTGGCCGGTGGTGGGGTCGACGAGGTCGGCAACCCGGAGAAGGCGCCCGGCCCGTGCGGGTCGAGGTTGCCCAGGTCGAACGGATTGCTCACCCGGCCCGTACTCGTGCTGCCCGTCCCCGTGCTGCCCGAACCGCCGGTGCCGGAGCCGCCCGTCCCGGGTGCCGCGGTGCCGTCCTCGTCCTTGCGGCCGAACAGGAACGACGAGCCCAGGTCGCGGATCCGCGAGGTCTGCTCCCGGAGTTGCTCGGTGTTCATCTGGTTCAGGAAGCGGAGCAGCGGCTCCGGTGCGGGCAGGCCGCCGCGGTCCGGTTCGACCTCGGGAGACTCCTCGGCCGGTGCCGGCTCCGGCTGCGGGTCGGGCGGCAGCACCGACCGGACCTGCGCCGACGAGGCCACCGACGCGTTGCCGACGGCCCGCATCGAATGCTCACCGAGCCCGGTCGCGGCCTGGCACACTTCGGCGAGGGCGTGGGCGTACGGCTGGGCGTGGCTCGATCCGTTCACCACCAGCTCGCTCAGCAGGGTGGTCGGGGCGGCCCGCCACTTGCGGCCGCGCTGGGCGGCGGCGAAGAAGTCCTCGGCGGTGCCCCCACCCAGCTGTTCACCCCAGGTGAGGAAGGCACCCTTGGCGGGCTCGGCGATGGTGGCGGCCAGGGCAGCACCCTCCGCGCGGGCGGCGGCCGCGTCCAGGCCCGCGTCACGGGCCGCCTGCTCGAGAGCGGTCAGGGCGTCGGCCAGGGTCGGCGTGGGATCGGTCGAGGTCATCAGCTCTCCAGGTCGAGCATGCTGCGAGGGGTCTCGCGCGGGCGGGTGGGTGGTTGCGGACTGCTGCCCGGCCCGGTCGGCCGGGACGAGGACGGCGCGGTTGCCGAGGTCCGCTGGCTGGGTGTCGACACCTTGTTGAGGTCGAGCGAGCCGCCCGAGGAGTCGTGGCCGAACTTGGCCTGCAGGAACCGGCCGTGGGCGATCAACGCCTCGGCGTCGGCCCGGTTGACGGCGTCGAAGACCTGGTCCATGGTGGCCCCGAGCAGGTCGAGCTGGTCGACCAGCAGCAGCAGGGACGTCTTGCCGTTGTCGATCGGTCGGGAGTCGGCCCAGTCGCGGGGGAGTCGGAGGTAGCCGCCCAAGGCCTCGGGAAGGTAGTCGGTCGCGGTCGCCATCACCGAGTACGCCTCCGGGCTGCCGAGCCCCAGGTTTCGCAGCCGCGGCAGGGTGAGGCGGATCGTGTTGGCGATCCGCGCCAGTCGGGATCGGACCAGCGACGGCGCCTTCGCGTCCGCCGCCATCTGCACCACCCGGTCCAGTGCCGCGAGGATGTCCTCCTCGGTCGGGGGAGCAGGCGGCGTGTCGGCAGGCTCCGGCTCCTCCTCGCCCATCATGCGGGCGACCCAGTCGGCGAATCCCACTGTCTGCCTGGTCCTCTCGGTGTGGTCGGGCTGCCCGCGTACGGGCTGTCACGGGCGTGCTCGGATCGGGGCGCCGGCCGGGCGCCCCGGCCGATCAGCGTTGCTGTTCGATGTCGAGTTGGCCGGCGGCGATCCGGGCGTCCTGCTTGCGGGCCCGCTCGAGGTACTCCTGCGACTTCACGACCTCGCCCTCCAGCACACCGATCGTCGCCGACATGTTGTCGAGCGCCTGCAGCTTGAAGTTGTCGATCGAGTCCATCGTGGCGTAGATGTTCTGGAACGCGGCCTGCAGCTCGGGCAGCCCGATGGTGGCCGAGGCGGCCTGCTGCTGGATCGCCGCGGAGTTGTCCTTCAACATCTCCGAGGTGCGCTGGATCATCGTCGAGGTGGTCTGGTTCAGCGCGGTGATCTGGTCCAGCACGAGCTTCTGGTTGCCGAGCGCCTGGGCGACCACGACGGCGGTCCGCAGCGCGGCGACGGTGGTGGTGGAGGCCCGGTCGACGCCCTTGATCAACTCGATGTTGTTCTTGATGATGATGTCGATCGCGAGGTAGCTCTGGATCGACACCGCCAGCTGGGTGAGCAGGTCCTGGTGCTTCTGCCGTACGTAGAACAGCACGTCCTGGCTGAGTGCCTTCGCCTTCTCCGGATCGGTCAGCTCGAGCTCGGCGATCTTGGCGGTGAGCTTGGTGTCGAGCTGTTCGGCGATGTAGACGTACTGGTTGAGGCGCCCCATGTTCTCCCACAGGTGCGTCTTCTCCATGTTGAGCGCCACGTTGTCCTTGGTCAGCTCGTCCTGACCGTTGCGCAGCGAGTGCAGGATCCCGTTCAGGTGGGACTGGGCGCTCTGGTACTTGCGGAAGTAGTCGACGATCTGGTCGCCGAACGGGATGAACCCGAGCAACTTCTTGGGCCCCTTCGCCTGGCTCGGGTCGAGGTCCTCGACCGTGCGGCGCAGCTGCATCAGCGTCTTGCCGACCTGCCCGGCCTCGGAGATGCCACCCTCCTTCATCGCCTTGACCGGCTGCTGCAGCAACCGGTTGGAGGTCTCGGCCGCCTTGCGGATGTCGGCGTCACCCATCGACCGGACGTGCTCGGCCTGCTGGGCGAACTCGGGGGAACGCGTCTCCGCGTTCATCATCGCGTCGAGGAATCCTTCGACCTTGCTGTCGAGGGCCGGCACCTGCCGCTCGTCGATCTGCGGCGCCATCGCCGGGGCCTGGGTCGCGGTCACCCTCTCCGCGGGCGCCGGGGCGTCGAGGGAGAGTGCGTTGGCGGTGGGCGGGGCCAGCCTGGCGGCGGCTCCTCCGCCGGGCGCGGGCTGCGGTGCTTGAGTCATCGGCACGTCTTCCTGAAGTTGCTGGACGGATGTGGCTCTGCGGCTTCTGCAACGATACTCAACCGACGGAGCGTCCGGACGCATACGTGGTCCACTCCGGGAATCCCGTGCCCCGCTCGGGGGACGATCCGGGGCATCCCGTAGGCCGACGGGCCGGTCGCCTCGGTCGCCGTCGTAGAAATGGGCGTCTGAGTGACACACGCGGAGCTGACGTCCAGCTGTGTCGCTGTGGCGCCCCTTCGTACGAGCGATCGGTGCGGTTACGAGCCGTCGGTACGGGGGAAGCCGCGGATGCCGCGCCAGGCGAGCCGTGCGACCAACTCGGCGGCCTCGGCCTGGCTGACGCCACGCGGCTCGGTCACCCAGTAGCGGGCGCTGACCTGGGCCAGTCCGACCATCGACACCGCCAGCAACCGGGCCTGGCTGGCCGGGAGGTGGGTGTCCTCGGCGATCACCTGGGCGACCGCGTCGGCCAGCGTGGACACCAACGCGTCGAGCCGGTCCCGGACCTCGGGCACGCCGTTCAGGTCGGACTCGAACACCAGCCGGAAGTCGGCGCGCTGCTCGGAGACGAACCCGTAGAACGCGGTCATCGTCGCGATCACCCGGTCGCGGTTCACGTCGGTGGTGGCCAGCGCGTCCTCGACGGTGCCGATCAACCGATCGCACGCCTCGTCCAGCAGCGACAGGTACAACTCGAGCTTCGAGCCGAAGTGTTGGTAGAGCACCGGCTTGGACACCCCGGCCGCATCGGCGATGTCGTCCATCGCCGTGGCGTGGTAGCCCTTGCTGGTGAACACGTCACCGGCCGCGGCCAGCAACTGGCTGCGGCGTTGGTCACGTGGCAGACGGGCCACCCGAGTCGAGGTCATTCGCGCAGGATATATCGGCGTTCCTCGATGGCGGAGCCCGTTCACCCGATGGTGGGGGTGACCTTCATAACGATTCCGTGGCGGTCGGAGTGGGGGCCGCGCACGGTGGTGACCGATGGCGCCGGGGTGTGTCAGGGAAGGGCCGGCGGGTCGTCGATCAGCAGGTCCTCGGCCAGGTCGCCGTGCTCCTCGATCCGGGCCAGGACCTCCTCGGGGGAGAACCGCAGCGCGTCCGGGGCGTCGACCGCCGCGACCTCGTCCCAGGTCACCGGGGTCGCCACCCGCGGTGCCTCGCGCGCCCGCAGCGAATACGGGGCCACCGTGTTGCGGGCGGCCATGTTCTGGTTGTAGTCGAGGAAGATGTGACCGGCCCGGACCTTCTTGTCCATCGTCACCACGAACAGGTCCGGATGCCGCTCCGCCAGTCGGGTCGCGAGCCCCTTCACGTACGCCCGGGCGGCCTCGCACCCGCTCGGCGCGATGGCCGCCGACACCTGCAACCCCTTGTTGCCCGACGTCTTCGGTACGGGGATCAGCCCGTCACCGGCCAGTTCGGCCCCGATGATCATCGCCGCCTTGGCGTTGTCGACCATGGTGATCCCCTCACCCGGGTCGCAGTCGACCACGATCCGGTCGGCGAGCGGGTCCGCCGGTTGCGGGTCGTGGCCGGGCAGGGTGACCACCCCGTCGGCGTCGGGGGTGGCCGAGGACACCGTCCACTGCGGGACGTGGAGCTCCAGGGCGGCGAGGTTGGCGAGGTAGACCAGCGTCTCGGGGTCGCCGACCAGCAGGTAGCTGACGATGCCGTCGGAGGTGCGGACGGGTTGGCGGGCGACCCAGTCGGGGCATCCCGACGGCAGGTTCTTCTCGTAGAACGACGGCTGGTCCGCGGCCACCCCGTTGGGGAACCGGATCCGGGTGACGGCCCGGTCGCTCAGGTGGGGGATCGCGATCGGTGCGACCTGCAGGTAGTAGTTGATCACCTCGGCCTTGGTCCACCCGACCTCGGGGAACAGCACCTTGTCCAGGTTGGTGATGCGCAGGTTCTGCTCGCCGACCCTGGTGAACACCTCGGACATGGCGCCAACCCTACGGGGCCGGCGTGGACAATGGGACGATGACGTCTCGTACGCAGGCCACCCGCACCCCGCCGCCACTGGTGGAGCCGGCCGCGGAGCTGACCCCCGCGGAGACCGCCCGTTACGCACGGCACCTGATCCTGCCGCAGCTGGGCTCGGACGGGCAGCGGCGGCTGAAGAACGCCCGGGTGCTGGTGATCGGTGCCGGCGGACTCGGCAGCCCGGCCTTGCTGTACCTGGCCGCGGCCGGGGTCGGCACGCTGGGCGTGATCGACTTCGACGACGTCGAGGAGTCGAACCTGCACCGACAGGTGATCCACGGCCAGGCCGACATCGGCCGGCCCAAGGTCGAATCGGCCCGCGACACCGTGGCCTCGGTCAACCCCTTGGTGAGGTTCGTCGCCCACCACGAACGGCTCGACAACGACAACGCGGTGGCGCTGTTCACCTCGTACGACCTGATCCTCGACGGGACCGACAACTTCGCGACCCGCTACCTGGTCAACGATGCCGCGGAGCTGGCCGGGCGGCCGTACGTGTGGGGCTCGATCTTCCGGTTCGCCGGTCAGGTGAGCGTCTTCTGGTCCGGGCACGGGCCGACCTATCGCGACCTGTTCCCCGAGCCGCCACCGGCGGGCACGGTGCCCAGCTGCGCCGAGGGCGGTGTGCTCGGCGTGCTGTGCTCGGCCATCGGGTCGGTGATGGCGACCGAGGCGGTGAAGTTGATCACCGGCATCGGCGACTCGCTGCTGGGTCGGGTGCTGATCCACGACGCGCTGGCGATGACGTACGACACGATCGAACTGAAGCCGGACCCGGACCGGACCCCGGTGACCGCGCTGACCGACTACGTCGCGTTGTGCGGGGTGCCGCCGGAGCCGGTCGCCGCCGACGGGGACGAGATCACGGTGGCGGAGTTGCGACGCCGACTGGACGAACGGGACCGCGGGGAACGCGACTTCGTGCTGGTCGACGTCCGCGAGCCGGGGGAGTGGGAGGTCAACCGGATCCCCGGCGCGGTGCTCGTACCGCAGCGTGAGTTCGCCGCGGGGCGGGTTCCGGCGGCCGCCGACGACGGCAGGCCGATCATCCTGTACTGCAAGGTCGGGGTGCGGTCGGCGAACTGTCTGGCGGTGCTGCACTCCCTGGGCCGTGCCGATGCGGTGCACGTGGCCGGTGGGGTCGACGCGTGGGTGGCCGAGATCGAACCGCACCAGGCGCGCTACTGACGGGAACGACGCGGGTACGGGAACGACGCGGGTACGGGAACGACGAAGGCCCCCCGCCGCAACGAGGGGCCTTCGTGGAGTGTCTGTGAGGACTCAGAGCGCCTGAACGTTGGCGGCCTGCGTGCCCTTGTCACCCTCGGAGGTGTCGAACTCGACACGCTGTCCCTCTTCGAGGGTACGGAAGCCCGAGCTCTCGATCGCGCTGTAGTGCACGAACACGTCGGGGCCACCACCGTCGACCGCGATGAAGCCGTAGCCCTTCTCCGCGTTGAACCACTTGACGGTTCCTTGCGCCATAACTTTCTCCTTGTTGAATCACCAGACAGCCGCCCTTCGCGGCTACCCACGCTGTCAACCGCACCTCTGGCGTGGTCCTGCCTGTTAGCTGGCCTGGTGACCAACCACATGTTGCATACAGCGAGACCAGACTGGCACATGCGGCACCGGTTGGGAAGTCCGCGCGTCGTTTTGTCGACAGAGTTCACCAAAAGGTCGCTGATTGGTGGTGGATCGGGCCGGCTCGGGGTTCGAGGCGGGTCGGGTCGCGGAGGCTGTCGGTGCCGTCTGGTCCAATGGCACCATGAACCCGCCGACCACCACGTCACGGCCCGACGCAGCCCTGTCCGAAGGGCGATTCGTGTTGGCGGCACCGCCGGTGGAGACCGTGGCGGCGCCGACCCTGACCGACGGCCAGCAACGGGTCGTGGAGCACGGGGTGGGGCCACTGCTGGTGCTCGCCGGCCCGGGCACCGGCAAGACGACCGCGCTGGTCGAGGCCGCGGTCGCGCGCATCCGTTCCGGCACCCCGGCCGAGCAGGTGCTGGTGCTCACCTTCGGTCGCCGGGCCGCCGGTGAGCTGCGTCGTCAGATCTCCGCCCGGCTGGGCCGCACCACCGCGACCCCGCTGGCGTTCACCGTGCACGGGTTCTGCCTGGCCCTGCTGCGCCGGTTCGGCGACACCGAGGTGTACGGGTCGACGCTGCGGTTGCTGAGTGGTCCGGAGCAGGAGCTCCGGCTCCGCGAAACGCTCAGCGGCACCGAACAGCAGTCCTGGCCGGCGTTTCTCGAGCCCGCCTGGCCGACCCACGGGTTCGCGGCCGAGGTCCGGGCGGTGCTCGCGCGGACCAGGCAGTGGGGGATGGACCCGACCGACCTGGTCGAGGCCGGGATGGCGGCCGACCGGGCGGAGTGGGTCCGGCTGGGCGAGTTCTTCGACGAGTACCTCGACGTGCTGGACGCCGAGCAGGTGCTCGACTACGCCGAGCTGGTGCACCGCTGCCGGATCCTGCTGGCCGATCCGGAGGTCGCCGACCGGGTGCACCGGGAGATCGGGGCGATCTACGTCGACGAGTACCAGGACACCGACCCGTCCCAGGTGGAGCTGATCGCCGCGCTGGCCACCCCCGCGACACCGGTCGTCGCCGCGGGCGACCCCGACCAGTCGATCTTCGGGTTCCGGGGGTCGCAGGCCCGCGGCATCCTCGACTTCTGCCACCGCTTCCGGACCCCGGCCGGCGATCCCGCCCCGATCGTCACGCTGCCCGAGTCGCTGCGGACCCCGAAGGCGATCATGGCCGCCACCCGACGGATCGCGGCGCGACTGCCGCTGCCGCGGGCGCTGCCGGCCGAGGTGGTCGCCGGCTTCCGCGACCCGGTGCCGGTCTCCGGGCCGTCGCAGGTGGAGGTCCACACCTGCGACACCGTGGGTGCGGAGGCCGACCACGTCGCCGACCTGTTGCGTCGGGCACACCTGCACGACGGGCTGGCCTGGTCCGAGATGGCGGTGCTCGTCCGGTCCGGTCGGCGCAGCATCCCGTCACTGAGTCGTGCCCTCACCGCGGCCGGCGTGCCGGTCGAGGTGGCCGGCGACGAGATCCCGCTCGCCGCCGAGTTGGCGGTCCGGCCGCTGCTGCTGGCGCTGCAGGTGGCCGCCGACGGTCGTCGGCCCGACCGCGACCAGGCGGCGCGGCTGCTGTTGTCCCCGCTCGGCGGGCTCGACTCGATGGGCCTGCGCCGGCTGGGGCGGACGTTGCGCGCGGCCGAGCGGTCGCAGCTGGCCGGGGCGGCGCTGCCCCGACCCTCGGACGACCTGGTGCGGGCGGCCCTGGTCGACCCGGAGGTGCTGGCGGACTGCCCCGACACCGTCGAGGTGAGGCGGGCCCGGACGCTGGCCGAGTTGTTGGTCAGGGTCGAGGCGATGATCGCCGAGCGGGCGACCGCGTCCGAGGCACTGTGGGCGCTGTGGTCGGCGACCGGCTGGCCGCGTCGGCTCCGGGAGCAGTCCCTCGCGCGCGGGGAGTCGGCCGGCCGGGCCGATCGTGACCTCGACGCGGTCAACGCGCTGTTCGCGATCGCCGCCCGGTCCGAAGAGTTGTCGGGGCACCGTGGCGTGACCAGCTTCCTGGCCGAGGTGGCCGCCCAGCAGATCCCGGCGGACACGCTGACCGAGGCCGGCGTCCGCGGTGGTGGGGTGCGGGTGCTGACCGCGCACCGGTCGAAGGGGTTGAGCTGGCCGTTGGTGGTGGTCGCGTCGGTGCAGGAGGGGTTGTGGCCGGACCTGCGCAGCCGCGACACCCTGCTCGGTGCCGATCGACTGACCCCGTACGGCGTCGTCGAGGCCGAGCCGGTGGCGGCCCGCATCGCCGAGGAACGTCGGCTGTTCTACGTCGCCTGCACCCGGGCCGAGCGGCGACTCGTGGTGAGCGCGGTGGCCGGCACCGAGGGCGAGGGGGACCAGCCGTCCCGCTTCGTGACCGAGCTCGGGGTGGCGCCGCAGGAGATCGGCGGCCGGGTCGGGTCGCGGCTGACGCTGCCCGGTCTGGTCGGTGAGCTGCGGCGGGTGTCGGTCGACCCCGAGGAGCCGACCGCGCTACGGCGCGCCGCCGCCGAACGGTTGGCCGCACTGGCGGACGCGACCGACGACGACGGCTTGCCGCTGGTGCCGCAGGCCGACCCGAAGTCGTGGTGGGGGCTGCTCGACCACACCACCGGTACCGACCCGGTCGGTCCCGAGCCGATCGTGATGTCGGGTTCGCAGCTCGGCGCGATCCTGGCGTGCCCCCGCTCCTGGTTCCTGGCGCGGCGGGCCAGGGCCGAACGGGCCCGGGGTGCTGCGGCCAGCTTCGGTTCCTGTCTGCACGTGCTGATCGAACACGCCACCACCACCGGGGCCGACCCGTTCGAGATGGTCGCCCACCTCGACCAGGTGTGGGACCAGATCAACTTCGAGGCGGTCTGGCTCTCGGGTGCCGAGCGGGCGGCCGCCGCGGCCGCACTGGAACGGTTCGCCAACTGGCACACGGCCCGGTCCGGGCACACCGTGCTGGGGGTGGAGCAGACGTTCGCCACGACGGTGGAGGTGGCCGGTGAGTCGATCATGATCAACGGCACCATCGACCGGCTGGAACAGGACCAGCTCGGCCGGATCCACGTGATCGACTTCAAGACCGGCCGGTCGACACCGCGGGCGGCCGACGTCGCCACCATGGAGCAGCTCGGGCTGTACCAGTTGGCCGTGGCGCAGGGAGCGCTCGACTGCGTTCCCGCGGGAGCGCCGCTGGCCGGTGCCGAGCTGGTCTACCTGCGACACGACGCCCCGCGCCGGACCGGGGTGGCCCGCAGCTTCGCCCAGGCCTCGTTCGTCGAGCAGCCGTGGCCGGACGGGGCACCCGAGGAAGGTGATCAGCAGCCGGGGGTGACGAGCTGGGTCCATGATCAACTGGCCCGGGCGGCGCGGATCATCCGGGCGGAGGCCTGGGACGCCCGGGTCAACGACGGCTGCCGGTACTGTCCGTTCGCCGGCAGTTGCCCGGCACAGTCCCGAGGGAAGCAGGTGGTGTCGTGAGCGTGCTGCCGTTCGACCGCGGCCGGACGACCACCCCGGAGCCGCCGATCAGTTCCCCCGATCAGTTGTCGGAGCTGTTGGGCATCAACTTCTCCGACCAGCAACTGACCGCGATCACCGCACCCCTGCAGCCGGGGGTGATCATCGCCGGTGCCGGGTCGGGCAAGACGACGGTGATGGCTGCCCGCGTGGTGTGGCTGGTCGGTTCGGGGGCCGTGCAGCCCGAGCAGGTGCTGGGGCTGACGTTCACCCGCAAGGCGGCCGCCGAGCTGTCCGCCCGGGTCCGCGCGGCGCTCGACCGGGCCGGAGTGGTGCAGACCGACGGGGTCGACGAGGCCGGCGAACAGTTGATCATGACCTACGACGCGTTCGCCGCACGACTGGTCGCCGACCACGGGCTGCGGATCGGTGTCGAGATCGACCCCACGATGGTCACCGGGGCCACCCGGTACCGGCTCGCGTCCCGGGTGGTCGCGGCGGCCGCCGGGCCGTTCGAGCAGTTGTCGGAGTTCCGGCCGATGACGATCACCGAGCGGGTGCTGAAGCTCGACCAGGAACTGCAACAGCACCTGGTCACCTCGGCCGAGCTCGATCGGCACGCCCGCAGCTTCAGCCAGGAGCTCGCGGCAGCGCCCACCAACAATCGGGGTGCCCCGTACGCCGACATCCGCAACGCCACGCAGAAGGTCGCGGAACGGTTGGAGCTGGCGAGCCTGGCGCAGGCGTACGCAGAGTTGAAGCGTCAGCTCGGTGTGGTCGAGTTCGCCGACCAGATGGCGGTCGCGGCCCGGCTGGCGCGCGAGGTGCCGCACGTCTCGCAGACGCTGCGGCAGGCGTACCGGGTGGTGCTGCTGGACGAGTACCAGGACACCTCGGCCGCGCAGGCGGCGATGTTGCAGGGGCTGTTCTCCGGGCCGGACCAGGCGTCGGGGCGGGGCCACCCGGTCACCGCGGTCGGCGACCCGTTCCAGGCGATCTACGGGTGGCGAGGTGCCGCGGCCAGCAACATCAACCAGTTCGCCGCCGACTTCCCCGACCGGCACGGCCGCCCGGCCGGGTCGTACGCGCTGACCGTGAATCGGCGCAGTGGCCACACCATCCTCGACGTCGCCAACGTGCTCGCCGCACCACTGCGTGCCGACCAGCCCGACCCCGACGGTACGGACAGCCGACTGGTCGCGCCGGCCGAGACCGGGCCGGGAGAGGTCCACGCCGCCACCTTCGCGACCTGGCCGGACGAGGTCGGCTGGATCTGCGACGAGATCGTCGCCCTCGGGCCCGACCGGACGCCGACGCCACCGCGTCGGCGGGGTGCGGCCCCGGCCGAGCAGCCCCGCCGGTGGTCCGACATCGCCGTGCTGACCCGGCGCAACGCCGACATCGCCGAGCTGTACGGCGAACTGTCCGCCCGGGACGTACCGGTGGAGATCGTCGGTCTGGGCGGGCTGCTGCACCTGCCGGAGGTGGCCGACGTGGTGGCGACCCTGCGGCTGGTCGACGACATCACCGCCAACCCGGAGCTGGTCCGGTTGCTCAGCGGGCCCCGGTGGGCGATCGGTGCCCGCGACCTTGCCCTGCTGGGACGGCGGGCCGGTCAGCTCGCCAAGGCGGCGGGGGAGCCGGGTGGGTCGGGCGAGGCCGCTGCCGGGTCGGCGGGCCCGGCTCCGCTGCTCGACAGCCTGGCCGAGGCGGTCGCCGACGTCGATCCGACCGAGGTGCCGTGTCTGCTGGACGCGGTGGAGAGCCCGGGGGAGGCCGCTTGGAGTGCCCGCGCGCGGGAGGTGTTCACCGCCTTCGCCGCGGAGCTGACCGAACTGCGCAAGCACGCCGACGAACCGGTGCTCGACCTGGTGCGCCGGGTGATCTCGACCCTCGGCCTGGACGTCGAGCTGGTCGCGACACCGGAGTTCGCGCGCACCGGGCGGGCCGACCAGCTGACCACCTTCGTCGACGCCGTAGCCGGGTTCGTCGACGTCGACCATGACGCGTCGTTGTCGGGGATGTTGGCGTGGCTGGAGGCCGAGGACAGCAACGGGGTCGGGCTGGAACGGGCCGTCCCCGGAGACGAGGACTCGGTGAAACTGCTCACGGTCCACAAGGCGAAGGGGCTCGAGTGGGACGTGGTGTTCCTGCCGGCCCTGGTCGACGGCACCTTCCCCAGCGACCGGGTCACCGACAACTGGGTGAGCAACGCCGCGGTGGTGCCGAGCTCGCTGCGCGGTGACGCCCGCTCGATCCCGCAGCTGGGGAGTCCGGTGTCGGTGGAGGCGATGAAGCGCTACAAGGATGCGCTGGCCACTGACCAGCGACGTGCCGAGGACCGGTTGGCCTACGTGGCCGTCACCCGCGCCCGTGACCAGTTGTACGGCAGTGGGCACCAGTGGCGGCCGCAGAACTCGCGGCCGAAGGCGTACTCGGAGTACCTGGTGTCGATCTTCGCCGAGGCCGAACAGCAGGGCCGGGTCGCCCACCGCGCCCCCGACGAGCCGGGGCCGCACAATCCGCTGATCACCGACGCCGCGCAGGTGGCGTGGCCGCAGCCGTACGACCCCGACGCCGTGGCGCGTCGGCGGGAGGCGGCCGACTGGGTGGGGCGGGCCAGGGCCGGCGGTGACCATGCGGTCAGCGCGCTGTACGAGGACACCGTGCTGTTGGACGACGAGGCCCGGTTGGCCGAGTGGGACGCCGACGCCGAACGGCTGCTCGCCGAGGCACGACAGCTGCGGGTCCGGCGCCGGGAGGTGGCGCTGCCGTCGGTGATGTCGACCACCAACTGGCTGCGGGCCCGGGCCGATCCGCAGGGCTACGCCGCCGAACTGCTGCGACCGATGCCGAAGCAGCCGTCGCGGGCGGCGCGGTTCGGCACCCGGTTCCACCGCTGGGTGGAGCAGTACTTCGGCGAGGCCTCGCTGTTCGACGCCGACGACCTCGTCTCGGCCGACGACGGCGAGTTCGTCGACGAGGACCTGGCGTCGCTGTGCCAGGCGTTCACCGAAGGGCAGTTCGGGGCGCGGCAGCCGTACCGGTTGGAGGCGCCGTTCGAGTACCGGCTGGCGGGACGGGTGATCCGGGGCCGGATCGACGCCGTGCACCGCGAATCGGACGGGTCGTGGCTGGTCGTGGACTGGAAGACCACCTCCCACGCACGCGCCGACGAACTGCAACTGGCGATCTACCGGCTGGCATGGGCCGAGCTGCAGGGCGTCCCCCCGGAACGGGTGGCGGCCGGCTTCTACTACGTCCGGCGGGACGAGCTCGACGTCCGGCAGGAGTTGCCGGGCGCGGCAGCGCTGGCCGCGACGCTGGCCGAGGTGTGGCGTCGGCCGGAATCTCGATAACCTGCCATGGTGAATCTGGGTGACCACTGGACTGATCAGGGCTTGTTGGACCGATCGGATGAGCATCGCGGATCGGCGGAGTGGATCAAGTCCCTCTGGTACGCCGAGGATGCGCGGCTGATCAAGGTCACCGCGGACGGGTTGTTGGCCACGAACGCCGAAGGCACCCGGCTCAAGATGACCCGGCCGTTCGTCGAGTACGACGTCGAGCGCCACATCCTGTTGGGGTTGGTCGACCAGAGCCCCGTGTTCGTGGTGGAGGCGGTGCTCGACCCGCCGGTGCACTCCTTGCGACAGGTCGGAGCCCAGCTCGACGACCTCGAACGGGAACTCGCCACGGTCGCGACGTCGATCACCAACTACCACCGGCTGGAGCCGATGTGTCCGGGCTGTGGCGGGCCGACGCACATGATCAACGGCGGCTTCTCGCGGGAGTGCCGACGCTGCAAGCGGATCCACTTCCCGCGGACCGACCCTGCCGTGATCGTCGCCGTCGTCGACGAGCAGGATCGGCTGCTGCTGGCCCGCGACGCCACCTGGGGCGAGACCCGGGTCTCGGTGTTGGCCGGCTTCGTCGAGTCGGGCGAGTCGTTCGAGCAGGCACTGCACCGCGAGATCGCCGAGGAGGTCGACATCGACCTCGCCGCGACCCACTACGTCGGCAGCCAGCCGTGGCCGTACCCACGGTCGATCATGATCGGCTTCTTCGCACGCGCCGCGAGCAGCACGATCTCGGTGGACGGTTCGGAGATCGTGTACGCCGACTGGTTCACCCGCGACCAGCTCGACACCGCCCTCGCCGAGGGTACGGTCGCCCTCCCGTCACCGGCATCCATCGCCCACCGGCTGATCACCGCATGGCGTGAGGGTCGCACCCCGTTCTCCTGACCCGGGCCGTCAGTGCTGGAACTCGGTGATCTCGCCGCGGAGGCGTCCCATCGTGACGTCCAGTGATGCGGCGGTGTCGGCGGCATCGCGCAACTCGTCGCGAAGCCCGTCGGGGACCGCGCCCTCGTACTTGTAGTGGATCTGGTGCTCGACGCTGGCCCAGAAGTCCATCGCGATGGTGCGGATCTGCAGTTCCACCGGGATGTGCTCGGTGCGGTCGGACAGGTAGACCGGGACCGTGATGATCAGGTGCAGGCTGCGGTAGCCGTTCGGCTTGGGGGCGCGGATGTAGTCCTCGACCTCGAGCACGGTGATGTCGGGCTGGCTGGTCAACATGTCCGAGATCCAGTACACGTCGGAGGCGAACGGGCACACGATGCGTACCCCGGCGATGTCGTGGATGCTGGCCTGCACCGCCTCCATGGTGGGCTCCAGGTCGAGCTTCACCATCTTCGCGACCAGGCTCTGTGGTGACTTCAACCGGGTCCGGACGTGCTCGATCGGACTGTGCTCGTGGGCCTCCTCGAACTCCTCGCGCAAGATGTCGATCTTGGTGGTCACCGCGTCCAGGGCGAACTTGTAGCGAAGCCGGAAGCGGGTCAACTCGTCGCGGAGCTGGCGGAACTGCTCGGCGAGGCGGTCGTGGCCGCTCCCGATCCCGCCGTCCGACAGCTGGTTCAGTTCGGTCAGCATGTCCTGCAGCAGCGCCTGGGTGTTCCGCTCGACGTGCAACGGGTGGCTCGTGTCGGGCATCGGATGAGTTCCTCCTCGGTCACCATCCAGCTTCCCCACCCGCGCAAATGGCCGCGGACCAGTACGATCACCCGCGGACAACACAGCGAGAGGACGCTCCATGGCGATCTGGACACTCCACAGCTCGGCCAAACACTTGGGCCCCGACGACGTCGTCGGGCCCCGGGAGCGGTTGACGTGGCCGCGCACCATCGGGATCGGGGCGCAGCACGTGGTGGCGATGTTCGGTGCCACCTTCTTGGTGCCGGTGCTCACCGGGTTCCCGCCGAGCACGACGCTGCTGTTCTCCGGGGTCGGCACCCTGCTGTTCCTGATCATCACCCAGGGCAAGCTTCCCAGCTACCTCGGGTCGTCGTTCGCGTTCATCGCGCCGATCGGCGCGGCCACCGCGACCCAGGGGATGGGGTCGGCACTGTTCGGGATCATCACCATCGGCCTGCTGCTGGCCGTGATCGGCGTGATCGTGCACGCCGCCGGCACCCGCTGGCTCGACGTCGTCATGCCGCCGGTGGTTGCGGGCACCATCGTCGCCCTGATCGGTTTCAACCTGGCACCGGCCGCCGGCACCAACTTCGTGGCCGCCCCGGTGACGGCTGCGGTCACCCTGTTCGCGGTGATCATCAGCGCGGTGCTGTTCCGCGGCCTGCTGGGCCGGTTGTCGATCTTCATCGGAGTGATCGTCGGCTACGTCACCGCCGTCGTCCGCGGTGAGGTCGACTTCAGCAGCATCGAGCGGGCGGCGTGGATCGGACTGCCGGACTTCACCGCGCCGACGAACCCGATCACCAACCCACAGGTCCTGCTGGTGCTGCCCGCCTTCCTGCCGGTGGTGCTGGCGCTGGTGGCGGAGAACGTGGGCCACATCCGCGGCGTCGCGCAGATGGTGGAGGATCCGTCGCTCAACAAGCTGACCGGTCGTGCGCTGATCGCCGACGGCCTTGCCACGATGTTCGCCGGCAGCGGCGGTGGGTCGGGCACGACGACGTACGGCGAGAACATCGGCGTGATGGCCGCGACCCGGGTGTACTCGACGGCCGCCTACCTGGTCGCCGGTGTGGTCGCCGTGGTCCTCGGCCTGTCACCGAAGATCGGGGCGGTGATCAACACCATTCCGACCGGTGTGCTCGGCGGGGTGACGGTGGCGCTGTACGGGTTGATCGGCATCATCGGCATCAAGATCTGGCTGGAGAACAACGTCGACTTCCGGTCCCCGGTGAACCAGTTCACCGCCGCGACGGCACTGATCATCGGCATCGCCGACGTCACGCTGGCGCGCGGGAACGTGAGCTTCGGCGGGATCGCGCTGGGCACCATTGCCGCGCTGGTCGTCTACCACCTGATGAACGTGATCGCGAAGGTCCGCGGTACCGGCACCACCGACCCGGTGCCGGTGGCCACCCCGGACGCGGCCGACCCGTCACGGAGCGAGGGGATCGCTCCGGAGCCCGGAGCGGTGCTGAGCCGCCCCGCCGACCACGACGATCCGTACGACGGTGTCGACGATGCAGGGGCCGGGCCGGGGCGGGACCTCCGCTGACCCCGTCCCTCCGTCATTCCAGCAGGGCCCGTAGGGCGGTGGCTCGGGTTCGCAGGTCGGCAGCGGCCTGCTCGTCCACGGTGTCGGCGGGGTTCGGGTGCTCGACGTGCCCGACGAAGCGATCAACTTCGACGATGGCAGGCCGGTTCCGGTGGTTCGTCAGGTGTCGCTCGACCAAGTCCAATGCCCCCGTCAGGCGATGGGTGATGGGACCGGCGACCGCCCCGTCGGCGACGTGACCGTCGAGCGATGCGCGCAGTGCCGCCAGCACCGCTGAGGGATCGTCGGTGGATGTCTGCAGGGTGGCTCGGAACAGGTTGCGGTCGGTGACCCAGTAGAAGTCCCCCGAACTGTGCTGGGCGAACGGGTACCAGGCGCCCTCGGCATGGATCCGCAACTCGTCGGTGGCGATGTTGTAGCTGAAGACCTTGCCGCTGCCGGAGAGTCCGGCGATTCCCGTCAGCTCTTGGGTGACGGGGTTAACCGACAGGAAGCCCCAGGCCCAGTAGTGGGTGAGGTCGTCCCAGTCGATCGGCCTGATCGACTGGACGACCCGGGTCTCGTATGTAGTGAGGTCGGTCCGGAAGAGCTCGCCTCCGGCGAGGCCCCAGAGTGCCCCGTCGGGTCCGATCACGAGTTCCCGTACGGCTCGCTGTCCCGGGACCGGAACGAACTGCTGTTGTACCTCGCCCGTGGTGGGGTCGACGACGATCACCACGGCATCCTGCTGGGTCGGCTGGCTGCCGGTCCCGCCGTAGACCGACGAGCCCGCGTAGATCACATCGTCGTGTCCCAACACCGAGGTGATGGCCTGGTCGGGGACGATGTCGACGTACACGTTGGTCTCACCGGTGTCCGGCTCATGGATCATGAGGGCACCGCCGAGTTCCCCGTAGTTCGGAATCGTTCCCGCAATGATGCGACCGTCGGCGTACCGGAGGGCATGGATCCGGTCCTGTCCGTCGCCGCTCATCTGGCGGACCAGCAGGGGATTCTCGTCGGTGTGGGGCGCCTGCGGGTCGTACCGGTAGACGATCGCACCGGAGTAGCTGCCGACCCACAGGTAACGGCCGTCGGACACCATCGAGTCGCCCTGGCCCATGGCCTGCAACTGCTCACCCAGGTGGCGGTCCCAGGGTCGTACGGCCGGTAGGTGTCGGTCATGTAGGACGCGGCCCAGACCTCGCCGGTCGGCCCCTCGGTGATGGCGACGGGCCAGGAGATGTTGCCCTGCAGGGTTGGAATCCGGCGCGTGGTGACGCCCGGGTCACCCACCTCGTAGGAGATGAGGGTGCCGTTCTTCTGCATCCCGAATAGGGTTTCGCCACCGTCGGGGTTGGGCAGCCACTGCAGCCGGAAGACCTGACCGCTAACCCCGACCGACTCAAACTCGAGGGTCTCCGGATTGATCGCGACCAGACCGTCGGTGTGACTGTCGGTGTAGATCCTGCCGTCCGGACCGATCCCGGAGATGCCGCGACCGAATCCGGGGACCTTGATCGGAAGCCACTCCTGCGTCACGGTGTCGAAGGCGATCGTCGAGGCCCCACCTTGGTGCATCCACAGCACACCGTCGATCATCCGCAGGTCCTGCAGCATCCCGAACGGTTCGGGAGGCGCAGGCAAGGGGGTGTTCTCGCCGGTCTCCACATCGATGGCCACCACGCCGTTCACCGGATAGGTACCGACGTAGATGGTGCCGTCGTGGTACTCGATGGCGCGGGCTGCGGCCGCACCGTCGACCGCCGGGCCGTAGTCACGGAAACCGTTGGTCTCGTTCCACGTGTACACGCGGCCGGTGGAGTAGCCGTCCAGATAGGTCGCCAGGTACACGGTGCCGTCGTCGTCCACGTCCATGTCCCAGATCCAGGTGACGTCAGGCCCGGGCCGGCCGATCAGGGTGAACTCGTTCTCGTGGGCAAGCTTTCGGTAGAGGTTGCCGTGGCTCCAGGTCCCCACGAACACAGTGCCGTCCGGGAGCGCCCGCACGGCCCAGGAACCACCGTTCGACACCGGGATGTCGAGTTGCCAGTAGAGCTCGTCGGTGAACGGATTCACCATGGCGACCGTCACCGGCTTTCCATCGACGGAGATGAAGGCGGCCGGGGTCCCGTCGTCCATGATCAGATAGTCCTGCCCCATGGTTCCGAAGGTCTCGAGCGGGATCAGCCCGAGGTCCTCGACCTGGTACTCGCCGGTGACCGGCGCGGCGTGGGCCGGCCGGATGGCTCCCATACCCCACGCGGTCGCTGCCGCGGCAAGTCCAGTGCTGATCATGAGTTGACGTCTCGACAGTGTGAACATCGACCTTCTCCTATGCGAAGTACTGCTTCGTAACTCCGGGCTGACGATTGCATTGCGCTCGTGGTCTTGCGGTAGCCTTACAGTGCTTCCATGCCCTGTCAACCCCTTACACCGATGGGGAAGCATCTCCTTGGATCCTTTGAGTTGGGTCACATTGGGCAGCGGATTCGGTGTAATGTTTACAGCATGGGACGCAATCGGCGCATCGACCGACCGACGCTGCAGGACGTGGCCGATCAGGCGGGGGTGTCGATCGCCACGGCGTCACGCGCGCTGACCGGACGCGGTCAGGTTGCCCCGGCCACCCTGACCCGGGTACGCGGCGTTGCCCGGACCCTGGGTTATGAACTGACCGAGGGTCGTGAATTGGTGCGAACGGAGCGGTTGGCCCTCGTGGTGGCCGGCTCGGCCACTCTGCTCGCTGGGGAGATCATCGATGGCGTGGAGCACGTCACTGGGGATGCCGGTTGCGTCGTTGCCACGACCGGTGGCGATCCGGCACGCGAATTGCTCCATCTCCGGCGCATGCTGGACGACCCCACGATCAGCGCGGTCATCGTCGCTGGAGGGCGCTGGACCTCCGATTCGTACTGTGCCGAGCTGACCGAGGTGTTGGTCGCCTACCAGTCAGTCGGCAAGTCCCTGGTGTTCTGCGGCCGACCACAACTTGCCGGCCTGCCGACCCGGATGGTCGACTACGACAACGAGGGTGGAGCCCGGGCCGCGGCCACGTACCTGCTTGGCCAGGGGCACCGCGACATCCTGTTCATCCGGGGCGCTGAGGGATTCACCACCAGTGATGCCCGGACTTCGGGTTTCCGGAAGGCGTGCGCGGACTTCGGTGTGATCGTCGAACCGGCGCTGGTCCACGTCGGGGAACGCAGTCGGCAGACCGGCTACAACGCCGTGCGGCAGGCACTGGCTGCGGACCTCCAGTTCACCGCCGTCATGGGGGAGTGTGATCCGATCGCTGCCGGCGCGATGGCGGCGCTGCAGGAAGCAGGGCGCCGCATACCGGAGGACTGCTCCGTGATCGGGTTCGATGACCTCCGTTTGTCCGAGGACTTCCGGGTCCCGCTCACCACGGTGCACGTGCCCTTCCACGACATCGGTCACACCGCGGCCGGGCTGGCACTGCGACCCGCGGAGCCGGACCGAGATCCGCGGATGGTGGCGGGGACGCATCTGGTCGTGCGGGAATCGACGGCACCGAGGAAGGTTTCGTAGGCCTCACCGCGGATCGATGTTGGCGTCGTACGTCCGCTGCAGGAGTGCGGCCACCTCGTCGTCGACCTCATCGACGGTGGTGAGTCCGATCCGGACCGTACAGTCCCCGTTGCCGACGCCCTTGCCGTCGAGCAGCCGTCCGTGCGGGGACTCGTCGTCGAGTCGGAGCCCGAGATCGACCCGGGACTTGGTCCGGGGGTGGAGCCAGGCGAAGGTGCGCCGCGGGCCGACCAGTGACACGTAGGTCTTGCGCATCTGGACCGTCACCTCGGGCCCGGCCGTCACGGCCAGTTCCAGCACCCGGTCGGCGATGGGGCGCAGCTGTGGCCGATCCCGGTACTGCCCGTCGAGCAGTTCCTCGGCACTGGCGGTGAGGAACTCGGGGTAGCCGAACCGTTCGTACACCAAGATCATCTGTGGGTAACCGGTGACGTCATGATCGGCAAGCCAAGCCCGCAGTGTGGGCTCGTCGGCCGGATCGAGCTCGGCCACGCGCGTGTTCCAGGTGGCCACGTCCTCTCCGGTACGGCGTTGCAGCAGTTCGCCGCACCAGGCCATCATCTCGTTCCAGGTCTCCGCCATGGGCCCAACGTAGTGGCTGCCGGGTGTGGAAGGAGAACAACTCGTCCGGTCGGAACCGGTCTGCAACAGTGAGCCCATGAGCAGTGACGATGTCGACGAGGTCACCGTGCACCTGGGCGGGTACAAGCCCCACGACCCGCAGCCGTTCGGCCCGCTGCCCGGGCGTCGGTCGGGTGGCGTGGTCGCGTACGAGATGCAGGCACCGGAGAGCTTCACACCCTGGCCGGGGAGGGACCGGGTCGAACGCAAGTACCTGTTGCTGGACCTCGGGGTCACATTCGGGATGCCGTGCTGGGCCGCACACACCCGGCCCGACGGCAGCGTGTTCACCCTGCCGCCCGAGGCGAACGATGCGTGGTACGTGGACCTGGTCACCGTCGAGCAGCCGGACCCGACCACCTTCGTGGTCCGTGACCTGTTCCTCGACGTCATGATCGCCGACGGGCGTCAGCCCCGGATGCTTGATCTGGACGAGATCGCCGATGCCCACGAGGCGGGCTGGATCACCACCGGGCAGTTGCGCGACGGGCTGCGACGATGGCAACGGTTCCTTGATCAACACGTCCACGCCTCCCGGTTCCCACAGTCAGTGCCCACCGACTTCCCACCGGCGGTGATCAGCTCGCTGGCCGAGATCCCGGGGCGGTTCGGACCACCGGTGACCTGGCCCGAACCGCCCTGGCTCAACGAATCCGTCTGACCTGCGGTCCGGAGCCTCAGGCGACCGCCGTGCCCTCCAACTCGACCAGTTGGCCGGGAACAGCCAGTCGGGTGACCCCGAGCATCGACGTGGTAGGTGCCACGCCGACCTCGCCCAACCGTGCTGCCAGCACGCCATAGTGCTGGAGCAACAGGTCGACGTCGGTGGTGAACACCGTGAGCCGCACCAGGTTGGCCAACGACATGTCGGCGTGGTCGAGCACGGCCACCAGGTTGTCCAGGCTGAGTGCCAACTGGGCCGCCATGTCACCCGCGTGCTGCGGTGCGCCGTCGGCGTTCATCGCAGTCTGCCCGGAGCAGTACAGCGCCCGCGTCGCTCCGGTGACCAGTTCGCCCTGGTTGAATCCCATGGCCGTCGACCACGTGACCGGGTTGACCGCTGTTCGTTCGATTGCCACTGCAACTCCATTCTGTTGGTCCGGGCCGCTCCCGGAGTCGCGAACACCGCCGTCGGGTGCCGCCGGAGACGACCCTGCCGAACAAACACGACACCTCATGTCAGGTTTTTGGATAGATTCTCCGGGTGCGTGCAGATCGGCTGGTCTCCCTGGTGCTGTTGCTGCGCCAGCGGGGTCGGCTGACCGCCGAGGTGTTGGCGGCCGAGCTCGAGGTGTCGACGCGGACCGTGCTCCGCGACATCGAGGCCCTGTCGACCGCCGGTGTCCCGGTCTACGCCGAGCGTGGCAGGCACGGTGGATACGCGTTGCTGCCCGGGTTCCGGACCGAGCTGACGGGGTTGAACCATGACGAGGCACTGGCCCTGCTGGCCGCCGGATCGCACCGGGGTGGCCAGGCCTTCGGGTTGGGCTCATCGCTCGCCTCGGCCATGCGCAAGGTCGTCGACGCCTTGCCCGACGGACATCGGGCCGACGTCGGCCAAGCCTCGCGCCGCTTCCTGCTCGAGCCGGAGACCGACCTGCTCTCCCGCCGTCGGAGCCTCGAGCACGTACCCCACGCGACCATGATCGAGATCCGACGTGCCGTGCTGGCCGGACGCAAGCTGCGGATCCACTACCGGGCGACGGGCGAGGATGCGCGATGGCGGACGGTCGACCCCATCGGCCTGGTGACGGTGCGTGATCGGGGCTACCTGCTCGCCCTGCGAGACGGAGCCGAACGGAGCTACCGGCTGGCCCGCATCCTTGCTGCCGAACAGCTCCCGGAGTCCGCCGAACGGCCCGCCGCTGTTGATCTTGACCGGATCTGGCGGGAGCGGTGTGCCCAGTTCCTCTCCACCGACCACGTCACCGTCGAGGTGCGGGTCGGTCCGCCCGGGTACGAGGACCTGCTGGACATGGCCGAAGCCGTCCGGTCGGAGCAACCCGACCGGGACGACTGGCGACGGCTGCAGGTCGCCTTCCAGGACCTGTGGCATGCGGAGTGGGCACTGTGGCAGCTCGGCGCTCGTGCCGAGGCTGTTGGCCCACCGGCTTTGCGGGCAGCCCTCCACCGACGCGCGGCCGTACTGGCCGATCGCTACCGTGACTGAGGTCCCATGATCAGCTTGGGAGTGAGCGCGGTCGCGACATTGACCCGGGCCGAACGTGTGGGCGTTCCAGGCTTGCCCAAGCTGGTTGATCACCCAGGTTGGTCAACATAGACTGACGTCATGGTGGAAGTCGTCAAGGTGCAGGATGCGAAGACCCGGCTGTCGGCCCTCCTCCACGAGGTCGAGGCGGGTGCGGAGATCGTGATCGCGCGTGGGAACGTCCCGGTGGCCCGGCTCGTGCCGATGGCCGACCGGGGCGTCCGGGACATGGGGTTCGTCGGGTACCGGGTGCCGGACAGCTTCTTCGATCCGCTGGAAGACGACGAGTTGGCCGCATGGGAGGCCTGATGGGGCCCGTCCTGCTCGACACCCACGCGATGTTGTGGATCCTCACCGAACCGGCCAAGTTGTCGGCGAACGCCCGGCGGATCGTCGAGGACAGGAACACGGTGTTGCTGGCGTCGGCGGCCACGGCATGGGAGATCGCCACCAAGCACCGACTCGGCAAGCTGCCCACGGCAGGCGCGGTGATGAGCGGTTACGAGCGCCATCTTGAGCGGGCTGCGATCGACTCGTTGGTGATCAGCCCTGCCCATGCCTTGACGGCGGGCTCACTTGAGTGGCAGCACCGGGATCCGTTTGATCGGATGCTCGCAGCAACAGCGATCATCGAGGCGATTCCGCTGATGACCGCGGACCCCGCGTTCGACACCCTGAACGGGCTCCGGCTGATCTGGTAGGGCCGCCCGTCCGGGGCGGAGTGACCGCCCGGTCGGCCGTCAGAGCCGCTGCCGCAGCCCGCTCGCGCGGTTGGCGGGACGCAGCACGGCACGCCGGATCGACTCCGCGGTGCCGACGAGGCAGACCGTCGTGGTCGCGCGGGTGACGGCGGTGTAGACGAGTTCGCGTGTCAGCAAGGGAGAGTCGACCGGCGGCAGCACGAACGAGACGTCGCCGAACTGACTGCCCTGGCCGCGGTGCACCGTCATCGCGTGCACGGTCTGTACGCCGGTCAGCCGAGCCGGCGCGTACTCCACCCATTCCGGCCCGCGCGCGAACACCGCCCGCAGCCCCCGGGGAGTCTCCACCACCACCCCGGTGTCGCCGTTGAACAGGTTGAGGTCGTAGTCGTTGTTGGTGATCAACAACGGCCGCCCCGGGTACCACTCGTCGCGGAGCCCGTGCCCGAGGTCCAACCAGCGCTCGACCTCCCGGGTCCACCGACTCACCCCGTACGGGCCGGTGCGGTGACCGCAGAGCAGTCGGTGGGCCTCCAGTGCCCGGAGGGCGCCCTGACGGTCACCCGTCGTGGCGGCATCGGCCAGCCGGGTCGCGGTGGCCACGACGCGGTCCCGGACCTGGGGCACCGCGTCGGCGCGCAGCTCCTCGTCGGCGACCTCGATGAACCGGACGTCGTCGTGCCCGGCGGTGACGATCTCGACCGCAGCATCGGCGTCGCCGGTACGGATGGCGGTCGCCAGCTCGCCGATCGCCCCGCCGAACCGCCAGGTGTGGGTCAGGCGCACCACCCCGTCGACGACGTCGGGCGGCAGGTCGACCCCGCGGCCGTCGTCGACCAGGTCAGCCAGCGGTTCGTACGGATCCGAGGTTTCGGGATCGTCGCCGTCCATGCCGCCGAGCGCAGGTGCCCGGTGGGCGGAGTCCAAGGCGGCGCCGGTGACGTCGGCCATCACGGCCCCGGCCTCGACGCTGGTGAGCTGGTCCGGATCACCGACCAGCACCACGCGTGAGTGTGGCCGGACGGCTTCGAGCAGTCGGGCCATCATCGGCAGTGACACCATCGACATCTCGTCGATCACGATCACGTCGTGGGGCAGCCGGTTCTCGCTGTCGTGCCGGAAGCGGCCCGGCGTGTTCGGGATGGACCCGAGCAGTCGGTGCATGGTGAGCGCCGACCAGGTCCCCACCCGGGCGGCGTCGGCCTCGGGCAGGGCTGCGGTCGCCTCGCGTACGGCTTCGGCCAGCCGGGCGGCGGCCTTGCCGGTGGGCGCGGCGAGGGCGACCCGCTGGTCCGCGCCGTCGGGTTGGTCGGCGAGCAGGGCGAGCAGCTTCGCCACCGTCGTCGTCTTGCCCGTCCCGGGGCCGCCCGCGAGGACGGTGACCCGACCGAGCACGGCGACGGCGGCGGCGATCCGCTGCCGGTCGGCCTCGTCGGGGTCCAGTTCGTCGGGGCTGAACACCCGGTCCAGACCGGCCCGGAGTCGGTCCAGGTCGATGCTGGTGTCGGCGGGCAGCTCCCGGCGGGTCTGCAGCTGCTGCCGTACGGTCTCCTCCTCGGCCCAGTACCGCTCGAGGTAGAACACGGACCCGATCAGTCGCAGGGGCCGGTCACCGTCACCGTCCGCCCCCACGGTGACCAGCGGACTCGCCGCGCACGTGCTCACCCACTCCTCCGGTTCGGGCCACGGCAGGTCGGCCGCGTCGACGACCTCTTCGTCCTTGGACTCGAACACCCAGTCCCGGGCCGTCGTGAGGTCGAGGCAGACCGAGCCGCCGCGCAGGGAGCGGACCGTCAGCGCCACTGCCAGCAGTACGTCCGGATCGGCTTCGCCGCCTATCCGCCCCAGGGCGGTCGCGGTGTGGACGTCGGCCAACCCCAGCACCCCGACCTCGTGGAAGCGGGCCATCGGTGTGGTCCGGTCGCGCAGGCCGAGGGCCAGCTCCAGGTGTTCGGTCACGGTGCCTCCTCGCTGCGGGTGGTGGCGGCAGCAGCCGTGACCGGGGCGCCCTCGTCCAACAGGTCGGACAGGTCGGTCACCAGGGCGGGACCCGGGTCCCACGAGAACACGCCGTACGGAACGCCGTCCGCGGTCGGGGTGTCGGGCCCGGCCATCCCGCGGACGAACAGGTAGGCGATGCCGCCGAGGTGGACCGCCGGATCGTAGTCGGGCTGACGCCACCGCAGGAACCGGTGCAGGGCGACCGAGTACAGCAGGGCCTGCAGCGGATAGTGGGCCCGCATCATCGCGGTGGCGAGCCGCTCGGGGTGGTAGTCGGCCAGGGTCAGCTCGCGGCCGGGTTCGCCGAGCCAGTTGGACTTGTAGTCGACGACGAGGTGGCGAGCGGATCCCCTCGACAGGCTCGGGAGTCGTGGGTCGCTCGGGGGTCGTGGGTCACTGGGGATCCGGAGCACGGAGTCGATGGATCCGGTGAGGAATCCGCGCAGCGGTTCGTCGCCGGTGGGGTCGGCGGCCAGCAGCCGGGGGTAGTCGGCGAGTTGGTGCCCCGACGGCAGGTGGCCCGCCAGCAGGCCGGCCACGTCGGCCAGGTGGATCCGCGGTCCGGGTCGGTCGCCACCGGCCAGCGGCAGCTCGAAGTCGAGCTCCGACAGTCGGTCGGCCGGACCGATGTCGGCCAACCGCAAGCCGCCGGCCAACGGGCCCAGCGGGGTCTGGAAGGCCGGCACCAGAGCGGCGGCGAGGGCGTCGCCGTCGACCGGGTACGGCGTCCGTGCGAGCTCGGCCGCCGTCATCACCCGCAGTTCGGCGGCCAGGTCGTCGGCCGTGGCGTCGACGTGTTCGAAGATCGCGTGCATGATCGTGCCGAACTCGGTGCCGGCCGGCAGTTCACCCATCGGGGAGGGGCTCGACGGCGACAACGCGTCCGGGGCACCGCTCGGCGCGTCGTCGGCCGGGGGAGAGGCGGCCGGTGCGAGCGGTTCGTCGACCGGGACCACGCGTTCGTCGTCCTCGCCGACGTCGTCCGATGCGGTCGCGGTGGCACCCGGGTGGTCGTGGGCGGCGGCGGTCAGTGACGAGTAGGAGGTGCGGCGCCACTCCTGGTCGAGGGTGCGGTCGAACCGGCTGAGTGACAACGACGGGGACGTACTCGGCTCGGCCTGACGACGGCGCCGCGGCCTGCCGTCGACCCGTTCGACACTGATCAGGTCGGCGTTCAGCCAGGCCAACGTGTCGGGATCCCCGGACACGTCCACCCGCGGGGGCGGGATCGCTCCGGCCCGTCGCGGTCCGTACAGCAGTCGTTGCAGCGGCGAGTTCGGCGTGTTGTACGAGTTCGCCCACCAGGTGATCACCTGGTGGCGTGCGCGGGTGAGCCCCACGTACAGCAGCCGCAGCGTCTCGCCGGCCTCCTCGTCGCGCCACACCGCCCGACGCCTGGACCGCTCCGGGGCGGTGTCGCCGCCGACGTCGATCACGAGCTCGCCGGTGTCGGGGTCGTGGAACCGCAACACCTCGCCCCGTTCGTCGGGCACCCAGCGTTCCCACGCCTCGGGCAGCAGGACGACCCCGAACTCGAGGCCCTTCGCCCGGTGCACCGTCAACACCTGGACCGCGTCGGCGTCGGTCTCCAGCCGGCGGGTCTGCTCATCGGCGCCGCCACGGCGGGCCTCGATGATCGAGTCGGCCAGCCAGTCGGTGAGCGCGGCCAGACCGAGGTGCTGCTCGGTCATCCGGCCGTGCAGCAGCTCACCGACGTGCCGCAGGTCACTGATCAACCGTTCACCGTCGGTGCGGGCGAGCAACCGCGCCGGCACCTGGTGCCCGTCGATCATCAGCTCCTGCAGGGCGGCGATGCCACGGGACCCGGCGACGGCAGCCCACTCCCGCAGCGTCAGGCTCAACTCGGCCAGCTCGTCCTCGGTGGCGGTGGCCAACCGGGTGAAGTCCCAGCCGATCATCGGGGTGAGCGCGGCCCGGCGGACGTTGCCGGCCCGGTGCTCCACCAGCGCCCGCAGCACGGCCAGCCAGTGGTCGGCCATCTCCGAGTCGAGCACCGTCGTCGCCCCGGTCTGGACCGCCGGCACGCCGGCGGTGGTGAGCGCCTCGGCCAGCGTTTCCGCGGTGGCGTTCTTCTGCACCAGGACAGCGATGTCTCGGGGTTGCAGGGCACGAGCTCCGTCGCCGTCGTCGACCGTCATGCCCGATTCGAGCAGGTCGATCACCTGGTTGACCAGGTCGTTGTTGATCATGGTCCGACTGCGCCTGATGGGCGGCGGGTCGGTGGCGGTCGGGCTGGTCGGGATCATCCGGATCCGCAACGGTACGGCCACCGCGCCACCGGCGTCGTGGAGGCGGCCGGTGTCGTGGTGGGCCTGCACCGGCAGCACCTTGATCTTGTCCTCACCGAGCGCCGCGCCGGCGAACAGGTGGTCGATCGCGGCGACCAGGGAGCCGTCACTGCGCCAGTTGGTGCCGAGGGTGGCGTGGTGGTCGGCGGCGGCCACCGCGTCCAGGTAGGCGTGGACGTCGGCCCCGCGGAAGCCGTAGATCGCCTGTTTCGGGTCGCCGATCAAGACCACCGTGGCGTGGCCACCGAAGGCCCGTCGGACGATCTCCCACTGCACCGGGTCGGTGTCCTGGAACTCGTCGACCAGCACCACCTGGAACCGTTCCCGCAGCAGCCCGACCGCGGCGTCACCATGATCGACATCGGCCAGCGAGTCCCGCAGCGCCACCAACACGTCGTCGTGGGTGGACAGCCGCTGCTGCCGTTTGCGTCGTTCGGTCTCGGCGCGGGTCTCGACCGCGAACTGCACCCGTGCCCGTACCTTCGGGTCGGCGACGTCGACGTCCGGCACGATCCGGCACTGCGCGTTGTCGGCCGCCGCCCGGGCCAGTTCGTGCGCGGTGGTCGGGTCCAGCACCTGTGGCTGCGCGGTGGCGTGCCGCCGGAGGTAGGTGTCGACGGCGACTTCGTCGACCAGGTCGGCGATCGTCTCGACCAGCTGTCGATCCGGTTCGGCACGAGCCAACATCCCCAGCCCGTCGAGCATCCGGCCGCAGAACTCGTGCGTGGTGGCGATGGTGGCGTCGTCGAAGTCGGTCAGTGCTGCCGCGATCCGGTCGCGACGAAGCCGTACGTCGTCCTCGGACCCGGTCGCCAACAAGGTGATCAACGGGTCCGTACCCGAGGGCAGGGCGCCGGTGTTGATCATGGCCGTCAGGGCCCGCTCGGTCTCGACGAGGCGTGACCGGACACGGACCCGCAGCTCACCGGTCGCCGCCCGGCTGAACGTGACGATCATGATTGACTCGAGCGGGACACCCTCGGCCAGGTAGCGGGTCGCGAGCGCGGCGATGGCGTACGTCTTGCCGGTTCCGGCACTGGCCTCCAGCACGGTGGTGCCGGACGGCAACGGGCCCAGCACGTCGAAGCGGTCGGTCATGATCAACTCATCCCCCGACCCTGTCGGAGCAGCGGTCCGAACAGCCGGCGCGCCAGGGTGCCGAAGCGCGTCGGGTCGGCGTCGGGACCGCGACGTTCCTCGTCGCGCGCCGGATCGGCGACCACCGCGTCGAAGCCGCCACCCCACAGGGCCTCCCATACGTCGGCTCCGCGCTCGTGCTCCCACTCGCGGCGGGCGACCCGCAGCGCCTGCTCGGGGTCGTCGTTGCGCTGGACGACCGAGCGGGCGTACGCGTGCCCGGTCGACAGCGGGAGTGGCAACGGCTCGGTGAGGCCCTGGCGCATCAGGTCGATCGCGTCACCGAGCACGATCCGGGCGAAGCCGGGGTCGACCGGCCCCAGGATCGCGACACCCCGGTTCTTGCCGACCACGACCGCCTGCCAGCCCACGTCGGGTTGGGTGCAGGTCAGCGCCAACAACTCCCACCACGCGGTCAGCCACTGCTTCGCCCCGGCCCAGGAGTAGCCGACGTGGACGATGTTGTTGCGATACATCCGGGTCGAGGTCCCCGTCAGGCTCCAGCCCTCACCGGTGGCGTGCAGGTCGATGTCGTACCGGTCACCGCTCGTCCACTGTCGGGCGCGCTCGACGGTCGCCTCGACGTCGGTGAGCACCTTGTCCAACACCTTGGACCCCAGCCGTCGGGGCGGCAGCGAACCCCGCCGCCATTCGGCCGCGACGAGGTCGCGCTCGGCGGTGCCCTGCAGCCGAGCGGTCAGCATCCGGTCGCCGATCTGCCACTGCTGCAGCCCGTCGAGGGTCAACGCCAACTCGTCGGCGACCCCGTCCTCCTCGCCGGGCAGTCGGTAGTTGCCCCGGGTCACCAGGAACCCCTTGGCGGGATGGCTGAAGAACCGTTGCAGCTGGCCGAGCTCGACGTCGGGCACCTCGAGCGGAGGCAGTGGTGCCCGGGTGAAGACCGGCTGCGGCTGCTGTCGTGGTGCGACCAGCGCGCGGGCCCCGGCGAGTGCGGTCCGGTCGAAGGAGCGGAGCCGGCTCGTCGCGGTGAAGTTGCGCGGGTCGTACGGCTGCAGTGGGTGATCGACCACCAACCGGTCGCGGACGCTGCGCCCGTCGGTCGGGGCGACGAGGTGCTCGGCGGCGTCGATCAGCTCGCCGACCGGCACCGCCTGCGGCCGCCGCGCGTTGGTCCGCGGGTCGCGGCCCGAGTGCACGATCACCAAGGTGTCGGTGGCCGCCATGATCGCGTCCAGGAACAGTTGCCGGTCCTCGCTGCGGCGGTCACGATCACCGACCCGCGGGTCGCGGGCGAGCAGGTCGTCGCCGTCGAGTCGGCGTCCCCGCGGGAACACCTGGTCGTCCATCCCCAGCAGGCACACCACCCGGTGCGGCACCGAGCGCATCGGGGCCAACGACGAGACCGTCAGGCTGCCGGTACGGAAGTTGGCGCGGCCGGGTCGGCCGGCCAGCACGTCGTCGAGCAGGTCTCGGACGTCACCGAGGGAGAGCTGTACGTCCGGGGCGCCGAGCTCCGGTGTCAACGCGTCGGGGTCGGTCAGGCCGTTCACCGTCGCCCATGCGTGCCCACGTTGCCAGGCCTCACCGGGCGCCGGTGCGGTGAGCAGTTCGAGGGCCTCGTGCAGCACCGTGACCCAGCCGGCCAGCGAGTGCGGCCCCCGGAACCGATCGAGGACGTGGTCGAGCCGGTCGGTGAACTCGACCAGGCGGCCGATCAGGTCCACGGTGCCGGACTCCACGCCGTCGAGCGGGAGCACGAGGCCCAGGTGATGGTGGCCCGCCTCCGACATCGCGACCCCGAGCAGCATCCGGTCCAGGCCGGCCGCCACCGTGTTCTGCGGGATGTCGGCCAACCCGAAGCGGCCCCGGTCCTCGGCGTCCAGGCCCCACCGCATGCCGGAGTCCCGGACGAGGCGCTCGATGGTCTCCAGGTCGTCGGCGGTGAAGTGGAACCGGTGGGCCACCGCCGGGGCGGCGCACAGGTCCATCAGCCCCGAGGCCGTCAACCGGGCCGACACCAGCTCCAACAGCCGTTGCAGCACCCCCAGCAGGGGATTGAGCTGGGGGAGCGACTGGTCGGCCACCCGCACCCGCAGCCGTCGACCCGGATGCCGCGCGTCAGCGCGGCGGCCGGCCTCACCGGTGGGCAGCCCGGACGCGTCGAAGGCCGCGGTGACGAGCGGGACGAATCGTGGCAGGTCGGGGCACATGATCATGATGTCGCGCGGCTCGAGGGTGGGATCGGCCTCGAGCAGGGTGCACACGACTTCTCGCAACACCTCGACCTGCCGGTCGGGGCCGTGGCACGCGTGGACCTGCAGGCTGTGGTCGTCGTCGGCCAGCGGCGCCGGGTCGACACCCGGCTGCTCGAACGGCTCGTCGGTGACGATCGCGTGCTGCACCCGGGCCAGCACGGTGTCGCGGGTCGGCGTGAACGGCAACGCGTCGTGGACCACCGGCACCGCCAGCTGAGAGGTGACGTGCTGGAACTCGGTGACGTCGCGGCCCAAGGTGCTGACCAGCCGGTTGCCCGTCGGCGGTGCGACGACGTCGGCCCGGCGTGGCCAGGGCTCCGTCGTGGAGGTGAGGCCGGCGGCCGCGACGCGGTCCCACCGGGCGGGTGAGGGGTGGGCGGTCCACAGGTGCACCTCGCGATGCCGTGCCAGGCCCTCCAACACCAGTCGGTCGACGGCGTCGAGCCGGTTCAGCCCGAAGACCGACAGTCGGTCGGGCAACGCGAAGCGGCCCGGGTCGTCGGCCAGCACGGCCGCCACGTGCTCGATCCGTTCCGCCGGGGACGGCACCTCGGTCGTGGCGCGGACCGTACGCAGGAGTTGGGGTTGCCAGCGGTACGGATCGGTGAGGGCGGCGCCGGCGTCGTCGACGTCGCGACCGGCCAACCAGGCCGTCACCAGCTCCGGCCGCTCGCGGGCGTACCGGGTGAACAGGCCGGCGATCCGGGTGGCCGTACGGAACCGGTGGCCACCCCCGTCGGCGGCCGCCAGGTGTGCCGTCACCGGTGACAGCCAGGACTCGGCGGCAGCGGCGTCGAGGGCGGTCAACAGCGCCCAGGTCAGCCGGTCCGGTCGCCACGGGTCGGCGTCGGCGCCGTCGGGCAACAACTCCGCCGACGCCTCGGCCCACAGCTGGTTGAACCAGCGGCCGGTGATCGGGAAGCTGATCCCCGCGGCGACCCCGTCGGCGCGGCCGCCGCGGGTGCCGAGTCGTGCCGACAGCGACTGCGAGAGCCACCGCTCGACACCGGGGGTCGGCACGCTGATCACCTCGAACGCGAACGGATCGGCCGGGGTGGTGGCCAATGTCGCGGCCAACCCGTCGATCAGCTGATCCGCCCGGACGGCACGGTGCAGCACCAGCCGACCCGACGGGGTCGGGCGGCTGCTCGTCGCGCTCGGGGGAGGTGCCGCCGAGGGGCTGGTGCTGGTCATTGCGCAACACCTTAAGGGCGACCACCGACAGAGTCGGCGCAGACCGCTGTGGACAGCTCGGTCGGCCCTGTCGGTGGCCCCGCTTATGGTGGGACGCGTGGTGGACCCCGACGAACTGTTGAGCGCGCTGGACCCGGAGCAACGGGCCGTGGCGACCGCCCTGCAAGGGCCGCTGGTGGTGCTCGCCGGGGCCGGCACCGGCAAGACCCGCGCCATCACCCACCGGATCGCGTACGGCGTCGCCACCGGCACCTACGACCCCAGACAGGTGCTGGCGGTCACCTTCACCACCCGCGCGGCCGGGGAGATGCGCCACCGGCTGCGCGAGCTGGGGGCCGGCCGGGTGCAGGCGCGCACCTTCCACTCCGCGGCACTGGCGCAGGCGCGCTACTTCTGGCCCCGGGTGCACGGTGGGGAGTTGCCGTCGGTGCTCGACAACAAGATGTCGCTGGTGGCCGAGGCGGCCGGCCGGCAACGGATCCGCGTCGACACACCGCTGCTGCGGGACCTGGTGTCGGAGATCTCCTGGGCCAAGGTGTGCAACCTCGTCCCCGAGGAGTACGCGGCACGGGCCGAGGCCCTCGGCCGCAAGGTCGGCAACCTCGACGTCGCGACCGCGGCCAAGGTGTTCGGGGCGTACGAGGGCCTCAAGCGCGATCGGGAACGGATCGACTTCGAGGACATCTTGTTGTGCGCGGCCTCGGTGCTGGCCGACCAACCCGAGGTGGCCGCCGAGTTCCGCCGGACCTACCGGTGGTTCGTGGTGGACGAGTACCAGGACGTCTCGCCGTTGCAGCAGGCCCTGCTGGACCTCTGGCGCGGTGACCGTGCCGACATCTGCGTGGTCGGTGACCCGGCCCAGACGATCCACACCTTCGCCGGGGCCCGGTCCGACTTCCTGACCGGCTTCACCCGTCGGCACCCCGACGCCACCGAGGTTCGGCTGGTCCGTGACTACCGCTCGACCCCGCAGGTCGTCGCCGCCGCCAACACGGTGATGAAGAAGTACGAGTCGGTGACCCTGCAGGCCCAACAGCCGTCGGGGCCGGACGTGGTGTTCTCCGACAACGCCGACGAGGCGTCCGAGGCCCGATCGGTCGCGGCCTGGCTCACCCAGCTGACCGACACCGGGGTCGACTGGCGCGACATGGCGATCCTGTTCCGGGTCAACAGCCAGTCCCCGGCGTACGAGGCGGCGCTGGCCGACCGCGGCATCCCGTACCTGGTCCGTGGTGCGGAGCGGTTCTACGACCGGCCCGAGGTGCGCCAGGCGATGCTGCTGGTCCGCGCCGATGCCCGCACCGATCCACAGGCCCCGGCCGCCGAACGGGTCCGGGCGCTGCTGGGTGGGGTCGGCTGGACCGCCCAGCCGCCCAGCGGTGCCGGCGCGGTCCGGGAACGGTGGGAGTCGCTGGCCGCGCTGGTGCAGGTGGTCGACGACCTGGTCGCCGCCGACCCGGGCACCACGATGGAGGCGGTGGCGGTCGAGCTCAGCAACCGGGCCGAGGCCCAACACGTACCCACCGCTGACGGGGTTACCCTGGCGACCCTGCACTCGGCCAAGGGGCTGGAGTGGGAGGCGGTGGCGGTCGTGGGCGCCCAAGAGGGCACCTTGCCGTTCGTGCTCGCCAACTCCGATGCCGAGGTGGCCGAGGAACGACGACTGCTGTACGTCGGGATCACCCGGGCCCGTACCCATCTCCACGTGTCGTGGTCGCGCAGCCGCAACGGTGGCAACCGTCGGCAGCCGTCCCGCTTCCTCGACGGGGTCCGCCCCGTCGACCGGAGCGCCGCCGGAGTCGACGCACCGCCCGCCCGCACCCGACGCCGGCGCAGTGCCCAGGCCGAGAAGTGCCGTACCTGCGGGGAGGGCCTGCACAGCGCGGCCGAGCGCAAGATCGGTCGGCACGCCGACTGCCCGTCCGACTACGACGAGGCCCTGCTCGACTCGCTGAAGGAGTGGCGCCGCCGGACGGCTGCGGAGGCGAAGATGCCGGCGTACGTGATCTTCACCGACGCCACCTTGGTGGCGCTGGCGGAGTCGACACCGAGCAACGAACGTGAGCTGCTCCGGATCCACGGCCTGGGCCGGGTGAAGGTCGACAAGTACGGGGAGGACGTGCTGGCGATCATCGCCGCCGACGGGAGTGCCGGACCCGGTCAGGAAGAAACTCAGGAATCGGTCGTATAAATCGCTTGCAGTCCTTCGGAGGGGGGCCTAGTGTTGATCGCGGTCGAGGGGGTTTCCCACGGCCCGAGGACGAAGAGTTGATCATGGACGGCCATCCGTGATCACCAGCGAAAGGAGGTTGGCCATGGACAGCAAGACAGACATCACGCAGGTCGCTCGGCCGATCTCCTTTGTCGACGGTGCCGCCTTCGGCGCCCGCCTTCGCGGCATGACGGCCGGCATCTTCGCCGACCGTCCGTGCGTCGTCATCGCCGAGCACACCTACGCGCACAACACCGACCCGTACCTTCTGGGACCCCCTGAGAGTCCGCCCGCCTAGCCAGCCGGCAACGACCCCTCAGGGCCGTGAATCCCAGACAACCGGGATTCACGGCCTTCGTGATTCCTGGCCCGTTCGAAGACCAACGCCCGATCACGAAGAGAAAGATGGCCGAGATGATGAACACCACAGGGGTCGTGGTGACCGAAGAGTTCGCCGCCATGGCGGACACGTCGATCATGGCGCTGCTGGGCGCAGCCCGGCTCGACGTCGCCGACGAGTTGCCGTGCCGCAACGTGGATCCGGAGGCATTCTTCGCCGAGTCGCCGGCCGACGTGGAGTGGGCCAAGGCACTGTGCGGTGACTGCCCGGTGAAGCAGCAGTGCCTGGCCGGCGCCAAGGAGCGTCGGGAACCCTGGGGCGTCTGGGGCGGTGAGCTCTTCATCAACGGAGTCGTCGTGGCCAGGAAGCGTCCCCGGGGACGGCCGCGCAAGCACCCGCTCCCCGACGAGGTGCCCACGGCACCGAAGCCGGTTCCGGTCACTGCGGCGGCGGAACTGGAGTCCGAGGATGACCGATCGGCGGCCTGAACCGCCCATGACGTGACCCCATGAGGGGCACCCGTAGGGCCGGGTGGTGGAGAGGATCCGCCACCCGGCCCTTCTCCTGTCCGGATCAGACTTGTGTCCCACGGTACTCATCGTTACTATCTAGTGGTAGTCAATGACAGTGAGTAGCGAGGAGGGGTGATGGGCAAGCAGGCGACGGAGATGCTCAAGGGTGTCCTGGAGGGCATCGTGCTCGCCGTGTTGTCCACGCGCCCGGCGTACGGCTACGAGATCACCGCATGGCTCCGGGACCAGGGCTTCAGCGACATCGCCGAAGGCACCATCTACGCGCTGCTCGTCAGGATCGAGCAGCGGGGTCTGGTCGACGTGGTGAAGGTCCCGTCGGAGAAGGGGCCACCGCGCAAGGTCTACACCCTCAACCGGCAGGGCAGGGCACACCTCGACGAGTTCTGGAAGACCTGGAGCTTCCTCAGCGATCGTCTCCAACAGCTCCGGGACCAAGGGGAGTGATGCAGCATGGGCATCCAGCAGATGATCGAGGACAAGAAGCGCTACCGACGGTACAAGGCTCGTGTCGACGAACTGCCGCCTGCGTACCGTACGGCCACCGAGGCGCTCGCGCGCTACGTGATGCACACCGGTCCCTCCGACGGCGGCCAGCTGATGCCGATGCTGGAGGACCTGGTCGACCTGTTCGAGCAGAGCGCCGCCGATCGGATCCCGGTGCGGGAGGTCGTCGGTGACGACGTCACCGAGTTCGCCGAGGCGTTCAAGCGCAACTACGGGCAGTTGAGCTGGCTGGACAAGGAACAGCAGCGGCTGGCCGACGCCATCACCCGGGCCGAGCAGGAACAGGGGGAGGCGCGATGTCGACCCCGGTGACGGCGCCCCCGACCATCCAGGTGAAGGGCGTGCACAAGTCGTTCAAGGACGTCTCGGTGCTCCGTGGGGTTGACCTCGACGTCGCATCCGGCAGCATCGTCGCCCTGCTCGGGTCCAACGGGGCCGGCAAGACCACCTTGGTGCGGATCCTCGCCACGTTGCTGAAGGCTGACCAGGGCACCGTGACCGTCAACGGACACGACGTGGTGTCGCAGTCACGGCAGGTACGCACCTCGCTCAGCCTGACCGGACAGTTCGCTGCGGTCGACGAGGTGTTGACCGGCCGGGAGAACTTGATCATGATCGCCAGGCTCCGGCACCTCGACGCACCTCGTCGCATCGCCGATGACCTGCTGGCACGGTTCTCCCTCACCGAGGCCGGTGGGCGTCGGGTGGGCACCTACTCAGGTGGGATGCGTCGACGCCTCGACATCGCGATGAGCCTGATCGGCGATCCGCCGGTGATCGCTCTCGACGAACCGACCACCGGTCTCGACCCCGAGGCCCGCATCGAGGTGTGGGACGCCGTTCGGGAGTTGGCGGCAAACGGAACCACGGTGCTGCTGACGACGCAGCAGCTCGAAGAGGCGGAGCAGCTGGCCGACCGGGTGGCGATCCTGCACGAGGGTCGGATCATCGCCCGCGGCACCGTCGCCGAGTTGCGGCAACTGCTGCCACCGGCGACGGTCGAGTACGTCGAGCGCCAGCCGAGCCTCGAGGACGTCTTCCTGGCCGTCATCGGTCGCGGTGGACCGACCGACAACCACGCCACGGCAGAACGGGGATGATCATGAAGAACCACGTCATCGGCGAAACCCTGGTCCTGACCGGACGATCGCTGCGCCACATCCTGCGCAGCCCCGACACCATCATCACCACCGCCGTGATGCCCATCGCGATGTTGCTGCTGTTCGTGTACGTCTTCGGCGGGGCGATCGACGCGGGCTCGGAACCGTACGTCAACTACCTGCTGCCGGGCATCTTGTTGATCACCATTGCCACCGGGGTCTCCTACACCTCGTATCGCCTGTTCCTCGACCTGAAGGGCGGGATCGTCGAACGGTTCCGGTCAATGCCGATCGCACGGTCGAGTGTGCTGTGGGCACACGTGCTGACCTCGCTGGTCGCCAGTGCGCAGTCGCTGGTGATCGTGGTCGGGGTCGCCATGCTGATCGGGTTCCGCTCGGGAGCCGGCGTGCTGGCCTGGTTGGCGGTGGCCGGCATCGTGATGCTGTTCACCTTGGCCGCGACCTGGCTCGCGGTTGTCGCCGGGCTGTCGGCGAAGTCGGTCGACGGGGCGAGTGCGTTCAGCTATCCGCTGATCTTCCTGCCGTTCCTCAGCTCCGCCTTCGTGCCGACCGACTCGATGCCGGGTCCGGTGCGGGTGTTTGCCGAGCATCAGCCGGTCACGCCGATCGTCAACACGATCCGCGACCTGTTGGCCCGGAAGCCGGTGGACGCCGAGATCTTCGTCGCCCTGGCCTGGTGCGTGGTCATCCTGCTGATCGCCCAGGTCTGCGCCACGGTGATCAACCGGCGCCGGATCGCCTGAGGGCGCCGTACGACGGCAGGGTGCCTCACACCGTGGCTCAGCCGGTTTCGCTGATCTCGTCGGACTCCAGCGGGACGAAGTCGGGCAGTGACTCGGCCAGCACCTCACCGAAGTTGGCGCGCACGTCGAGCTGGGCCAGGACGGCGATGCCGCCGAGCCAGACCCGGTGGATGAGAAGGTATCCCGGTGGCAGGTTGATCCGGGTCCCGACCTGGCCCCGGCCCGAGGCCGACCGGACCCTGGCGAACTCGCCGCGCATCCAGTCCCGGGTGAAGTGGAACTCGACCTGCTTGGCGGGTTCGACGAACGGGCCGAGGAAGTCGAGCAGGTCGTGGGCGTCGATGTCCCCGCTGACGAAGCCTTCCGCCCGCAGCCCGGCGGCGACCTCCTCGGCGTCGCCGCGCAGTGCGATGCTGAGCAGTCGGCCGATGGAGCGGGGGAGCCCGTCGGGCAGCCGCGACACCAGGCCGAAGTCGATCACCCCGAGCCGCCCGTCGGGGAGCAGCTTGAAGTTTCCCGGGTGGGGATCGCCGTGCAGGATGCCGGCCGCCTCCGGACCGGAGAACAGGAACCGGACGTACGCCAGCCCCCACCTGTTGCGGACCTCGTCGGGGGCGTCGGTGATCGACAACAGCGGATCGCCCTCGACCCACTGGCTGACGATCACCCGACGGGTGTGGTGCAGCACCCGCGGCACCATGAAGTCGGGATGGCCGGCGAACGCGTCGGCCGCTGCGGTCTGGTTGGCGGCCTCGAGCTGGTAGTCGACCTCCTCGCCGACCCGCTCGGTCAGCTCGGCCACCAATGGGTCGATGTCGATCGCGCCGGCCAGCGGGCCCGCCAGGTGGGCCAGTTTGCTCAGCTGGGCCAGGTCGCTCCGCAGCGCCTCGTCCGCGCCCGGGTACTGCACCTTGACCGCAACCGGTTCGCCGGTGGCTCGCCAGGTCGCCTTGTGGACCTGCCCGATCGAGGCGGCCGCTGCGGGGCGGGAGCCGAACTCGTCGAACAGTTCGCGCCAGTCGTGGCCGATCTCCTTGGCCAGCACCGCGTGCACCCGGGACAACGGCATCGGCGGTGCGGAGTCCTGCAGTTGGCGCAGATGTCGGCGGTACGGTTCGGCGACCTCCTCGGGCAGGGCCGACTCCATCAGGCTCATCACCTGGCCGACCTTCATCGCACCGCCCTTCAGCTCGCCGAGGACGGTGAACAGCTGTTCGGCGGCCCGTTGCCGCACCGCGGCGTCGGCCTCCTCCTTCGAGGTTCCGGTCAGCCGTTGGCCGAGTCGGCTGGTCGCCCGTCCCGCAGCACCCAACGGCAGCGACAGCAGCCGGGCACCACGACGCCACCCGCCGGTGGGCAGGTCCCGGGAGTCGTCGGGAGGAGTCGTACGCGCCATGGCGCCATTATCGCTGTGGGCCCCAAGCGGTCGCAGGGCGGTCGGACACCGGGTCAGCCCAAGCTCCAGTGGCAGCCGCAGTCGGGATGCAACGGCCAGCGGCGAACCCGGGTGAGGCCGTCGTCGAGGTCGAGTTCCACGGTGCAGCCCACGGTGTCGGCCGCGACGCGTCCGGTGGCGCTGCTGCGCAGGTAGGAGTGCACCTGCAGGGCCGCCATCGACGACGTCCACGGCCCCAGCAGTCGGTCGCCGTGGCGGGCGATCGTTCGGCTCGCGGCCAGCAGCCGGTCCGGCCAGCCCGGTTGCTCCGAGGTGGTCACCAGGTCGAGGCAGTTGAGGCAGGCCGTACGGCCGGGCACCACCAACGGTCCGACCCGGGCGACCGCACCGTCGAGCCGGACGACGAGGTGGGGCAGGTCATCGCGGATCAGGTGCTCGGTGATCGCCCGGTCCGGTTCGACCTGCCCGGTCACCACGACCGTGAGGTCGACCCGGGCACCGTCCGGTTTCGACCAGTGGCTGACGGCTTGGATCCGTCGCGACCCCGGGCGCGGCTCGTTCGCACGCAGCAGGTCGCGCAGGGCCTCGGCGCTGGTCGGGGCGAACGGCGCCCCGGGGTAGGTGGTGGGATCGGTCGGGGAGCGATCAGCCAGGTAGAGCTTGCTGACCACCGACCCGGCGGCCAACATCGAGGCGATGTCGCGACCCAGTGGCCCGGCGCCGATCACGCGAACGGTTCCCATGGGCACGAGGTTGCCCGGTCACGGGCCGCCGTTGACCCGTCATCCACAGCTGCAGCGGTACGGACAACACCGGGGGCGTCTCGACAGGCTCGACGGGCGAGGCGGGCTCGACGAGCGGGGGACAGTCGCGTCGGGCGGAGAGACGGCGAAAGGCGGCCCGGACGTACCGGGGCCGCCTTTCACTCAGGTGACGTCGGGTCAGGCCTTGCCGAGGATGCGGTTGAGGTTGGTGCCGCACTCCGGGCACTTGGCCTTCGCCATCCTGGTGCCCTTCTCGTTCACCCGAATGTCGCCGGTGGCTTCCCGCTTCTCCTTGCACTTCACACAGTAGAACTCACCAGTGTAGGTGTCTTCGGACACGATTCCTCCTGCTCGGTAGGACGCCGGGGTCGTCATGCCCCGCTGCGTTGGTCCGGGTCCGATTCCGGGTGGCCGAACCTCGGGTTGTCGTTCACTTTACGCATGAGTACGCCGACTTGTGTGGGATTGGGGGCCGCGCGTGGCGTCGCGTCGCGGTGGAAGCAACCGGCCCGAGACGGCCAAAACCCCCAGGAAACTCGGTGGTCGCGTGCCTTCCCCTGCACGCGGTCCGATCATCTGGGGGCTTGGTCCTGACACCGTACTGGGGCGAGGGTGAGGCGTCAAGCCACGCCTGCAATCGGTTGACCCACACCTGTGGACAACGATGGGGCAACCGAAACCGGGGTTTTGTTTCATGATGGACCGCAACGTCCCGCGATGGGCCTGCCGCGACATGGTTGTGGTCATTCCAGTCGACCCTGGTTGAAGGGCGGAACCGGCGTCGTACGGCGGCCCGCGGAAGGCGATGGCCATGTGGACGAGTCTGCTCAACCGAGCCGACGATGTGGCAGATTGAGGCCCATGAGGGAGGTACCCGCCTCGGCCTCGTCGTCCTTCGAGGTGGCCGGTCATCACGTCGAGGTGCGCCGCAGCGCTCGACGCAGGAAGACAGTGACCGCCTACCGGGAAGGTGAGTCGGTCGTGGTTCTCGTGCCCGGCCGGATGCGGGCCAGTGACGTCTCCGCGGTCGTACGAGACCTCGTCCCGAAGGTGTTGGCCAAGGAGGCCAGGCGCCGCGCCCCCGCCGGTGACGCAGAGCTCACTGCGCGGGGCCGGCGGCTGTCCCAGCGCTACCTGTCCGATCTCGCAGGTGGCGCACCGGAGCCGACCTCGGTGACCTGGGTCTCCAATCAGCAGCGCCGCTGGGGGTCCTGCAGTGTCGACACCGGCGCCATCCGGTTGTCCGACCGACTCCGCCAGATGCCGTCCTGGGTGGTCGACTACGTCCTGCTCCATGAGGTCGTCCATCTCGTCCACCCCGACCACTCCGCCGACTTCTGGGACCTGGTGCGTCGGTACCCCGACACCGATCGGGCCCAGGGCTACCTGGCCGGCTGGAGTGACGCGAGCCCTGGTGGGAACTGACCGGAGGTGACCCGCCGTCGGCCACCCAAGGGGCCCGGGCGGCTCAGCGGAGTCGGGAGATCGACGCCGCCACCAGCTGTCGTACGGCGTCGTCGGTCGGCTCTGGCAGCTCGTGCCACCCGAACCAGCCGGCCGCGGTCGACTCGTGGCTGCCGAGGTCCTCGACCGCTGTGCCCTGCTCGTCGACCACAACGGTGAACTGGACGTCCAGGTGCCAGTCGGCGGTGTCGCACGGCGCCGGGTGCCGCGACAGCCATGTCACCCCGTCCAGCACCGACAGAGCGGCCACCCCCGACTCCTCGACCGACTCCCGCAGGGCTGCAGCCGGGACGGAGGCGTCGTCGGGCTCGATGTGCCCACCGGTGGGGAGCCACAGTCCGACCTTGCGGTGCTTGATCAACAGCACCCGCTCCCGCGTCGGGTCGCAGATCACCGCGGTCGCGGTCAGGTGCGCCGCCGGACACTCCCGCGACCACGCGCGTGGGTGCTCGTCGAGCCGGGTCAGGTACAGCTCCCGCAATGCCCGCTGTTCGGGGTCGGGTGGGGTCCAACGGTTCAACTCCGTCCGGCACGACGCCTGCAGCGCCGCGCCCGGTTCGACCGACCGGTCGGCCGCTGCAGGGCGGTCGACCTCAGCCGCGATCGTCGCCCCCGGTGCCGGAGTCGTCCCCGGTGCCGGAGTCGTCGCCCGGGCCCGCCTCGGCGGCCAGCAACTTCGCGAGCTCGGCGTCGAAGTCGGTGCCGGAGTCCTCGGGGGTGGGCCGTCCGGTCGTCGGGCCGCGCTGCACGAACCCGAGCGGGTCGTCCAGGTCCTCGGTGGTCGGCATCACGTCGGGGTGGTGCCACACCGCGTCGCGCCCCTCGGGGCCGCGGGCCTCACGCAGCGCCGCCCACAGGTTGGCGGCGTCCCGCAGCCGTCGGGGTCGCAACTCGAGGCCGACCAGCGAGGCGAACGTGGCCTCGGCCGGCCCACCGGTCGCCCGATGCCGCCGCATCGTCTCGGCCAGCGGCACCGCGGCCGGCATCCACCGGGCGGCGGCCTGCCCGACGACCTCGTCGACCCAGCCCTCGACCAACGCCAACATCGTCTCCAGCCGGACCAGTACCGCCTGCTGCTCGGGCGAGCGTTGCGGCGTGAACAGGTCACCGGCGAGCCGCTCGTTCAGCTCCTCCAGGTTGGTCGGATCGAGGTCGGCCACCGCACTCTCCAGCGCGGTCGTGTCGATGGTGATGCCACGGGCGTACTCCTCGACCAGTGTCAACAGCGTGCTGCGGAGCCAGTTCGTACCGTGGAACAGCCGCTGTCGGGCGCACTCGCGCAGCGCCAGGTAGAGCCGGACGTCGGTCTCGGTCTGGTCGAGTCCGTCGCCGAACTTCTCGATCCCACCGGGCAGCAACGCGACCTTGTCGTACAGCGGCAGCCCGATGTCGGTGGCGCCGACCACCTCGCCGGCCAACTGGGCCAGCGCCTGGCCGAGCTGGATGCCGAACATCCCGGCACCCGACGACCGGATCAGCGGCCGCACCATCTGCTCCATCCCGGCCAACTGGCCGGCCTCCTCGCCGCCGGGCGTCATCGCCTGCTCCATGGCGTCGGCGATGCTGCCGGCCACCGGCTCGACGAGGCGCTGCCACACCTTCTGCGTCGACTCGATCCAGTCGGCGCGGCTCCACGCCTCGGGCTCACCGGAGACCGCGGCGAACGAGGTCGCCTCGTCCAGCCACAGCTCGACGATCGAGACGGCCTCGCGGAGTTGGTCGTGCTGCTTGCCGGTCGGGGTCGGGTCGGCCCCGAGCTGGGCGGAGGTCTTGCGGGCGGTGTCCTTGGCGAGTTTCCAGTTGACCCCGGTCTCGGAGTCGCCGCTGTCACCGAACAGCCCGGCCAGCCCACCGGGGCGACCCGCCCCACCGAACTGTGCGAACGCCTGCTGGAGCTGCTCCATCATCTTGTCGAGGTTCTGCGGCATCTCCATGCCCTCGCCGAACCCCTCACCTCCGGTGCCGCCGAACAGCTGCGACAGCTGTTGCCACATCTGGGCGGCCGCATCATCCTGGTCGCCGGGGGCGCCGGAGCTGCCGGCGCCCGAGGCCGCGTCGTTCCCCTTGGCCGGGTCGTTCCCTCCCGCGGGGTCGTTCCCCTCGGCCGGGTTGTCTCCCTCGGCGGGCTCGTCGGGTCGATCCGGGTCCGAGGACGGATCCTGCGCCATCACCACTCCCTGGTGTCGTGGCCTTCGTCTGGTCCGCGCCCCCGTCGGCCCGTACGTGACCCGTGGCCCGTACGCGACCGGTCGTCGGTACGAGATCGCGTGGACCTCGCCGTACGAAACGGATGCGCGCCCCGTCGCCGCCTGCGCGACGTGGGGAGTCCATTCAACATCACCGCGGCAAACGCCACCACGAGGGCTGCACGGGCGGACCCGTCGCTACGATGGCCGGGCCGGTGACGACCGGCACCCACCCGAACGGAGGCCCGGCGCATGTCTGATCGAACCGTGGTCGTGCACACCGCCGTGGTCGACACCCCGCTGCTGTTGGGGGACGTGGTGGATCGGGTCACCGGCCCCTCGGTCGGTGGCCTGGGCGTGTTCGTCGGGGTGGTGCGCGACAACGACGAGGACAAGCCGGTCCGCAGCCTCGACTACACCGCCCACCCGACCGCCGCCGAGGAGCTCGCGGCCTGCGTACGACGGGTGACCGCGCGCCACGACGTGTGGGCCGCCGCCGTCGAACACCGGATCGGGCACCTGGCGGTCGGCGACCTGGCCGTGGTCGTCGCGGTCGGTGCCGGCCACCGCGGACCGGCGCTCGAGTGCTGCCGCGAGCTGATCGACACCCTCAAGGTCGAGGTGCCGATCTGGAAGGAACAGACCTTCGACGACGGTGCGGTGTCCTGGGTGGGCGCCTGATGGGACCTCGCTCCGCGTCGTGGCGGCCGAGGGCCTGGTTGACCCGGCAGACCGGTGTCTCGGTGGCGGCCGCGATCGGCTTCCTGGCGTGTGTGCTGGTGCTGTCGGTGGTGCCGGTGCCGTACGTGGTGTGGGGGCCGGGGGAGACCACCGACACCTTGGGCAGCAACGCCGAGGGTGCTCCGCAGATCACGGTGTCGGGTACCCCGACCTACCCGACGACCGGCCGGCTCGACCTGACCTCGGTGACGGTGACGCTGGTCGACGGGCGCGTCACCTTCGTGCAGGCCCTGCTCGCCTGGTTCCGGCCCGGCTTCGACACCTTGGACCGCACCCTGTACTACCCCCCGGGGACGACGCCTGAACGCCAGGAGCAGCAGTACACGCAGATGATGGTCGGGTCGCAGGAGAGTGCCGTCGTCGCCGCACTCCGGGAGGCCGGCCAGCCGGTCGAGGTGCTGCCCCGGGTCGGCGGAGTCGAGGTCGGCGGGCCGGCCGAGGGGCCGGTGCTGCCGGGTGACTTCGTGACCGCGGTCGACGGCGTCCCGGTGACGACCCCCGACGAGGCGGCCGCCGTGATCGGTGCACACGACGCGCGCGAACAAGGCAGTGGGGGTGACCTCGAACTCGCCCTGCTGCGCGGCGACCAGCCCATGACCGTACGGCTTCGCCCGCGCGCGGGCAGCACCCCGGCCGAGCGGCTCGGGCTCACCCTGGTGGCGGGGCACCGCACCCCGGTGACGGTCAGGTTCGCGATCCCCGAGGAACTCGGCGGCCCGAGTGCGGGGTTGGCGTTCGCGCTGGCCATCTACGACAAGGTGACCCCGGGAGCGCTGCTGGACGGGCAGCACGTGGCGGCGACCGGCACCATCGACGTCGACGGGCGGGTCGGCGCGATCGGTGGCATCCGGTCCAAGGTCGTCGGTGCCGAGGCGGCCGGGGCGACGGTCTTCCTGGTGCCGGCCGACAACTGTGCCGACGTGGCCGGCGTCGAGACCTCGATGCAGTTGGTCCGGGTCGCGACCCTGGCCGAGGCCGTGGCAACCGTGGAACGAATCGACCAACCGAATGTGGAGGTGGCGACGTGCTGAGCGATCGACCCGAGGACACCGAGCCGGACGAACCGACCGAGATGTTCGACGCCGCCGCGCACGCCGCGCTCGCGGCGGCGCTGCTCGAGATCGACCGGCACGTCCACGACGCGGGCTGGGAGCAGCAGCCGACGCTGTACGCGTTGGCCCGGACCCGCGAACTGGCCGCCGCCGAGCCGGGGCTGGTCACCACCCTCGGTCTCGATCCCGACGCCGACCCCGAGGCGCTGACCCCGGTGGAGCAGGACACCTTCCCACCGGCCGCCGACCTGACCGAAGCCCTGGCGCAGGTCAGTTGGCCGCCGGCGGTGGCCGGCTGCGCGCTGATGACCGTACGGACCTTCCTGCCACCCGACGCCGAGGACGAGATCCCGGCCGACCCGATCGCCGCGGCCGAGTTCGTGGCCGAGCACCCCCGCCGGGTCGAGGTGCGGATCGTGGTCGGCGCCCACCGGGACGGACACCGCCACGGCGTCGGCCGGCTCGCGAACCACCCCGACGACGTGCTCGGCGCCACCGATCTGGTGCCCGGGCTGGCCGACGCCCTCGCCGCCACCCTGGCACCCGACGAAGCGACGGACCCGGGCACCGTCAGCTGATCGGCGGCCGGGTCGTCCCGCCACCTGTCGCGTCACCGGGCTGCGCATACCCTGTGCACAGCACTTCCATTGCGCCAGCAGACCGGATGGCCAGCAGACCGGGAAGTGCAGCTGAACACCAGGAGTGCCCGTGAAACAACGCAACGCCCTGCTGCCGACCGCCGGCATCATCGCCGTGCTCGTGGTGGGGTTCGTGATCTTCACCAACGTGTGGACCGATCGGCTCTGGCACGTGTCGTTCGGATTCGGTGAGGTCTTCTCCACCATGCTGTGGACCCGGCTCGCCCTGTTCGTGATCGCGGGGGTGTTCGTGGCGGGAATGGTCGTCGGCAACCTGATCCTGGCGTTCAGGCTTCGTCCGAAGACCGACCAGCCGTCCAGCTCCGACCTGCTCAACCGCTATCGCAACGCCATCGGTGGTCGTTTCGTCGCGTTGCTGGTCGTGGTCGGCGTCCTGGTCGGCCTGATGGGTGGCGGTGCCGGTGCGGCCCAGGTGATGTCGTACCAGGCGTGGCGCAACTCCGTCCCGTTCGGCCAGGTGGATCCGCAGTTCGGGCTCGACCTGTCGTTCTTCATCTTCGACTACCCGTGGTGGCGGTCGGTCCTGTCGTTCGTGTTCACCTCACTGGTGTTCACCCTGATCCTGACGGCCACCATGTACTTCCTGCTGGGCGCGGTCCGGATGGCCGAGTCCGGCCGCACCGACCGCAGGAAGCTGGTCAGCCCGGCCGCCCAGGCCCACCTGTCGGTGCTCGCCGGTGTGGCCATGCTGGTCAAGGGCGTCGACTACTGGCTCGAGCAGTACGGACTGTCGGTCCAGGACTCCGAGTTGCTGACCGGCATCACCTACGTCGACGCGACGGTCAACATCAACGCGTTGCGGGTGCTCGCGGTGATCTCGGTGCTGGTCGCGGGCATGTTCTTCGCCAACGTCGCGCTGCGGCGCTGGTCGGTGCCGGTCGTCGGGCTGGTGCTGATGATCCTGTCCGGGATCGTGCTCCAGCTCGCGGTGCCCGGCGGCGTGCAGGCCATCACGGTCAACCCGCAGGAGCCCGACACCGAGCAGCCCTACATCGAACGCCACATCGCGGCCACCCGGGCCGCCTACGGCGTCGACCACGTCGAGATCGAACCGTACGACGCCACCACCACGGTGAGTGCCGGGCAGCTGCGCGAGGACGCCGAGGCGTTGCCCGGGATCCGGCTGATCGACCCCGCGGTCGTCGGCCCGACGTTCACCCAGATGCAGCAGATCCGTGGCTACTACCAGTTCCCGTCGGTGCTCGACATCGACCGGTACGACATCGAGGGCACCGTGACCGACTCGGTGGTCGGCGTCCGCGAGCTGAACCCGGCGGTGCTGGAGAACCAGAGCTGGGCCAACGTCCACACCGTCTACACCCACGGCTTCGGCCTGGTCGCCGCGTACGGCAACCAGAAGGGGCCCGGCGGGGAACCGCAGTGGATCGTCGGCGGGGTGCCGCCGACCGGCAAGCTGGCCGCCCACGAGCCGCGGATCTACTTCGGTGAACTGCACAACGACTACTCGATCGTCGGGGCACCGCAGGGCACCCCGCCGGTCGAGCTGGACACTCCCGGCACGCTGAACACCTATACCGGCACCGGCGGCGTCCCGATCGGCTCGTTCTTCAACCGGCTTTTGTACGCGATCAAGTTCGCCGACGTGAACATCTTGTTGTCCGACCAGGTCAACAGTGAGTCCAAGATCATCTACGACCGGACCCCGCAGCAGCGGGTCGAGGCGGCGGCCCCGTGGCTGACCACCGACGCCAATACCTATCCGGCCGTGGTCGAGGGTCGAATCGTGTGGATCGTCGACGGCTACACCACCTCCGACTCCTACCCGAACAGCCAGCGCACCTCACTGCGCGACGCCACCATGGACAGCCAGTCCGAGCGGCTGCCCGCCGGCGCCCAGGGCAACACCGGCATCAACTACATGCGCAACTCGGTGAAGGCGGTCGTGGACGCGTACGACGGCACCGTGCAGCTGTACGCGTGGGACGACGAGGACCCGATGCTGAAGACCTGGCAGCAGGTCTTCCCGGGGACGGTGCTGCCGAAGGACGAGATCCCAACCGCACTGCTGGAGCACTTCCGCTACCCGGAGGACCTGTTCAAGGTGCAGCGCAGCATCCTCGGCCGCTACCACGTGACCAACCCGCACCAGTGGTACCAACAGTCCGACCTGTGGGCGATCCCGGTCGACCCGAACCCGGACGCGGCCGACGAGTCGGAGAGCCCGTACTACCTTTCGGTCCGGTGGCCCGGAGAGGAGAACGCGGTCTTCAGCCAGACGACGACGTTCGTGCCGTACGAACGGCAGAACCTCGCCGCCTTCATGGCCGTGAACGCCGACGCGTCGAGTCCGGAATACGGCCGCTTGCGGATCCTGCACATGTCGGACGAGTCCCGGATCGACGGTCCCGGGCAGACGTTCAACGCCATGACCACCCACCCGACGGTGGCCGAGACCCTGCGACCGTTCCTGGCCCAGGGGTCCGCGCAGGCGAGCTACGGCAACCTGCTGACCCTGCCGGTCGGTGGTGGGCTGCTCTACGTCCAACCCGTGTACGTGGAACGTTCGGGGTCGTCCGGGTCGTACCCGGTGCTGCAGTTCGTGATGGTCCGCTTCGGCGAGCACGTCGGCATCGGTACGACGTTGCAGGAGGCGCTCGACCAGGTGTTCGCCGGTGACGCCGGCGCCGAGACCGGCGAGAACGGTGAGGGCACCGGCACCGGGGAGATCGACAACCCGGCCGCGATCCGCGCCCTGCAGGAGGCGGAGCGGGCGTTCACCGAGGCCGACGCTGCCCTGAAGGCGGGCGACCTGTCGACCTACCAGGCCAAGATCAAGGAGGCCCAGGCAGCCCTGGAGCGGGCCCAGCGGGCGATGGGCCTGGGCGGCTGATCCGCCCGCGACAGGCGACGGTCCGGCGTGATCAGTAGTCGGTGATCACCTCGGGGTCGAAGCCGGCCTCGCGGACGGGGTCGGCCAGTGCGTCGGCGTCGCCGACGATCACGCAGTTGAGGTCGTCGGTGTCGACCACCGAGCGGTATGCCTCGCTCGCGTCGTGGGGCGTGACGGCGAGCACCTTGGCCAGGCTCTGGTCGAGGTAGTCCTGCGGCAGGTCCATGATCAACTGCAGCCCGGCCTGGTCGACGACGCCGTCGGCGGTGGCGTACTGCAACGGCGACGTCCCGGTCATGTACGCCTTCGCGTCGCGGACCTCCTCGTCGGTGAACGACTGCTCGCCGAGGTCGAGCAACTCCCTGGCGGTGGTCAACGCCGGGCCGACGACGTCGGTCCGGAACGACCCCTGGGTGGCGAAATAGCCACCCGAACGCAGCGGGGTGAAGACCAGCCGAACCCCGTACGTGTAGCCCCGGGCCTCGCGCAGTTCCGCGTTGAGCCGGGAGTTGAACGACCCGCCCATCGGGTACGCGGCCACCCGCAGCGCCGGCCAGCGCGGGTCGTCCCGGTCGACACCCCAGCCGCCCAGCCGGATGTCGGCCTGCACCGCACCGGGACGGTCGATGATCACGCACCGGCTGGCACCTCGATCGGGACGCGGGTGCTCGACCACGTCGGTCGCCCGGTCCCAGTCGCCGAAGCACTCCTCGGCCAGTGTGGTCGGGTCCTCGGCGAACTCGCCGCCCAGGACGAGGGTGGCCCGCTCCGGTCCGACGTGCCCGGCGTACCACTCCCGTACGGCTTCGGCCTCCAGTGCCGCGACGGTGTCGTGCTCGCCACCGGTCGGGCGGCCGGCCCGGGCGTCGGGATGCAGCACCCGACGCCGGAACTCGAGCGTGGCGGTGGCCGCGGAGTTCGCCCGGGTCTGGTCGATCTCGGCCTGCCGCAGCGCGACCTGCCGTCGGACGTCCTGGTCGGCCAGGGCCGGCTCCCGGATCGCCTCGGCGAACAACGCCATCGCGGCACCCAGCCGCGGCGCGGGGACGTCCATCATCACCTGCGTACCGGACTGACCGACGTCGGCGCCCACCGCGGCACCCTGGTTCTCCAGCAGTTCGGTGAACCGTTCACCGGGGTTGGGGCCGGTGCCGTCGGTGATGGTGCGCATCGCCATCGCCGTGATGCCCTCGAGCTCGGTCGGCTCGGCGGCCAGGCTGTGGTCGAGCACCAGCGAGGCCGACACCACGTACTGCCCGGGCAGGTCGTAGTGCACCACGGCCATGCCGTTGCTGAGTCGGCTGGTGACCGGGGTGGGGAAGGCCCAGGGCTGCGGGTCGGCGACCGTGGGGCGGGCGGGGGCCGGGGTGGTCGAGCCGGTCACGGGGTCTCCTTGCGGTAGGTGAGGGTGGCGCGGGCGTCGACCGCCAGATGGGTCGCGGCGGCGCGCTGCAGGTCGGCCCGGTCGAGTGCGTTGATCGCGTCGATCCTGGTGTTGATCAAGGTCGGATCGCCTTCCAGGACGGCAAACCCGGAGAGCTGGTCGGCGCGCGAGTCGACCCGGGCGAGGTGCTGCAACCACCACCGCTGGAAGGTCGCCTTGGCGCGCTCCACCTCCTCGTCGGTGGGGCCGTCGGTGAGGAACAGCTCGACCTCCTCCAGCAGTACCGCCTCGACGGTCTCGGGGGACACCTCGTCGCGGCACCGGGCGTGGGCGAACGCGAATCCGCTGCCCCCGATCAGGCCCATCGACGAGGCGCTGGCCGACTCGGCCAACTCGTCGCGGCGGACCAACCGGCGGTGCAGTCGGGACGTCTCGCCGTGGCCGATGATGGTCAGCGCCAGGTCGGCGGCGTCGAACTCGGCCGTACCCCGCGCCGGCACCCGCCAGCTCAGGTGGACCGCATCGGCCGGGACGTCGCCGGTGGCCTCGTCGCGGGGGAGCCCGGTGATCGGCGGCATCGGCGGGGTCTCGAGCGTTGGTGGTGGGGTACCGCCGGGGATGTGGCCGAAGTAGGTGTTGGCCAGTTCGACGGCGCGGTCGTCGTCGACGTCGCCGACGATCGACAGCACCGCGTTCGACGGCATGTAGTAGCGGTCGAAGAAGGCCTGTACGTCGGCGAGCTCGGCCGCGTCCAAGTCGGCCATCGACCCGATCGTGGTGTGACCGTACGGGTGGTCGGCGGGGTAGGTGAGGGAGACGAGCCGTTCCGACACGTCACCGTACGGGACGTTGTCGTACCGCTGCCGCTTCTCCTCCTTCACCACCTCCCGCTGGGTCGCGAAGTTCTCCTCGCTGACGTCGAGGCTGGCCATCCGGTCGGCCTCCAACCACAGCGCCAGCTCGAGGCCGCCGGTCGGCAGCGCCTCGAAGTAGTTGGTGCGGTCGAACCAGGTGGTGGCGTTCACCGAGGCGCCCGCTGCCTGCATCAGCTGGATGTGCTCACCGGAGCCCACGTTCGCCGACCCCTGGAACATCAGGTGCTCGAACAGGTGGGCGAACCCGGTCCGGCCCGGTGCCTCGTGGCGCGAGCCGACGTCGTACCAGAGGTTCACCGCCACCGTGGGCGTCGCGTGGTCCGGGGAGGTGATGACCCGAAGTCCGTTGGCCAGCACGTGAGGGGTGATCGGGTACGACAGTGGCGGCATTGGGCCAGCGTAGTCGGGCCCCGGCCTGCGCACCGGTGACCTGCCAGAATCGGTTCCATGACCCGTACCGACCCGGGGACGCCCGGTGGCACCGACGAGCGGCCGGGTGTGTTCTTCGCCGACGCGGCCGAGTTCCGGTCCTGGCTGGAGTTGCACCACGAGACCGTGACCGAGCTGTGGATGGGGTTGTACAAGAAGCACGTCCCCGATCGGGGGCTGACGTGGGCCGACGCCGTACCGGTGGCGCTCTGTTTCGGCTGGATCGATTCGGTCTCGCAACGCATCGACGACGACGCCCGCCGGCAGCGGTGGACCCCGCGGAAGCCCGACAGCAACTGGAGTGAGGTCAACATCCGCCATGTCGCACGACTGACCGCGGCGGGGTTGATGCACCCGGCCGGGATCGCCGCGTTCGAGCGGCGGCGCGCGGATCGGTCCGGGGTCTACTCCTACGAGTCGTCTGGTGCCGTGCTGCCGCCGGAGTACGACGCGTTGCTGCGGGCCGACGCCCGGGCCAGCGTGTTCTGGGACGCCGCGACCAACTCTTACCGCCGGCTGGCGTCGAGTTGGGTGATGAGTGCCAAGCAGCAGGCCACCCGTGACCGGCGGATCCGGCAACTGGTCGACGACAGCGCCAGCGGGCAGTTGATCCCCGGCCAACGGTACGGCGACGAACCCCGGTGGGTGGCGAAGGTGCGGGCCGAACTCGACGGCTGACTCCCGGGACCCCTCGACGAGCTCGGGGAGCGTGAGGAATCGCCCGTCGAGCTTGTCGAGAGGTCCGCCCGGCTACCCTGTGACCCGTGCGAAATCGAGGGGGACTGCTCAAGTACGCCTGGGTCGTGGCAGGCATGGCCTGCGGCGTTCTGTTGACCTACCTCGGGATCCGCGACGGCCACCCCACCGACGTGTTGGTCGGTGTCGTCATCATCGCGGTGTGCGTCCTGCTCAGCCCACCGGTGCGGCAACTGATCGCCCGGCGGGTGGTTGCCAACCGGCCGCGCCCCGACACCGACGCCCCGGTGGTCATCTACTGGCGCTCCGACGACCTGCCCTCACTGAAGCTGCGGGCCGCATTGCGGGACGTGCGCGATCGTGCCGTCTGGATCAACACCTGGTATCACGAGTGGGCCGAGGCGACGGTCCGTCAGCAGCACCGCGGCGACGAGATCCTGCCGATGGTGATGGTCAACGGGGTCCCGCACACCTCGCCGGCGCCCGACGTCGTACGGCATGCCATCGAACAGGCTGCCGCGGGCGACGCCGGCGAGTAGCGGTCGGCTCAGGCCTCCCGCTCGGGGAACTTGCCCTCCTCGCGGATCCGCTCGTTGAGCAGTTGCAGGTATTCGCTCTGGTCGAAGTCGATCGGGACCTCGCGGCCCAGCCAGCTCGACAGGTGGATGGCGTTGGCGAGTCGGACACCGGTCATGCCGTCGGACCCGGGTGCGATCAGCGGGGTGCCGTCGAGGATGTGGGCGGCGAAGTTCTCCAGCACCGAGGCGTGCTGCTGGCCCCACGGGCGGTTGTACTCGAGGGTTTCGGTGGTGTAGAGCTCCGTGGTGTCGAGGTTGCCCTTGAACAGCTCCCGGACCTGTGGGCCCGTCATCGTGTCGCTGATCTCCCGCTCGTCCTTGGTGAGTCGGGTGACCGTCGCGGTCTTCGAGCCGTCGACCACGATCTTGCCCCGGTCACCCAGGATCTCGAACCGGTCGGTGCCGATCACGTCGTGCACTGCGGTGATCAGCACACCGGTCGCCCCGTCCCCGTAGTCGACCAGCGCGGTCACCTCGTCTTCGACCGCGATGTCGCGGCGGAAGCCGTACGCGACCTTGGAGTAGACCGACTGCGGCACCCCACAGATCCACTGCCACAGGTCGAGTTGGTGCGGCACCTGGTTGACCAGGACGCCGCCGCCCTCGCCGCCCCAGGTGGCGCGCCAATCGCTCTGCTTGTAGTACGCCATCGGGCGCCACCAGGTGGTGATGATCCAGTTGCTGCGGCGGATGGCGCCGATCTCGCCGGCCTCGACGATCTCCTTGATCCGCTGGTACAGCGGGTTCGCGCGCTGGTTGAACATCAGCGCGAACGTGACGTCGGGGTGGGCGGCGGCGAAGTCGTTCATCTCCTGCACCTGGCTGGTGTACACACCGGCCGGCTTGTCGACCAAGGTGTGCAGCCCGGCGTCGATGGCCGCGATCGCCATCTCCGGGTGGAGGTAGTGCGGCACGGTGGTGACGACCGCATCGACGTCGCCGCTGGCCAGCAACTCCTTGTAGTCGGAGTAGACCGGGGTGTCGGGGTGGTCCTCGGTGATCTTGGCGACCTTCTCCGGATCGTTGTCGCAGATCGCACCGACAGACATGCCGGGGACCCGGTCCTCGGTGATCAGCCGGGCGTAGAGGCCGCCCTGGGCGCCGTATCCGATGATTCCGAGACGAACTGTGTTCATGACCGAGACTCCATCCTGTTGATGACAGGGCCGAGCCTATCGAGCGCGCTCACCCGGCCGGGACCGACGTCATGAGTTCGGTGGTACGTCCTGCAGCACCGACCGACCGTCGGACCGGCCGACGTGCCAGCGACGGGTGGTGTGGAGATCGGCGACCAGATGGTGGTCGTGGCTGATGACGATCAGCGCGCCCCGGAAGTCGGCGAGGGCCTGCACCAGTTGGTCGACGCTGGCCAGGTCCAGGTTGTTGGTCGGCTCGTCGAGCACCAGCAGCTGCGGGGCGGGCTCGGTGAACAACATGCGCGCCAGTGCCACCCGGAAGCGCTCGCCGCCCGACAAGGTGGCCATCGGCTGGCTCGGCTTGTCGCCGCGAAGCAGGAACGTCGCCAACAGCGACCGGGCTTCGAGCGGGGTCCGGGTCGGCGCGGCCATCCGGACCGCCGTCAACGGGTCGACGAACTCGTCCAACCCTTCGAGCCGTTGCGAGAGGTGCCCCACCGGCACGGTGGGGGACAGGGTGACCTCCACATCGGCGCCGAACAGCTCGGCGAAGTGGGCGGGTGGCTGTCCGAGCAGGGCCGCGAGCAGGGTCGACTTGCCGGCGCCGTTGTCGCCGGTGAGCTGGATGCGTTCCGGGCCCTGCACGGTGACGACATCACCTCCGGTGATCAACTCCAGGACACGCTTCCCTGCCGGCACCGCGGTCGCGGGCAGGTCGACCCGGATCTCGTCGGCGGTACGGGCCGTGGCGTCCGCCTCGGCGCGGAGCCGCTCGGCGGATTCGATCTTCTCCGCGTGGACACCCCGGACCCGTCCGGCGGTCTGCTGGGCCTGACGCTTCTTGCCACCGGCGACGATCTTGGGGTACCGACCGCTGGCCGCGTCACGCTTCCCGCCGGCGGCGCGTCGGGCCAGCTTGGTCTCCTCCTCGGCCGCCTCCCGGCGGGCCGCCTTCAGGGTCGCCTCGGCGCCGCGGAGCTCCCGTTCGGCGACCTCCTGCTGCACCCGGCGGTACTCTTCGTACTCACTGAGCGGTCCGCCGAAGAGCCTTGGCCTGCGGTGATCCAGGTCCCAGATGGCGTCGACGTGTTCCAACAGGTCACGGTCGTGGGAGACCACCACCAGCACCCCGGTGAACGCGGCGACCTGGTCGTAAAGGCGGTGTCGGGAGCGGGTGTCCAGGTTGTTGGTGGGCTCGTCGAGCAAGGTGATCATGGGCGTCACCAACGAGATCCCGGCCAGCGCGAGGCCCATCGCCTGCCCGCCCGACACCGCAGTGGCGGGTCGATCGAGCACGTTCGGCTCGGTCGGCAGATCGAGCCGGTCGAGCACGGCCATCGCCTGTTCCTCGACATCCCAGTGGTCGCCGACGAGGTCGAAGTCGGTGACGTCGACCGAGCCGGCCTCGATGCGGGCGAGCGCACCACGGACCTCGGAGATGCCGAGCAGGTCAGACACCGTCCGGCTCGCATCGGTGGCCGAATCCTGGGCGAGATGGCGTACCTCACCGGCCACGTGGATCGATCCGGACGTCGGCGAGAGCCGGCCACTGATCAGCTTCAGCAGGGTCGACTTGCCACTGCCGTTCGCGCCCATGATGCCGGTCCGACCCGGTGGGAAGGTGCAGCTCAGGTGGTCGAGTACGACAATGCCGTCGGGCCACTCGAAGCTGACGTCGTCGAGCACGATGGCCTGACCGGTGGCAGGGGTACGGGGGATGGTTGACATGGAGATCCTCGGGTCGCAACGGGATGCCGACGGCACAGCGGGTGCGGTCGGCGGGCGGTGGCGGGATCTCAGATCGTCAACGCAGGGAACTCCTCGGGAGGCAACAGGCCGGCAACCACTGTACGAGCTCGCCTCGCCGCGCTCAACGCCATTTCCGCGAGATGTCCGTCGACAGTGCCGGGGTGCGGTGCGATTTGGATGGGTCCAACCGGGAGTATCGTCGTCCGCGTGCCGATCACATCTGCCGCGGCCAGGCGTACCAAGCCGCCGGTACCGGTGCGGGCCTCACACCCGGCACGGACGGTGTTCCTCGGCTTCGCCGCCGCCGGACTGCTCGGCACCGGACTGCTGATGCTGCCGATGGCCAAACGGGGCCCCGGCGGCGCCGCGGCGTTGGAGGCACTGTTCACCGCGATCTCGGCCCTGTGCGTGACTGGGCTGGTGGTGGTCGATACTCCCACGTTCTGGACCCCGTTCGGCCACGTGGTGATCGTGGCGCTGATCCAGTTGGGTGGCCTGGGGGTGATGACGTTCGCCTCGGTCGTCGGTGTCTCGGTGATGCGGCGGCTGTCGCTGCGCTCGAAGTTGACCGCCGCGACGGAGGTGAAGAGCCTGGGCATCGGCGACATCGGATCGACGGTGCTCGGCGTGGTGAAGATCTCCCTGCTGATCGAGTCGGCGGTGGCGATCATGCTGACGGCCCGGTTCGCGATCGGGTACGGCCATCCGCTCGGCGAGGCGCTCTGGCTCGGCGTCTTCCATGCCGTGTCGTCGTTCAACAACGCCGGGTTCGCCCTGTTCAGCGACAGTCTCATGTCCTTCCAGACCGATCCGTTCGTGTGCCTGCCGATCTGCGCCGCGATCATCCTCGGGGGCTCGGCTTCCCGGTGATCATGCAACTGCGCAGGCACGCGCGCACCCCACGGCTGTGGTCGATGAACACCCGACTGGTGGTGTGGGGCACGGGCGTCCTGCTGGTGCTGGGGGCGGTATTCGTGACGGCCATGGAGTGGAACAACCCTCGCACCCTCGGCGCACTGCCGTGGCACGAGCGTGTCCTCGCCGGCTTCGTGCAGTCGGTCCAGACCCGTACCGCTGGGTTCAACAATCTCGACATCAGCCAGATGGACAGCGCCACCTGGCTCGGCATGGACGCCCTCATGTTCATCGGTGGCGGGCCGGCCGGTACGGCAGGGGGTATCAAGTTGACCACGTTCGCGGTGTTGTTCTTCATCATCGTGGCCGAGGTTCGCGGCGACGGCGCCGTCAACGTGTTCGGCAAGCGACTCTCCCGTGCCGTGCATCGACAGGCGATCACGGTCGCGTTGGGAGCCGTCGCCCTGGTCGCCGGCGGCACGATCGGGTTGATGTTGATCACCGACTTCAGCCTCGACGTGTTGCTGTTCGAGGTGGTCTCGGCCTTCGCCACGGTGGGGTTGTCCACCGGGATCACGGCCCAGTTGCCCGCCGCCGGCCAGTTGGTGCTGGTGTTCTTGATGTTCATCGGCAGGTTGGGCCCGATGACGTTCGCCACCGCGCTCGCGCTCCGCGATCGACGGTTGTTGTTCGAACTCCCCAAGGAAAGGCCGATCATTGGCTAGGTCACGACTCTTCGGCGGCACCGATCCGGCCCGCATGGCATCAGCCAACTCGGTGGCGGTGATCGGGCTGGGCCGGTTCGGGCAATCACTGGCCCTGGAACTGATGGACAGCGGCGCAGAGGTGCTCGGCATCGACTCCCGGGAGGACGTCGTGCAGTCACTCAACGGTCGGCTCACCCACGTGGTCACCGCCGACGCGGCGAAGGAAGAAGTGCTGCGGCAGCTGGCGGTGCCTGACTTCGATCGGGTCGTCGTCGCGATCGGCACGGACGTGGAGGCCAGCATCTTGGTCACCTCGATGTTGCGGAGCTTCGAGATCACCGAGATCTGGGCCAAGGCCGTCAGCGATCCCCACGGCACGATCCTGCAGCAGTTGGGCGTCCCGCACGTGGTCTACCCGGAGAAGGACATGGGCAAGCGGGTGGCGCACCTGGTGCGTGATGCGATGCAGGACTACATCGAGATCGGGGACGACTTCGCGTTGATCAAGACGACCCCGCACCAGGCCATCGTGGGCGTACGGCTGGGGGAGACCAACATCCGCGCCGAACACGGGGTCACGATCACCGCGGTGAAGCGGTCCGGGCAGCCGTGGACGTACGCCAGCACCGAGACGGTGCTGCGCGGCACCGACACCATCCTGGTCGCCGGGCCGACCCGCAAGGCAGTGGCGTTCGGCCAGCTCAGGTGATCATGGTCGATACTGCGACATGGCGGTGCGGTCGGCGCCCACGTCGCGTCGGGCCGACCCGGTCAACCTCCGGTCACAGCTTCGTCGTGGTGAGCTCACCGTCGTCGTTGACCGTGACGGTGAATCTCGTTCCGTTGGGCGAGGTGAGTATGGCACCACCATCGGTGACCGAGACGTTTCCGTCGGCCTGCAGGGCGCCGTCGACCCCCGGTCCCGCCATCCACCGGGTCACCTGTGGTGCCACTCGGATCGCATCCCGAGGTGAGATCGCCGACCCGGTCCAGTAGGCGTTGCCCAGCATCACGATCTGGGAGCCGTGTTCGAGCACGATCGAGTCGTTGTCCGGGGCAGGGAATCGGTTGCCCAGGAAGTTGCCGTTGATTGTCACGCCTTGGAACTCGTCGGGTGGGCTGGTGCGTCCGCTGTGCGGGACCTTGTAGATGTGCGGCCCGTTCCCCGTCTTGGTTCGGCTGGGATTGTGATTCAGCTCGAAGTAGTTGCCGATGACCGAGATTCCCATGTGCAGACAGTTTCCGAAGTGGATGCCGTCCTCACCGTTGCCTTCGATGTCGTTGGCCTCGATGACCACGCCCATCATCTGGGACCAGTGCTTGAGAGGGCTGTCGCCGAGTTCCGGCCCACGGATGCCATGGCCGTTGTTGATCTGGAAGCGATTACCGGTGATCTTGAGGGCATTGGACACCCCTACGAGGACCAGGCCGTCGTCGCAGAACCGAGTCTTGTTGTGGGTGATGGTACCGATGTAGGAGTCCTGCAACGTGAGTCCAGGACCTCCAGGCTGCTCGATGTAGCAGCCCGTCACGTCGAACTGCGAGACGCCGAACAGGGTGAGGGCGCCCTCACCCGGGGTGTCAGGTTGGCCAACGTTCCCACCTCCGATCGCCACGTCCTTGACGCCGACGTTCCAGAGGCGCCCGGCCCGCGTGCCGTCGCATGCGAAGCGCACCAACGTGAAGGCAGCGTTTGAGTTGAGTCGAAGAATTCGCGAGGCGGCTCCTTCGCCGACCAGAACGACATTGTCCTCGGTCACTTCCAACGTCTGACTGATGGCATAGCGTCCGGCAGGAAAGCGAACCATCCCTCCACCCGCGGCCGAGACCACCCGAATGGTCTCCTGGATCGCTGCCGTGTCGTCGGTGGCGCCATCTCCGGTAGCGCCGTCCTCGATGACGCTCCGACCGAGCGCCTCCTGCTGCCACCGGGTTCGACCCGGGGCGGCGTCGGATTCGGTGTGTGCCATTGCGGCCAACCCGAGGCCCAGCCCGCCTGCCGCCAGACCGCGGAGGAGACCTCGCCGTCCAGATCCCGGAGCAGTCGGGGTCGACGCTAGCGGATCGAGGGATGCGACCGGATCGAGTGTTGAGCCGTCGGTGTCCTGGTCAACGCGCTGGTTCGACGAGGGGATCGGGTGCGGCATGGCTTCCTCCAAGGGTGTGAGACGCCTCCGTTGGCGTATGCATTCTGCATAACAAGGTGGCGACCGACTGGTCAATCCGGGGGGCGGTGGTGTCTTGGTATCCGGGCGGTGCGTGCTGCAGGCGGCCACAGACCGTATCCGGCCGGTGGGGACGCTGCGGCCGGAGACGGGGGGTAGCTTGGTCGTGCACACCGGTGAGGCGACGCAGCCGACTGCGGCGCCGGCGAGGAGCAGGAGCGGTGAGCGTTCCCGGAGCGCCGACGAACGAGTTGGTGCAGATGTTCCTCGACGAGGAGTGGTGACGACCGATGCCTGATGACCACCTGCGGACCGTGTACCGGGCGGGCGACCTGGCCCGCGCCCGGGAGAACCTGCGGCGACACGACTGGGCGAAGACGCTGGTCGACCGGTTGCGTGCCGACGTGGCCGACACCGTCGCCGGCGGTGCCGAGCGGATCGCCGAGTTCATCTCGACGACCACGCCGGCGGCGCCCCACTTCACCAACTGTCCGCGATGCCTGGGCAACGCGATCCACGGGCACTACCACTGGTCCGCGGCCGATCCCGACGTGTTGGAGTGCTCCACCTGCGGCGCTCGATACCCGGACCCGGCGTACCCCGAGGATGTCGTGTTCCATGCCGCCGACGGGCAGCAGGTCTCCTACCACGGCGGGTACGGGCATCCGTTCAACGGATTCAGCCTGCACTCGAGCTGGTCGGGCAATATCCGCAGTCGCAAGGTCGCGTACATGACCGAGCAGCTCCGCGTCCTGGCGGTGCTGTACGCGGTGACCGGCGAGGTCGCGTACGGCGACACGGCGGCGGCCGTGCTGGCACGGTTCGCCGAGGTCTACCCCGGCTACCTTGTCCATTCCGGGTACGGGGAGTGGACCGACCTGCCGCCCCGGGAGGCGGCCACCCGACTCGAGAGCCTGCCGCAGGACGAGTGGACGATCGCGCCCAACGTTGCGGACCGGAAGCTGCACGCCGGCTACTGGATGGCGGGGCGTGCCACCGCCAGTGGTGGCGAGGGACACTTCGTGCAGCAGCTGGCGATCGCGTACGACCTGGTGCGGGAGCGGATCGATCCGGCCACGCGGACCATGATCGAGAACGACCTGCTCCGGGAGTCGGTGCCGTTGCTGTGTGCCGATCCCAGGCTGAACAACAAGAGCATCACCAACGCGATCGGGGCCGGGATGGTCGGGCTGGTGCTCGACGACCCCGGCCTGATCCGCTTCGGATCACGGGTGTTCTGGCACTTCGTCCGTCGCTGGTTCCTGCCCGACGGCGGCACTCCGGAGTCGCCGAGCTACGGGCTGATGGCGTTGCATTCCATGATCACCTTCGGCGACGCACTGCACGGTCGTCGGCTGTGTCCCGATGGGCCGGTCACCGACGTGTACGGGGATCCGGGGGTGGCGCGAATCTACCGCAACATCCACGACACCTTCCTGCCCGACCTGAGCCACCCCGGGTTCGCCGATTCGTACGTCGGCGGTGGATTGAGGCTGCGGCACGCCGACCTGTTGGTGAGCCGCTACGACCGACCGGAGTACCGCGCCCTGTTGCGGCGGACAGCAGGGCTTCCGGTCGACCAAGCAGATGAGGTCTACGCGCTGTTCCATCGAAGTCCGGACCTCGACGTGGCACAGGGGGAGGACAGGTCCCGGTTGCCGGACGTGCTGCTGCCGTCGTTGCGGTTGCCGTACCTGCGCGCCGGGGTGGACGGACTGGACGCGACGGTGATCGTGAGCGCCTCGCACTGGGGTGTCCACCACCACTACGACAGCCTGAACCTCACCTACTGGGACCGCGGCCATGAGGTGGTCACCGATCTCGGTTATCTGTGGGACCGGACCGACCACCACCAGACCAAACGAACAGCGGCGCACAACGTGGTCGTCGTCGACGGCGGCGAGCAGCGCGACGAGGGGCGCGGTGGCAGTGTCGACCTGTTCGACCGGCGCGGGCCGATCGCGGTGGTGGAGTGCTCGTCGACCCCGTACGCCCAGGCCGACCTCTACCGCCGGACCTGTGTGCTGATCGACCACGGCGGCCCGGATCGCTATCTGGTGGACGTCTTTGCCGTCGTCGGCGGGCGCGAACACGACCACCTGCTGCATGGCCCGGTACCCGACGTCGTCCTGGCCGATGTCGAACTGGTGCTGGATCCGGAGGGCCCCGGCCACGGGCTGACCGGCAGTCGCCGAGCCGAGCGGGTCGACCACACCTGGCGGGCGAGGTTCGAGTTGGACGACGAGACCACTTTCTCGGCGTGGGCGCCGGCGGCCGACGAGCAACTGTGGCTCGGTGACGGGTGGGGTGAGCGGGGACTGAGCCATGTCAGTGAGGAGCCGGGTCGCACCGTGCCCTACTTCGTGCGGCGGCGGTCCGCAGACCGTGTCGGCAGGGCTGCTGACGCCGGGGTCCCGGGCGTCCCTGGTGGTCGGTTGAGCAGTGTTTTCGTGTCGGTGTTCGAGGTGCACGGGTCGTCGCCGACGGCGACACCGGTGGTCCGGGGGGTGCGCTCCGAACGCATCGGTGCCGACGGTGTCGTCGTACAGGTCGACACCCGCAGCGGGGTCGACGTGGTGGCGTTGCGGCCGCGGTACCGTCCACCGGGCTCGAGTGCTGCGGGTGGACCGGCCACGGAGCTGCGGGCCGGCACCGACGCCGGGGCGTTGCGGACCGACGCCGCGATCACCGTGCTGGGGAACGGGGTGTTGTACCTCGCCGACGGCACCCGGGCCGAGTTGGGGGACCACCGCGTCGAGTTGGCTGCGGCCCGATCCGGGGGTCTGGCACGTGCCTCGGTGACCGGCGTCGACGGCAGCCACCTGGTCGTCGACCGGGCTGACCTGCGGGTGCTGCCGCAGCTGCCGGCCACGGTCATCGTGGACGACGGGGTCGACCCGATGTGCTTTCCCGTGCTCGACGTCCACGTGGCCGGGGACCGGGTGCGACTGGTCACGGCACGAGGTGAAGAGGGGAGCCCGTTGCCCACCGGTGCGGGGTTGACGTGGACGATGCTGCACTCCGGTGCCGACCGCCCCTGATCATGCTGACGCGCACAGCGCTCGGCAACGGGCGACCAGCTATTCGAGGTCGTGCCGCCGGGCCTCCTCGGCGAACGTGTGGCCATCCAGCTGGGCCGCCAGTTCTCCGCCCCGACTGGCGATCAGCTTGCACAGCTGGTGCACCAGCAGCCGCAACTGGTCGGCGGAGAACGGCATTGCCGGGACGTCCACCGCCGCGATCATCTGGTGCTCCTCGAGGGTGAACTTCATGCCGGCCAGGTCGCGGTTGAGGCCGGCCACGGTCTCGGCCGCAGCCTCGGTGTCGTGGATGTCGACGACCACGGGGGACAGCAGCCGGACCCACTGGGCACTGTCGTCGGTGCAGACGAAGACGATCCCGTCACCGGTTCGGATGGGGACGTCCCCGTCCGAGTCCCGGTTCGGCGTATGGCCGAACATCGTGGTGAGGGCCTCGTCGACCAGCCCGTCGAGGTGGGCCTGGTCGGTCGGCATCACTGCGGCGACGGCTGCTGTCTCGTCGGTGGTCTCGCCGGTCACTTCGGGACAGGTCAGGAACACCGGGTGCACCACGGCGAAGACGGACCGGAAGGTCGCCACCACGATGCTGGCGGCCTGGTCGGCGTACGTGGCCGGCACCTCCAGCAGGTAGAAGGTGCGCGCCGAGGTGGGCCGCAGGCCGAGCCTGCGCAGGCGATGCAGTTCGGTCCGGGTCCGCCGCTGCCGCGGTGCCAGCAGGCGATTGCCGGGGACCTGGATGATCAGGGCGTCCGACGTCCGGTCCACGCGGACGAAGGGACCCCCGGTGCCTTCGTCGTTGACTGCCACGAAGGGCTCGACCACCTCGGACTCGTCGAGGTCGTCCAACCGGTCGGCCAGGGCGCCGCGGAACTCCCGCCACGCCGACTCGACCGTTTCGTCAAACCCATCCGTCCCGCTCATCAGATCCCCCTCGTCCATGCTGACAAGGAAAATCTACGGGTCGGGTGTGACAGAAACGGGCCGACGCGGGCAGGACCGGACAGCGTCAGCCGGGGACCTGGGACAGCGCCGTCGCCACCATCACGCCCAGTCGCGCGAGCGCACGCTCGCGGGCCTGCTCACTGGTGCGACGAGCACCCGCCGGGTCCGCGGCGATGGCGGCGAGTTGGGTTTGCACCCCGACGGTCGTCGCCGGGTCGACCACCTCGAACAACCAGTCGTCGACCCCGAGGTCGCGGTACATGTGGCCCTTGACCGTGTCGGTCGGCTGCCGTAGGTACATCGCCGGGGTGCCCACCGCCATCGCGATCAACGGGGAGTGGCACTCCGAGCTCACCACCGCGGTGGCCTGACGGTAGACCGCGGACGCCTCGGGCAATGACCAGAACCGGTCGAGTACGTGGAGTCGGTCGCCACCGGTGAAGTGCTGTTGGGCGAACTCGACCTGGTAGATCATCTCGGGCACCACCATCACGGTGCCGTCGGTGTTGGCCAACCACCAGTCGGCCGCAGCCTTCAGTGGAGCGAGGTCCGCCTCGGCGTGGGCGGCGTTGTAGGCGTCGCGACGGCGATGGAACAACTCCACCTCCACGTCCCGGAACTCGTGGTACGGGGTGTAGCGCAGCCGAGGCACGATGCACAGCAGTGGCCCGGCATCGGACACGGTGGCCAACACGTCCTCGCTGGCTCGGCGCTGCGGGGCGAACGAGGGGGAGGCGTCGGGGCCGAACTCGATCACCGCCGACGTGATGCCCTGGTTGCGCAGCAGGTCGCGGGTCAGGGAGTCGCGGCAGTACACGAACGCCGCCCCGTCGAGCAGGTCCCGATCGGTGCCGACCAGGTCACCCACCTCGGAGTTGATCATGATCCGGCCCTCGGCCAGGGTGGCCGGCTGGGCGGGGAACGGGTCGACGGTGATGCCGAAGAAGCCGTACGGCTTGTCCGACAGTTCGCGCCAGGCGCGGACCAGCTCCGGCACCACGACCGACGGCCCGGAGCCGTGGACCAGCAGGTCCGCCTCCTCGAACGCGGTACGGATCTCCTCGGGCAGGGCGGTGTCGCCGGTCCACACGAGCGGGGTGAGCACCCGGACCTCGGGGAACAGCTCGGCCAGCATCTGCTGCTCGCGGTCGTCCAGTTCGCGAGGCAGCAACGTGATCTCGGCATCGGGGGCGAACGTCTTGAAGGCGGTGAGGCAGCCGGGGGTGTGGGCGACGTCGCCGATGTTGACCGTCTGCCATGACCCCAGCAGCACGATCCGGGGGCGCCTCGCCGATACCGACTCGTCCATCGTCTCCATCGTTCCTTCCGGTCGGGGTCGAGCCGTCCGCCCGAGCCACTGCTGCCGCAGACGCTAGGGAAGGCCGGGCACAACATCAACCGGGTGTCCATGGCGAGGTCCCTGCCGCCACGCGTGGCGCCGTCCGACGCTCGGCGGTCCGTAGGCTGCACGCCATGGAACGACGTCGGTGGGTGCTGTGGGTCGTGGTCGCGGTGTGCGCAGCCGTGATGGGGTACGGGGTGGCGCGCGTGCAGCTGCTGGTCGACACCGGCCCGCTGGTGGTGGGGCAGGATGCGATCTCCGACACCAGCAGTGCGCAGGCTCGCGTCTCGGTCGACGACGTCGGTGGTTCGGTGATCAACATCCGGCCGGCCTCCGGCGACGGTGACCTGCTGTTGGTGCTGTACCCGGGGGCACCGGTGCGGCCCCAGGCGTACGAGTGGCTGGGGCGCGCGTTGGCCGCCGAGGGCGTGCAGACCGTGATCCCGGAGATGCCGTTGGACCTGGCCGTCCTCGACAGCGGCCGTGCCGAGGAGTTGATCACCGCGTACGCGGCCGGCCGGCCCGTCGTGCTGGCGGGCCACTCGCTCGGTGGGGCGATGGCGGCACAGTGGGCCTCGGTGAACTCCGATGCCCTCGCCGGGCTGGTGCTGATGGCGGCCTACCCGGCCGACAACGTCACCGTGGCAGGCGTTCCAGCATTGTCGATCATGGCCGAGCACGACGAGATCGCCACCGCCGCGGACGTCCGCGGGGGTGTGGAACGGCTGCCGGAGGGGACCGAGCTGGTGGTGATCAACGGTGCCGCACATTCCTTCTTCGGACGCTACGGGCCGCAGCACGGTGACGGTAGGCCCACCGTCAACCGTGCCGCGGCCGAACATCAGATCGTGCTGACGATGATCGACTTCCTCACCGAGTTGCGCTGACCCGACCTTGTCCGGCGGGCTCCGGTCAGCCGTCGGTGCGCTCGATGATCGTGATGCCACCGGGCAGCACGGTCACCGGGGCCGTACCGGTCCGAGCCACCAACTGCTCCGGATCGGGCAGCAGGGCACCGGTGTCGTCGAACTGCAGCACCTGTGCGCTCCACGTACCCGGCCAGCCGTACGAGCCGTCGCGGGTGATGATGATCCGCTCCTCGGCCTCGATCCAGCCGGCGTGCAGGGCGGTCGGGGTCAACGGGTAGCACTTCTCCACCACGGCCGACCGGAAGCCCAACGAGGTCCGCGCGTACACCAGCCCCAGTTCGAGGCGCATCCGCAGGGTCGCCATGCTCGGGGCGCCGAGTCCGTACGCCAGCGGGGTGTTGAGGTGCAACTCGTACCCGTTGGTGTAGGTGTACTGCGTCTCCACGAAGGAGGACTGCTGCTGTCGACGGGCCGTCGCGGACGCCTGGTTGTAGACGATGCGGCCGCCGGTGGCGGCCTCGACGTTGTCGGCCACCGTGCCGAGCACGCCGTCGGCCAGCAGCGGCAGGATGCCGACCTTCCGTTCGATGGTGCCGTCCTCGGCCAGGATTGCCGTGTGGCCGTCCCAGGTGTTGTAGGTCAGCGCGCGGTCAAGTCCGAGCTCGACGAAGACCGGGTCGGCGGTCATCCCCGGACCAGTGCTCTCGTCGACGTAGAGCCAGTCGAGGCCGACGTCATTGATCATCCAGTCGGTCATGCTCAGGTACGCCTCCCCGTAGCTGTTGTCGTCGCCGGGGAAGACCGGCTCGTAGTCGACCCGGGAAGGATGGTCGTACGTCGACCCGCGGCGCTCGCCGTCCGAGCCGGTGACCCAGGAGTCGCGGTACTCCGGGTTGTCCTCGGCCTCCGGGCTGATGAAGTACGGGTGCAGGTACATCCCGACCTTCACACTGGGCTTGACCCGCTTGATCCGCGCCACCGCCGTCCGCATCTTCTCGACCTCCTCGGCAAGGATCGGGTCGAAGATGCCCGTGCCCTGTCCGATCACGCGGCGGTTCTCCAGCTCGGGCAGCGGCGGGGTCTGGATCTGCCAGAACACGAAGTGCTCGACCTCGCGCACATTGAGGTTCAGCTCGGCGCCGGCATCGGTCCACCCGGCCACGATGCTCGGGTTCTCGAAGTAGAGCGGTCCGGCACAGGTGATGTTGGACTGCCACTGCCGACGCACCTGGTTGACGAAGTCGAAGTAGTCGTCGGAGGCCAGGTTGAAGTGGATCGACCAGCTCATCGTCACCGTGTCACGAGGTGCCAGGCAGAACACGTCGTCGGCGAACCCGGCACGACGGTTCTCGAGGTCGTACGTCAACAGGCTCTGGTTGCGCAGCAGGTCATCGTTGGCCACCATGCCGATCGAGGACTCCTCCAGCGGGAAGAACAGCGTCGGGTTGGCCGGGGAGTGAACCCCGTTGGCCGCCTGGCTGCGACGTCCCGCGATCCGGCAGGTGAACAACGGGAAGTCGCTGAAGTCCACGTGGTTCGACAACCGGATGCCGACGTCGGCGTCGGTCACGTTGGTGATCACGTCGTCGACATCGACCCGGTCCTCGCGCACCGTGACGGTCCGCTCGAGGCCGTACGAGGCTCCGCCGGCCGCAATCCGCCACTGGTTGGCCGACAACCGGCGGCCGCGTGGCCGCCAGCGGGCCTCGGGGCCACCGGACGCGGGGGCGCCGGCCCGGCGTTCCTTGATCAACTCGTTGGTCCCTGCGGGTGACACGAAGGTCGTGCCGACGCCGAGCCGGGCGTCGCCGAAGTCGAGGGTGAACTGGCCGCCCGGTTCGGTGGTGACGGTGGGGCGCCGGGTCAGCCGGATCGTAGGCGTCGGCTCCGGACCCGGGCCGGTGATCGGGGTGCTGACGTGCTCGATGCTCACCACCACCGGCAGCCGCTGGGAGAGCCCGTAGATGTTGCGCACGGTGAAGGTGTGGGGGTTGCCGTCCACCGTGAGTCCGGTGATGTCGAGCACGGTGCGGTACGGCTCCGGCACGTCAGGCAGATACTCCGACGGGTCGGTGTCGAACGACGGCGCGAAGATCGTGTGCCACAGCCCGTCGCCCTGATTCCACTCCAACGTGTTGCCCAGCCAGTTGGTGAACGTGGCGTCCTTGTTGAGCAGGTTGCTGTGCAACCGATCACTGGCGGAGTCGAGTGGCTCGTCGTCCAGCAGCCACTGTGAGTACCAGCCGTAGCCACCGAGGGTCTCGTTGTGCAATCTGATCAGCACCCGCAGCTCCGCGGTGTGGTCGGGAGCAACGGCCGGCAGGGTGAACGCCACCTCGCCCTCGGACGGGACCGACACCTCGTCGGCAAGGACGGTGACGACCTCGTCGGCGGCATGGGCGGCCGCCCCGCCGAACGGGTTGGTGAGCAGGGCCGCGCCGGTCAGCGATCCGGCACCGGCGAGCACGGTACGTCGACTCACGGTTCCGGGGCTCACGGGTCGGGAGCTCGCGGTGGGGGTGGACTCGGGTTGGGACATCGTTGTTCCTTTCGTGGGGGTGGTGCTTCCTCGGGGCGTTCAGGGGTTGGTGGAGACCTCGGCGCGTGCCAGTTCTGCGACGCTGGCCCAGGTCATCCAGGCACGTTGCGAACTCATCCTCGGGATGGTGGTCATGTCGACGGTGCGGGCCACGGCCGGCCCGGTGAGGCGTCCGGTGTGGCGTTCCCACAGCAGCTGCGCGGCAGCCCGGCCCAGCTCTTCCCAGGGTGCACGAATGGTGGTGACGAACCGGCTCGACAGGTCGCGTCCCGAGTCGAAGCCGACGACCGCCGGCCACCACGCCTGGGGGACACCCTGCTCGTCCAGCACGTCGAGCAGTGACAGCACGACCTCGTCGTTGGCGCACACCACCGCCGTCGCGGCGCTCCGTGGCAGGTCGGCCACGAACCGCCGGGCCACGCTGCGGGCGATGGTCGACTCGTCGGCGAAGTTGTGTGGTTGTTCGGTGGCGGTGAAGCAGAGCGCGGTGTCGGGGGTTCGGCCGAACCTGGTCAACGCCTGGGCCCAGCCGTCGGCGCGACGACTGGACCACACCAGCGTGGGGGCGGGCCGGTCGGCGTGCAGGCCGAGGAAGGCGATCACCTCGTGGCCCTGCCGGGCCAGGTACGTCGTCGCCATCCGGCCACCGTCGACGTCGTCGAGGAACACCCGGTCGACCGGGCCGGTGTCCGGACCCGAACGGACGGGGTCGCGGGAGAGCCTCACCTGGGCGGCCGGCCCGTCGGGCAGCCACCCCGGTGACGGGTCGGTCGAGGTCGACCACGCGAAGATGCCGGCCACCGGTGGGAGACCGCGGTGGAAGTCGGGGTCGGCCATCTGCGCCATGCTGACGACCAACGTGGCGCTGCCGAGCTCGGCGGACCGTTCCTCGAACCCGGCCTGGATCCGCTGCCGGATGGCGGGTCGAGGTGCGTAGTTCTCCGGTGAGTCCTCCATGATCAACAGATGGATCTCACCGGTCCCTTGGGCACTGGCGTAGAACGTGCCGACCCGCGGCACGGTGACCAGCACGCCTTCATCGGCAAGGATGCGGAGGCACTGGGTGACGCCGTCGGAGGAGAGCTGGTGGCGTTCCCGGAGTTCCCGCATCGTGGGGACCGGGTCACCGGGCAGTGCGGAGCCGTCCCGGGCCGCGGTACGCAGCTCGTCGAGCAGGGCACGACGGCGTTCGACGACCACTCTGCGCGGGGTCTTGCTCTCCATACCGTCTCCGACTCCGATGTCGCCAAGAACGCGTCGTCGACCCGGACCCTCGGGTCGACCGTCGTCACGCGGATCGGGGATCGGAGGGCGCGAGTCCGTCCAGATCCGTCCAGCTCCGTGCAGGGTCGATTCTGGTGTCGCTCGGTGGCGGGTGTCAAGGGCCGGCAGCCGCGGGACGGCGGACGTGGACGAGCAAACGCGCCGCCGGCTGTCGGCCGGTCGGCGACCCTGGCTGCCGTACGCTGGGCCGGTCTCAGCGCGTACACCCTCAGGAGGACCGACTCGATGCACCCTCACCAGCAGGCCGAGCCCGTCGTCATCCGGTCCGGGGTGGCCAACCTGCTGCGATGGATGGGACTGGCGCTGCTCGGCATCGCGGTGCTCATCGGGATCGTCGCGGTCACCATCGGGCTCGTCACCGGCGACATGGAAGCGGTGACGTTCGGCGCGCTGATGACGCTGATCTTCGGTGGCGGCGGCCTGCTGATGCACCTGGCCGGTCGGCGACAACGGGTCGAACTCCGTGACGACGGCATCCGGTGGTGCGAGGTGTTCTCCGGGACCACGCACGTCCGATGGGGCGACGTCCACCACGTCGAGGTGCCGCTGAACCGGTGGGACGGTCGCAGTGTGCGGTTGATCATGAAGGACGGTCGCCGGATGTTCGTGAGCGCCATCTCGATGAGCTCGTCCGAACATGGGGTGTGGGCCGACTCCGGCTACAGCAATGCCGGCAACCAGATCGTTGCCGCCCACCAGGCGTGGCTCGCCAACCTGCGGTAGCGGATCCTGCCGGCTCAATCCTTCCGGGCTTCGATCAGGTGGCGTGACGCGTGGGCGATGAACGGCCCGTCGGCCTCGATCTGCTCGTGCAGGTCACGCAGCCGGTCGCGGTACCTCTCCACGCTGAAGTCGGGGACCCACCAGATCACCTTGCGCAGCAGGTGAACCACGGCCCCGATGTCGAAGATCGCCATCCGTAGCCGCGCGGTCCGTACGTCGACGATGGTCAAGCCGGCGGCTTCGGCTGCCGCAGCTTCCCGCGCCGGATCGCGGCCCTGACGTTGCTGCGGCAGCGGCCCGAGGAAGAACTCGATCAACTCGAAGGCACTGCTCGGCCCGACGTGTTGGGCGAAGTAGTGGCCACCGGGCTGCAGCACCCGGGCGATCTCGGTCCACCAGACCGACGCCGGGTGGCGACTGGTGACCAGATCGAAGGCGTCGTCGGCGAACGGCAGCGGCGGCTCATCGGGATCGGCGACGACGACCACCCCGCGCGGGTGCAGCAGCTCTGTCGCCCGCGCCACGTTGGGCGGCCACGATTCGGTGGCCACGGCGATCGGCGGATACGAAGGCGCCTGGGCCAGCACCTCACCACCGCCGGTCTGGATGTCGAGGGAGGCCCGGACGCCGGAGCTGAGGCGTTGGCCGAGCAGGTTCGCGTACCCCCACGGCGGCCGTTCCTCGGTCGCCCGGCCGTCGAGCCAACTGAAGTCCCATCCGGTGACGTCGGAGGCTTCCCCCTCCGCGACGAGTTCTTCGAAACTGCGGCCCATGCCCGTCAGTCTGGCAGGTCGAGCAGTTGGCGCAGCTCGGTGAGGCAGGCCACCACCGAGGGGTGGAACTGGGAGCCTGTCCGGACGGCGCTGCTGATGGTGCGGCTGACTTCGGCCGGCAACTCGATCCGGGGCAGGTGTGGGGCCCGGGACGCCACCAACATCTGTGGCAGCAGTGCTGCGGCCAGTCCGTCCTCGACGAACTGCAGCAGTACCAGCGGATGGTCGGTCTCGTAGCGGATCTGTGCGGTGCCGCCCGCTCGGCGGCAGAGCTTCTCGACCCACAGGCGCGTGCTGCCGCCGGCGGAGGTGGCCCATGGCCGCTGGACGACGGCGGCCAGGTCGACTGGTCCCCACTGCGGGGGCACGGCCAGCACCAGTGGGTCGTCCAGGAAGGGTTCGAGGTGGACGGCGCCGTTGTCGACGTCGGCTTCCCCGAAGGACGACTCCTCGACGACGACGAGGTCGACGTCGTGCGAGCGCAGTGCCGCCAACGCACCTTCGGCCGGCACCTCCCGCAGTCGGACGTCGAGTTGTGGGTGCCGAGCCTGCAGCCGGAGCAGCAGTTCGGTGCCGAGGGTGGCCGTCAGCGTCCACAGCATGGCAAGGCGCAGCACCCCGACAGCCTCGCCGGACCACTGCGCCAGTGCGGTCTCCGCGCGTTCGACCTCGACCAGCAGGTGTTGGGCATGGTCGGCGAGCAGGTTGCCCTGCTGGGTGAGCACGACCCGTCGGCCGACGGGCGCCATCAGCGGGGCGTGGGCTTCCCGTTCCAGTCGTGACAACTGCTGCGACACCGCCGACGGGCTGTAGCCCAGGGCGTCGGCGACGGCCGCGATCGTACCCCGGTTGCGCAGTTCCACCAGTAGTTGCAGTCGGTGGAGGTTGAGCATCACGGCCCCGGATCGGTCGGCGGAACGATTGTCGGTCACAGTAGACCGTGCCAACGGTTCCGCCGACGCGTTCCGAGGCTCAAGCCACCTGGGTGAACGTGATGTCGGTGATGAACATCTCGGTCTGCGAGGCGACCTTGAGGTTCGACAGGTAGATCCCGGCGGTTGCTGTGCCCTCGGGCAACACGTGGGCCATCGCACACTCGGTCCAGCCGTCGGTGGTGGACGACAGGGCAAGCACTTCACCTCGGAGGAGGGTGCGGACGCCGGCGGCGTCGAACACCAGCCAGGTCGGCACGACCAGACCGATCACGTTGGGCACGTCGCGGGTCCGCACCCAGAACGACGCCCGCAGATAGCCGGGGCTCACCGTGACGGTCTGCTGCAGCGCACCGCCGGCGGTGGGGCCGACGATCCGGACGCTGCCGGGACTGTTGCGGAGGAACTCGGTCGTCACCTCCGGCTCGCCACCGAGCCAGCCACTGGCGGTGTCGACCTGCCACGGGGCGATCTCGCCGGTGGCGAAGTCCGGATTGACGGCCCGGTTGACCGTACGCCCCTCCGCCACGGCCAGCAGCGTCTCCGCATATCGGCGCACCTGCTCGGACGGGTGTCGCATCGCCGTGTTGCGCACCTGCTGGAGCACCGCCGCGGCCTTGCTGCCCTGGGCGATGATGTACTGGGCGACACTCCACAACGGCTTGAGCGGCCAGCCGTTCCAGGCCAGGCCCATCGCAGGGCCCTCGAAGCGGTGCCGCATCACCGGGTCGGTGGCGAACTCGGCGATCAGTTCTTTCCGGCGTGCCGCGAGTGCCATCTTCTCGTCGAGGGAGCTGATGGCGGCCTGGAACAGGTCGCGGGCCTCGCGCACGCTGGTCGGGTCGACGACGTCGCGGTCGTAGCTGAGGACGCTGGCCCGGTAGTATTCGTGCTGTCGGGTCAAGATCAACAGCCGGGCCGCCTCGTCCTCGGTCTGCGCTGCGGCCGCGGCGGCGTCCAGGTGGGCCCGGGAGGTCTCGATGTCCTCGTCGCTGACCTGGTTCAGGTAGCCGGTGTCGAGGTACCACAGGTAGCTCGATCCCTTGCCCGAGCGGACGTACTCGGTGTCGACGCCCTTGGTCGCCCACCATGTGTTCCAGTGTTCGTCGTACGCCCGGAGGTGCGCCGCGCCGGCCGGTCCCGCGGTGGCTTCGCACCACGCGTCGCGGGCGGCGTCGACGTCGAGGTCGACATCCCACAGCATCTTCGCGTACAGCGGGGCCTTGGCCCCCTCGCCGCTGTTCTGCTCCATTTCGGCGAAGACATGGCGGACGCCGCTGTCGTGCAACGTCTTCAGGGCGAGTTGTTGGGTGCGGTGGAACAGCCGTGGCACCATGATCGGGCTGCCCCACGGGTAGTCCCACCAACCCAGCTCGACGCACCTCGCGTCCCAGCCGGCGAGCAGGGCCCGGTCGTGGGCCTCCAGCTCGGGCGACACCCAGCCGTACAGGTCACGGGTGATGAACGGCACCAGGGTCGGGTGCAGGTCGAACTCGGGGGCGGACCGAATGTCGTTGTAGGCAAGGAATCCCAGTCGGAAGTCCTGGTGGCCCAAGGCGGCCTCGACCCCTTCGGCTACAGCGTTGAGCCAGGTGCAGTAGACGTTGCTGAGCGAGAACATGCCGTCGGCGTCGCGGGTGCCGAGGGCCAGTGTGTCGTCGGAGTAGCCGCCGTTGTCGTTGATGCCCAGGGCGACCCAGCCGGTGCTCTCGGGCAGCCCCAGTTCGGTCACCGCGTACTCGACCGCCGGCGCGATGGTGATCGGATCCTGCCAGCGCGGATTCCAGTTGACGTTGGCATTGTTGCTGGGGATCCGTCGGACGCCGTTGATCACCGGGTAGATCTCGGGGTGGGTCTCGGCGTACTTGGCCGGGTCGAAGATCACTCCGAGGTTGTGGCTGTACTTGGCGCGGTTCATCAGCCGCAATCGGGAGCCGAACACGTTGTTGGGGTCGGAACTGGCGCCGTCAGCGACGGTGCCGTACGCGTAGATGCGCCGGTTGGTGAAGTCGGGCGTGCCGCTGGCCTCGCTGAACGACGTGTCGACGGTCAGCGACGACGAGGTGGTCACCTTGGTGCCGTGGGGGCCGGGCATCAGGAACTCCGCGCCGCACTCGGACTCGGCCAACGCCGTGACGCCGACCATGGTCCCGTTGTACGTGCCCCCCAGGATCGTCATCGCGTCGGCGTTGATGTCGACGGCGAACGCGTCAGGGCCGAGGCCCGCGTTCGAGAAGCCAGGTGTGGTGTGCAGGCCGACCGCGTCGAGGTAGATCGGCAGCTCGGTCCAGGTTGACGGGACCTCGCTGTAGATGGTGCGCAGCTCCGCGCCGGTCGCAGCCGCCACGACGTCGCGGAGCAGGTTGGCGGCGCTGACCAGCACCCGGATGCGCTGGGTCTGTCCGCCCATCCCGGACGGCAACTTGATCACCGCGACGGCCTGGCCGTCGACGACGATGTCGAACTCGACACCGGCGGCCCGTGCTCGCAGGGAGTTTCCGGGGCCTGGGATGAGTGCCAGGGTGGCGGCACCTCCGAGGCCAGCCAGGACCGATCGTCGGGTGATCTGCATGAAGGCTCCTTTGCGCCGTTGCAAGCCGCCCTGCGTCGGCGCGGACGGCTGCCCTCATCGTGCTGGGCCGGACCCATCATGTCCAGTGCGGGAACCTGTGGGGTTCCCGACAGTTCTGCTTACGGTTCGAGCTGCCGACCCCCGAGGTCCCCGAGGTGGGAGAGGATTCTACGATCGTCGGAGCCCTGACCACGAACAGCTCTGACCACGAACAGCTCTGATCACGAATGAGGTGCCATGCGCTGGACCAGCTACCTGCATGACGGGGAACGACGTCACGGTCGGCTCACCGATGATCAGCAGGGGGTGATCGACCACGGTCCGGGAGACCTGCTCGACCTGCTGGAGGGGGAGGGGCTGGCTGCCGCCGGTTCGGGTGGCGGCGGGCCGACGTACGGGCTCGACGACGTGGTACTCGCCTCGCCGTTGCGGCGGCCGCCGAAGTTGCTGGCGGTCGCGGCCAACTACGCCGACCACATCCGCGAGGGCGGGGGGACGCCGATGACGTCCGATCGGGCCATCCCGCGACTGTTCCTGAAGCCCAGCACGGCGATCATCGGCCCCCGTGACCCACTGCCGTTGCCCACGGTCTCCCACGCCGTCGACTGGGAGGTCGAGCTGGCGGTGGTGATCGGCCGGCGATGCCGCAACGTTCCGCAGGCCGACGCCCTGGACGTGGTCGCCGGCTACATGACGGCCAACGACGTCTCGGCCCGTTCGCTCGACTTCCCGGTCGAGCGGGCCGAGGAGCACCGGGCGCCGTTCTTCGAGTGGCTGACGGGGAAGTGGCCCGACGGTTTCGCCCCGCTCGGTCCGTGGCTGGTCACCGCCGACGAGGTGCCTGACCCGCAACAGCTCGACCTGCAGTTGTCGGTGAACGGGCAGGTCCGCCAGGACGGATCGACCGCAGGCATGATCTTCAGCGTCACCGAGCTGATCGCGTTCGCCTCGTCGTTCATGACCTTGGAGCCCGGCGACGTCATCGAGACCGGCACACCGGCCGGCGTCGGCGCCGCCACCCAGGAGTTCCTGGGGCCGGGTGACGTGATCACGGCTCGGGTGGGGGAGCTGGGAGAGCAGCGCACGGAGGTCGTCGCGCCGACCGGTTGACCAGCCCGACGCCGGTGGGCCATCACCTCGTACGGGTCCTGATGGTCAGCACACAGGTCCTCCCGAGGCGCTGTCGTAGGCTCCAGCTGTGCACTCGTTCCACCTGCTGCGGGCCAACCCGGTGACCACCGTGCGCGCCATGGTGCGCCCGCCCAGGCCTGCGTCCGTGCACGGTCTGGTGCATGCGGAGTGCCTGACCGGGATGCAACTCGGTGCCCCGGTGGTGTCCCCGGCACGGCTGCAGCTGGGCCGACTGGCGATGTTCGCCGCCTGGCAGGACGAAGCTGCCCTCGACGAGTTCTTGACCCGTGACCCACTCGGCAAGCAGCTGGCAGGCGGCTGGCACGTACGACTGGAGTTCCTGCGCCGGTGGGGGAGCGTCAGCGAACTGGACCTTCCCGAGCGGACCGGTCGAGCACTGCCCGATGAGCCAGTCGTCGCGGTCACCCTGGCGCGGATGCGACTGCCGGAACTGCCCCGGTTCATCCGGTGGGGTCGACCCGTGGAGCGGTTGGTCCGTGATCATCCGGGAGCCACCTTGGCGATGGCGGCGATCCGGCTGCCCCGGACGGTGTCGACCTTCTCGGTGTGGCGGTCCACCCGCGAGATGGTCGAGATGGTCCACGGGCACACCGACATCGCCGAGCCGCGACGTCACGTCGACGCGATGGGCGAGCGGGAACGGCGCGACTTCCACCACGAGTTCACGACGCTGCGGTTCCGTCCGCTGTCCGAACACGGCAGCTGGCAAGGAAGGCAACACTTCGTACCGGCCCACGGCTGACGCCGCAACCCCGCGGACTCCGTGGGGGTGCAGCGGTCACAACCGGGGATCGACCGGCTCGGACTCGAGTGCCAACACGGCGAACACCGACTGGTGGACCCGCCACAACGGCTGCCGCTCCACGAATCCGGAGAGGGCATCCAGGCCGAGTCCGAACTCGCGGCGTGCGAGCTGCCGCTTCTTGCCGACACCACGGCTCCGCAGCACGTCGAGTGACTCGGTGTAGTCCGGGCCGTAGATGATCCGCAGGTACTCCCGGCCGCGAACCTTCAAGCCTGGTTGGACGAACTCGTCGACCAGGTGTGCCGGCTTCACCACGACGCCCTCGCCCCCGGTGGCGGTGAGCTCGGTCCACCAGTCGGTCGCGGCGGCCCGCTCCTGGTCCGAGGACAGGTCGACGAACCGGTGCCTGGTCGGGGTGATCAACTCGTGGTCGAGCTTCGCGAGCTCGCCCAGGTGCCACTCGTGCGACTCGGTGACGGCGAGCGTACGGCCTTCTGCAGCGAGGATCTGGAACGGCGCCACGGTGACTCCGTCGAGTCCGTCGGTGGGACGGCAGTAGGCCGCGTACGCGTCGCGGAACCTGGTCGCGTTGTCGCGCCGCCGTGCCGTGCGGCTGGCGAGATCAGCGACGTCGAGGCCGCGGCGGGCAGCCTGATCCATGATCGACATCGCGGCAGGCAACGCGTGGGTCGCGGCAGCACCGACCGAGGCGTACTGCGACTTGATCAACTCCAACGCCTTCGCCGACCACGGCAGCACTTCACAGTCCAGCGCCAACCAGTCGGTGTCCAGTGAGGTGAACAGCGGTGCTACGGCAGTGCGCAGCCGATCGACGAACTCGTTACCCAGTACAGCGTCGCCGAAGAACGGCCGACCGGTGCGGGTGTACACGACGCCGGTCCTGCCGTCGCCTACCCCGAACCGACGGGCTGCGGTCGCTGCATCCCTGGTGATCACGGCGATGCCCCGTGACCCCATGTGCTTCTCCTCGCACACGACGCGCTTCACACCCCATCCGGCGTACTCGGCGAACGCCTGCGCCGGGTGCTCCAGGAACCCCTCCCGCCCGTCGAGACGTCCGTCGACCTTGTCGAGGCGCCCCTCCGGCCGTCCTGAGGCCGGTGACATGGTGGGCGGCAGGTGGATCAGCCACCGTGGGTCGACCGCGAACCGGCTCATCACCTCCAGCGCCGCAGCGGCATTCTCCTCCGGGATCTTCACCTTCCCGGCCCGCGGCGACTCCAGCCAGCGCGTGCCGGCGACGTCGTCGATCCGCAGCACCGACGGCTCCCGGTCGGCCTCGGTCGGGACCATCGGACGGGCCGGCTCACACCACTGCTGCTCGGCGGGGACGGAGACGAGCTCGCGCTCCGGGTAGCGCAGTGCGGTCAACGAGCCGCCGAACACCGCGCCGGTGTCGACGCAGATGGTGTTGTTCACCCATTCGGCCTCCGGCATCGGGGTGTGCCCGTAGACCACCATGGCCTCACCGCGGTACTCCCGGGCCCATGGGTGCCGCACCGGCAGCCCGTACTCGTCGGTCTCGCCACTGGTGTCGCCGTACAACGCGAACGACCGCACCCTCCCGGAACTCCTGCCGTGGTACGACTCCTTCAACCCGGCGTGGGCAACCACGAGCCGCCCACCGTCGAGCACGAAGTGACTGATCAGCCCGTCCATGAACGCCAGGGCCCGATCGCGGAACTCATCGGTGTGGTGGCTCAGCTGCTCCAGCGACTCCGCCAGCCCGTGGGCGACCGTGACCTTGGCACCGCGCATCGCGCGGACCAGCTTCGCCTCGTGGTTGCCGGACACGCACAGTGCGGTCCCGTCGGCGACCATGCCCATCACCAGCCGCAACACCGCCGGGGTGTCGGGACCACGGTCGACCAGGTCACCGACGAAGACGGCCTGCCGACCCTCCGGGTGGGTAGCGCCGATCAGCTGATCACCATCCTGGCGCAGGTGCCAGCCCAGTTTCGTGAGCAGGCTGGAAAGCTCGTCGATGCAGCCGTGCACGTCACCGATGATGTCGAACGGTCCGGTGAGATCGGTGCGGTCGTTCCACGACGGCTCACGAACGATCTCGACACTGTCGATCTCGTCGGCGTTGACCACGTGGGCCCGTCGGAATCCCTCTTTGCGCAGGCGTCCCAGTGATCGCTTGAGGTCGCGGCGCTGCCGGGTGATCACGTGGGATCCGAAGTCCCGTTCGGGCCGGGCCGCGTTGCGCTCGACCGCGACCGCTTCGGGCACGTCGAGCACGATCGCGTCGACCAGCACATCGTGACTGCGGGCGAGCTTCATCAACGATGCCCGCGCTGCCGGCTGCACGTTCGTCGCGTCGACGACGGTGAGCAAGCCGCGCCGCAATCGGATGCCGACCAGGTGGTGCAGCAGGTCGAACGCGTCCGGGGTGGCGGTCTGGTCACTCTCGTCGTCAGCGACAAGGCCACGACACACGTCACTGGAGACGACCTCGGTCGGCTTGAAGTGGGTATGGGTGAACGTCGACTTGCCGCTGCCGGAGACGCCGACCATCACGATCAGCCCCATCGCCGGGACCTTGATCACCTTCTGCTGGATCTCAGACACGGGTGAACACCGCCAGCTGGGTCGGGGTGCCATGGGTCGCATCGACATCGCCGACACCGCGTCGACTGACGGCGTAGCCGTACGCATCGCCGACCCGGTCACTCCACACCGCGAACTCGGCCCGGTCCCACTCGAACCGGTGGTCGGGGTGACGGGCACCGTCGAGGCCATCGTAGAGCTGGTTGTACTCACTGTTGGGCGTCGTGACGATCACCGTGCCGGGCTGCGCACCGCCGAACACGACCCGCTCGAGGGCGTCGAGACGTGGTGGGTCGACGTGCTCGATCACCTCCATCAGCACGGCGGCGTCGTAGCCGGCCAGCCGGTCGTCGACGTAGGTGAGCGCAGCCTGGAACAGGTCGATGCGGTTGGCCTGACGCTCATTCATCCGGTCCAGCTTGAGCCGACGGGTGGCGATCTGCAGCGTCCGGGCCGACACGTCGCAGCCGGCGATGCGGGTCAGTGACGGTGTCGCCAACAGCCGTGACAGGAACTGTCCCGGGCCACACCCGAGGTCGATCACCGAGGTGGCGCCGACCTCGGCCAGCACCGCCAGAACCGCCTCATGACGTCGGGTGTTGAGCGGGACACGTCGCTCCTGGGGCTGCAGCATCTCCTCGTCATCGGTGTCGGTCGCGTCGCCCTCCAGTACGTCGTCGAGCTCGGCCAGTCGGGTCAGCGCGATCCGCGTGAGTCCGGCACTGCGGCCCAGGTAGCGGCGCGTGATCAACTCGCGGTCCGGGTGCTCGGCGAGCCAACCGCCACCGGAGTGCAGCAGCTTGTCGACCTCGTCGGGGCCCTGCCAGTAGTGCTTGGACTCGTCGAGGACGGGCAGCAGTACGTACAACTGGTTCAGCGCGTCCGCCAGCCGGACGTCACCGGTGAGCTGGAGCCGTACGTAGCGCGAATCGCCCCAGTCGGGGAACTGGTCGTCGAGCGGGATCGGTACGGCCTCGACCTGCCAGCCCAGTGGCTCGAACAGCCGACGGGCGATGTCGGGCCCACCGCGACAGGGGAGCACCGGGATGGTGATCTGCAGCGGGATGGCCGAGTCGGCCAGCTCCTGCCGCGACCGACACCGACCGTGGCGGGCGGTGCTGAACACGTCGGCCAATGCGACCCCGAGCAGGGACGACGCCGCGTACGGCCGGTCGTTGACGTACTGCGCGAGGCTGAAGTCGGGGGAGTTCCTCGCCCGACCACGGGCCAACTGGATCGGGTCGACCTCCAGCAACAGGGCTGCGGTGCACCGGTCGTCCGTCGCCTCCGGGTAGAGCACCGTCGCCGTCCCGAACGACTGCGGGAACTGCTGCACCCGATCGGGATGCTTGTGCAGCAGGTGGCCCAGGTCGGTCGCCGGCTGGTGGGTGGTCGAGACGGTGAGAAGCACCCCGACAGTGTGCCTGAGAGCCGGTCCGCTGTCGTCCGAGATTCCCGGTGCCGCAGCCCTCGCCGGCGGGCACCTTAGGCTGAGGCCACTGCACGCACCGGGGGAAAGGACCGCACGTGACCCAGCAGCTGCCGCCCGATCGACTGACCGCCCTCCGGGATGAGGTCGACCGACTGTTGGCCTTCGGCCACGCCGCCAGGGTGCCGCGCGGCTTCGCCTGGCTCGACGTCGAAGGCCGCCCGACCCGGGGACCGTTGCGGCTGTACGTGACCGCGCGGATGACCCACGTGTACGCGTTGGCCGACATGCTCGGCCACGACGGCGCCGCTGATCTTGTCGATCATGGCCTCGAGCAGCTCCGGACGTCCTTCCACGACGACGCGTACGGGGGCTGGTTCACCAGCATCGACCCCGACCATGATCACCCGGTCGACGCCACCAAACAGGCGTACGCGCACGTGTTCGTGATGCTGGCCGCCGCCAGTGCGGTGACGGCGGGACTCGGCGGCAACGACGTGCTGGAGCAGGCGTGCACCGTCCACGACGAGCACTTCTGGGATGCCGAGTACGCGATGGGGCGTGAGGAGTGGGACCGGGAGTTCACCAGCACCTCACCCGAGCGTGGCGCCAACTCGACGATGCACGCGGTGGAGGCGTTCCTGGCGGTCGCCGTCGCCACCGGTGACGACCGCTGGCAGCGCCGTGCCGAGGCGATGGCCGAGCGGATCACCGGTGTCGCCGAGGCCCACGAATGGCGGATCCCGGAACACTACGACCAGACCTGGATCCCTGACCTGGAACGACATCGCGACTCCCCGCGCGATCCGGTGAAACCGTACGGGGCGACGCCCGGCCACGGGCTGGAGTGGGCCCGACTGCTGCTGCAGCTGCAGGCCGGCAGCACCACCGGTCGTGACTGGTTGCCGATGGCCCGACAACTCGCCGATCGGGCGATCACCGACGCGTGGGCGGTCGACGGTGCAGACGGCTTCGTCTACACCGTCGACTGGCAGGGGCGCCCGTTGGTGCGGAACCGACTGCACTGGGTGGTCTGCGAGGCCCTGGGTGCTGCCACCGTGTTGTGGCAGCGGACCGGCGACGACACCTGGGCCCGCTGGTGGGACACCTGGTGGGAGTACGCGCAGCGCCGTCTGGTCGACCGCGAAAACGGGTCCTGGCACCACGAACTGGACGAGCACAACCGTCCGGCCGCGACCATCCGGCCCGGCAAGGCCGACCTCTACCACGCCGTGCAGGCTTGCCTGCTGCCCGCGCTCCCGCTGCGGCCGTCGATCGCGCAGGCGGTCAAGGAGCCGGGCCGCTCCTGACCCTGCCCGAAACGCGGCGATGTCGGTTCGATGTCCCGCTGACGCGGACATCGTCGCGAAATCGCCGCGTTTCGGGCAGGAGGTCGGGGTGAGCCTCGCCCGATACCATGCGCACGTACCCGGAGCCAGCGAGGAGAAGCCGGTGACCAGCCCGCCGCGCACCGTCGATGATCCCGTGACCGACCCCACGGCGGCCCGGACGCCGCCATGGCGGTATGCGATCGGCATGTTCGGCACCTCGATCCCGATCAACATGATCAAGGGCTCGATCCTGCTGTTCTACGTCGACATCCTCGGACTCGACGTCCGCGCGTACGCCATCGTGATGGTCGTCTACGCGGTGGTCGACGCCCTCGACAACCCGGCCCTGGGCTACCTGTCCGACCGCACCCGGACGCGGTTCGGCCGCCGTCGTCCGTGGCTGCTGATCGGCGCGCCGCTGCTGGCGATCTGCATGATCGCGTTGTTCTCACCACCCAGTGGGATCGACGGCATCGCGCTGGTGCTGTGGTTTGCGGTGTTCGCCATCCTGTGTGAGCTGGGTGACTCCATGCTCAACGCCAACTACGGCGCGTTGCTGCCCGAGCTGTTCCCGACCGAACGTACCCGGGCGGTCGCGAACGGGCTGCGCCAAGGCTTCCAGTTGGTCGCGTTGATCATCTCGCTGGCGGTCACCCCGGTGCTGACCACGAGTGTGTTCGGCACCGATGAGACGACGACCGGCTTCACCATCACCGCACCGATCTACGGTGCGGTCGCGGTCATCGTGATCACCTTCATGGCGCTGGGCATCAAGGAGAATCCGCGGTACGCGACCGATCGCAGACCACAGCTGTGGCAGGGGATCAAGCAGATCCTGGCCAACCGGCTGTTCTGGTCGGTCGGGCTCACCGGCGCCTGCTACGGCATCGCGATGGCGATCGTGTTGTCCGGGATCCAGCTGTACGTACGGTATTCGCTCGGGCTCCCGGTGGCGTACGCGTTCTTCCTGCAGGGGGCGGTGATCCTGGTCTCGGCCGGCGGCCTGGTCGTCTGGTCGAAGGTGGTGACGCGCAAGGGGGCGTTGTGGACCTGGCGGTTGGCATTCGCCGTACTGGCGGTCAGCTTCGCGGTGCTGTTCTTCGCCGCCGACCTGATCAGCGCGATCGCCGCCGGGGTGCTGCTCGGCATCGGCTGGTCCGGGATGCTGGCCACCAACGACCTCGTGGTCGCGCGGGTGCTCGACGCCGACGCCGCCAAGCACGGCGAACACCGCGAAGGCCTGTTCCTGTCGGCGTTCGGTGTGTTCGGCCGGTTGAACGGCGCGCTCACCGGGGCGGCGCTCGCCTCCCTGGGACTGTTCTTCGGCTACTACTCCGGTGACGACCCCGGAGACCAGCCGGGCGTCGCGTTCCGGGTCTTCCTGTGCGTGTACCCGTTCATCCTCACCACGATCGGTGCCGTCGCGTCCCGGTTCGTGCACGTCTCTGACCCCGAGGAGTCGGCCGCTACCGTCGCCCCGGAGAAGGAGCTGCGATGAGTCGCCGGGTGGTGATCACCGCAGATGATCTTGGTCGCGAGCAGCAGACCACGGCCGTCATCACCGATCTGCTGGCCGACGCGTTGATCACCGCGACCACGATCATCCCGGTGTCGCCGCACTCGTTCGAAGCGGCTGCAGCGATGCGGGAGCTGGGGGTCGTTCCCCGGCTGCACGTCACACTCACCAGCGAGGGTGGCCTACCCGGCTGGCGACCACTGACGTCGGGACGCAGTCTGGTCGACGAGGTCGGGCTGCTGCCGTCGGACCCGTTCCTGCTGGGTGCCCGCGGCGAGCCCACCGACGTGCTCGCCGAGTTGGAGGCCCAGCTTGGATGGCAGCGCGACCAGGGGATGGCGCCGGTCGCGGTCGACTCCCACGCCGGCACCCTCTACGGCCTGCACGGCCGGAGCTTCCTGGCCGAGGCACTGCACTGGTGCGCCTCGTACGGCTTCGCCTTCCGCCTGCCGCGTGACCCGGCGCCGTACCTGGGTGGACCGGTACCGACCGAGCTGGCCGGACCGCACCGGCAAGCCCTCGAGCTGGCCGACCGGCTCGGGGTCGCACTCCCGGAGACGATCGTCACCAATCGCCGCTCTGCTTCGGATCTCGGCAGCTACGAGGCGTTGCGTGACGCGTACCTGATCATGCTGGCCGAGCTGCCCGACGGGATCAGTGAGGTCTTCCTGCACCCGTCCAGTGCCGACGCCGTACGAGGGCCCAACGGCATCCTGCGGGTGTGGGAGGCACAACTGCTGCGCGACCCGGTGTGGCACGACACCCTTGACCGGGAAGGGATCCAACGAGTGGAGGGCTGGTGGCCGTGACCGTGCACAAGCTGAGGTTGGGCTTCGAGGACCTGCTCGCCGACGAGCTGCGGGTGGTGCCGTTCGAGATCGGCCCCGGGGTCGAGAGCGTGGAGGTGCACCTTGCGTACGACCGGACGTCGGCGACCATCGACCTCGGTTGTGAGGGAGCAGCCGGCTGGCGGGGCTGGTCCGGTGGGGCTCGGGATCGGTTCGTGATCGGCCGGGTTGCCGCCACCCCTGGCTACCTTCCCGGTGAGCCGGAGCCGGGGGAGTGGCGCGTGCAGCTGGGGCTCTACAAGCTGCCGATCGAGCCGATCGACGTGACGGTGGAGATCTCGACCCCGGCGGCCTCGGCGATCGAGGTGGACGCCGAGGCCGAGCCGCGGCCAGACACCCCACGAGCCAGCCAACGTCGGCTGCCCGCACCGGACGGGCTGACCTGGTTCGCCGGTGACTTCCACTCCCACTCGACCCACTCCGACGGTGAGCAGTCACTGTCGGAGCTCGCCGGACTGGCGGTCTCGAACGGGCTGGACTTCCTGGCCGTCACCGAACACAACACGACCTCGCACTTCGCCCACCTGGCCGGAGTGGGCGAGCGGCACGGCATCACCCTGCTGCCGGGGCAGGAGGTCACCACCCGCCGCGGTCACGCGAACGCGTTCGGTGACATCGGGTTTATCGACTTCCGCCGACCGGCGGACGAATGGGTGCGCACGGTTGCCGAGCGGGGTGGGGTGTTGAGCATCAATCATGCCCTGCAGGAAAGCCTGGCGTGGCAGCACCGGTTGCGGGTGATGCCGGCGGCGGTCGAGCTGTGGCACGTGACGTGGTTCCGCGAACCCGATGCGACGGCACCGTGGGCGTACCTGGCGCAGTGGCCCGAGCCGCCCACCCTGCTCGGCGGCAGTGACTACCACCACCCACGCCACGGCTACAAGCCCGGCACCCCGGTCACCTGGGTGGCGGCCGAGGAGTGCACGACCGAGTCGATCATGGAAGCCGTCCGCGCCGGCCGGACCGCGATCACGAGGCTCCCGACCCCCGATGCGCCCGCCCTCGTCCGGGTCGGTGACGAACTGGTCGCCAGTGCCGCCGACGGCACCGTGTTCCGCGACATCGACGGTCGCTCACGTTTGCTGCACGGGGACCACCTGGTGATCCCGGACACCGGGCACGGCCCGTACCGGTTGGAGGCTACCGACGGGGCCATCCTGGCGATCTGCTGACCGAGTGGCGAAGCACGGTCGACGGTCGGGCGTCGCTGTCGTGGATTGTCAGATCGTGCGGAATCCGATGCCGAGCAGGGATGCCGCGGCACGGTAGTCCGCCGAGCGCGCTCCCACCGAGAGCGACCAGTGATGTCCCACCCCGGTGGCGGACCAGGCATCCACCCATTCACCGGGATCGCGGTGGAAGTCGACACGACTGGTGGTGTTGCCGATGGCCAGCAGCGGGCCCGGGACCACCGTTCCCTCCGCGGCGACGAAGGACAGCTGCCCGTCGCGGTCCTGACCCAGCCCCAACAACGTGACCGGCCCGTGCCGTACGTCGAACTCGACACTGACCCCCCAGCCACGCTTGCCGTGGTAGGTCCCCAACCCGCGCAACAGCGGCCGTCCGGCACTGACCGCCAGATGGGCCGGGCCGTCGTGGCCCATCTCCACCACCCCGTCGACGAAGTTCAGGGCCTGGATCTCACAGAAGGAACCGCCGGCACCGGCCACCTCCGTGGCCAACTGGGCGACCGTGGTCCGCAACTCGTACTCTCCGGTCGTCGGGATGCCGCGAGCGGTCAACAGCGAGGCACCCAGGATCATGCCGGCGCCGATCCGTTCGTGCAGCTCACCGTCCAGTCCGCGGTGATAGTAGGCCAGCGTGTCCAGCGAATAGTCGTCGACCAACCGATCCAGGGCCACCGAAACCGTCGCACCCCAACGGAAGTCGTCGTCGACCACCGAATCGTCGAGCTCGAACAGTTCCCGGGACAGGCTGACCCGGTCGCTCACGTCCTTGTCCGACACAGCCTCGATCCGCTGTCGCAGGTCGTCGAACTCCAGCACCTCGACGTGGGAACCGAAGGTGGCCGGCAGCAGGGTCAGGTCCGTCGACACGTCGAGCATCCCCGGGTACACATGGCCCATCAGTCCGTGGCGGGCCTCGCGGAGGGCGGCTCGGATCCGGGCCGCGGTCACCCAGTGCTCGATCCGTTGCCAGGCGCTGTCCTGTCCGAGCCAGCCGCTGACTGAGCGGAACTCGATCCCGGCACGCCGGAACACGTTGCCCAGTTCAGGAACCGGGCACTGTCCGCAGTAGGCCAGCCATGCCCCGGTGTCGAACGAGGCGTGGTCCATCCGCTCGGTGGGCTGCAGGTCCACCACCAGCACCGGCGCGTGCGACCGTTGCGCGATCGGCAGCACCATCGACGACGTCAGATAGGTGGCCAGGAACATCACGATGATGTCGCAGTCGGCCGTCCGCAACCGCTCGGCAGCGGCGGCGCCCTCCGTCGCGTCGGAGACGAACCCGACGTCGATCACGTCGACGTCCATCTCGGCGAACCGGCTCGAGACGGTCTGCGCCGAGGCTTGAAGCTGCGGCAGCAGGTCCGGGAACTGGGGCCAGTAGGTGCCCAGGCCCCCCGAGACCAGACCGACTCGTGCTCGGCGTCGCTCGACACGTTCGATGGCGGTGATCGAGGTGGGAGCGGGACTCACGATGACCCTCCAAGACAGGTCGGTTCCGGATTGAAACGATTGAAGCACCCAGAGCCCATGGTGGGCAACAATCACGCCGAGATCCTGCGACGCGAGTTTCGGGCTGCGGTCAGCGGCCGGCCGCGACCGTCTCGACCTGGACCAGCAGCGCCGGATTCGCCAGGTGTTCGACGATCAGGAGTGTCGATGCGGGGCACTGGTTCTGATTCCGCAAAGCGACCGGTCGGCGGTGGGGGGAAACGTGGCGCCACGCCTGCGGCGGAGCGGCCCAGCCCCGTCGACCGGTCGCTGTGCGGAATCGGGGGCACGAGGCCCGACCGGAACGGCTGGAGGAGGGAAGCGCGAAGGCCCGGACCGAGTGGTCCGGGCCTTCGACTTTCGTAGCGGGGACAGGATTTGAACCTGTGACCTCTGGGTTATGAGCCCAGCGAGCTACCGAGCTGCTCCACCCCGCGGCGCTCGTCCTACTTTAGAGGGTCGACCCGCCGAAGCCAAATCGGCGGCACCGGTCACCGGCCGGCGCGAGCGAGGTCGGCCGTGACCTCGTACCCCTCGTCGTCCTCGAACCGACCGGTCACCGGGTTGACCACCCGCAGCCGCACCAGTCGCCGTACGAGATCGACCGTCACCAGACGGAAGCGTCCGGCACCACCGAGGTCTTCGGACTGCCAGTTCTGGAACGCCTGCAGCACCGGGCTGCCGCCCTCGGTGTGGTCGATCCGATGGTGGACGTTGCCGTGCACATGGTGCCCGGAGAACACGGCGAGCACGTTGTCGTGGTGCCGCAGCAGTCGCTGCCAGACCTCCTCGCCGTCGTGGCCGTCCCGGGTGCCGGCGTAGAGCCGTGGATGGTGGGCACACCCCGGCCGGGTGCGCTGCCCGTCGACGTACAGGTGACTGTGGGTGTTGACGATGAAGGGAATGTCAGCCCGGTCGGTCAACACCTGATGTGCCCACGCGAGGACGTCTGCGCGGGGGCCGAACTCCAGGGTCAGGAAGCCGAGGTCGCCGTTCGGCCCGGCGACGATGGCCGCGCTGTTCTCGTACGCTTCCGGCTCGAACGTCGCGCTCGCCGTGTCGGCGCACAACGGGCCGAAGGCGTCACGAAACTGCGTCAGGCTCCGGTCATGGGAAAGCTCGTTGTCGTAGTCGTGGTTGCCCGGGGCGATCATCAGCGGCAGACCGTGCGCGGTCAGACGTTGCAGGCTCCGAGCGGCGGTACGGTACTGGCCCGGGTCCTTGCCGCCGTCATTGACCACGTCGCCGACGTGCAGCACCATCGCCACCGGTTCGGCGGCGGCGATGTCGATGATGTGCCCGGTCATCACGTCGAACAGGTCCGGGTGGTCACGCGTCATCAGCTGGGTGTCGGCGACCACCACGATCGAGACGGCGTCCGTCGCTGCTGCCATGTCCCCATCGTGCCCGATGACGACTGCCCCCGGGCCGGCCGCCCAGCACCGGGCTCACAACTCCATGTCGGGCACGAGTTCGCGGGCCTCGCCGGCGGAAAGACCCGTCAGCATCAACAGGTCGGTCACCATCGAGCGAAGTTGGGCCAGGATCACCACCGCCGACAGGTCATCGGTGATCGGCAACGTGGAGCTGCGTTCGGCGACCGCGACCAACCTGGACCGGGCAGCGGTGGGGAGCCGACGGTCCCACATCTCGCCGGCCATGAAGGTGGTCACGTGGGCGACGTCGCCGATCAGCTCACGGTAGGCGTCGGGTACCCGCTCACCCCGCCACACCGCGACCGCCACCCGCCGGGCCAGCACCCGCAGGTTGCGGGTCAGCCGGTCCAACGGCTCGGCCAATTCGGCGTACGCCTGGACCGCCGGCATGGAGCCGTGTCGGAAGAACACCGAGTAGCGCACCACGGCCATCCCCTCCGACGTCGCCTCGTCCAGTTCCGCCAGGTTCGCCTCACCGGCGCGTGCCTGGTCGAGCACCGCGTCGGCGGCCTGTTGGTCGCCGGCGCCCAACGCCTGTCGGGCCGCCGTCAGCGTGGCGGCCACGTCCTCGAGCACCCGCGCCGACATCACCCGCGGCTTGGCCAGCGGGGCGGCCGGCAGCAGGATCGTCACCAGCAGCGCCAGGCCACAGCCCACGGCCGCGTCGACCCACCGGTCGAGCGCCTGGTCGGGCTGCGGCAGCAGGGTCGTCACGATGATGGCCTGCACCCCGGCCTGGATGGTCACCAACGTGCCGGTGTCGATCAGGGTCGCCACCGCCATCGCCACCAGGCAGACGACGATGATCTGCCACACCCCGGTGCCGAACAGGACGACGAAGACGTCACCGATGAACACGCCGACCGCGACCCCGATCGCCACTTCGACGGCCCGTCGCACCCGCTGGCCGTAGCTGACGCCGAGCACGATGATTGCGGCGACCGGCGCGAAGAACGGCAGCGGATGCCCGACGACGACCTGTGCCAACCACCAGGCGAGGCCGGCGGTGACCGCACACTGCACCAGGAACCACAGCCGTGACCGCAGCCGGCCGACCCGCTTGCGGAGCGAGCGCCGACCGTACGCGGCACTCCGTTCGCTCAGGTCGAAGGCGCGCAACTTCATCCGGTGCATCGAGAACCCCGCCCTCGCCATGCCTCCATCATGGCCCTGCCGATGCTCTGTAGGGTTCCCGGGGACGGATCGAATGACACCTCCGGAAGGCAGAACTGCATGAAGGTCACCGTGTGGGGCGAGAACATCCACGAGACCCGCGATGCCGAGCACATGGCAAGCATCTATCCCGACGGGATGCACACCACCATCGCCAACGGCATCGCATCATTGTTGGGCGACGAGGTCGAGGTCGGTACGGCCACCCTCCAGGAGCCCGAGCACGGGCTGACCGCCGAGGTGCTCGACGCCACCGACGTGCTGGTGTGGTGGGGCCACCTCGGCCACCGTGACGTCGACGACGCCGTGGTCGACCGGGTGCACGAGCGGGTGCTCGCCGGGATGGGCTTGCTGGTGCTGCACTCCGGCCACTTCTCCAAGATCTTCAAGAAGCTGATGGGCACCACCTGCTCGCTGGAGTGGCGTGAGGTCAACGACACCGAGCTGGTGTGGACCGTACGGCCCGACCACCCGATCGCCGAGGGGGTGCCGCACCCGATCCGGATCGAGGGACAGGAGATGTACGGGGAGTACTTCGACATCCCGCAGCCCGACGAGTTGATCTTCATCTCCAGCTTCACCGGCGGCGAGGTGTTCCGTTCCGGCTGCACCTGGCGTCGCGGCAAGGGCAAGGTGTTCTACTTCTCACCCGGCGACCAGGCCTATCCGGTCTACCACCACCCCGACGTCCAACGGGTGCTCGCGAACGGGGTCCGCTGGGCCGCACCGTCGCCGTCGGCCGGCTTCGCCGTACCCGCAGTGGTCCGGCAGCCCCCGCCGCGGTTCACCGTCGCGGACCTGGAGCGGATGCACCCGGGGATGCAGGAATGAGCGCCCGGACGACCGGACGCCCGCTGCGGGCCGGCGTCGTCGGACTCGGCTGGGCCGGCCAACAGCACATGGCTGCCTACGCCCAGCTGCCGGGCGTCGAGCTCGTCGCGCTGGCCGGCCAGGAGCCCGAGCAGCTCGCCACACTTGCCCAGACGTACGGCGTCGCCGACACCTTCGCCGATGCTGAGGCGATGCTGGCCACGGCCGAGCTCGACGTGGTCAGCCTGGCCACGCCGACGGCCCTGCACGCGCCGATGTCGATCAAGGCGCTCGACGCCGGGGTGCACGTGCTCTGTGAGAAGCCGATGGCCGAGAACGCTGCCCGGGCGCGGGAGATGGTGGCCGCCGCGACCGCGAACGACCGGGTGCTCGACGTCACCTTCAACAAGCGCCGCGGTCGTGAGGTGACAGCCCTGCACCAGCTCGCCACCGACGGCCTGCTGGGCCGGATCTACTACGTGAAGTGCGGTTGGTTGCGTCGTACGGGCATCCCCGGGCTCGGCAGCTGGTTCACCCAGCAGGCGATGGCCGGGGGTGGCCCGATGATGGACATCGGCGTGCACGTCCTGGACATGGCGTTGCACGTGATGGGTGAGCCGGAGGTGCACGCCGTGACCGGTGCCACGTACGCCGAGTTCGGGCCACGCGGGCTGGGCGGGTCACCGGGGACCGCCGGCAACAAGTGGGTGCCCGAGGGCGGCGGCAGCACCAAGTTCGAGGTGGAGGACCTCGGCACCGCCTTCGTCCGGATGACCGACGGGGCGACCCTGCTGGTGGAGGCCAGCTGGGCCCAGTACGTGCCGCGCGACCTGATGTACCTGACGGTGTACGGGACCAAGGGTGGCGCCAACCTGGAGCTGCCGACCGGCCCCGGCTCGACACCTCACCTCAGTGTCGTCACCGACGTCGACGGCATCCCCGCGGAGCTGTCGCCGATCCTGGGCCCCGAGGGTGGCCATGCCGACTGCGTCGCGACATTCGTCGACACCGTCGGCTCCGGCAACTGGGACGCGCACCGGGGGCGGGTGGGGCTGAAGCGTACGGCGATCATCGACGCCTGCTATGCCTCCGCCGCCTCGCGGTCCGAGGTCGTGCTCGACTGAGGAGGAGCCCGGACGTGGGTGGACCGACGCTGCGAGCGGTGGCCCTGCGGGCGGGGGTGTCGGTGGCGACGGCGTCGCGCGCGCTCAATCCCGGCCGCTCGGCCTCGTCGGAGGCGCGCGACCGGGTGCGTGCGGCGGCCGAGGAACTCGGTTACACCGGTGATCCGCGACAGCCGCGGCAACGCCCGGCACTGGGCGTGGTCGTCCCGGTGATGAGTCACCAGGTGATCGACGAGATCATCGTCGGAGTGGAGGCTGCCACCGATGACGCGGGCCGGTACTGCATGTTCTCCGTCAGCCGCGGGGACGCCGCCCGGGAGCTTGCACTGCTGGCCGGGCTGGTCCGCGACGAGCGGGTGGGCGGGATCATCCTCGTCGGTGGGTTCCAGCTGACCGCCGACTACGCCCGCGCGTTCATCCGGACCACCAAGGAGGCGCGCGAGGCCGGCAAGCCGATCGTGCTGTGTGGCCGGGCGATGACGGCCGACGCCGAGCTGGTGGTCCCGGGGGTGACGGTGCTGGACTACAACAACGAGGGTGGGTCAGCGGCTGCGGTCGGACTGCTCCTCTCGCGTAGCCACACCGTGATCGGCCTCGTCCGGGGGCCGGTCGGGATGAGCACCAGTGACGCCCGCAGCCGGGGCTACCGACAGGCGTTGGCCCATTTCGGGATCGAGCACGATGCGGGCTTGATCCGGGTCGGGCAGCGTGATGCTGATCATGGTTACGAGGCAGCTACGTCGTTGCTGGCCGACCGGCCTGACATCACCGCCATCTTCGCCGAGAGCGACGAGATGGCGATGGGAGTGCTGCAGGCCGCCCATGACGCCGGACGGTCCGTCCCGGACACGTTGTCGGTGGTCGGCTTCGACGATCAGCGCAACTCCCGGTTCTTCATCCCGCCGCTGACCACGGTGCACATGCCGTTCGCCGAGCTGGGTCGACGTGCGGCACGGATCGCACTCGAGGACGACACCGCCCATCGGGGCGAGCAGCGACTCATCGTCGGGACACACCTGATCATGCGGCAGTCGGTTGCCGCACCACCCGGGCAACCGGCCTGAGTGCCACGGTCAGGGCACGGGAACGATGCCGACCGGGCCACCGGCCCCGCGTGCTGCTGGTCAGCCGCCGGGCCGCAACATCAACACCCGGATCCGTGACACGTTGCCGGCCTCGTCGACCGCGCGATACCTGATCACCTCTCGCGAGGAGAGCGTGGCGGGCAACGGATCGGCGTACGTGGTCCACTCCGCGTCCTGCCCCCTGCGGTACTCGATGCGGGCGACCCCTGACGCGTCATCGGTGGCGACCAAGGTGATCATGACCTCGTCGCCGTCCCCGGTGACCGTGGTCGACACCTCGGGGGCAGTGGTGTCGGGCCCGGCCGGCACCGGCTCGTACTTGAACAGGTGCTGGGATCCGTAGAACGCCAGGAAGTAGACGTTGCCGTCGGTGTCGAGGTGCATCCGTGACCCCTTGCCGATGCCGACGTTGCTGACCGCCAGTGTCGTCGGGTCGATCCGGAGCAGGCGGCTGCCGACCGAGCCGTACAACATGTCGTCCTTCTTCGAGAAGGCCAGGTAGCCCCACGACCAGTGGTTGCCGCTGCCGTACCGGCTGCCGATGACGCGGACGGAGCGCTCGACCTCACCGGTCGCCGGGTCGTAGACGAACAACATGTCCTCCGCGATGCCCCAGACCGTGCCGTCGGCGGCGACGGTCAGCCCCGTGATGCCACGACGATCCGGTACGGGGATGAGCTGCTTCACCTTCGTGTCGGTCTTCGGATCCCAGACCACCAGGTACGCCTCGGTCTGGCCACTGTCGGGATGACCGTTGCCGCCGTCGACGTTGCTGCCCAGGTAGACCATGCCGTCACTAGGGTTGTAGACCGCAGCGGCGACACCCTGGTCGGGGACGACCTCGGTCTTGAAGTGCTTCACCGTCGAGGTGGTGAAGTCCCACACCGAGATGCCGCCCTGGTTGAGGCCGTACCCGGGGATGGATCCCATGTAGGCCTTGTCGTTCACCGGGTCGTAGGTCATTGTGATCGGCCGGTCGAAGCCCTGGGCCGTGCCGTGGAACAACGTGCGCGGCGCGACCTCCGGTGTCTTGGGATCGAACACCTGGAAGGAACTCCCGGTGTAGGCGCCCAGGTACATCTTCCCGTCGCGGATGATCGACGACTCGTACTGCCGCGAGATCTGCGTGGTCGGGTAGAGGTGACCGCCGCCGGTGGTGTCGACGCGGGCGAACGAACTCATGTAGCCCGCCGCCCACATCGTGTTGTCGGGGCCGGTCAGCACGGTCTCCAACACCGCCGGTTGGGCGAAGGAGAACGCGTGCAGCGAGGGCGGCGTCTCCGGCGCGGCCAGGTCGAGCTCGAAGGTGCCGGTCCCGGACAACCCGTACAGGGTGGTCGGATCGGTGGGGGAGGCCACCGCATCGCTGAGGTAGCTGCCGATGTTGGCCACCTGGGTGATCTGCTTGCTGGAGGTGTCGTAGGCCGACAAGATCTTGGCGTTGGTGAACAGCACGGTGTCGGGGTCGGTCGGGTGCTGGACGAACGTGTAGCCCTGCACGCTCAGCGACCCGTTGTCGTTGCCCCAGTACTCGGTGTTGCCGTCCCGGTCGATCACCAGCAGCTTCTTGGAGTGGTAGCCACGGGCGAACACTCGACCGTCGATGTAGGTCATCGCCGAGATGAACGACTCCGTCGACAGGCCCGGCTGCTTGGTGTCGTCGGTGATCCGCACGACCTCACGGGTCGTCGTGTCGATCCGGTAGATCGCCGGGTCGAACGATCCGGTGGAGATGTACAGCTCCTGCCGCGTCTCGTCCCAGGTCATCCCGCGGACGTACTGCGACTGATCGGGGTCGTCCGGTCCCCATCCTTCGTGCCCCCAGTTCTCGAACTCACCGGTGTCGGGGTGGAACTGCCACAGGTCGCCCCTCTTGTAGGTGCCGATGAAGACCGTGTTGCCCGGCCCGGGCGCCATGGCCCACGGGTAGCCGTCCTTCGGGACCTCGGCATTGATCGGCCCCAGGTCCTCCACGGTCTTGGTGGCCGGGTCGTACCGGTGCAGCGCGTAGTCGTGGTAGGTGGCGACGTAGACCCGACCGTCAGCGGCGACGGTCACGCCCCAGTTGTTGTCAGCCGCGGCGATCGGGAAGCTTCGCAGGGTTTCGCCGGTCTCGAGGTCGAAGACGACCAGGGTGCCGGGCGCGCTCGTCCCACCGATGCCCTTGAACATCTGGTAGCCGACCGCCCGACCGTCCTCGATGCCGACCTTCGGCACGCCTCCGATCTGCGACCGGACCGGGGCACCGAGGTAGGTGATCCGCTCGTCGCCAGCAAGGATCTCCTCGACGACCGGGTCGGTGGCCTGGGCCGGGCCGGTCTCGGCTCGGGCCGGGGCGGCGAGAACGAGCGGGACCAGCAGGGTCAGTGCGAGCAGGCCGACCAGGCACCGGAATGAGCGTCTCACGGCAGTTCTCCTTTGATGCGCGGACTGGGGTGGAGCCCATCGTGGTGGCCGCACCACGAGTCCTGCAACCAGTTCCACCGTGTTCCAACGAAACGCCCGGGAGTACCCGTGCCACCGGCCCGGTCGCTTCAGCGTCCGGCCTCAGCGCTTGGTGAACACCAGCTCCAGTGCCGCCGGCTGCGGGGTGAGCACGTACGCCGGCAGCACGCCCGGACCGCAGGCCGCCGTACCGACGCCGTGCTGGGCCGCATCGATGATCAGGTGGGTCCGATCGGTGGTCGGCAGTTCGTGCGGATGGGCGGCCGCGACCAGCTCCGCCTGCGACCACGGCCGTACGGTGAACCCGAACGGCTCGCCGGTCACGACGAAGCCGCGCTCCAGGCCGAGTCGCGACACCTTGGTCCGCGCACCGCTCTCCTGTGGCCGCAGGTAGGGCACCTGCAGCTCGTCCACGGTCGCCGACCACTCGCCCTGTCGGGCACCCTGGCCGCAGTCGGGGTAGGCCTGTCCGGGGCCGCCGCCGGTCCACGTGACCTTCTTGATCACCTTGTCGACCACGAACTCCAGGCCGATCCGCGCCCAGTAGTCGCCCCACGGGCCCTCGGGTTCGGCGCGGAACGACAACGCGACCGCGTCGTCGTCGGCGTGCCAGGTCATGGTGGTGATCACCGCGGCCTGCTGGCCCAACGCGCCCCAGCGCTGCCGCACCTCGAGCCCGTCGGTCAGGGTTGCCGACAGCAGTCGCGGCTGCAGCAGGTCGAGCCGCTGTCGTTGCCACACCTGGTCGGCCGACCCGTCACCCACCCGTACGGTGCCGCGCGCCAGGTCGTTGTGGGTCGGGGCGCGGCCCAGCACCAGTTCGGGCCCGCTGACCGGCACCCCGAACAGACTGGTCAGCCGGTGCCGCCCGTCGAAGCGCGCCGGACCGAGCCGGCCACGATCATCCAGGCGGCGTCGCGGCCTCACCGTCGGTACGGGGGGCGGTTCGGCCACCCGTTGGCCCCACGCGATCTCGTACCCGGCCTCGCCCCAGGGCAGGTCCTCGGCGATCAGCGCCGACACCGTGACGGTGCCCGACCCTGCCTTCCGCGGCAGCGTCATCGTGGTCTCCTCGCCGGACTCCAGCACCGGCACGTCGAGCTCGCCATGCTTGCGACCGGCCGTCCACACGAAGGACAGGTGGCTGGTGTCGCGGTGGTCGTAGCCGTTGCGGATCGTCACCCGGTTGTCGGCGATGCTGATCCGGACCGGCTCGGCGACCTTCTTGAAGTCGCGCAGTGCCGGTTTCGTGGTCAGGTCGGGAAACACGCAGCCGTCGGTGACGAACGCCCCGTCGTGCAACGGTTCGCCGAAGTCGCCGCCGTACGCGAAGAACTCCCGACCATGATCATCAGTGGTCCGGATGCCGTGGTCGATCCACTCCCAGACGAAGCCGCCGGCCAGCCGGGGGTGGGTCTCGAACAGCTCCTGGTACTCCGACATCCCACCCGGCCCGGTGCCGAGGGCGTGGCCGTACTCACACAGCACGAACGGCAGTCCACTGCGATGTCGTTGCAACTCCGGGTCGGCCAACGGCTCCTCGCGCCCTTCACCGATCGCGAGGACGTCGGCGTGGCTGGTGTACATCTGCGACCACAGCCCGACCTTGCCCGAACGCTGGTCGCCCTCGTAGTGCAGCAACCGGTCCGGGTCCCGATCGTTCGTCCAGTCCGCCATCGCGGCCAGGTTGTCGCCGTCGCCCGCCTCGTTGCCCAGCGACCAGCAGAACACCGACGGATGGTTCTTGTCGCGCTCCACGGTGCGGTGCATCCGGTCCAGCAGGGCGTCACGCCAGGCCGGCTCCTTGGCCGGGTCACCGTCGAAGTGCCCCGACACGAAACCGTGGGTCTCCAGGTCGTTCTCCACCATCACCCACAACCCGAGCTCGTCGGCCAGGTCGCAGAACCAGGCGGCCGGTGGGTAGTGGGAGGTGCGGACCGCGTTCACGTTGTGCTGCTTCATGATCAGCAGCTCGGTCCGGGCACGCTCCGGGCTGACGAAGCGACCATGATCAGGATCGAACTCGTGGCGGTTCATGCCGCGCAACAGGATCGGGCGACCGTTCACCATCAGCTGTGCGTCGACCACCTCGATCCGGCGGAACCCGACCTGCAGCGTCACCTGCTCGGTCGCGGTCGACACCACGACCCGGTAGCGGTGCGGGGTCTCCGCGGTCCACGGTCGGACCTCGGCGACCGGATGCCGCTGGTCGGCCGGCACTCCTGACAGGCCCAACTCGGGGCAGTCGATCACCGCCGCGCCGTCACTGCTGACCTCGACGGTGAGCTCGCCGTCGCCGGTGGAGGGGTCGTAGTCGGCGTGGACGAACACGTCCTCGATGCCGCCGACCGGTCGCGCCAGCACCTCCACGTCACGGAAGATGCCCGGCAGCCACCACATGTCCTGGTCCTCGGCGTAGCTGGCCGCCGTCCACTGGAACACCCGCACCGCCAGCACGTTGTCGCCGGCCCGGGCGAATCCGGTGAGGTCGAACTCGTGGGTCAACCGGCTGCCGCGGATGGTGCCCAGCCGCTCGCCGTTCAGCCACACCGTGGCACCGGCCTCCACGCCGCCGAACCGGAGTCGGGCATGGGGCAGGAACCGGTCGTCCAGCTTGAAGCGGGTCACGTGGTCGCCGATCACGTTGTCGTCGGGCACATGGGGCGGATCCACCGGGAACGGGTACTGCACGTTGGTGTACCACGGCGCACCGGTGCCCTGCCCGGCACGGGGTTGCAGTGCCCAGTGGCCGGGGACGGTCAGGTCGCCCCAGTCCTTGCCCGATCCGGTGCCGGTCTGCCACCCGTCATCGGGGGTCTCGGCCGCCGAGGGGGAGAAGCGGACCCGCCACGTCCCGTTCAGCGACAGCACCGGCGCATCACTGTGCAGCCACGCCCGCGGTGGGCAGGTGCCCTCCGGTGGTGCGATCGACTCGATCTCGGTGAGCAGGTCAGCGGCAGGACGGGACAGCTCGGCATTCACCCGCACCAACCTAGTACCAGACAACGCCCGTACGTGGTCGCGCCCGTACGTGGTCGCGGCTCAGCCGTCGTCGGATGCGTCCGGCTCGGCCGGCAGCATCGGCACCTCGGCGGTGATGCCTTCATAGGCTCGCGGATCCTCCCGGGGCTCGAGGTGGGTGGTGAGATGCAGCGTGGGGAACTCCTCGGCCACCGCGGCCTCCACCTCCTCGACCAGGTCGTGGCCGCGGGTGACCGACCAGGCACCGGGCACCAGCACGTGGCAGGTCGCGAACTGCTGGTGCCCCGACTGCCTGGTCTGCAGGGCGTGGAAGGCGACCTCGTCGGAGGCGTAGCGGGCGATGATCGCTGCGATCCGACGGTTCTCGTCGTCGGACAGGGTGCGGTCCATCAGCCCGTGCACCGACTCGGTGATCAACTTCGACCCGGTCACCACGATGTTGACGCCGACCGCGAACGCCACCACGGGGTCGAGCCGGTCCCAACCGGTGAGCACCACCAACAGCACGCCGATCACCACGCCGGCCGAGGTGATCACGTCGGTCATCAGGTGCTTGCCGTCGGCCCGCAGGGTGATCGAGTTGTGCTGGCGACCCGCGCGGAGCAACACGATCGCGACGGCACCGTTCACCGCCGAGGCGATGACCGAGATCGTCAGGCCGATGCCGACCTGTTCGATCGGCTGCGGATCGATGAAGCGGGTCACCGCCGTCACCAGGATGACCGCCGCGGCGATGAAGATCATCACGCCTTCGAGGGCGGCGGAAAAGTACTCCGCCTTGGCATGACCGAAGTGGTGGTCGTCGTCGGCGGGCCGGGCCGCCACCCGCAGCGCGATCAGGGCCGCCACCGCCGCCACCAGGTTGACCACCGACTCGGCGGCGTCCGACAGCAGGCCGACCGACCCGGTGACCCACCAGGCCCCGGTCTTCAAGGTGATGGTCACGATCGCGGCGGCGATCGACAACCACGCGAACTTGGTCAGACTGGCCCGGGACACCCCGACATTGTTCCATCTCGGCCCGATGTCCGGTGGGTGGAGTCGCGTCCGACGCCACGACGGGTCGGCTTCGGAGCGCTACCGATCGGTATCTCACCCCATGTCGATCAGCGTCGTCCGAAGTAGGGTGACGCCCATGATCGACGGATTCGAGATCGGCCACGCCGGCCGCGACGAGGCGGGGTGGTTGACCGGTACGACCGTGGTCGTGTGCCGTGCCGGCGCGATGGGCGGTGTGGACGTCCGCGGGGGCGGCCCGGGCACGCGCGAGACCGACCTGCTCGACCCGGTCACGATGATCCCGGCAGTGCACGCGGTGGTGCTGACCGGGGGCAGTGCGTACGGGCTGGCCGCGGCCGACGGCGTGCTGAACGGGCTCGCCGCAGACAACGTCGGCTTCCCCGTGGGCGCGCTACCGCACCAGGTCGTACCGATCGTGCCGGCTGCGGTCATCTTCGACCTCGGTCGGGGTGGTGAGTTCGGCAATCGCCCGACCGCCGAGCTCGGCGCCGAGGCACTGGCGGCTGCGACCACCGATGACCCCGCACAGGGCTGCGTGGGTGGCGGCACCGGGGCCGTCGCCGGCGGCCTGAAGGGCGGTTTCGGGTACGCCGAGACGCGGACCCCGCAGGGGGTGGCGGTCGCTGCCGCGGTCGTCGTCAACGCCGCCGGCTCGGTGATCGACCCGGCCACCGGTCGGCTGTACGCCGACCGTACGCACCAGTTGCCCGACCCGACGCCGGAGGAGCTGGCGGACCTGGTCAACCTGCCCGCCGGGGGAGCGCTGGCCACCACGATCGGCGTGATCATGACCGACGCCGAGCTGACGAAGCCGCAGGCCAACAAGGTCGCCCAGGTGGGTCACGACGGGATGGCTCGCGCGATCCGTCCCCTGCACTCGATGTTGGACGGCGACACCGTGTTCTGCCTCGCCTCGGGGAAGCGGCCGATGCCCGACCACCCCGCCGACGCCCTGCTCGCGCTCAACGACATCCTGGCCGCCGGCGCGGACGCGTTCACCGACGCCATCGCCCAGGCCCTGATCCACGCAGAGGCCAGGGGGGACTGGGCCGCGCTGGTTGACCTGGCACCCAGTACGGTGTCCAGCGCCATCAGCAGCACCAGCTCGGAGGAAGAACTGTCATGAGGCGACGCAGCCTACTCGGCCTGGCCCTGCTGGCCCCGGCCATCGCGTCCTGTACGCCGGGTCCCTCGGAGGCCTCACGTGACCTCGTCGTCGGGGCCACCGCCCAGCCGCCCGCGCTCGACCCGGTCGTCAGCGACGCCGCGGCGATCCCGCAGGTGCTGCTCTACAACCTGTACGAGACGCTGCTGAAGCTGGACGACGCGGGCGAGATGCAGCCACTGCTGGCGACCGACTGGACCGTCAGCGACGACCGGCTGGTCTACACGTTCACCTTGGACGATCGCGCCAACTTCCCCGGCGGCCGGAAGCTGACCGCCACCGACGTGGTGTGGTCCATCGAACGGGTCCGCAGCGAGGGGACACCGGTGCTGCAGGCCCAGCACGCGGCGGTGGACGCGGTCGAGGCGACCGACGAGCAGACGGTGACCGTACGGCTGTCGCGGCCGTCCAACTCGTGGCTGTTCTCGATGACGTCGACCGCCGGCATGGTGTTCGACTCCGAGGCCGACGGTGACTGGGCCTCGCAACCGGCCGGCTCCGGCCCGTACACGTTGACCAGCTGGTCCAAGGGTGCCGACCTGGTGCTCGGCCGGCGCGACGACTACTGGGGTGACGCCCCGTACGCCGCGCAGGTGACGATCCGCTACTTCGCCGACCCGAACGCGTTGAACGCGGCGATGCTGTCGGAGCAGCTCGACATCCTCTCCAACGTCCAGGCGCCGCAGGCGCTGGCCCAGTTCGAGGACCCCGCGCGGTTCACGATCATCGAGGGCACCACCCAGGGTGAGGTGGTGATGGGGTTCAACAACTCCGGTCTCCTGGCCGACAAGCGTCTCCGGCAGGCGATCAACCACGCCGTCGACCGGCAGGCGCTGCTCGACACCGTCTGGGCCGGTCACGGCACGCTGATCGGCTCGATGGTGCCGCCCACCGACCCGTGGTACGAGGACCTGTCCGACACCTACCCGTTCGATCCGGCGCGGGCCAGTGCACTGCTCACCGAGGCCGGCTACACCAAGGCCACCCCGCTGCGGTTGCGGGTCCCGACGATCCCGTACGCGACCGCGTCGGCCCAGTTCGTGGCGAGTCAGCTCCGTGAGGTCGGCTTCGAGGTGACGACCGACGAGCTCGAGTTCCCGGCCCGCTGGCTGGACCTGGTGTTCACCAAGGCCGACTACGACATCTCGATCATCTCCCACGTCGAACCGCGCGACATCGTCAAGTGGGCCGATCCGGAGTACTACTGGCGGTACGACAATCCGGAGGTGCAGCGGCTGGTCGCCGAGGCGGACGTCGGCACCCAGGAGGAGCAGGTCGAGAAGTTCAAGCAGGTCGCCCGGATCCTTGCCGAGGACGCGGTCGCGGACTTCCTCTTCCTGTTGCCCAACCTGGTCGTGACCAAGCCGGACATCGACGGCCTGCCGCAGAATGCGACGACGCTGGCGTTCGACCTGACGGACCTCAGCCGGGCATGACGTGTACGTCGCGAGGCTGATCGGCAAGCGGGCGGCGATCTTCGTCGCGAGCCTGTTGGTGGCCTCGGTGATCATCTTCCTGGCCTGTGCGGCTCTGCCCGGCGACGTCGCCCAGGTCATCCTCGGCACCGACGCGACGCCCGCCGCGGTCGAGGCGCTGCGTCACGAGTTGGGCACCGACCGACCGTTGATCGTGCAGTACCTGCACTGGATCGGCGGCCTGCTGACCGGTGACTTCGGCCATTCGTACCTGACCCGGACGCCGGTGGCCACCGCCATCGCCGACCGGTTCGCGGTGACCGCATGGCTGGTGATCGGCTCGATGCTGCTGGCGCTGGTGATCGCCGTCCCCCTGGGGATGTGGGCGGCGGCACGTCGGCAGCACGTCGACGGATTCTTCGCCAGTGCACTGTCGCAGGCCGGGCTGGCCATCCCCGCCTTCTGGGCCGGGATCATGCTGGTCTGGGTCTTCGCGGTGCGGCAGCGCTGGTTCCCCGCCGGCGGCTACACCCCGCTCACCACCGACCCGGCCCGCTGGGCGTGGGGACTGGTGCTACCGGTGGTGGCGCTGTCGCTGGTGCAGGGAGCCGTGCTCACCCGCTACGTCCGCTCGGCCTTCCTCGAGGTGCTGGGTGAGGACTACCTGCGGACCGCCCGCGCCATCGGGTGGCCGCGGTACTCCGCCCTGCTGCGGCACGGGCTGCGGAACGTGGCGGTGCAGGTCGTGACCGTGCTCGGCCTGCAGTTGAGCACACTGTTGGTGGGGGCGATCGTGATCGAGCAGGTGTTCGCGATCCCGGGCCTCGGCTCACACCTGCTCGCCGCGGTCGCCGAACGGGACCTGATGGTCGTGCAGGGCACCGTGATGGTGCTGGTGTTCGTGGTGTTGTTGATCAACTTCCTGGTCGACCTGTCGTACCTGGCGATCGATCCCCGGTTGCGGACGCGGCGGGCCGTACGGTGAAGCGGGCGAATCTGGTGGTCGGGGTGGTGCTGGTGGCGTTGGTCGTTCTCACGGCCGTCGTGTCATGGGTCTGGACCCCGCACGACCCGATCCGGGTCAATCCGGCCACGGTGCTCCGGCCGCCGGGATCGACGTACCCGTTGGGAACTGACGGGTTCGGCATCGACATCCTGAGTCGACTGATGGTGTCGGCGCGGGCCTGCCTGCTGATCGGGGTGATCGCGGTCGGGATCGCCGCGGTGCTTGGCGTCCCGCTGGGCGTGGTGGCCGGGCAACGCGGGGGTTGGTTGTCGGAGGTGATCATGCGGGCCACCGACATCTGGTACGCGTTCCCCGCACTACTGTTGGCGATCCTGCTGGCCGCGGCCGTCGGGGCGTCCACGGTGACGGCGATGGTGGCGATCGGACTGGCGACGGTGCCGGCCTTCGCCCGGATCGCCCGCGCCGGGACCGTACAGGTGATGTCACACGACTACGTCTCGGCGGCACGGGTGTCGGGCACCCGGCCGACCATGATCGCCGTCCGGCACGTGCTGCCCAACATCGCGCCGGTGATCGGGGTGCAGGCGTCGGTCTCGTTCGGCATCGCGATCCTGGCCGAGGCGGCACTCAGCTACCTCGGGTTGTCGACCCGACCGCCGACGCCGACCTGGGGCAGGATGTTGCGCGATGCGCAGACCTACCTGTTCTCCAATCCGGAGCTGGCACTGTGGCCCGGGCTGGCGATCGGGTGTGCGGTGCTCGGGTTCAACCTGCTCGGCGACGGCCTGCGCGACCTGCTCGACCCGCGGCTGAAGGAGATGCGATGAGCGCGCCGGAGCGGGACCCGGCGCCGGACTCGGGACCGGCGTTGCTGGTCGACGACCTGGTCGTCGGGTTCGGCCGCCGCCCGCCGGTGCTGCACGGGGTGGGCTTGCGGATCGAACCCGGTCAACGGCTCGGGCTGATCGGGGAGTCCGGCTCGGGCAAGTCGGTGACCGCGCTGGCGGTGATGGGGCTGTTGCCCGAGCAGGCCCACGCCACCGGCTCGGTGACGGTCTGTGGGACCCCGGTGCTGGGCCGCCCCGACCGGCTGCTGGCCCGGCTCCGCGGCGACACGATGTCGATGGTGTTCCAGGAGCCGATGACCGCGCTCGACCCGACGATGAAGGTCGGCCGGCAGGTCGCCGAGGTGTTGTTGCTCCATCCCCGGTCGGCCTCAGGTGGGCCGCAGCACGCGCGGCAACGCGTCCTGGAGATGCTCGACGAGGTGGGCCTGCCTGACCCACCCCGGATCGCGGACAGCTACCCGCACCAGCTGTCCGGTGGGCAGCGGCAGCGGGTGATGATGGCGATGGCGCTGGTCAACACCCCGCAGTTGATCATCTGCGACGAGCCGACGACGGCCCTGGACGTGACCGTGCAGGCCAAGGTGCTGGCACTGCTGGACCAGGAGCTGACCCAGCGCGGGGCGGCCTGCCTGTTCATCAGCCATGACCTGGCCGTGGTGTCGCAGATCTGTTCGGAGGTGGCGGTGATGTACGACGGCGTCGTGGTGGAGACCGGCCCGCTGGAGCAGGTGCTGTCCGCGCCCGAGCACCCCTACACCGCCGGGTTGGTGGCCACCGCCCGACTCGACCAGGTCCCGCCGGGGGAGCGGCTGCCCACAGTGGAGGACTTCTGGCCGTTGTCGGAGCGCCCGTCGGTGCCGCGGGAGCAACGATCATGACCGGCTTCGAGTTGGTCGGGGTGAACCGGGTGTTCGGCAGCGGTGCCGGCCGGCTGCAGGCCGTCGCCGACGTCGACCTGACGGTCCGTCCCGGAGATCGTCTCGGGATCGTGGGGGAGTCCGGGTCGGGCAAGACGACCTTGATCAACATGATGGCCGCCCTCGACCGGCCGACCAGCGGCACCGTCTCGTACGAGGGCCGTGAGCTGGGCGGGCTGTCGGAACGTCGACTCGGATTCCTGCGCAGCGCGGTGCAGGTGGTGTTCCAGGACCCGCGGTCGTCGTTGAACCCGAGGATGACCGTCGGCGACATCATCACCGAGCCGCTGCGGTCCCCGCTGCTGCGGCGACGCGACGACGTCCCCACCGATCGCCGGGCCCGGTTGGCGGAGGTGCTGGCCGCGGTCAAGCTGCCGGCCGACTCCGCCCGGCGGTATCCGCACGAGTTCTCCGGGGGACAGCGGCAGCGGATCGCGCTCGCCCGGGCCCTGGCTCCTCGACCGCGTGTGTTGATCGCCGACGAGCCGGTGTCTGCGTTGGACGTGTCGATCCGGGCCCAGGTGCTCAACCTGCTGGTCGACCTGGTGGACAGTCAGCAGTTGACGTTGGTGATGGTGTCGCACGACCTGTGGGTGGTGCGGCACCTGTGTGACCGGGTGGCGGTGATGCAACGGGGTCGGATCGTCGAGCAGGGACCGGCCGACGAGGTGTACGGCAACCCACGCAACGACTACACGGCCGAATTGTTGTCCGCCGTTCCAAGGCTTCCGGCACAGGAGTAATCCGGCACGACGTGGATCGCGGTCGGTGGTGCTTCCGGCGGGCATCTCGCCGGACGACCGTCGGGGCCGAAAGGCCGACCGATTTCCTTACACTTCGTGCCATGAAGGCCCTGCTGCTGGAGAACATCCACCCCGAGGCCGAGCGGCTGCTCGGCGAGCGCGGGATCGAGGTCGCCACCCACAAGGGGGCCCTGGACGCCGACGAGTTGATCGACGCGCTGCCGGGGGTCGACCTGCTGGGGATCCGGTCCAAGACGCACGTGACCGACGAGGTGTTGGCCGCAGCACCTGACCTGTTGGCCGTCGGGGCGTTTTGCATCGGCACCAACCAGATCGACCTGGCCTCGGCCACGACGCGGGGAACGACGGTGTTCAACGCGCCGTTCTCCAACACCCGGTCGGTGGTGGAGCTGGTGATCGCCGAGATCATCTCGCTGGCGCGCCGACTGACCGAGAAGAACGAGAAGATGCACGCCGGCGAGTGGGACAAGTCGGCTTCCGGGTCGCACGAGGTCCGCGGTCGCACCTTGGGCATCGTCGGGTACGGCAACATCGGCAGCCAGTTGTCGGTGGTGGCCGAGGCGATCGGGATGCGGGTGCTCTACTACGACATCGCCGACAAGCTCGCGTTGGGCAACGCACAGCGGTGCGACAGTCTGGAGGAACTGCTGGCCGAGGCCGAGACGGTCAGCCTGCACGTCGACGGGCGTGACGGGAACGCCGGGATGTTCGGTGCCGAGCAGTTCGCGATGATGCGACCACGCAGCCTGTTCCTCAATCTGTGCCGTGGCTTCGTCGTTGATCATGACGCGTTGCGCGACCACCTGGTGTCGGGACACATCGCCGGCGCCGCCGTCGACGTCTTTCCGACCGAGCCCAAGATTGCCGGCGAGGCGTTCACCTCAAGCCTGCAAGGGATCCCGAACGTCATCCTGACCCCGCACGTCGGCGGGTCGACGCAGGAGGCCCAGGTCGACATCGGCCGGTTCGTCGCCGGCAAGCTGCGCGACTTCGTCACCAACGGCACCACCACGATGGCGGTGAACGTGCCGCAGGTCGCGATGGACGACACCACCCTCGGCCCACGGCTGTTGCACGTGCACCGGAACGTCCCCGGCGTGATGGGCCACGTGAACGGCATCCTCGCCGAGTCCGGCGCCAACATCGAGCGTCAGATGCTGTCGACCCGCGGCGACCTCGGTTACGTGATCACCGACCTCGCCGGACAGCTCGACCCTGCGCTGCTGGACCGGCTGCGAGAGCTGCCGGAGACCGTACGGCTCCGCGTCGTCGACTGACCCCTACCGCGTTCCACCCAGCCGCCGCCGGCGTGGCCCGGACACCAGCCACAGTCCCGCACCGAGGGCTCCGGTGCCGAAGAGCACGATCGCGGCCAGCCCGGTCGGCGCGCCGGAGTCAGCGAGCGGCGGCAGCTCGGTGGAGGTGTTGTCGACGGCCGGGACTTCTCCGGTTCCTGGGGTCTCTCCGGTTCCTGGGGTCTCGCCGGTTCCCGGGGTCTCGCCGGTTCCCGGGACTTCTCCGGATCCCGGGGCCTCGCCGTACGTGTTGAGGAACCCGCCGGTGACGATGCCGCCCGCCGGTACCGTCACCTCCTGATCGACGCCGGTGACGGTGGCGATCACTGCCCCGGTCGCTCCACCGGAGAGCTCGGTGATCGTGCACACCGAGCCCGCGGGGACGTCGTGCCAGGCGAAGGACTGGTTGCCCGCCTCGGCCCCGGCCGGGATCACCCAGTGCCGTGACAGCGCCGTGCCGTCACAGCTGACTTCGATGACGATCACGCCCTGGGCGCCGGCGGCCGCACCGAGGGATCGCCGGCAGGCACTACACCCTCGACGGCACCGACCCGATCCCGACCGAACAGAACCACGAGGTGAACATCGGCTCGCTCTACCTGTGCGATGCGGCCCGCGCGATCTACTCACCCGGTCGCCCGGACACCGTGCGCTCGGCCTGGGAGCACCAGAAGGACGTCACCAGCAAGGCCATGGGCAACCCGACGTACGGGTTGTACTCCGAGACCGGCGCGCGCAAGCTGTCCACCCTCAACCGGAAGCTGGGTGACACGGTTGACTCGATCATCGCCGGCCGCGAGCCGGTGTCGGCGTGGAAGGGTGCGGTGCAGACGTTCATGAGCGACGGCGCCTCCACCATCCTGGAGGAGTACCAGGCCGACCACGACGCGAATCCCCCGAGATGAGGACTCCTTGAGCAACGACACCACCCAGCCGGCCGGTCAGGTCGTCCAATTTCTGGAGCGGTGGCTGGGCGCTGCCGAGGCCTACGTCACCGAGTCCGACGACGGACTGGCTTGGTACGGCGCCGGCTACCCCGGTTGGGGGATGCAGACCGTCTACAAATGGGTTGCTGCGGCGGCGGTGATCGCCGAGCACGGCAGCACCGAGTCCGTCCGGGACCATGCGCGGCGGCGGGCACTGGCCGGCCTGCGGTACGCCATCCGTACCCACCGCACGGGCACCCGACCGACCACCGACGGCCGGCCCTGGGACAGCACGTGGATCAGTGTGCTCGGTCCCGAGCGAGCGGCTTTCGCCATCGACCTGCTCCATGATCAACTGGATGCGGACGACCAGGCGCTGCTGCGCCGACAACGGATCGCCGAGGCCACCTGGCTGGTCGACGACAACGTCCGCGGTGACACCCGAGGTATCCAGGCCGGTCTGTGGGCCAGCGGCGGGAAGAACGCGCCGGAGTCGAACATCTGGAACGGCACCCACCTGTGGCGGACGGCACAGGCCTACCCGGACTGCGAGCGCCGCGAGGACTACCTCCGCACGGCCGTCGAGTCGCTGCTGAACGGGGTGTCGATCGCGGCGGACGCCGTCTCCGAGGTGGTGGTCGACGGCCATCGGGTGGCCGACCTGCACCGCGGTGCGAACTTCTTCGACAGCTACGCCCTTGATCATCACGGTTACCTGAACCTGGGCTACATGGTGATCTGTGCGAGCAACGTCGCGATTGCCCACCAGGACTTCGTCCGGCAGGGGTGGGCGGTGCCGGAATCCCTGCACTGGCACCAAGATGAGCTGTGGCGCAGGATCCGGCCCTGCATCGGACCGGATGGTCGGTTGATCAGGATCGGCGGCGACTCCCGGGTGCGGTACGCGTACTGCCAGGAGTACCTGCTGCCCTCACTGTTGTACGCCGAGCGGGTGCTCGGTGACACCGAGGCAGCCGATCTTGCCGAGGCTGCCATCGACCTGTGTGGCATCGAGCAGGCGGAGAACGGCGACGGGAGCTTCTACGGCCGTCGACTCCGCGGGCTGGCCGAGCGTCGACCGTACTACTACACCCGCATCGAGGGGGACCGCGCAGCGGCCCTCGCCTGGTGGCTGCACCACGCCGGCCCGAACCCGACGATCCCGGCGCAGCCGGCACCCGAACCGATGGAGTCGATCAACCTCGATCGGGTGGCGTGGAGCGATCCCGATCATGGTTTCGTGATGGTGCGCGGGGCCAAGCGTGTCGCCTCGTTCAGCCGTCGGGCAGCGACCCTGACCCAGACCCTGGTGCTCCCCACCGACCGCCCGGACTTCGCGGAGTGGTCGATGAACCTGGCACCGGTGCTGCAGTGGGAGGACGCCGAACCGGCTCCGTCACTGACCGAGAGCTCGGCCAAGCACCGGAGAGTCGTGCACCACCACCAGCAGACCTTCGACGGTGGGTTCGCCACGCTGACCCGGGTGGCGGAGGGGATGGACCTGTCGATCTCCGAGGGCTGGCGTTCCCGACCGGACGTTCCGGCCGCGACCACCACCATGGTCGTGGTGGCGGCACCGGACGACACGACGGTGCTCGGTCTGCAGCTCACCACGATCGGGGACTACCATGCGCCGCTGATCGGGGTCCGGGGCCTCAACCTGCTGATCCCCGACGACGTCTACAACGGTCACCGCCGGAGCCTGGTCGAGCTGCCGACCGACGCCGGTTCCGCACTGGCGATCGACGATCGACTCGAGGTGCATGTGCCAGGTCGGCTCGAGACGAGGAAGCTGTCGGTGGACGACGATCCGGCACTACGGTCGATCGGCGTCATCCAGGTGTCCGCCGACCCGCGGCACGGTGCGTTCTTCGCCCGCCCGGGGGACACGGTGGTCGACGTACCGTGGGCGATCCGGGTCCTCGACGGCCCGCTCACCCCGTTCCGGTTCGAGCGCCGTCGGGTCGCCGACGCCGTGCACGAGTTGGTCGTGCAGGACCACTCCGGCAGCCACCGGGCGCTGATCGACCTTTCCGAGGGGGCGACCGAGCCGGTCACGGTCCAGTGGTGACAGGGTCGGTGCTTCAGGCGCCTTCGTCCTAAGCCTCATCGTCGACGTCGGCATCAGGCTGCAGCTGCTCCAGCAGGGCGTCGTGCAGGATGCCGTTGGAGGCGTAACCGCCTGCCCCGTGAGGCCCGTCGTTGCCCTCGAGGTCGGTGAACCGGCCACCGGCCTCGGAGACGATGACCGAGCAGGCGGCCATGTCGTGCAGGGCGAGCTCCGGCTCGCAGGCCAGGTCGACCGCTCCCTCGGCGAGCAGCATGTACGACCAGAAGTCGCCGTAGGCACGGGTCCGCCAGCAACGCCGCAGCAGGTCGACGAACCCCTGGCCCTGGCCGGCCTCGACCCAGCCCGAGATCGACGCGTACGACAGCGAGGCGTCCTCGATCGTGCTCACCTGAGACACCTGCAGCTTCGTGGGCTGCATCAGCGACTTGCCCGCGTAGGCACCCTCACCCTTCGAGGCCCACCAACGGCGCCCCAGCGCGGGCGCGCTGACGACACCGACGACCGGTTCGTTCTCGATCATCAGGCAGATCAGGGTGCCCCAGACCGGCACCCCGCGAACGAAGTTCTTGGTGCCGTCGATCGGGTCGATCACCCAGCGCCGCGGCCCCCAACCGGTGTCGTCGAGCTCCTCACCGTGCACGGCGTCACGCGGCCGGGCCCGCTTCAGGGTCCGACGGATCGCCTCCTCCGCAGCCGTGTCGGCGTCGGTCACCGGGGTCATGTCCGGCTTCGAGTCGACGCGCAGGTCGCTGGCCCGGAATCGGTTCGTCGTGACCGAGTCCGCGTCGTCGGCCAACAGGTGGGCGAGGCGCAGGTCGTCGGTGAATCCGTTGTCGATGGGCATGGGCGACAGGCTATCCGGTGGCCGCGCCCTTCGTTACGGGCGCAGGTCCTCCAGGGTGTGCCGAAAGGCTGCCGTCAGTACGAGGGCTCGCCCCGAGCGGCCAGGATCCGCCGGACCGACTCGACCCGGTCGGCCGACACCTCGCCGGCCTCGACGGCGGCGTCCAGCCCGCAGCCGGGGCTGTCGGCGGTGTGCGGGCAGGCGCGCGGGCAGGCGTGAGTCGCCTCGGCCAGGTCACCGAAGGCCGCGATGATGTCGTCGGGGGAGACATGGGACAGCCCGAACGACCGGACGCCGGGGGTGTCGATCACCCAGCCGCCAGGGGATGGGAGTTCCAGTGCGATGGCCGAGGTGGAGGTGTGCCGGCCGCGGCCGGTGACGTCGTTCACCACGCCGATCTCCCGGTCCGCGCCGGGGATCAGCGCGTTCACCAGGGTCGACTTCCCGACGCCGGAGTGCCCGACGAAGACGCTGCGCTCGTCGGCCAGCAGATCCCGCAGCCCGGTGAGGTCGGCACCGGGTCGGACCACGGACACCGGCACCCCGAGCGGTTCGTACGCGGCCAGCAGCTCGTCAGGGTCCGCCAGGTCGGCCTTCGTCAGGCACAGCAACGGTTCGAGTCCGGCGTCGTACCCGGCGACCAGGATCCGGTCGATCATGCCGGTCCGTGGCGGCGGGTCGGCCAGCGCGGTCACGATCACCAGCTGGGTGGCGTTGGCGACGATCGGGCGCTCGTACGGGTCGTCGTCATCGGCGGTACGACGCAGCACCGTCTCGCGGTCGACGACTTCGACGATCCGGGCCAGCGTCCCCTCGTCACCGGAGGTGTCACCGACGATGCGGACCCGGTCACCGACGATGACTCCCTTGCGGCCCAGCGCCCGCGCCTTCGTACAGCGGACCCGGCGGTCGTCGACCAGGCACTGGTAGCGGCCGCGGTCGACCGTCATCACCAGGCCGACCTCGGCGTCGGAGTAGTCCGGCCGCCGCTTGGTGCGGGCGCGGTTCCGTTTGCCGGGTCGGTCGTAACCTGCCTGGTCGTCCTCGCCGATCTCGCGTCGGACCATCAGGACCGGATGGCGTCGCCGTCTTCACCGTCGGCGGCCGCCTCGACGGCTGCCACGGTGTCGCTGATCATCTTCGCCCACAGGGCCGGGAACTCCGGCATGGTCTTGGAGGTGCAGCCGATGTCGTCGAGCACGACGTCGTGGACCACCAGGCCGAGCACCGCACCCGCATGGGCCATCCGGTGATCGGCGTAGGTGCCGAACGTGTTGCCGTGCAGCATGGCCGGGTGGACCGACAGGCCGTCGTCCAGCTGGTCGACCTTGGCCCCCAGTCCGGTCAGCTCGGTGTCGAGGGCGGCGATCCGGTCGGTCTCGTGTCCGCGGATGTGCCCCACGCCGTGGATGTGGCTGGTGTTCTGGGCCAGTGCGGCAACCGCGGCGACCACGGGGGTCAGCTCCGAGGCATCGGACAGGTCGACCTCGATGCCGTCGAGCTCGGTCACCCCGGTCACGGTGAACCCGCTGTCGTCCAGTGCCGTCTCGCAACCGAACTGGTCGAAGATGTGGCGCAGTTGATCACCGGGCTGCAGGGTCTGCATCGGCCAGTGGGGGATCGTCACCGTCCCCATCGTCACCGCCGCCGCGGCCAGGAACGGTGCCGCATTCGACAGGTCCGGTTCGACGTGGACGTCCAGCGCCGCGATCGGGCCCGGGTGGACGACCCAGCGGTCGCCGTCGACGTCGACCCGGACGCCATGATCGTTCAACATCTGCACGGTCATGAGGATGTGGGGCCTCGAGGGGAGTGTGCCGCCCTCGTGCCGGATCTCGATCCCGTCGGGCAGGTGGGGGCCGATCAACAGCAGCGCCGACACGAACTGGCTGGACGCCGAGGAGTCGATCACCACCGGTTCGTCACTGGCGCGGACCGGTCCGGTGATCGTGCACGGCAACGCGTCGCCCTCGACCGTCGCGCCGAGCTGGCCGAGCCCGTCGAGCAGTCCCTGCATCGGGCGCTGCGAGGCGTGCGGGTCACCGGTCAGCTTGACCGGGTCGGCGGTCAACGCGGCCAGCGCGGCGACGAACCGCATCACGGTTCCGGCGAGACCGCAGTCGATCGTGACGCCCCCCGACAGGCGGGCCGGCGGGGTGATCCGCCAAGCGGGCTCGTCCGGCGTCCCGGCGTCGGTGTCGATCTTGGCGCCCAACGACCGCAGGGCGCTGATCATCAACTCGCTGTCGCGGGCGACGAGCCCACCGGTGATCGTCGAGGGGCCGTCGGACAGGGCAGCCAGCACCAGCGCCCGGTTGGTCTCCGACTTCGAACCCGGGACGGTCACGACGGCGTCGACGGAGTAGGGCGCCTGTGGTGCGGACCAGTCAGTGGTGGGCGTGGTCGCCGAATCGGCCATGGGTACTCGTTCCGTCACTTGAAGCCGAGGTCGCGACGTGCGGCCTTGGCGAGATCCTTGGCCTCCTTGGCGGCCTTCTTCGAGCCGCGGCTGACCTTCTTGGCACCACGCTCACCGGTCGCCTGCGCCCGCCACATCAGACTCGGCTTGCCCTCGGTGTCCTGAGCGGCGATCAGCACGCCACCGATCAGCGCCACGTCCTTGACGAAGCCGTCCTTGAGCTGCGACTTCTCGTCGTCGTCCTCGGCCCGCCAGAACGCGTGGTTGGTCAACGTGTTGGGCAGGATCGTGCCGGCCAGCAGCAGGGCACCGAGCCGTCGCGCCTTGCCGGTGGCCAGGGCGAGGCCGCCGAGCACCTGCACCGCACCGTTGGCGCGGACGAAGGTGACCGTGTCGGTCGGGATGTAGTCGACGACCTGTTCGGGGGCGACCTTCTTCGCCAGCGGCACCACCGTGTCGGCCAGCGGCTGGGTCGCCGGGACCAACTCGTGCGGATTGCGCAGGGTCTTGACACCGTTGAGTACGAAGTAGCTGGCCAGCATGGTGCGTGCAGCGGCGCGCAGCAAGGTCATGTCGTTCCCTCTCTCGATCCGTCGTCGTCGGGGCCAACGCTACCCGACGGCGACGATCCTGCCGTGAGGTATCGCGACCGCCCGGATACCGTGGCAGTCATGTGCGGACGCTACGCCTCGTCGGCCGACCCCGACCTGCTCACCGAGGAGTTCGAGATCGACGAGATCGACGACGACCTGCCGGGTGCCAGCTTCAACGTCGCGCCGACCGATCCGGTGCCGGCCGTGTTGGAGCGGGTCCGCGACGAGGGGGTCGTACGGCGGCTCCGGGCGTTGCGCTGGGGGCTGGTCCCGTCCTGGGCCAAGGACACCTCGATCGGATCCCGCATGATCAACGCGCGGCTCGAGTCGGTGGCCGAGAAGCCGTCGTACCGCAAGGCCTTCGCCGCCCGCCGCTGCCTGCTGCCCGCCGACGGCTACTACGAGTGGTACGACACCGGCCGCACCGGCGCGAAGGGCAAGCCGGTCAAGCAGCCGTACTTCATCCACCGGGCCGACGACGGCTTGTTGGCGATGGCCGGGCTGTACGAGTTCTGGAAGGACCCGAAGCTCGACGGCGACGAGGCCTGGTGGTTGAGCTGCACCGTGATCACCACCGAGGCGACCGACGCCGCCGGCCGGATCCATGATCGGATGCCGATGGTGATCGACCGGTCGCAGTGGGACGCCTGGCTCGACCCGGCCCGGACCGACGCCGACGACGCGCTCGAACTGCTGCAGGTCACCGAGCCGGCGATGTTGGCGGCCTACCCGGTGTCGACGCAGGTCAACTCCGTACGCAACAACGGTCCGGAACTGCTCGACCGGGTCGCGGAGGTGGAGTCGTGACCGGTCCCGACCCGGACGTCGCCACCCCGTCGATCATGGTGGACACCCCGGTCGGCGAGGGCAGGCTGCTGGTCGCCGGCGACGTGGCGGGGGAGGCACCCACGCTGCTGCTCGGCCATGGTGCGTCCGGCGGCCTCAACGCCGCCGACCTCACCGCCGTGGCGAAGCGACTGCCCGACGCCGGCGTCCGGGTGGTGCTGGTCCAGCAGCCGTGGAAGACCGCCGGCCGCAAGGTCGCCGCGCCCGCCCCGACCCTCGACCGAGCCTGGCACGCGCTGTACGCCGAGGCCACTCGCCGCTGGCCCGGCCCCGTCGTCGTCGGGGGCCGCAGCTCGGGCGCCAGGGTGGCCTGCCGTACCGCCGACGTCGACGGTGCCGCCGGGGTGGTCTGCCTCTCGTTCCCGCTGCACCCACCCGGCCGGCCGGAGAAGAGCCGACTGGCGGAGCTGCTGACCCCGACAATTCCGGTGCTGGTCTGCCAGGGCAGCCGCGACACCTTCGGTGGGTACGACGAGCTCACCGGTCACCTCGCGGAGCAGCCGGACGCGGCGAACGTGACCGTCGTCGAGATCGCCGGGGCCGACCACGGCATGAAGGTGCGCAAGGCCGACGACGACCCGCCCGGCCGCGCGATCGACCTGGTCGTGGCCTCGGTGCGGGAGTTCGTCACCGCCGTCGTGTGACGTCTCCACCGGCTCGACGGGCGTCTTCGACGGGCTCGATGGGCGGGGTCAGCGGCGGCGGGCCCAGCAGCTGGTGTGCCAGTGCCGGCGGTCGTCGACGCCACCGCCGGTCCAGCTGGTCACCGTCGACGGCCAGACGACCACGTGCGGGGTGCCGATGCCGATCTGCTGCTGGCAGCCGGGACACCGGTACGGCTTCGTGGCGGCCTGCCCGGTGACCGTACGGACCTGCCAGTCGCCGTCGGAGCGCGACTCGGTGGTCGCGAAGCTCCCCGTCGACAACGGACGGGGCGTCCGGAGATGCTTGCTGGGTCGGCGTGCCACCAGCCCAGTGTCCCAGAGCGCACGGAGCCCGGATGCCACACCCGGTGGCCGGCCGGGAATGCCCGACCCGGCAGCGGTGTTGGAACGGGTGTGATGACGACACTCTCCGGACCGGCGCTATCGTGGGCTGCGATGGCCACCGACATCAGTACCTCCGAGCAGTCCGACGTCGACACCCCGACCCGCGGACCTGAGCTCGACGCCCGGTTCGAGGCCGAGGCCCTGCAGTACCTCGACCAGCTCTACGGTGCGGCGCTGCGGATGACCCGCAAGCCCGCCGACGCCGAGGACCTGGTGCAGGAGGCGTACGCGAAGGCGTACGGCGCCTTCCACCAGTTCAAGCCGGGCACGAACCTCAAGGCGTGGCTCTACCGCATCCTCACCAACACCTACATCAACACGTACCGCAAGAAGCAGCGGGAACCGAAGGTGTCCGACGGGGAGGACATCGAGGACTGGCAGATCGCCCGCGCTGCCTCGCACACCTCGGCCGGGTTGCCCTCGGCCGAGAGCATCGCCCTTGACCGGCTCGGTGACACCGAGGTCAACGCCGCGCTCGAGCAGCTGAATCCGGAGTTCCGGCTGGCGGTCTACCTCGCCGATGTCGAGGGGTTCTCGTACAAGGAGATCGCCGAGATCATGGACACCCCGATCGGGACCGTGATGTCGCGCCTCAACCGTGGCCGCGCCAAGCTGCGCGAGCTGTTGTCCGACGTCGCCGCCCGCTACGGGGTGGGCCGGATCCGGGACGACGCCAACGAAACGCAGGAGATCCGATGACCACCGAACAGCCCGAGGCGGGTGCGCCGACGCACGACGACTGTACGAGGGCGCTGCAGCACATCCACGAGTTCCTGGACCACGAGATGCCGGAGCGGCACGCCGACGACATCCGGGCGCACCTCGACATCTGCGAGCAGTGCCTCGACGAGTACGACCTGACCCACGCGGTCAAGGAGTTGGTGCACCGGCACTGCGGGAGCGCAGCCCCCGAGGGCCTGCGGGCGCGGGTGCTGACCCGCCTGCAGATCATCGAGACCAACTGACGACTGACACAGGAACGGCCGCGTCCCACCAGGTGGCGGGAGCGCGGCCGTTGTCGGTGAACGAACGGTCAGGCGTTGGGACGCTTGCCGTGGTTCGCGCCCTTCTTGCGACGCGCACGACGCTTCCGGCCGGTCTTGCCCATGGTGATCTCCTCATCGGTTCGCAGGTGTCGAACACCCCACCCTCGGTTCGCGAACCAGCCGCGGGATGCCGGTCCATTCTGCCATAGGGTTGCCCCATGCCCAGCCTCGCCGAAGTCGTCTCCGATCACGCGGAGATGACCGAGGGGCAACGTCGCCACCTCGAACTGCTCACCTCCCAGTGGCACATCCTCGCCGACCTGGCGTTCTCCGACCTCGTGCTGTGGGTGCCCGACACCGACCCGAACGTGTTCTGGGCCGCCGCGCAGATCCGCCCGGCGACCGGGCCCACGTCGTTGTACGAGGACGTCGTCGGGGACCCGATCGCCTACGTCCCCGAGCACCTGGTGACCGGCGCCTTCGTCTCGGGCGAGATGAACCGGACCAGCGAGAACAAGTTGCACGCCGGGATCCCGGTGGAGGTGACCGCCATCCCGATCCGGTACGAGGGCGAGGTGATCGCGGTACTGGAGCGGCACACCAACCAGCTCAGCATCCGCCGGCCGAGTGCCATGGAGAGCCACTACCTGGCGATCGCGGAGTGCCTGACCGAGATGGTGGCCAACGAGACCTTCCCGATCGACATGGACTGGGCGAGTGCGAGCTCCCCGCACGTGGGGGACGGGTTGATCCAGCTCGATCACGAGGGCGACGTGGTGTACGCCAGCCCGAACGCGGTCAGCGCCTACCGACGGTTGGGCTGGTGGATGGACCTCGAGGACGAGAACCTGGCCCAGCTCACCGCACAGATGGCCCCGGCGGGGGAGACGCCGAGCCATGAGGCGCTGATCAGTGCCCTCTCGGGCCGCAACGCCCGCGAGTGCGAGGCGGTGACCACGTACGCGCAGGTGCAGCTGCGGGTGATCCCGCTGGACCGGTCCGGGGTCCGGGTCGGTGCGGTCGTGGTGTGCCGCGACGTCACCGACCTGCGCAACCGCGAACGGGAACTGTTGTCGAAGAACGCCACGATCCGGGAGATGCACCACCGGGTGAAGAACAACCTGCAGACCGTGGCCGCGCTGCTGCGGATGCAGTCCCGCCGGATGACCTCGTCGGAGGCGGCCGGTGCCCTCGACGCCGCGATGGCTCGGGTGTCGTCGATCGCCGCGGTGCACGAGGTGTTGTCGCAGGCGTTCGACGAACAGGTGGAGTTCGACGCGGTGATCGACCAGGTGCTGCGGATGCTCGCCACCGTCGCGACGACCCACTCCGAGGCGACCGTACGGCGGGTCGGCAGCTTCGGCACGGTGTCGGCAGGTGTCGCCACGAGCCTGTCACTGGTGGTGACCGAGCTGTGCCAGAACGGCATCGAGCACGGATTGCAGCAGGGCCCCGGGGAGGTGGACGTGATCGCCGACGACCTGGGTGATCGGGTGCGGGCACGGATCCGGGTCGAGGGGCAGCCGCTGCCGGACGACTTCGACCTGGCGCGGACGACCAGCCTGGGACTGTCGATCGTGCAGTCCATGATCACCGACCTCGGGGGCTCCTTCGAGCTGAAGAACCTGACCGGCACCTCGCTGAACGGTCAGCCCGTGGTCGGCACGATCGCCGAGGTGGTCGTGCCACGCTCGAAGTGATCACGGCCCCGACCGGGGTCGCGCTTCCGGAACCCAAAAGACCGCCTGCTGGATGGCAGGCGGTCGAGAGGGTGGGCGGCTCGTACGGGCAGGCTCTGCTCGTCGGCCACCGGGCCGGGTGGGTCAGGCGCTGCGGATGCGCGACCTCGCGGCGCGACGCTTCAGGGCGCGGCGCTCGTCCTCACTGAGGCCACCCCAGACACCGTGGTCCTGGCCGGCTTCGATGGCCCACTGCAGGCACGGTTCGCGTACCTCGCAGCGGTTGCAGACCTTCTTGGCCTCTTCGATCTGCAGGAGGGCCGGGCCGGTGTTTCCGATCGGAAAGAACAGCTCGGGGTCCTCGTCAAGGCAGGCAGCCTTGTGGCGCCAATCCATGGCGTGTCACTCCTTCAACCTTGCTGTCCTCGGGACCACAAGAGATTTTGTCATCGGGTGTGGTCCGCTCTGACCGTTCATCGTGTCGCGACCTGATTGACACGACACGGCTAAGATTGCCGACAAATCGGTCAGCGCACAAGAGCATGGCGGCGTTGGCTCGCTCACATTCGTGGAATTCTCCCCGGCATGCGTGTGGCACAGCACCGAGGAGCACCATACCTCCACCCCGGGTCGAGGCTTGCACCGGGGTCGCCCGGGCCGAACCGGACCGACCATTGCCCGGTCTGGTTGACTGGGGCCGTGCCTGAGCAGCGACCGAAGACGTGGTTGAACACCGCCGCACCCCTGTTGCTGCCCGCGGCCGCGCTGACCGCGCTGGAGGGCGCGGTGGCGGTGGTGTTCGGCGTCATCGCCGCCACCCAGGTCAACCTGGACCGGGCCGTGGTCACCGTCGGCACCGTGGTGGTCTTCGTGGCGTACGGCGTCGCCCTGCTGCTCGCCGCCCGTGGCCTGTTGCGGGAACGCTCCTGGGCCCGCGGCGTGACGGTGGCCGCGAACGTCCTGCACCTGCCGATCGCATGGAGCTTCGCCGGACCCACCACGATGTGGGTCGCCGTCGCGTTGGCGGCGGTGTCGGTCGCGGTGCTGGTCTGCGTGTTCTGGCCGTCGTCGACGCGGGCGTTCGTCGATCCGAACGGTCCGGCCGGCCAGCACTGAAGGGGGCCCCGTAGGAAAGGGCGCGACAGCGACATCGGCGACGCATGCGTCCAGCTGTGTCGCTGTGGCGCCCCTTTTCACGCCCGGACCGGCGCTGTCAGCGCAGTCGCCCGGCTCCCGCCGACGGGGTGGCGGTGAACCAGGCCGGGGCCGCGTACCCGGCTTCGGCGAACGCGCGGGCCACCTCCTCACCGACCTCGTCGGTACGCCCGGCGGGCACCAGCGCGATGATGCAGCCGCCGAAACCGCCACCGGTCATCCGGGCGCCCAGGGCGCCGGCGGCCCGCGCGGTCTCGACGGCCAGGTCGACGGTGGGGACGGTGATCTCGAAGTCGTCCCGCATCGAGGCGTGGCTCTGGTCGAGCAGGGGTGCCAGCTCGTCGAGCGACCCCGTACGCAGGGCCTGTCGCGCCTGCCGAACCCGTTCGTTCTCGGTGACGACGTGCCGGACCCGCTTGCGCAGGAGTGGGTCGGCCAGGGCGGTCAACGCGTCGCCCAGTCCGTCGGCCGACACCTCCCGCAGTGCGGTCACCCCGAGTTGTCGGGCCGCCTCGTGGCAGCTGGTGCGGCGTTCGGCGTACTCGGAGTCGACCAGTGAGTGGGGGGTGTTGGTGTCGAGGACGAGCACCTCCACGCCGAAGGTCGCCGGGTCGAACGGCACCTGTTCGACGGTCAGGTCTCGGCAGTCGAAGAACAGCGCGTGGCCGGCGGTGCACAGAGTCGAGGCGGCTTGGTCCATCAGGCCGGTCGGGGCGCCGACGAACTCGTTCTCCGCCGTCCGGGCCAGTCGGGCCCGGTCCATCCCGGCGATGTCGAGTCCGTTCAGTTCGGCCAGCGCGGTCAGCACCGCACACTCCAGGGCGGCCGAGGACGAGAGCCCGGCACCGACCGGGACGTCGGACTCGAGGACCAGGTCGGCCCCGGCGATGTCGTACCCGGCCTGCCGCAGGGCCCACACCACACCGGCCGCGTACGAGGACCAGCCGGGCCGGCCCGGAGTGAGGTCGGCCGGTGCCACGGTGACCGTCTCGTGCTTGTTCTGCGAGGTGATCACCCACTGCCCGTCTTTGCGGGGACCGGCCGCGACGGTGACCCGGTGGGGCAGGGCGAACGGCATGCAGAAGCCGTCGTTGTAGTCGGTGTGCTCACCGATCAGGTTCACCCGGCCGGGGGCGAACCAGGTGCCGGACGGGGCCTCCCCGGTCCGGGTGCGGAACGTGTCTTCGAGCGCTGTCATGGTGCACGGGAGTCTAGTGGCAGGGTTGTCCCGTGGAATCCGTATCGACCGACGCGCCGCAGCCGACGACCGGCGCGTCGACCCCAGCACCCCTGCGGCAGCCCGAGCCCCTGGTCCACCTGGTCTACTTCGAGCCGCGGATCCCGCAGAACACCGGTGCCGCCATCCGACTGGCAGCCGTCACCGGGGCCCACCTGCACCTGGTGGAACCGCTCGGCTTCGAGCTGGACGACGCCCGGCTGCGCCGGGCCGGGCTCGACTACCACGACCTGGCGGCGGTCACGGTGCACCCCGACCTGGCGGAGCTGTGGGAGGTGCTGGGGGAGCGCCGGGTGTACGCGTTCACCGCCCACGCCGACCACTGGCACACCGACATCGCCTACCGGTCAGGTGACGTCTTGCTGTTCGGCCCCGAGCCGACCGGGCTGCCCGACGACGTGCTGGGCGATCCGCACGTCACCGATCGGCTGCGGATCCCGATGATCCCGGGTCGACGGTCGCTCAACCTGTCGAACGCGACCGCGATCGCGGCCTACGAAGTCGGCCGCCAGCTCGGGTTCCCGGGCGCCAGCTGAGGCGCGGACCGGCGCCGGCCCCCGGATGACCGCCCGTGGCGTCAGCCCCAGTTGGCCGCGTCGGTCAGGCAGAACGGGTGCCCGGCCGGGTCGAGCAGCACCCGCCAGCCGTCGCCGCCCTGCGGATCGGCCACGGTGGCCCCGAGCTCGAGGCAGCGGGCCTCGGTGGCGGCGATGTCGTCGCACGCCAGGTCGAAGTGGAACTGCTTGGAACCGTGCTCGTTCGGCCACGCCGGTGGCTGGTAGCCGTCGACGCGGCCGAACCCGAGGGCGTTGGACGGCCCGATGAGCATGGCGTACTCGTCCTCCTCGGCCGCCACCTGCCAACCCAGCAGGCCGGACCAGAACGCGGCTTCGGCCCGGGGGTCGGCACAGTCGACGGTCACCATCGCGATCCGGGGCTCGGCAGGGTTCGTGGCATCGGTCATGACGGGGGTCCTCCTCGGGTGATCAACTGGTGTCGCAGCCAGTCTCGTACGCTCACCGGGTGCAGCCTTGGACAAAGCCGACAACGCCACCCGGACCGACCGGGACCGGACAGGGGATCCTCCGGCCCGCCGAGCACCAACGGGTGGTGCTGACCCGACGGTTCCCCTGCGCCGACTCCTTGGCCGCCGTGGTGGAGAACTACTGGTGGCTGGAGTGGTCACTGCCCGCGGGGGAGTCGTACCCGGCACAGACCTTGCCGCACCCGACCTGCCACCTCACCGTCGAGCGGGGTCGCACCCGACCGGAGGTGACAGCTGACCCGGTCGTGGTGACCGGGCTGGTCACCAAGCGCTTCGACGTCGACATCAGCGGCGCCGGCTGGGTGTGGGGGGTGAAGTTCCGTCCCGGTGGGTTGGCCGCCGTCACGGGTCGGAACGCCAAGGAACTGCGGGATCGGGTGGTGCCGGCGGCCGACCTGCTGCCCGCCACGGTGGTGGAACCGCTACGGCACCTGGGCGCCGGCGCCGGCACCCCGGAGCCGGCCACCGACCTCGTCGACCGGACCGACGAGATCCTTGCCCCGCTGGCGAAACTGGCCGCCGGTGACGCGCGGTACGCCGAGCTGCTGACCATGATCAGCGAGATGCTGACCGACCGCGACCTGATCCGGACCGGACAGCTCGAGCAGCGGTGGTCCATCACCGAGCGCAGCCTGCAGCGACTGTTCGAGCGGTACGTCGGGGTCGGACCCAAGTGGGTGCTGGCGCGCTACCGGATGCACGACGTGGTGGCCGAACTGGACCGCGGGTACGACGGCTCGATGGCCGACCTGGCAGCAACGTACGGCTGGTACGACCAGGCCCACTTCGTCCGGGACTTCACCCGGCTCGTCGGGGTCCCACCCAGTCGCTACCGGTCCCGTCGCTGATCCTGCTCTTGATCTTGGTCCCGGTCCTGATCATGGTCCGGCTCGAGCACGACACCGATCGCGGCCTCGTAGTCGTCGGCCAGCTGGACCAGGTCGGCACGGTACTGCGCGATCCGACAGCCGAGCCCGTTCGGCTTGAGCTCGATTCCCTCGGTGGCCCAGTGCTCGAGTGCCCGTTGTCGGCTGTGGGCGACGATGTCACCGGCATGGCTGGTGACCCGCCACCACGCCACCCCGGCGCCGTGGTGGCTCATCACCGACCCGACCTGGCGAGGCCCGGTGCCGACCAGGGCCGCGATGTCGCCGTACGAGACGACCCGGCCGGGCGGCACCTGATCGACGGCGGTCAGCACCTTCTCGACCACCAGCTCGTCCATCGGGCCGTCCCGCCGCTCAGCCGTTCAGCTCCAGCGCCCGGTCGATCAGGTCGTGCTGCTCACGCTCGTGGATCTTCGCCGAGCCGACCGACGGTGCTGCCGAGGCCGGACGCGACACGTGCCGGAGCTGCCACGGGTGGCCCGGGGCGCGGTCGGCGAGTACCTTCTGCAGGTGCAGCGACATGTAGGCCAGGGCGCCCTGGTTGGCCGGCTCCTCCTGCACCCAGGTGACGGTGTCGAGGTGCTCGTACGGAGCCAGGGCCTCGGCAATCCGCTGCCCGGGCAGGGGATACAGGCCCTCGACCGCGATCACCGCGATCCGACCGGTCAGCTCGTTGCGCTCCCGCTGCCGCACCAGGTCCCAGCGGACCTTGCCCGAGCAGAGGATCACCTTCTCGACCTTCGACGGGTCGGCGACGCTCGGATCGTCCAGCACCGGCGACCAGCGACCGGAGGTGAAGTCGTCGGGCTGTGAGGTGGCCAGCTTGTTGCGCAGCATCGACTTCGGGGTGAGCACGATCAGCGGTCGGTGGTCCTCGCGCAGTGCTTGCTCGCGGAGCAAGTGGAAGTAGTTCGCCGGCGACGACGGGAACGCCACCCGGATGGCCTCCTCGGCAGCCAGCTGCAACCACCGCTCCAACCGGGCCGACGAGTGGTCGGGCCCCTGGCCCTCGTACGCGTGCGGCAACAGCAGCACGACCCCGGACTTCTGGGTCCACTTGGCCTGACCGGAGGTGATGAACTCGTCGGTGATGATCTGCGCGCCGTTGACGAAGTCGCCGAACTGCGCCTCCCACAGCACCAGCGCATCGGGCCGGGCGACCGAGTAGCCGTACTCGAAGCCCACCGCGGCGTACTCGCTGAGCAGCGAGTCGAACACGTGGAACTTCCCCTGGTCGTCATCGATGTGCTTCAGCGGCACCCAGGAGTCACCGGTGCGGCGATCGACCACCGCGGCGAACCGCTGCACGAACGTGCCGCGGCGGGTGTCCTGGCCGGTCAGCCGGACCGGACGACCCTCCTCGAGCAGGGATCCGATGGCCAACATCTCTGCGGTGGCCCAGTCGATCGGGCCCTGGGTGATCGCGGCGGCCCGGCGCTGCAGCTGCGGCAACACCTTCGGGTGGACGGTGAATCCGTCGGGCACGTTGGTGTAGGCGTCGGCGACCTTCTTCATGGTCTCCAACGGGATCGAGGTGCCGTGCTCGACGCCCTCCTTGGTCGGGTAGGCGGGAACCCGGGCGTACTCCTCGTCCTCGGGGCCCTTGTTCTGCCGGACCTCCTCGAACACGTCCTCGAGCCGCTTCTGGAAGCGCTGCCAGACCTCCTCGGCGTCCTCCACCGAGATGTCACCGCGGCCGATCAGGGCCTCGGTGTAGAGCTTGCGCACCGACCGCTTCTTCTCGATCAGGCTGTACATCAGCGGCTGGGTGAAGCTCGGGTCGTCGCCCTCGTTGTGGCCGCGGCGGCGGTAGCACACGAGGTCGATCACGACGTCCTTGTTGAACGCCTGGCGGAACTCGAACGCCAACCGGGCGACCCGGATGCACGCCTCGGGGTCGTCCCCGTTGACGTGGAAGATCGGGGCCTGCACCATCCGGGCGACGTCGGTGCAGTACATCGAGGAGCGGGACTCGGTCGGCGAGGTGGTGAAGCCGACCTGGTTGTTGATCACCAGGTGGATCGTGCCGCCGGTCCGGTAACCGCGGAGCTGGCTCAGGTTGAGCGTCTCTGCCACCACACCCTGCCCGGCGAAGGCGGCGTCACCGTGCATCAGCACCGGCAGCACCGGGAACTCGCCGCCCCGGTCGAGGATGTCCTGCTTGGCCCGGGTGATGCCCTCGAGCACCGGGTTGACCGCCTCGAGGTGGCTCGGGTTGGCAGCGACCGAGGTCTTGATCGTGTTGCCGGTGAGCGCGGTGAACTGGCCCTCCGAGCCGAGGTGGTACTTCACGTCGCCCGAGCCCTGCACCGACCGGGGGTCGATGTTGCCCTCGAACTCCTTGAAGATCTGGCCGTACGACTTGCCGACCACGTTGGCCAGCACGTTGAGCCGGCCACGGTGCGGCATGCCGATGCAGACCTCGATCAGGCCTGCGTTGGCGGCCTGCTCGCAGATCTCGTCCAGCAGCGCGATGCCGGACTCGCCGCCCTCGAGGGAGAACCGCTTCTGGCCGACGAACTTGGTCTGCAGGAAGGTCTCGAAGATCTCGGCCTCGTTGAGCTTGTCGAGGATCCGCAGGTGTTCCTCGCGGGGGAGCGACTCGTGGGTCCGCTCCACCCGGTGCTGGATCCACTCGCGCTGCTTGTGATCAAGGATGTGCATGTACTCGATGCCGATGGTGCGACAGTACGAGTCGCGCAGGATGCCGAGAATCTTGCGCAGTGGCAGGCGTTCCCCCTTGGCGAAGGAGCCGGTGGCGAAGGTCCGGTCCAGGTCCCACAGCGTCAGGCCGTGGGTCTGCACGTCGAGGTCGTGGCTGGAACGCTGGCGGTACTCCAGCGGGTCGGTGTCGGCCATCAGGTGACCCGAGACCCGGTAGGCGTTGATCAGCTCCATCACCCGGGCCTGCTTGCCGATCTGGTCCTCGTGGTGGTCCGAGGTGTCGGTGGCCCACCGGATCGGCTCGTACGGGATCCGCAACGCCTCGAAGATCTCGTCGTAGAAGCCGTTCTCGCCCAGCAGCAGCTTGTGCAGGGTCGCCAGGTAGACGCCCGAGACCGCGCCCTGGATGACGCGGTGGTCGTACGTCGAGGTCAGCGTCATCACCTTCGACACCGACATGTCGCTCAGCCGCTCCGGATCCGAACCCTGGAACTCCGGCGGGTAGTCCATCGAGCCGACGCCGATGATGCAGCCCTGCCCGTTCATCAGCCGAGGCACCGAGTGGTTGGTGCCCAAGGTGCCCGGGTTCGTCAGCGAGATCGTGGTGCCGGCGAAGTCGTCGAGGGTCAGCTTGTTGGCGCGGGCCCGCTGCACGACGTCCTCGTAGGCGGCCCAGAACTGGGCGAAGTCGAGGTCCTGGCAGCCCTTGATGTTGGGCACCAGCAGTTGTCGGGTGCCGTCAGGCTTGGGCATGTCGATGGCGATGCCCAGGTTGATGTCGGCCGGCACCACCAGGTGCGGTTTGCCGTCGATCTCGGCGTAGGCGTTGTTCATGTCGGGCACCTCGGCGAGGGCCTTCACCATCGCGTACCCGATCAGGTGGGTGTACGACACCTTGCCGCCACGGGCACGGCGCAGGTGGTTGTTGATCACCACGCGCTGGTCGATGATCAACTTCACCGGTAGCGACCGGACGCTGGTCGCGACCGGCAGGCTGAGCGACAGGTCCATGTTCTTGGCGGTACGCGCGCTGGCGCCCCGCATCTTCTCGTTCACCGGCTCCTGGCGCCCCGCCTCGGGACGGTCCGCCGGGTTCGGCGGGTCGGCGGGCAGGCCACCACCGGATCCCGGCTTCGCGGGCCGGGTCTCCTTCACCTCGTGCGGGGTCTCCACGGTCGCCCGTCGGGAACGGCCGGACGCGGCCTTCGTCGACGTGCCCGCCTTCGCCGAGCTCCCGGCCTTGTCCGAGTTCCCCGGCTTCTCCGAGTTCCCCGGCTTCTCCGACTTTCCGGCCGGCTTCGAGACCGACTTCACCTTCTGCTCGGCGGGGTCGGTCGACTGCTGCTTGGCTGCGGTGGCCGCCGCTTCGGGGGCGGTGGCCGACGAGGCCGACGCAGGCTTCGCGGATCGCGCCTCGTTCGGTGACGGCGCAGCGCCCTCGGTCGCCCCGGGAGGGTTCGCCTCGAAGTAGGCCCGCCACTCCTCGCCGACCGAGGAGGCGTCCGCCCGGAACTGGTCGTACTTCTCTTCGATCAGCCAGTCGTTGGGGCCGAAATCGACTGCCGTGGGTGTTCCGGATGCGCTTGGCTCGGTGGCCACCATCGCCTACTTCCGTGATCTGAGCTACTGATGAGGTCGAGCCGTGGCCCGACACCGGTCAAGGCTACCCAACAGTTGAGACCAGCGGGCGCGTGGTGTGGTCGTGTCGTCCTGGTCGGGTCGTCCGGCGAGCCACAGGGCACCGGCGAGGCCGTCCCCGGCGTGTCGCAGGTCGGTCACCCCGGCCGCCAGCAACGCCGTACGGACCGGGTCGGCGAGCGGGCCGCCGGGGGTCAGCAGCGACCCGGCCAGCACCACCGGCAGGTCCTCGCGCCCCTGCCGGAGCCCGAGCACCCGGTCGGCGACGAGCACGGCCGCCTGCTCCAGGATGACTGCCGCGGTCGGGTCGTCGACGTGGCGGCTGACCACCGGCGCCAACTCCGCCAGGTCACGCGGCGGACGGCCGTAGCAGGCCGCGATCAGTTCGGTGACCGACGACGTGCCGAGCGCCTCGTGCACCGCAGCGGAGAGCCCGGTGGGTGGGTCCCCGGCGTCCCCGGCGCGCAGGGTGGCCCTCACGGCTTCGCGGCCCAGCCAGAAGCCGGACCCTTCGTCACCGAGCAACCAGCCCCAACCGTCCCGCCGGACCGCATCCTCGCCGTCGGCGATCTCCATCGCCCCCGATCCGGTCCCGGCGATCGTGACGATCCCACGAGGTCGGTCGGTCGCCGAGGACAGCGCGACCGCGAAGTCCGACACGAGTCGTACCGACACGCCCGGCAACACGCCCGAGGCGAACACGTCCGCCGAGGGCGTACCCCGCAGGGTCGTCGCGCCGGCCAGGCCGATCACCGCCCGGACCGGCTCCAGCGGGGTTCCGGCCCGTTCGTGGGCGAGCCGGAGCGCCTCGGCGCATGCCGAACGGACGGCGTCGATCGCGGCCGGGAGCCCCACCGCGGCAGGGTTCCCGGCGGGTCCGCGTACCACCGCCACGACCTCACCCGCTGCGGTGGCCACCGCCACCCGGGTGGTGCTGCCACCGACGTCGGCCCCCAAGACTGCACGGTCGTGATTCACACCGTTGATCATGCCCCCAGGATCACGCTTTGGCCACGGCATGGTGGCGATTCGGGGTCGTCTGGGTGAAAATCACCCCAACGGCGTCGACCTGTGATTGTGTGTGCTGCGCAAGTGAGTCCCGCCGCGCAGTGCGGCCCGCCGACCGTGACGAGGAGGAGACCGTGAAGCGTGGCCAGACCGCGTTCCTGATCACGTTCCTGGTGCTACCGCTGGCCCTGTTCGGCATCTTCGTGGTGTCGCCGTACGTCCAGGCGTTCTACCTGGGCATGACGGACTGGACGGGCTACTCGGAGACCTTCAACATCGTTGGCCTGCAGAACTTCGCCTACATCTTCGGCTTCGAGGGCGTGGCCGATGCGGTCTTCTGGCGCGGGCTGCGCAACAACCTCGTGTTGCTGGTGACGGTTCCGGTCATCACGATCGTGATCGCCCTCTTCTTCGCCTCGATGCTCAACCTGTCGGGGTCGACCAAGGGTGGCCAGATCAAGGGCGTCCCGGGGTCCGGCTTCTTCCGGATCCTGTTCTTCGTCCCGCAGGTCATCTCGGTCGCCGCGCTCGGCATCCTGTTCCAGCAGTTGTTCCAGCCGAACGGCTTGCTGAACTCGCTGATCCGCTTGGTGGCACCGGGATCCAACCCGCCGGCCTGGTTGGTGGACACCCGGTTCGCCCTGGCCTGTGTGGTCGTGGTGCTGGTCTGGATGAACGTCGGCTTCTACATGGTGTACTTCACCGCCGCGATGGCCTCGATCCCGCGCGAGCTGCTGGAGGCTGCCGCGATCGACCGCGCGGGCAAGCTCGCCACGTTCATGCGGATCACCCTGCCGCTGCTGTGGCCGTCGGTGCAGACGGCCTTCATCTACATCGCCATCCTCAGTCTGGACGCCCTGGCCATCGTCCAGGTGATGACCGTCGGCCCGGGTGGCCCCGACAGCGCGACCACGGTGATGGCGTTGTCGCTCTTCCTGAGCAAGCAGGAGGGCTACTTCGGGTACGCCTCCGCCCAGGGCGTGATCATCTTCCTGATCACCCTGGTGCTGGCCGCACTGACCTTCCGGATCACGCGTCGAGAGCAGGTGGAGCTGTGAGCAGCGCAGAGCAGGTGACCGAGCCGAAGGACACCACGGTGGAGCAGCGGTCCGCTGCCGGCGCCGGGAACGGCTCCGGGGACGAACTCACCAAGCGCGGTGCCAGTGGCACGGTCACGATGGTGATCACCTACGTCATCCTCGGCATCTGGACGCTGATCACGGTGATCCCGATCCTGTGGGTGCTGGCCAGTTCGCTGAAGACCGACAACGAGATCTTCATCGACTCGTGGCGGCTGCCGCAGAACCTGATGTGGGAGAACTACGCCAGGGCGTGGAACGACTCCAACTTCGGGGTCTACTTCAAGAACTCGTTGATCATCGTCGGGGTCTCGGTGATCGTGGTGATGGTGCTGGGCTCGATGGTCGCGTACTGCCTGGCCCGCTACGACTTCCCGTTCCGCAGGTTGCTGACGGTGCTGTTCGTCGCGGCGAACGCCATCCCGATCCTGGTCGCGATGGTCCCGCTGTACGGCGTGATGCGCGGGCTGGACCTGATCGGCTCCTACCACGGCCTGATCGCGGTCTACGTGGCGTTCGCGCTGCCGTTCACCATCTTCTTCCTGATGTCGTTCTTCCAGTCGTTGCCGAAGGAGATCTTCGAGGCCGCGTTCGTGGACGGCGCCGGACACTTCCGGACGTTCTTCCTGGTCATGCTGCCGATGGCGCGCCCCGGACTGATCAGCATCGGCATCTTCAACAGCCTCGGACTGTGGAACCAGTACATCATTCCGCTGTTCGTCAACAACGACGATCCGTCGATGTACGTGGTCCCGCAGGGGTTGGCCAAGATGGCCGCCGAGGCGGGGTACGCGGCGGACTTCTCCGGCCTGTTCGCCGGACTCACGATCGGCATGGCGCCGGTCCTCATCCTCTACCTCGTGTTCCAGAAGCAGATCCAGGAAGGCATGACCGCCGGCGCCCTGAAGTGAGCGTCGACCACACCAGAAAGGAAGATCATGACCAACAACCCAACTGACGGGTTCCGGCTCTCGCGCCGGACGATCCTCAGGTCGGCGGCGACCGGCGCGGTACTGCTCGGGTCGGGGGCGCTGGCCGCCTGCGCCACCGGCGGTGCCGGTGGCGGCACCGAGCCGACCGAGGAGGGTGGGGGTGCCGAGAAGTCGGCGGAGAACCCGTTCGGCGTCGTCGAGGGCACGCCGATGGAGGTCGTCATCTTCGACGGCGGCTACGGCCAGGAGTACGGCAAGGCTCACGTCGAGATGTACAACGAGATGTGGGGCGGCGGCGCCAAGATGACCGCCACGGTCAAGATCGGCTCCACCCTGCAGCCCCGGTTCTCCAGCGGTGAGCCGCCGGAGGTGATCGACAACTCCGGTGCCGATGCGATGCCGGTGGCGCAGCTGGTCGCCCAGAACCAGCTGGCCGACCTGCAGGCGGTGCTCGACGCGCCCAGCATCGACGACCCGAACGTCAAGATCGGCGACCTGCTGTTGCCGGGGGCCAAGGAGTCCGGTTCGTTCGACGGCGTGATGCGCCAGCTCGGCTACGTGTTCTCGATGTGGGGCATCTGGTACTCCAAGCCCTTGTTCGAGGAGAAGGGGTGGGAGCCGGCCACGACGATGGACGACTTCATGGCCCTGTGCGAGAAGATCAAGAGCGAGGGGTCGATGGCCCCCTACATCCACACCGGCGTGCACAGCCAGTACATGGCGAACGTGCTCTGCCAGATGGCGGTCAAGCACGGTGGCAACGACGTCCTGCTCAAGATCGACAACCTGGAGCCGGACGCCTGGACCAACGACTCGATCCTTGCTGCCGCCAAGGCGTGGGAGGAGGTCGCCGCCGCCGGCTTCATCCTGCCGGCCGCGGTCGGCATGGACCACACCACCTCGCAGACCGAGTGGCTGAACGGTGCCGCCGCGATGATCCCGTGTGGTTCGTGGTTGGAGAACGAGATGAAGGGCAAGGTGCCCGACGGCTTTGACATGGTCGTCCAGGCCCTGCCGTCGCTCACCGCGGAGGATGCGATGCCGCAGGGCGCCATCTCGGGTGGCTCGGGCGAGCCGTTCATCCTGCCGACGAAGGCGAAGAACCATGCCGGTGGTCAGGAGTACCTGCGGGTGATGCTGAGCAACGCCGGTACGTCGAAGTTCGCCGAGCTGACCGGCAACCTGGCCGCGGTGAAGGGGGCGGGTGACAACCTGACCGATCCGTCGAGCGCGCTGGCCTCGGTCGCCGAGGTCTCGGGCGCCGCCGGTGAGGACATCTTCGAGGTCAAGTTCATGACCTGGTACGCGGCGTTGAAGACCGCCGCCACCGACGCCACCCGCAACCTCATGTCGGGCAAGATGACCGCCGACCAGTACTCGGCGACCATGCAGGCCGCCGTCGACCAGGTGGCCAAGGACCCGAAGGTGCAGAAGTTCGAGCGCACCTGATCAAGGTCCGCCTTTCACCGAGCGACGCCACCACCCGCAGCGGGTGGTGGCGTCGCTCGGTCCGGGCGCCCTGCGGCGGCCCGTTTCGCCGGGTCAGACGATGTTGTGGTACCGGCGCGGGTGCAGGAAGTCACCGGGGTAGTCGTACGGGATCTCACGCGCCTCCAAGCCGTAGTCGCCCCGGGTGTCGAAGCCGTCGTAGTGGGTCCTGGCCGAGCTGGTCCAGCCGTCGAACAGGGTGACGTGGTAGGCGGACTGGTTCAGGATGTCGCCCGGCCGCAGCGCCGACTTGTCGATCTCGTACGAGATCTCGTGCATCGTGTGGGTGGAGTGGGCCTTGGAGGCGTGCAGGCACATCGACACGTAGCCCGAGCAGTCCCGTCGGTAGGTCTTCCCGTGGGGATCGGAGAACCACGGCCCGGTCCGGCTGTACGCCGGGTCGAGCAGCACCCAGAACCCTGCCCGGGCAATGACTTCGGCCCGGGTGATGTTGCCCCCGACGGAACTGCCGGAGAACTGGCGGTCGATGCCGGCCTTCGACATCGTGCCGGGGCCGGCGATGCCGTCCGCGGTCAGGCCCTTGCTCTGCTGCCACGCGGTGACGGCGGCCAACGTGGCCTGGTTGTAGTTGCCGTCCCGCTTGCTGACTCCGGCCACCTGCTGCACGACCTTCGCCCGGTCGAACAGCTTGGCCTGGGTGAGTGGGCCGGGCTTCCCGTCGATCGTCAGCCCGTGGTACGCCTGAAACACCCGGGTGGCCATCGCCGTCCGGGGGCCGTACTCGGCGTCGAGATCGGACCGGGTGTACTCGAGCCCCCACCACATGCCCGCCAGGGCACGTTGCACCCGGGCGCAGGTGTTGGGGTCGATGGTGAAGGCGTTGGCTTCGAGTGCCGGCAGTCCGACGGTACCGACGGCAGCGATGCCGAGGGCTCCGGTGAGCAGTGTGCGTCGCGATGTCATGGCGGTGTCTCCTTCGATCGGTTGCCTTACTGGTTTCAGCATCGTCACGGATCGGTGTCACCTTTGAACCGTTCGACGCTGCCGGAACCGGAACCGGCGTCCGATCCGGCCGAGCCAGACGCTCCGGGGACGACAAGGAGGCCACCACCCGAGCGGGTGGTGGCCTCGTCGTGGCCCGGGTGCGGTTCGGGGATCAGGCCACGTTGTTGTACCGCCGCGGGGTCAGGAAGCCGCCCGGGTAGGAGTACGGGATCACGCGCTCGTACAGCCCCTTGCTGCCACGGGTGTCGAAGCCGTAGTAGTGGGTCCGCGCCGAGCTGGTCCAGCCGTTGAACAGGGTGACGTGATAGTCGTACCGGTTCAGCAGGTCGCCCGGCCGCAGCGACGACTTGCTGATCGTGTGGGTGACGTTCGGCAGCGAGCGGGTGGAGTAGGACGAGCCGGCGTGCAGGCACATCGAGACGTAGCCCGAGCAGTCCGAGCGGTACCCGCGGCCGTGGGGGTCCGACGGCCAGGCGCCACGGTCGTACGGCGGATCGATGAGGACCCAGAAGCCGGCCCGGGCGATGATCTCGGCCCGCGTGATCGTGCCACCGACCCCGCTGCCGGAGTACTTGCGGACGATGCCCGCCTTCGACATCGTGCCCGGGCCGGCGATCCCGTCGGCGTGGAGGCCCTTGCTCCGCTGCCAGGCTGCCACCGCCGACTTGGTGTTCGTGCCGTAGCTGCCGTCCTGGGCCACCCCGGCCACCTTCTGCACGATCTTGACCCGGTCGAACAGCTTGGCCTGGGTGGCCGGTCCGGGCTTCCCGTCGATCGTCAGCCCGTGGTAGGCCTGAAACGCCCGGGTGGCCTTCGCGGTGCGGTCGCCGTACTTGCCGTCGAGGTCGCCGGCGTCGTAGTCGAGGCCCCACCACATCCCTGCCAGCGCGCGCTGGACCCGGCGGCAGAGGACTGGGTCGATGGTGAACGCGTTGGCGGTCAGGGCGGGCAGTCCGACGGTGCCGGCGGCTGCGATGCCGAGGCCGACGCCGGTGAGCAGGGTGCGTCTGGTGGTCATGGGGGAGCTCTCTCCTTCGAGACGGGGGCGGAGTGTCCCGCCATCATCGTCACGTGCCGGTGTCACCCGGACCGCCTCGACGGTGCCGGAACCGGCAGCCTCAGGAGACGTCGTCGGCGACAGCTGCAGGGTTCTGCTGGTCGGCTACCACGGGGGGCCGCGGCGGTCGCAGTGCCAGCAGCACCACCCACACCGTGAGGATCACCAGCCCGAGGTTGCGCAGCGCCAGCGCGAGTGTGGGCAGCCACATCAGGCTTCCGCCGCTGTACAAGGGGGTGTAGAGCAACGGGTAGACCAGATGGGTCAGCCCCGCGAGCACCAGCACACCGACGGCCAGCCGTTGCGTCAGTGCGGATCGCTGCCCGGTCCGGCCACTGTGCAGGAACATGTACACCAGTGGCCCGCCGAGCCAGGTCACGTACTGCGGGCTGAGGGTCTTGTTGGTGATGATCAGGATCAGCACCAGCGCCATCACGATCATCCCGATGTGCCACGCGTCGGGGATCCGGCGGGGGTCGGTGTGCCGGCCGAAGCCGGGGACCAACGCCCGGGCCAGGATCAGCACGATGGTGAGTCCGCCCAGCACCGTCAGCACCGACGAGGTGACCGTCATCGCGGCCACCCCCGGACCGGACATCAGCTCGTACGCGTTGTACTGCGAGAGTTCGACCACCCACAGGTCGGGGCGTACGGCCCGCGCCGCCATCAACGCGGTGGCCGGGATCGACTCGATCTGCAGGCCGCGGTCGGACTGCCAGGTCAGCGGGGACACCAGGCGTTCCCAACCGCCGATCAGCAGGCTGACCAGGGCCAGCCCGAACCCGGCCACCACGAAGCCGACCGTGGTCGGGGTCCGGCCACGGCCGGGTCGGGCGAGCAGTGCCGGGTAGACCAGCGCCGGCCACAGCTTGATCGCCGCGCCCACGCCCACCAGGGCGCCGGCGACGGCGGGTCGGGCGGCGCTGAACAGCAAGGCCGCAGCGACCAGGACCGCCGGGAGCAGGTCGAAGCGGAAGTAGGCCAACGGGCCGAACACGACCAGGAAGACCAACCAGAACTCCAGCGCTGCGGTCCGGCGGCGGCCCCCGGCGCGCCACAACCCGACGGTCAGCAGGGCATCGCAGGCCAACATCAGCAGGGCGAACGCGACGACGTACCCGACGGTGGTGCCGCAGCCCAGGAGCCACGGCAACTGCAGCACCCACACCGCCGGTGTCGGGTACTCCTGCATCGTGCCGCCGAGTCCCACCTCGGCCATGGCCCCGAGCTTTCGCCAGTAGTAGTAGGGATCCCCGGCGATGTAGTTCTCCGCCGGCGTCGCGTACACGATGCCGATCAGCAGTCGGCTGAGCAGCCACACCACCGCGACCCGGCCAGGTGTCGACAACCATGTCGTGGCCGACAGCGGTAGGAAGGCCGGCCGCGCGCCGGGGTGGGCCGATGTCCTCACCGGCGCGACATTAACACCGTCGCCGCGTCGATCGACGCCCGGCTCGTCGCGAGCAGGGGCATACTGACCCCCATGCACGAACAGAACGGGCTGCCGTGGACGAACTGAACGAGATCGGTCCGCTGCGGGCCCAGGGGTCGCTGGCCGAGTCGATCCGGGACTCACTGCGTGACGCGATCAACCGTGGCGTGCTGCCGCCTGGGTACCGACTCCGGGAGATTCCGCTGGCCGACCACTTCGAGTGCTCGACGACCCCGGTCCGTGAGGCGATCCGACGACTGGCCGGTGAGGGGCTGGTCCGGCTCAACCCACGTCGCGGGGCCGAGGTGATCACCTTCGACCAGCAACAGATCGCCAACCTGTTCGAGGTGCGCAGCCTGTTGGAGTGTGCGGCGGTGCGGCGCGCCGCCCAGCGTCGGCCCGATGCCGACGACCTGGCCGAGGTGACGGCCTTGGTGGCGAAGCAGTCCGGTCAACTCGCCGACGGCGCCGTCGAGCGCCGGGTCGACGTCCAGGTGCACCGCGCCATCGCCACGTTGTCGGGCAACCCCGAGCTGACCGAGCTGGTGACCCGGGTGAACCAGCAGATCGACTCGGTCCGGGCCCGCGCCCGGACCGAGGTGCCCGGCGGACCCGAGCATGCGGTGGCCGCGCACCAGGCGCTGTTAGATGCGATCACCTCCGGTGATGCCGACCAGGCCGAGGCGGTGATGGCCGAGCACCTGACGTGGTCGCGGGAAGCCGTCCTGTCGACCATGTGACGGGGCCGGAGCCGACGATGGGAGCGACGTGTCGGGGGCCGGTCCGGGTGGCCGATGGGGGAGACGGTTTATCGCGCCAGGGCCGTTCACTGCATAATGTCTGAGGTGACGACGAAGCCAACCGGCACGGGACCCTGCACCGGACTGTTCGGCGACCACAGCTGGACCGGGACCGGGTGGACCGCGACGCCGGTCCCGACGTTCGTGGTGATGACCGACACCCACCTGGTCGACCCGACCGCGATCCATGCCGGTGAGTTCGGCTCCCGGCTGAAGCAGAACGACCGGGTCGAGGTCGCCCTCGAGCTGGCCGAGGGTGCCGGGTTGCCGTCACTGGTCCACCTGGGTGACCTGGTGCAGGACTACCCCGACTCCGACAGCCATGTCGGACTGCTCGCGACCGCGACCGCGCAGGTGCGGCGCTGTGCCCCGAACGTCCACCTCGCCTGCGGCAACACCGACGTCGGCGACAAGCCGGACCCCACCAGTCCGGCCGCGATCGCCGACGCCCGGACCATGGAGCGGTACGCCGAGACCGCCGCCGAGCCGTGGTCGGCCTTCGAGGTGGGCGGGCTGCGCGGCATCGTGCTGGCCGCCTCGATCCTCAACTCCGGCAGCGAACTGGAGCAGCGGCAGTGGGCCTGGTTGGACGAGCAGTTCGCCGATGACCGGCCGACGGTGTTGTTCTGGCACTATCCACTGTTCCTGCGCGACCCCGACGATCCCGACCTCGGCAACTACGACGTGATCGCCGAACCGGCCCGGACCCGACTGCGGCAGCTGATCGAGGACCACCAGGTGTGGGGCCTGTTCACCGGCCACTCCCACTTCTGGTTCGTCCAAGACCTCGGCCGCGCGCGGGCGTACGGCATCAACTCCACCTCGTTCACCCGACCCGGTTTCAGTGAGCTGTTCTCCAGCGCACCGCCGCCCGACCGTGGGCGCGACGACGTCGACAAGCTCGGCTTCGTGCTGGTGCGGGTGCACCCGAACGGGTTGCGGGTGCACCGGGTCCACAGCGGCAGTACGACCCGACTGCGGCTGGCCGGGCACCAGGTCCGGCCGGTGGTGAGTGCGGTCTCCGCCGACGTCCCCGACTCCGGGCTGGGCGTGGTGATGCGGCACGCCGTCGCCGGCTACGCCGAGATCGCCGACACCTTCCCGTCGGTGGGCCGGCAGCCGGTCCGCGACGACCACCCGGTGCTGGCCTGCCTGGAGCTGGGGGCGCGACAGGTGTCGGTGTCGGACCGCGACACCCGCGACCCCGATCTCGTGGGGCGGCTCCAACTGCTGCGGGCCGAAGGGGCGTCGGTGACCGCGCGGGTGCTGTGGCCGGCCGGGGAACTGCCGGAACTGCCGTCGACCGAGGTCGTCGATCGGGTCGAACTGGTGCTGCTGGACCGGGTGCGGCTCACCACCGACGAGGCCGGTTGGCTCGCCGACCAGGGCCGTGCGCTGACCGCCGGGTGCCTGCACCGGGGTGCCAAGGGTGCCCGAGAGCTGCCTCGCTGGCGGTACGGCTTCGCACCCGCCGAGGTGAGCGAGGTGCTGGCCGACCTGACCGCCGCCGGCGTCGACGACACCGTACGGCTGACCGTCCAGGCCCCGTCGCCGGAGCTGGTCGACGAGGCACTGGCGACCGGGCACGCCGCTCGGCTCGACCTCGTGCATCCGTTGCAGGGCAACGATCCCGCCGATCTCGACCTGGTGGCTGACCTGTTCTGCCGGGCCACCGCCGGTGGAGCCGGGTTCGTCGTCGACGGGTTCACCGAGTTGGACCGCACCTTGGACCTGAACCCCGGACTGCTCGACCGGATGCGCAACCTGCAGCCGACCTTCCATCTGCTGCGCGTCCTCAACACCGCCTGCCACGCGGCACCGCGGACCGTGTCGCGGGACGCGCAGGGGTGGCTGATCACCGGGGACGACTTCGCGGCCCGGTTGCTGCCCAGTGACGCCCGACCCGGTGCCGAGCCGGGCCGGACCCGTGTCCACCTCGCGAGCGGAATGGTCACCGACGGCGAGGACATGCCGCCGAGCCCCACACTGGTGCTGACCGAATCGCACCGAGGGGGAACCGCATGACCGCAACACCCGCACCGACCGACGAGCCGAACACCGGGGGAGCCGGGGCGACATCGCCGGTGCTGCCCACCCTGGCGGGACGGCGGGTCCTGGTGACCGGGGCAGCCTCCGGGATCGGTGAGGCGACCGTGGCGGCCTGCCGGGCCCGCGGTGCCACGGTGGCCGGGTTCGACGTGGCCGAGGTGGCCGAGCCGGCCGACGACGGGGTCCGACACTTCGTGTGCAGCGTGGCCGACGAGGATGCCGTACGGGACCGGGTCGCCGACGCCGTCGCATGGCTGGGCGGGTTGGACAGTGTGCTGCACGTGGCCGGCATCATCATCGATGCCCAGATCGGTGTGGACGAACTGTCCCTGGCCGACTGGGAGACCATGATCGGGGTCGACCTGACCGGGGCCTTCCTGGTCGCCAAGCACACCCTGCCGCACCTGGCCCGGTCGCCCCACAGTTCGCTGGTGCTCACCGGATCTGGGGCCGGGGTCCACAACGCCCACGCGTCGGTCTCGTACGCCGCAGCCAAGGGTGGCCTGAACGGACTCGCGATCACCTTGGAGGAGACGTGGCGGCGCCGCGGCGTCAGCGTCATCGCCCTGCTCGTCGGCTCGGTCGACACCCCCCTGGTGCGACGGTTCGGCTCGGGCGAGGAGGCTCGCAACAAGCGCAAGGCCGAGAACCTGTTGTTGGAGTCGGCCGAGGTGGGGGCCCTGATGGCGTTCCTGGCCTCGCCGGACGGATCCGCGGTACGGGGGCCGGTCCGGACCTGGTGATCAACAGCTGGGACCACGTGAGAAGTAGTCGACGACCCGAGGAGGGCCCATGACCGATCAGCCGAACATCTTGGTGATCATGTCGGATCAGCACCACGCCGAGGTGATGGGGTGTGCGGGGGATCCGGTGGTCGAGACTCCCGGTCTTGACCGATTGGCGGCGCGCGGCGCGCGGCTGTCGAACCTGTACTGTCAGGCGCCGCTGTGTGCCCCGTCGCGGGCTTCCTTCCTCACCGGGATGATGCCCAGTGACAACGGTGTGGTCAGCAACAACCAACTGTTCGACCTGACCCATCCGACGTTCGCGCACTCCGCAGGTGCGGCTGGTTACCGGCCGGAGCTGATCGGGAAGATGCACGTACTCGGGATCGACCAGTTGTTCGGGTTCACCGCACGACAGATCGGTGATCATGGTCCCAACTTCCCGGGATTGGGTAACCGGAAGCCTCGGTCAGGAGGTGGCGCCGCACCGGTCCAGCGCGGCCAGCTCCATGGAGCTGCCGGGCCGAGCCTGGACAGCCTGTCGAAGTCGGGGATCGGACACCATGCGTACTACACCCGTGACGCCTTGGTGGCTGAGGCCACCGAGTCTGCGATCCGGCAGCACGACATCGAGCGCCGTTCGGGTGGTGATCCGCACCCGTTCTTCCTGACCATGGGATTCCTGCTGCCGCACCAGCCGTACGTGGCGACCCGGGAGGACTACGAGAAGTACGAGGGTCGCGTCGGTCTGCCGCGTCGCCCCTGGCCGGATGCCCCCTCAGACGACCACGCGTTCTTGCGGTGGTGGCGTGACGCGACCGGGCTGGATCGCATCCACGGTGGGGTTCCCGAGGAGGTCATCCTGCGGGCCCGGACCGCCTACTGGGGAATGGTCGACCGGATGGACCAGTTGATCACCCGGGTGCTGGACACCCTGGATGAGCTCGGCCTGACCGAGAACACCTTGATCATCTACACCTCCGACCACGGTGATCATGTCGGTGAGCACGGACTGTGGTGGAAGCAGACGTTGCTCGAACCGTCGGTCAAGGTGCCCGGGATCATCAGTTGGCCCGGTGTCGTACCGGAGCAGGTGACCAGTGATCGGGTGTGCGGGCTGGTCGACGTCACGGAGACGATCGTCGCGGCCGCCGGTGGGCCGGCACTGCCCCGGTCGGTGGGTCGGGATCTGGTGCCGATGCTGCGTGGCGAGGATCCCGACTTCGCCGACCTGACGCTGTCGGAGCACTGTGCCGACGTCAACCAGGGTGCGGGTCTCGGCCCGGCGAAGGTGGATCGGCCGTACTACCAGCGGATGGTGCGGCAGGGCCGATGGAAGTACGTCGACCACGCGGACCTGCCGGCGCAGCTGTTCGACGTGGTGGCCGACCCGGACGAGACCACCGACGTGTCGGCCGACCCGGCGAACTCGGCTGTGGTGGCTGAGCTGGCCGCGATCGCCCGCGACGGTTGGGATCCCGAGCTGGTGCGCGCCGAGACCCAGACTGACATCGCCGAGACCGCACTGTTCGCCGACTGGGCGGTCGAGACCGGATACGTCGACCAGCACCGATGGCAGATGAAGGCCGCCTACAACACCCTGGAGGGAACCCCGTATGACTTCGTCCTCGACGACTGAACGACCGGATCGGATCGCCGACCGGATCCGCGAACTGGGCCACGAGCTCGAGGTGATGCCGCGCCCGGCCGGGTCGTACGTGCCGGTGAAGCGGGCCGGCGACCTGGTGATCACGTCCAGCATCAGTGCCAAGCGGGGGACCGAGCTGCGTCACGTCGGTCAGGTCGGTGACGTGATCGGGCTGGCGGAGGCGCGGGAGTCGGCGGTGCTCGCGGTGATCAACTGCCTGACCGTGCTGCGGGCCGAGCTCGGCAGCTTGGAGCGGATCACCGACGTGGTCCGCCTCACCGGCTGGGTGAACTCCGCGCCCGGGTTCGTCGACCAGCACAAGGTGGTCGACGCGGCGTCGGAGTTCCTGGTCGAGCTGTACGGCGACGCCGGCCGGCACGCGCGGGCGGCCCTCGGGATCGCTGCGCTGCCGATGAACTGTTCGGTGGGCATCGAACTCACCGTGATCGCCCCGGCGGAGTGAGCGGGGCACCTGAGTGCTCGAGTGGTCGCGCCGCCGGGGTGAGCCGGCGACGCGCTCGGGTGATCAGCTGAACAGGATCGGGAGCAGGACCACCGCGAGGATCATCAGGAACAGCACGGCGAACAGGCCGATCAGGAACCCGACGCCCTTCTTCTTCTGCGGCTCCAGACCGATCGCGCCGTCGGTGAACTGGTGCAGCGGTGCCGCGTAGTAGACGTCCAGCTGTTGGGCGGGGGAGACCTGGACGGTCATCTCGGCCCGACCGAAGGTGCGCATCCACTGCGACTCGACCTTCAGGTGGTGCTGGCCCGGCGGCACCGGGATGACGGTCTCACCGGACTGCGGGAGCTTGGTCGGGGCGCCGTCGAGGTACAACGTCGGCGGGACCATGTTGTTGGTCAACACCGAACCCTGGACGTGCATCTTCAGGAACGCGGCATCGGCCGGCAGCTGGCCCGGCTGGGGCTGGCCGGGCTGCTGTCCGTACGGACCGGGCTGTCCCGGCTGCTGCTGGGGCGGATAGGGCTGCTGCGGTTGGCTCACCGGGACATTCTAGGGGCATTTGGGTTCTGTTGCCGGTCGTGGCCGGGCGGCGGTTCAGCCGGTCGGGGATCGCAGCAGCAGCCGCTCGACGAACACCTCGATCGCGGCGTCGGCGGTCGCGAAGTCGTCGCTGAGGAGGGCGTCGTGGAGCAGGCCCCGGACGGTCGCGACGGCGAGTCGCCCCAGCACCTCGGCATCGTCCGGCGGATGTCCGATCTCGACCAGCAGGGCACGGATCGGCGCCACCCACGGTTCGATCAGGCTGTCGCGCAACCGCCGGGCGTGGGCGTGGCCCTGCATGGCATGCGCGGACAGCTCGAAGATCACCGGGCCGTACTGTCGGGCGTCGCGGCTCAACTGCTGCCAGAACCCCAGCAGCGCGGCACGGGGGTCGTCACGCCGTCGTTCGAGTGAGGCGAACCGGATCCGCTGTCGTTCCTCGAACCGGGCCACCACTTCGGTGAGCAGCCCGTCGCGGGAGCCGAAGTGGTAGATCAGCATCCGATGACTGGTCCCGATGGCCTCGGCCAGTTGGCGCAGGCTCTGGTTCGTCACGCCATGGGCCGCCACGTGCTCCGCCGTCGCGCGCAGGATCTCGTCCCGTCCGGTCACCGCCACGTACCAAACGGTACGTCACGGTGGGGAGGGGGCTGGATCACCTCGCCCGAGCGATGACGGTGCCGGGGGCACGTGCACTTCGCAAGAGGACGCCAGGAGCGGGTGAATGTGCTGCTGACCAAGTGAAATGTGCTGCTGACCAAGTGAAACGTCGGCGCCCCCGGCAGGATTCGAACCTGCGCACCCGCCTCCGGAGGGCGGTGCTCTATCCCCTGAGCTACGGGGGCCGTGGCCAACAGGCCGACGGCTAGGGTATCACCAACTCGCGGCTATGCTCACCGTCGTGTCGCGCCACCGGTTCATGATCATCTTCGTGTTGGCTGCGCTGCTGCTCGGATCCGCAGGCTGTGCGCCCGCCCAACCGCCACCCGCGAAGGCCGAGATGCGGAGCACTCCACCGCCGTGGGACGCCCCCAGACATGCTGTCGCCAACATCGACGCGGCAGGGCTGGAACACCAACCCCTGGACATGATCGACAACCAGCGGTTGCTGCAGCTCGAGGTCACGATCGACGGGGTGCCGGTGACGATCCCCGCCTTCGTCGGCATCGACCGGTTGCGGGCGCTCCAAGGCTCGGCCCACACCCACGACGAGTCCGGGCAGGTCTGGCTCGAAGGGACCGAGGCCAACACGGTCACCCTTGGCCAGTTCTTCACGCTGTGGGGGGTGCGGTTCGACGCCGAGTGCCTGGGCGCCGCCTGTGGCGGGGTCACCGTGACCGCCGACGGGGCACCGGTCGCAGACCCGATCGGCCTGGTGATGGCGTCGTCGAGCGAGATCCGGGTGGCCGGGACCAGCTGAGGCCGTGGGAAGGGGCGCCACAGCGACACCCGTGGACGTCAGCTCCACCGACGTCACTGTGGCGCCCTCTTTTACGAAGAGCAGGCCCGGCGACCGTGGATTCGGCGGTCCGCGCACCGAAAGCCCGCCGTCGGGGCGCATCCGCCGTGGCACAGTTCCCCCATGACCCACACGCATGTCGCGGGCGCCATCCACGCCGACGTCGGACATCGTGGCCCGGCCTGGTTGCCGGTGCCGACCGACGTCAACGCCCTGCTGCCGCGGCTGTGGAGTGCCCAGGTGACCAAGTCGGCCGACGGTGAGCTGCACGTCGCAGGCCTCGGTGTGACCGAGATCGCCGACCGGGTCGGCACCCCGGCGCTGGTCTTCGACGAGGCCGATCTGCGGGCCCGGGCCCGCGACTTCGCCACCGCCTTCGCCGGCTGGGACGTCTACTACGCGGGCAAGTCGTTCCTGTCCACCGCGGTCGCCGGCTGGATCGTCGAGGAGGGCCTCCACCTCGACGTGTGCACCGGCGGGGAGCTGGCCGTCGCGATCCGCGCCGGGGTCGACCCGGCCAAGCTGGCGCTGCACGGCAACAACAAGTCCGACACCGAACTCGTGGCCGCCCTCGAGCACGGCGTCGGCCGGATCATCATCGACTCCGTCCCCGAGATGGGCCGGCTCGCTGCACTGGCCGCCGAGCGGGGACTCCGGCCGGCGGTGATGGTGCGGGTCACCCCGGGCGTCGAGGCCCACACCCACGAATACATCGCCACCGCCCGTGAGGACCAGAAGTTCGGCATCCCGCTCACCGGTGGCGCCGGTCTGGCCGCCCTGCTGCAGGTCCACCGCGACGAGCACCTGGAGCTTCGCGGCATTCACTCCCACATCGGCTCGCAGATCTTCGACGCCGAGGGGTTCGAGGTGTCGGCCCGCCGCACGCTGCGGCTGCACGCCGAGTTCGCCGCGCAGACCGGGGTGGAGTTGCCCGAACTCGACCTCGGTGGCGGCTTCGGCATCGCGTACACCTCCGCCGACACCCCGTCGACACCGGCGACGCTGGCCGGGCAGATGGCCGCCATCGTGACCGGCGAGTGCGCGAGCCTCGGGGTGGCCGTACCGCAGTTGTCCATCGAGCCCGGCCGGGCGATCAGCGGCCCGGCCGCGTTCATGCTCTACCGCGTCGGCACCGTCAAGATGGTCGAGCTGGAGGGTGGCGGCACCCGGCGGTACGTGGCCGTCGACGGCGGGATGAGCGACAACATCCGGACCGCGCTGTACGGGGCGGAGTACTCCGCCACCCTGGCCAACCGGCACTCCACCGCACCGCCGACCCTGTCGCGGGTGGTCGGCAAGCACTGCGAGTCCGGCGACATCGTGGTGCGCGACGAGTTCCTGCCCGACGACGTGGCACCCGGCGACCTGATCGCGGTGCCGGCGTCGGGGGCGTACTCGTACTCGATGGCCAGCAACTACAACCACGTACCTCGGCCACCGGTGGTCTCGGTACGTGACGGACGACTCTCGACCCTGATCCGCCGCGAGACGATCGACGACCTGTTGCGGGTCGACGTGGGCCAGTCGGAGGTCACGGCGAACGGTGCCGGGACCGATACGGTTCGTACCGGGCCGTCGGATGGGGAAGAATTGCCGGGCGCCGACACCGCGACCGCGCGTTGACCACCCGAGCGCCGGACAGCCGCCGACGAGGAAACGAGGACCACCGAATGCCCCAGGACCAGCCTCCGCTGCAGGTCGCGCTGCTCGGTTGCGGGACGGTCGGCTCCGCCGTGGCCCGATTGATCACCGAGCACGGTGACGACCTGGCCGCGCGCATCGGCCGCCGCATCGAGCTGGCCGGGATCGCCGTCCGCCGACCGCAGCGGGCACGGTCGCTGCCCGGGGTACCCGCCGAGTTGATCACCGGCGACGCCGATGAGCTCGTACGCAGGCCCGGGATCGACCTGGTGATCGAGGTGATCGGCGGCATCGAACCCGCCCGGGGCCTGATCCTGGCCGCGATGGCGAACGGGGCATCGGTCGTCACCGCCAACAAGGTGCTGCTGGCCGAGGACGCGGGCTCGCTGTTCGCCGCCGCGGAGGAGTACGGCGTCGACCTGTACTTCGAGGCGGCCGTCGCCGGCGCGATCCCGATCGTCCGGCCACTGCGGGAGTCGCTGGTCGGCGACGAGATCTCGACGGTGATCGGCATCGTCAACGGCACCACCAACTACATCCTGGACAAGATGGACACCGTCGGGTCCGGGTTCGCCGAGACGCTGGCCGAGGCGCAGGAGCTCGGCTTCGCCGAGGCCGATCCGACCGCTGACGTGGACGGCTTCGACGCCGCCGCGAAGGCCGCGATCCTCTCCAGCCTGGCCTTCCACAGCCGGGTCCGCAGCGCCGACGTGCACCGCGAAGGCATCGCCGAGGTCACCAGCGCCGACATCGCCTCGGCCCGCGAGATGGGTTGCGTGGTGAAGATGTTGGCGATCTGTGAGCTGACCGACGAGCCGGAACCGCGGGTGTCCGCGCGGGTCCACCCGGCGATGATCCCGCTCAGCCATCCGCTGGCCTCGGTGGGCGACGCCTACAACGCGGTGTTCGTCGAGACCTGCTCGGCGGGCCGGCTGATGTTCTACGGCCAGGGTGCCGGGGGTGCGCCGACCGCGAGCGCGGTGCTGGGAGACGTGGTGACGGTGGCCCGCAACCGGGTCCGCGGTGCGCTCGGGCCGGGGGAGTCCAACTACGCCAGCCGGGGAATCGCAGCGATGGGCGACGTGGTCACCCGTTACCACATCCGGCTCGAGGTGGCCGACGCCCCGGGCGTGCTCGCCACCATCGCCCAGTGCTTCGCCCGCCACGGTGTCTCGCTGCAGACCGTCCGGCAGCAGACGTTGGCCGAGACGGCCGGCGGCGAGAAGCAGCTGGCCGAGGCCCAGCTGGTGCTGGTCACCCACGAGGCCACCGACCAGGCCCTGCAGGCCACCGTCGACACACTCCGCGGCCTGTCCGAGGTCGCCGAGGTCAGCAGCGTGATGCGCGTGGAGGGAAACTGAGATGAGCACGACCACCACCACCCCGGCCCCCGGGCCGATGCCGGGCGCCGCCGGCGGGATCATCAACCGGTACCGGGACCGGATGCCGTTGCCGGCCGACGCCCCGGTGATCACGCTGGGGGAGGGCAACACCCCGCTGGTCCGCGCACAGGTGCTGAGCGAACGGATCGGTTGCGACGTGTGGCTCAAGGTCGAGGGCGCCAACCCGACCGGGTCGTTCAAGGACCGCGGCATGACGATGGCGGTCAGCGTCGCCGCGGCCGAGGGGTCGAAGGCGGTCGTCTGTGCCTCCACCGGCAACACCTCCGCGTCGGCCGCCGCCTATGCCGTACGGGCCGGCATGACACCGATCGTGTTGCTGCCGGCCGGTCGGATCGCGGCCGGGAAGTTGGCCCAGGCGATCGTCCACGGGGCCCGCATCATCCAGATCGACGGCTACTTCGACGAGTGCCTCGAGCTGGCGCAGAAGCTCGCCGTGGAGTACCCGGTGACCTTGGTCAACTCGGTCAACCCCGCCCGGATCGCCGGACAGAAGTCGGCGGCGTTCGAGATCGTCGACGCCCTCGGCGACGCCCCGCAGATCCACGCCATCCCGGTCGGCAACGCCGGCAACATCACCGCGTACTGGGACGGCTACGTCGAGTACGACCGCGACGGCGTTGCCACGAATCGTCCACACATGTGGGGATTCCAGGCTGCCGGGTCCGCGCCGTTGGTGGCCGGCCATCCGATCGCCGAACCGGACACCGTCGCCTCGGCGATCCGGATCGGCAACCCTGCCTCGGCGACCCAGGCCATGACTGCGGTACGGGAGTCGGCCGGCGTGATCGAAGCGGTCACCGACGAGGAAATCCTTGCTGCACAGGCATTCCTGGCTGCCGGCGAGGGTGTCTTCTGCGAGCCGGCCTCGGCCGCATCGGTGGCCGGGGTGATCAAGAAGGCCGAGGCGGGTGAGGTGGAGCGAGGGCAGACGATCGTCTGCACGCTCACCGGGAACGGGCTCAAGGACATCGACACCGCCCTGCAGGGCAGGAAGGCCGTGGACCAGACGGTGGCGGCGGACGTGCACCGCATCGCCGAAGCTGCTGGTCTCGCGGACTGAGGTTCCATGATCAATTCATCTGGTCAGGCACCGGTGCCGGTCGGCACCCGGGCCACCGTGCTGGTGCCGGCGACGTCGGCGAACCTGGGGCCCGGCTTCGACTCGGTCGGCCTGGCCCTCGACCGGTACGACCACGTGTCGGCGACGGTCACCGCGTCGGGCGTCGAGGTCGACGTCTCCGGTGAAGGGGAGTCCGACGTACCCCGGGACGGCTCCCACCTGGTGGTGCGGGTGATCCGGCACGGCCTGGCCGAGCTCGGATGTGCCCTGTCCGGCCTGCACCTGGTCGCCACCAACACGATCCCGCACGGCCGGGGGCTCGGCTCGTCGGCGGCCGCGATCGTGGCCGGCCTCGGCCTCGCCTGGGGATTGGCCCGACCCGACACCGAGCTCGATCGGGAGTGGCTGTTGGCGCAGGCCGCGGAGTTGGAGGGCCACCCCGACAACGTGGCCGCCGCGGTGTTCGGCGGCTACACGATCGCCTGGTACGAGGACCCGGGCCAGCAGGGGGTCGGCACCGACCTGGTCGGACCGGCGGTCGCGGTGTCACTGCCGGTGCACGCCGACCTCGGCATCGTGGCGCTGGTGCCCGACCAGTCGCTGGCCACCCGGCAGGCCCGGGAGGTGCTGCCGACCCAGGTGCCGTTCGCCGAAGCGGTCGCCACCGCCGGTCGGGCCGCACTGCTGACCCACGCGATCACGACGGCCCCGGAGCTGTTGGGTCCGGCGACCCGGGACTGGCTTCACCAGGCGCCGCGGGCGACCCAGTTCCCGGAGTCGGCGTCGCTGCTGGCCGAACTGCGCGAGGCCGGACATGCGGCCGTCATCAGCGGGGCCGGCCCGACCGTGCTGGTGGTCGGCCCCACCGCCGACATGGTGGAGCTGGCCGACGTCCGCCATCCCGGTTTCGTGGCCTCGTTCCATCGGGCCGGATCAGGCCTCACGCTGGCTCCGGAGAGCGTGCCCGCGCCGGGTTGAGCGGCGACACACCACACGGGATCGTGCCTGCGGCCCAGATGGTGTTACGCTGGGTGACCAGAGCCCACGCCTGAGTCGTGGTGTTCGACGCCGCAAGGTCCCGGCGCGGTGGGTGGCTGTCACCCCTCACCAACGGTTTCCAGTTTCGGATTCCGGGCCTGTCTCACACCTACAGGTACGGCCGTGGCGTATCCACACGTCTGGCGCCTGACATGTCCATCTGAAAGGACACACGTGACGAATACCGCCGAGAACACCCCCGCCGTCACCTCGGACGAGGCCGGTGGGCGTCGGCGCAAGGGGTCCGGTCTGGACGCGATGCTCCTCCCCGAGTTGAAGCGAATGGCGTCCTCCATGGGCCTCAAGGGCACCACCGGGATGCGCAAGAGCGACCTCGTCGAGGCGATCAAGCTCGCGCAGGCAGGCTCGCGCCCCGCGCAGGCCGAGGGCGCCCGTACGCAGGCGCCCCGCCAGGGCAGGGCACAGGGTGCCGACCAGCCGGCCCTGACCGAGGACCGGCCCGCCGGAGGCGACCGTGCCCCGGCCACCGCGAACGGAACGGTGAACGCCAACCCGAACCCGAACGGCAACGCCAACGCGGGCGGCAACGCCAACACGGCCAGCAACTCGGGCGCGGGCGCCAACGCGAACCGCAGCGGCGACGCCAACGGCCGTACGAGCACGGGCGGCAACGCCAACACGAGCGGCAACTCGAACGTGGGCGGCAACTCGAACGTGGGCGGCAACTCGAACGAGCCCAGCAACGCCGGTTCGAGCACCTCGGTGTCGGCCGATGTCGCCGCAGCCGTGGGCGAGCGCCTCGAACGTGAGGTCCGCCGTGACTCCGGTGAGTCGCGCGCCGAGGACGGCGACGACGACCGTCGCGGCCGCCGCGACGGCAACAACGACCGCGGCAACAACGATCGTGGGAACCAGAATCGCGACAACAACAACCGCGACAACAACGGTGACCGCGGCAACCAGAACCGCGACAACAACAACCGCGACAACAACAACGATCGCGGCAACCAGAACCGGGACAACCAGAACCGGGACAACCAGAACCGGGACAACCAGAACCGCAACAACGGCGGCGGCAACCGGGACGACGAGGACGGCGGCGGTCGCCGCGGCCGACGTCGTCGCAACCGGGATCGGCAGAACCGCCGTACCCGGGGCGGCGGTGGCCAGGTCGATCGCTACGAGGCCGACCCGGTGATCAGCGAGGACGACGTGCTGACGCCGGTCTCGGGGATCCTCGACGTGATGGACAACTACGCGTTCGTCCGTCGCAGCGGCTATCTTCCCGGGCCCGACGACGCGTACGTGTCGTTGTCGATGGTGAAGAAGTTCGGGCTGCGCAAGGGTGACGTCATCACCGGCGTGCTGCGCGAGCCGAAGGACGGCGAGCGGCGCGAGAAGTTCAACCCGCTGGTCAAGTGCGAGACCGTGAACGGGCTGCCTCCCGAGGAGGCGAAGAACCGTCCCGAGTTCTCCAAGCTCACCCCGCTGTACCCGCAGGAGCGGCTGCGGTTGGAGACCCGGCCCACGCAGATGGCCGGCCGGATCATCGACATCGTCGCCCCCGTCGGCAAGGGCCAGCGAGGCCTGATCGTGTCGCCGCCGAAGGCCGGCAAGACGATCGTGATGCAGCAGATCGCCAACGCGATCACCCAGAACAATCCCGAGGTCCACCTGATGGTGGTGCTGGTCGACGAGCGTCCCGAGGAGGTCACCGACTTCCAGCGCACCGTCGACGGCGAGGTCATCGCCTCGACCTTCGACCGTCCCGCCGACGACCACACCACGGTCGCCGAGCTGGCGATCGAGCGGGCCAAGCGGCTCGTCGAGCTGGGCCACGACGTGGTCGTGCTGCTGGACGGCATCACTCGACTGGGGCGTGCCTACAACTTGGCCGCCCCCGCGTCGGGTCGGATCCTGTCCGGTGGTGTCGACTCCGCCGCGCTGTACCCGCCGAAGCGGTTCTTCGGTGCCGCGCGCAACATCGAGGACGGCGGCTCGCTGACCATCCTCGCCACCGCCCTGATCGAGACCGGCTCGAAGATGGACGAGGTGATCTTCGAGGAGTTCAAGGGCACCGGCAACATGGAGCTCCGGCTGCGTCGGGAGTTCGCCGACAAGCGGATCTTCCCGGCGATCGACGTCGATGCCTCCAGCACCCGACGCGAGGAGTTGCTGTTGGGCCGCGAGGAGCTCGCGATCATCTGGAAGCTGCGGCGGGTGCTCAGCGGCCTCGACGGTACGCAGGCCCTGGAGATGCTGCTCGGCCGGCTCCGCAAGACGCAGAGCAACACCGAGTTCCTGACCGTCATCTCGCGGACCACGCCGGGCCGCGAGGAGTGAGGTCACGTACGGGAACAACCACGGTTTGCCCGCGGTTGTACCCGTACGGCACAATTGCCCGGTTGCCGGTTCACGCACTGACGCCGCCACGGATGTGGGGCTGCGACCCGGCACGATCTGAGGAGAACCCATGAAGGCCGACATTCACCCCACGTACGTGGAGACCCAGGTCACCTGTACCTGTGGCAACTCGTTCACGACCCGCAGCACCGCTGCCGACGGCGTGATGCGCGCCGACGTGTGCAGCCAGTGCCACCCGTTCTACACCGGCAAGCAGAAGATCCTCGACACCGGTGGCCGCGTCGCCCGCTTCCAGAAGCGGTACGCGAAGCAGACCGACAGCAAGTAGCACGATCACGGCGGCGTCGGACCGGGAGACCTCCCGGACCGGCGTCGCCGTTGTCGTCCCCGCAGCCCGTACGACCACACGCCAGCCCGTACGACCACACGCCAGCCCGTACGACCACACGCCAGCCCGTACGACCACACGCCACGAAAGGCGCCCGATGCCAGACCCGGCCGGATCCTTCCCGCACGCGGAGCAGGTCCGTGCCGAGCTCACCGAGGTCGAGGCGGAGCTGGCTCGGCCCGAACTGCACAGTGACGTCTCCCGGGCCCGCCGGATGGGGCGTCGCCATGCCGAGCTGGCGCCGGTGGTCCGAGCACTCGACGAGTACGAGGCCCTGTCCGGCGACCTGGCGACCGCCCAGGAACTGGCCGGCGAGGACGTGTCCTTCGCCGCGGAGGCCGAGGAGTTGACCGAACGCCTGGCCGCGCTGACCGACCAGCTGACCCGGATGCTGGCACCCCGCGACCCGCACGACTCGGCCGACGCGCTGTTGGAGATCAAGTCCGGCGAGGGCGGCGAGGAGTCCGCGCTGTTCGCCGGCGACCTGCTGAAGATGTACACCCGGTACGGCGAGCGGATCGGCTGGTCGGTCCAGGTGCTCGACGACCAGCCGACCGACCTCGGCGGGCACAAGTCGGTGACGGTGGCGGTGCAGGCCGGCAGCGGCGTCGCACCCGAGCTGATGCCGTACGGGGTGTTGAAGTTCGAGGGCGGCGTGCACCGGGTGCAGCGGGTCCCGGTCACCGAGTCGCAGGGGCGGATCCACACCAGTGCCGCCGGGGTGCTGGTGATGCCCGACATCGAGGCCGACGAGCTGACGATCAACGACGACGACCTGCGCATCGACGTGTTCCGTGCGTCCGGGCCGGGTGGGCAGGGTGTCAACACCACCGACTCGGCGGTACGGATCACGCACCTGCCGACCGGGACCGTGGTGAGTTGTCAGAACCAGCGCTCCCAGCTGCAGAACAAGGACCATGCGATGCGGATGTTGCGGGCCCGGCTGGTGGCGCTGGCCGAGGAGGAGGAGGCGCGGTCCGCGGCCGAGGCGCGCCGGTCGCAGGTACGGACGGTCGACCGTTCCGAGCGCATCCGGACCTACAACTTCCCGGAGAACCGGATCGCCGACCACCGGATCGGCTACAAGGCGCACAACCTCGACGCAGTGCTGAACGGCCGGCTCGACGAGCTCGTCGCGGCTCTGGCCGAGGCCGACCTGCACGCCCGACTCGAAGCTGCCGGGGAACAGTCCGCGGCCCGGGTCGATGGCTGAGGTGCCCGCGTCGGTCGTCCTGGCCGAGGCGACGGCGCAGCTGACCGCGGCGGGATCGGCCAGTCCCGCCGCGGACGCGCGGCTGTTGCTGGCGCACCTGCTGGGACTGCCGCTGGGACGGCTCGCGATGGCCGGTGAGCTCGCCGAGGCCCAGGCCACGGCGTACCGGGACCTGGTCGACCGGCGCGCGACCGGGATCCCGGTGCAACACCTGACCGGGGTCGCGGCGTTCCGGTACGTCGAGGTCGGCGTCGGGCCCGGGGTGTTCGTGCCCCGACCCGAGACCGAGGTGATGGTCGGTTGGGCGGTGGACCGGCTGGCCGAGCTGGTCGCCGCCGGTGTCGAGCAGCCGGTGGTGGTGGACGCGTGCACCGGATCAGGGGTGATCGCGAAGGCGTTGGCCCACGAAGTGCCCACCGCCCGGATCCACGCCTGCGAGGTGAGCGAGGCCGCGTACGACCGGGCCGTGGCCAACCTGGCCGGGACCGGGGTGGACGTGGTCTGTGCCGACCTGGCCGACGCCTTCGACGACCTCGCCGGGGCCGTCGACCTGGTGATCTGCAACCCGCCGTACATCCCCCTGGAGGCGTGGGAGTCGGTGACCGCCGAGGTCCGCGACCACGACCCGTCCCTGGCGTTGTTCTCCGGGGCCGACGGGTTGGACGTGATGCGGGTGCTGACGGTACGGGCCGCGCACTGGCTGCGACCCGGGGGACTGGTCGCCGCCGAGCACGCCGAGGTGCAGGAGACGTCGGCGCCGGCGGTGTTCGTGGCACAGGGCGACTGGGAGTTGGTCCGCGATCATCGCGACCTCACCGGACGCCCGCGATTCACCACTGCGCGTCGTCGAGCGGCGGCGGGTGGGCAATGAGGTTTGATCTGGCAGGATTGCCCGAGTGAGTGGTGAGGTGACCGGCGGTGAGCCGCGCAGCGAGGGCGAGGTCCGGGTGTCGGATGACGTTGACGAATCGACACCGACCGTGACCGCGGAAACCGCGGACGAGGCCGATGAAGCGGCGCCGCGGGTCGAGGAGCCGGATCCCGCAGACGAGCCGGCGGCTGAAGAAGTCATCGAGCCCGTCGCTGAGCCCGCGGCTGAGCAGGACGCTGAGCCCGCGGCTGAGCAGGATGCAGAGTCTGGCGCTGTGCAGGATGCCGAGCCTGGCGCTGTGCAGGACGCTGGGCCCGCGGCTGAGGCCGTCGCTGAGCAGGACGTCGAGCCTGCGGCTGAGCAGGACGCCGAGTCTGCCGACGGCCTCGACGAGGACGCGGTCGAGCCCGAGCCCGAACCGGAGCCGGAGGAACCCACCTGGGTGCTCGTCGCCGCAGACGACGTGGAGGACGCCGAGGACGTGGTCCGTGACGCGGTGGAGGAGGGGCTGACGGTCGTGCTGCCCACCGACACCGTGTACGGCATCGGTGTGGATGCCTTCAACAGTGATGCGGTGAGCACCCTGCTGGAGGTCAAGGGCCGCGGCCGCGACAAGCCACCGCCGGTGCTGATCGCCGATCCCGGGTTGGTGAAGGCGCTCGCGACGAACGTGCCCAGTCAGGCCGAGGACCTGATGGCCGCCCACTGGCCCGGTCCGCTGACCGTGATCCTCGAGGCGCAGTCGAACCTGCAGATGGACCTGGGGGACACCGAGGGCAGCATCGCGCTGCGGGTGCCCGACCTCGACCTCACCCGCGAGATCCTGCGCTGGACCGGCCCGATGGCGGTGTCCAGCGCCAACAAGACCGGAGAGCCGGCGGCGACCACCGTCGACGAGGCGATCGAGCAGCTGGGCAACGGCGTCAGTGTGTACGTGGACGGTGGACCCTCGCCGGTCGACAATCCACCGCCGTCCACGATGGTCGACTTCACCCATGAACCTGATGGCGTGGTGGTCCGGCTGGGAGCCATCTCGATGGAGGTGTTGCGGGAGACGCTTCCCGGCATCGTCGAGTTCAGTGCCGAACCGGCAACCGAGGACGAGGTCGAACCGGCCGTCGACCCGGTCGAGGCCGGCGGCGACCAGGAGTCCACGTCGGACGAGTCTGTCGGGACGTCCCCGGATGACCTGGACGAGCAGAACGCTGACGCCGAGTCCGAGGTCGATGCCCAGTCCGAGGTCGATGCCCAGTACGGGGACGATGCCCAGTACGGGGACGATGCCCAGTACGGGGACGATGCCCAGTACGGGGACGGGGACCTGGTCGATGCGGATGATCCTGACCAGTCGTCGACCGACGCGCTGTTCGCCGGACGTGGTGACGTCGATGACGACGGCACCGAGGACGAGGCCACCCAGGACGGGTCGGCCGAGGATGCGTTGGCCGAGGATGCGGTGACCCAGGATGCGGTGACCCGGGATCGGGATGCGGTGACCCGGGATGCGGTGACCCAGGACGGGCCGACCCAGGACGGGGCCTCCGGCACCGACAGCTCTGGGGTCGCCGGGGCCACCGAGTCCGCCGCCACGGAAGGTGAAACGTCCGCCACGTCGGCGAACGAGTCGGACCAGATCGGTTCGGTGGAGGAGATCGAGGCCCAGATCGAGGCTGCGGCCGCGGTCACCACACCGACGTCGGCGAGCACCCCGGACCCCGAACCACCGGCCGGCTGAGCCGATGCGCGAGTACCTGCTCGTCTTCCTCGTCGCAGCGGCGATCACGTACCTGCTGACAGGTGCCTGTCGGGTGGTCGCGCTGCGGGTGGGGGCGGTGGCCAAGGTCCGCGACCGGGACGTCCACACGATCCCGATTCCGTACTTCGGGGGGGTTGCCATGCTGTTCGGCGTGGGGGCGGCCATGATGCTGGCGGTCAACCTGCCCTGGCTCGGCCGCCACGTCGGCGTCCGGTACGACACGTACGCGGTGCTGGCCGGCGCGGTGATCATCGTCATCGTCGGCGTCCTCGACGACCTGTTCGACCTGAACGCGCTGGCCAAGTTCGCCGGCCAGATCTGTGCGGCCGCCGTGGTCGTGGGCCTCGGCGTGAAGATGCTGTGGATCCCGCTGCCGAACGCCATCATCTCGCTCGACAACGCCGCCTCCACGGCCGTCACCGTCTTCTTCGTGGTGCTCTGCTCCAACGCGGTGAACTTCGTCGACGGGCTCGACGGCCTGGCCACCGGGGTGGTCGGCATCGGCGCGGTCGCGTTCTTCCTCTACTCGTACTACCTGTCCTCCGAACAACACCTGGTACTGGCCACCACTTCCAGTGTGATCACCGTCGCGCTGGCCGGGATCTGTGCCGGCTTCCTGCCGCACAACTTCTCGCCGGCCCGGATCTTCATGGGCGACTCCGGTGCCCTGCTGCTGGGGCTGCTGTTGGCGACCTCGACCATCTCACTCACCGGACAGATGGACTCGGCCCAGGTGCAGCAGGCGAGCGACCTGATCCCGGCGTACCTGCCGTTGGTGCTGCCGCTGGCAATCCTGGCGCTGCCGTTCCTCGACCTCACCCTCGCCGTGGTGCGGCGTACGTTCGCGGGCCGCTGGTGGTTCGTGGCGGACAAGAAGCACATCCACCACCGGCTGCTCGAGCGCGGGCACAGCCAACGCCGCGCCGTCCTGCTGATGTACGTGTGGAGCGCGCTGATCTCAGGGACCGTCGTCGCCGCGGGGCTGATGCGTACCTGGTGGGTGCTCGTGGCCGCCGTCGTGCTGGCCGGGATCCTCACCGCCTTCACCGTCCGGTCACCCCGGCAGGCCGATCGCACCGCCGCCGACCACGTCAAGGTCTGACCCGGCCGAGCTGCGCTCCGAGTGGGCAGTTGGAGTGGCCCGACCGCGCCGAGTGGGCAGTTGGAGTGGCCCGACCGCGCCGAGTGGGCAGTTGGAGGGTCGCCATCGAACCGAGCGGGCAGTTGGAGTGCTGGCTCGTCATCGACAACCTCTCCGACTGCCCTCTCGCTGAGGCTTGGTGGAGGTGGGCGGCTGGACCGGCGCCACCGAGCCGAGCGGGCAGTTGGAGGGGGGTCGCCACCGAACCGAGCGGGCAGTTGGAGTGCTGGCTCGTCACCGTCAACCTCTCCGACTGCCCTCTCGCTGAGGCTTGGTGGAGGTGGGCGGCTGGACCGGCTCGACAGGCTCGACAGGCTCGACAGGCTCGACGGTCCCGATGGGCGTCGGGCGTCGGGCGTCGGGGTGGGCGTCCCGACGAGCTCGACGGGCGTGGGGGCCCAACAAGTGACGAGGATTGTCGCAGCCCCGGCACTTTGTGCTAGTTTTCACAAGCAGTGCGGACGACCGCCTGACACCCGGACATCGACGCCCACCGTGCGTGCCGAGGTACGCCAGATTGCAGACGACGAGGACCATGAACGCCACCGCCGAGCAGCCCGTGGCTGCCCTGCCCGCCGGCCACGTGCCGAGCGAGGACCAGGCGGCGGCGATGCGGGTCAACGGGCAGAAGGCACTCGTCGCCGGGTTCGTCGGAGCACACATTCTTGCCGTCCCGACGCTGATCGTGCTGGGCATCACCCTGGGGCGCGCCGGGATGGTCACCGGGGCGCTGGGCGCCGTGGTCGTCCTGCTGTACCGCATCTTCGGCCAGATGATCACCAACAACGCCACGCGGCAGCCGGTCGGCAGCCAGCTGGCCACCGCGATGGGCTCCCTGCTGCTGCGGATGACGGCCCTGCTGGTGTTGCTCGGTGTCTGGTTCGCGTTGCCCGCCGAGGTCACCGCACCCCTGGAACCGATCGGGATCGCGCTGGGCATCCTGGCCGCCGAGCTCGGCTGGATGGGCGCCCTGATCGTCACCGGGATCCGTGCCCGGATGCCGATCTACGACCTGCCGGCGAGCACCTTCGACAACACCGGATCAAGCGCTTCCGGACGCCGGGAGGAGACGAGATGACGGAGCCCACGACGGCTGCTAGAGTCCCTCACGCGTCACGGCACGGGGGGCAGGTCGGCGCACCGGACGAGGCAGCCGAGGAGCGATTCTCGGACGGCTCGCGGGTGTTGGCGCTGGTCATCACCGGACCGTTGTTCTACACCGGAGTCGGGTGGGCGGTGGACCACTTCTGGTTGCACACCGGCTTCCTGCCCGCGGTCGGACTGCTGCTCGGTGCGGTCCTGTCCGGAGTCATGTTCTACCGACGTTACAGAGACCAGGCGTGAGCCGGAAGCCAGGAGAGGAATGGGTGTGGGTGGTCTAGGCATCCCCGTGGTCCCGATGGAGACCGGCGACGAGTGGCAACCTCCGAGCCTGGACAAGGACTTCACGTTCAGCGGTGGTTTCATCCCGGGCGTCGACTGGGTGAACAAGCCGTTCATCCAGGCGATCATCGCCGCGGTCATCATCCTGGTCTTCTGGTTGGTCGTCTCGCGCAAGCTCAAGGTCGTACCGAGCAAGTCACAGTTCCTGGCCGAGAGTGCGTACAACTTCGTCCGCAACGGCATCGGTCGCGACATGATCGGCGGCAAGGACTTCCACCGCTACGTGCCGTACCTGGTGGCGCTGTTCTTCTTCGTGCTGGTCAACAACCTGTTCGGGCTGTTCTTCCCGTTCATGTACCCGACGACCGCCAACATCGGCTACGTCTGGGGCATGGCGCTGCTGTCGTGGGTGATCTACAACGTCGCCGGCTTCCACAAGCACGGCCTCAAGTACATCAAGCTGCAGACCGTGCCGGGCGGAACCCCGTGGTGGCTGCTGCCGCTGCTCATCCCGATCGAGTTCCTGTCGAACTTCATCGTCCGCCCGTTGACCCTGGCCCTGCGACTGTTCGGCAACATGCTGGCCGGTCACGCGATGGTGCTGGTGTTCGTGGTCGGCGGTACGTTCCTGCTCACCTCGGTCGGCAACATCGGCCTCCAACTCGCCGGTGGCGTCGCGCTGATCTTCAGCTTCGCGATCTTCGCCTTCGAGTTGCTCGTCGCCGGTCTGCAGGCCTACATCTTCGCGGTGCTGTCGGCGGTCTACGTCTCCAGCGCCATCTCCGACGACCACTGACCCGTACGACCAACCTTCGACCTCGATCCACGTCCGCAACACCCAAGACCTCCACATAGGGAAACCTCGAAAGGAACATCATGGAAGGCATCATCATCAACGGCTCGCTGAGCATGATCGGCGCAGGCCTGGCGGCCATCGGTGCCGGTATCGGCGTCGGTCTGTCCTTCTTCGCCATGCTGCAGGGCATCGCCCGTCAGCCCGAGGCAGCCGGCACCCTCTTCGGCCGCGGCATCATCGGTGCGGCCCTGGCCGAGGCGCTGTTCGTCCTCGCCCTGGTCTTCGCCCTGTTCGTCTGACCTGACCTCGCTGAGAAGGAAGGGAGGCCGGGATGGCGATTCTGCCCCATCACCTGTCCGAAGTCATCATGGGCGTCCTGCTCGTGGTGGTCCTCTGGTTCGTGATCGCCAAGTTCGTCGCGCCCAAGTTCGAGGAGGCGTACCAGCTTCGTCGGGACGCGATCGAGGGTGGCATCGAGCGGGCCGAGGAGGCGCAGCGCAAGGCTGAGGCAGCGCTGCAGCAGTACGAGGAGCAGCTGTCGGGTGCGCGCGCCGAGGCGGCTCGCATCCGGGAGGATGCCAAGAATGAGGGTGCGACCATCCTGAGCGAGATGCGGGAGCAGGCCCAGGCCGAGTCCGAACGCATCATCTCCCAGGCCCGCACCCAGCTCGAGGCCGAGCGGACGAAGGTCGTCACCGAGCTTCGCTCCGAGGTCGGTGGCCTGGCCACCAGCCTGGCCGGTCGGATCGTCGGGGAGTCCCTCGACGACGACGAGCGGGCACGCCGTACGGTTGACCGCTTCATCGCGGACCTGGAGTCGTCGTCGACGACCGAGGGTGCCGTCGCGGGGCAGTCATGAGCCAGGCGAGCGAGGCCCGGACGAGCGCCCTGGACCGGGTGCTCGATCGCCACGACGTGGCCGAGGGCCTGTCCGACGAGGTCTTCGCGGTCGTCGACGCGATCGACGCCTCGCCGATGCTGCGGCGCACCTTGTCCGACCCCGGGTCGGACCCGCAGAACCGCAAGGAGTTCGCCCAGGCGGTCCTCGGCGGCAAGGTGTCGCAGCCGGTGATCGGACTGGTCTCCGACGCGGCGGCACTGCGTTGGTCCTCGGGTTCCGCGTTCGTGGCGGCACTCGAACGCCAGGGCATCCGGGCCGAACTGCGGCAGGCCGACCTCGGTGGTGGGCTGGCGGACGTGGAGGACGAGTTGTTCCGCTTCGCCCGCCTCGTGGAGGGCCAGCCGGAGGTCCGCAACAGCCTGGCCGACCGGACCGTACCGGTCGAGGTCCGCCGCGACCTGGTGTCGGACCTGCTGCAGGGCAAGGTCGGTCCGTCCACCGCCAAGCTCGCCCGGCGCGCCGTCGCCGCGCGGGAGCGGACGTTCGGCCGTACCATCGACAGCTACGTCGCGCTGGCCGCCGAGCAGCGGCAGCGGGCCATCGCCACCGTCCGGGTCGCCCGGCCGTTGGACGCCGGTCAGGTCGACCGGCTCACCGCGGCGCTGAGCCGGCAGGCGGGCCGTCCGATCGCGGTCCAGGTCGTCGTCGATCCCCAGGTGCTGGGCGGGGTTCGCGTCGAACTCGGCGACCAGGTCATCGAGGGCACGGTGGCCGGGCGGCTCGACACCGCCCACCGCTTGCTCAGCGAGTGATCGCACCCACAACCACGCACAGCATCAGCACACGAGAGCAGGGACCACAGACCATGGCAGAACTCACGATTCGGCCCGAGGAGATCCGGGACGCGCTGGACAAGTTCGTCCAGAACTACACCCCCCAGTCCACCTCCAGCGAGGAGGTCGGCACCGTCATCACCTCAGGTGACGGCATCGCCCGGGTCGAGGGGCTGCCCTCGGCCATGGCCAACGAGTTGCTGCAGTTCGAGGATGGCACGCTCGGCATCGCCCAGAACCTCGAGGTTCGTGACATCGGCGTCGTCGTGCTCGGCGACTCCCAGGGCATCGCGGAGGGTTCGACGGTCAAGCGCACCGGCGACGTCCTCTCGGTCCCGGTCGGTGACGGCTACCTCGGCCGTACGGTCGACGCGATGGGCAACCCGATCGACGGCCTCGGCGAGATCACCAACCTCGAGGGCCGCCGCGCCCTCGAGCTGCAGGCCGCCGGCGTGATGGATCGCCAGGAGGTCCGCGAGCCGCTGCAGACCGGTCTGAAGGCCATCGACGCGATGACCCCGGTCGGCCGTGGCCAGCGGCAGCTGATCATCGGCGACCGCAAGACCGGCAAGACCGCCATCGCGATCGACACGATCATCAACCAGAAGGGCAACTGGGAGTCGGGCGACCCGAAGAAGCAGGTCCGCTGCATCTACGTCGCCATCGGCCAGAAGGGCTCCACCATCGCCCAGGTCCGTGCCCAGCTGGAGGAGGCCGGCGCACTGGAGTACACCACGATCGTGCACGCCCCGGCGTCCGACCCGGCCGGCTTCAAGTACGTCGCCCCGTACACCGGATCGGCCATCGGCCAGCACTGGATGTACGCCGGCAAGCACGTGCTGATCGTGTTCGACGACCTGACCAAGCAGGCCGAGGCGTACCGCGCGATGTCGCTGCTGCTGCGTCGCCCGCCGGGCCGTGAGGCGTACCCCGGTGACGTCTTCTATCTCCACTCGCGGCTGCTGGAGCGTTGCGCCAAGCTGAGCGACGAGCTCGGCGGTGGCTCGATGACCGGCCTGCCGATCATCGAGACCAAGGCCAACGACGTGTCGGCCTACATCCCGACCAACGTCATCTCGATCACCGACGGTCAGATCTTCTTGCAGTCCGACCTGTTCAACGCCAACCAGCGTCCCGCGATCGACGTCGGCATCTCGGTGTCCCGTGTCGGTGGCGCCGCGCAGATCAAGGCGATGAAGTCGGTGTCGGGCTCGCTCAAGATCGACCTGGCCCAGTACCGCGACATGCAGGCGTTCTCGATGTTCGCCTCCGACCTGGACGCGACCACCAAGCGTCAGTTGGAGCGCGGTGCCCGGCAGACCGAGCTGCTGCGTCAGCCGCAGGGGTCGCCGTACCCGATCGAGGAGCAGGTCGTCAGCGTGTGGGCCGGTAGCGCCGGACTGTTCGACGAGGTGCCGCTGTCGGACGTGCTGCGGTTCGAGCGGGAGCTGCTCGACCACCTGCGTCGCAACAGCAAGACGTTGCCGACCATCCTGGAGACCGGGAAGTTCGACGACGACACCGAGGCTGCCCTGCGCACCGAGATCGACGACTTCAAGCGCGGCTTCCAGACCTCCGACGGCAAGCTGCTGCAGGCCGGTCGTGAGGAGCACGCGCCGCTGGCCGACGAAGACGTGGAGCAGGCCCAGATCGTGACGCAGAAGAGGCGCTGAGATGCCTGCCAGCCAACGAGAACTACGGCAGCGCCGTGGCTCGGTGCAGACCATCAAGAAGGTCACCCGAGCCATGGAGCTGATCGCCTCGTCGCGCATCATCAAGGCGCAGCAGCAGGCGCAGGCGGCGGCACCGTACAGCCGGGAGCTCACCCGCGCGGTGTCGGCGGTCGCGTCGTACGCCGACGTCGAGCACCCGCTGACCACGGAGGCCGAGACCCCCCGGCGTGCGGCGATGCTGTTGATCAGCTCCGACCGTGGGCTCGCCGGGGCGTATTCGTCCTCGGTCATCCGCGAGGGCGAGCAACTGGTCAGCAAGCTCGGTGACGAGGGTCGCGAGATCGACACCTTCCTCACCGGGCGGAAGGCGAAGGCGTTCTACTCGTTCCGTCACCGCGAGGTCACCCAGACCTGGGAGGGCTTCTCGGAGCGGCCCACGTACGCCGAGGCCCGCGAGATCGCCGACGCCCTGTTGGCGAAGTTCACCGCCTACACCGAGACCGAGGGCGGGGTCGACGAGATCCACATCGTCTACACCCGGTTCGTGTCGATGATGACCCAACGGCCCGAGGTGATCCGGCTGTTGCCGCTCGAGGTCGTGGAGAGCGAGGAGGCCCCGGCGGCCGACGAGCTCTACCCGCTGTACGAGTTCGAGCCCGACGCCGAGACGGTGCTGGACACCCTGTTGCCGCTGTACGTGGCGAGCCGGATCCACTACTGCCTGCTGCAGTCGGCAGCCTCCGAGCTGGCGAGCCGCCAGCGGGCGATGAAGTCGGCCACCGACAACGCCCAGGAACTGATCGAACGCCTGACCCGGGAGGCCAACCAGGCCCGGCAGGCGGAGATCACCCAGGAAATCAGCGAGATCACCGGCGGCGCGAGCGCGCTCGCCGAATCCACCCAGAGCGAGTGAGGACGCAAGAGATGACAGCCACTGCTGAGGAAACCCGCACCGAGAACCAGCCCGGTGCCGTCGGCCGGGTGTCGAGGGTCATCGGTCCCGTGGTGGACGTCGAGTTCCCGCCGGACCAGATGCCCGACATCTACACGGCCCTGCTCACCGACGCCACGATCATGGGCGAGACCAAGACGATGACCCTGGAGGTCGCCCTGCACGTCGGCGACAACATGGTCCGCGCCATCGCCCTGAAGCCGACCGACGGCCTGCGCCGCGGTGCCGAGGTGCGCGACACCGGAGCACCGATCTCGGTGCCGGTCGGTGACGTCACCAAGGGGCGCGTGTGGAACGTGACCGGTGAGTGCCTGAACGAGGACCCGTCCACGATCGAGATCACCGAGCGCTGGCCGATCCACCGTGACGCGCCGAAGTTCGACGCGCTGGAGTCGAAGACCGAGATGCTGGAGACCGGCATCAAGTCGATCGACCTGCTGACCCCGTACGTGCAGGGCGGCAAGATCGGCCTGTTCGGCGGCGCCGGCGTCGGCAAGACCGTCATGATCCAGGAGATGATCTACCGGATCGCGCAGCTGCACTCGGGCACCTCGGTGTTCGCCGGTGTGGGGGAGCGCACCCGTGAGGGCAACGACCTGATCAACGAGATGGACGAGATGGGCGTGTTCAACGACACCGCCCTGGTGTTCGGTCAGATGGACGAGCCGCCGGGCACCCGGCTGCGCGTCGCGCTGTCGGCGCTGACCATGGCGGAGTACTTCCGCGACGTGCAGAACCAGGACGTGCTGTTGTTCATCGACAACATCTTCCGGTTCACCCAGGCCGGTTCGGAGGTGTCGACCCTGCTGGGCCGGATGCCGTCCGCGGTGGGCTACCAGCCCAACCTGGCCGACGAGATGGGGCAGCTGCAGGAGCGGATCACCTCGACCCGCGGCCACTCGATCACCTCGATGCAGGCGATCTACGTGCCCGCCGACGACTACACCGACCCGGCACCGGCGACCACCTTCGCCCACCTGGACGCCACCACCGAGCTGTCGCGTGAGATCGCCTCGCGTGGTCTGTACCCGGCCATCGACCCGCTGACGTCGACCAGCCGGATCCTCGACCCGCAGTACGTGGGCCAGAACCACTACGACACGGCGGTCGAGGTGAAGCAGATCCTGCAGCGCAACAAGGAACTGCAGGACATCATCGCCATCCTGGGTGTCGACGAGCTGTCCGAAGAGGACAAGATCATCGTCAACCGCGCCCGCCGGATCCAGCAGTTCCTCAGCCAGAACACCTACATGGCGGAGAAGTTCACCAACGTGAAGGGCTCCAACGTGCCGTTGGCCGAGAGCATCGAGGCGTTCCAGATGATCTGCCGCGGTGACGTCGACCACATTGCCGAGCAGGCGTTCTTCAACGTCGGTGGCATGGACATGGTCGAGGAGAAGTGGGCGACGATGCAGAAGGAAGGCTGAGCATGGCCCACGCCGACACGCTGCACGTGGAGGTGGTCTCCGCCGACCGGGTCGTCTGGTCGGGGGAGTCGCCCAACATCGTGGCACGCACCGTCGAGGGCGACATCGGCATCCTGCCGGGCCACTCGCCGATGCTGGCCCTGTTGGTGCCGAGTGCCTGCGAGATCGTCACCGACGCGGGTGGTCGCGAGATCATCGCCGTCGACGGCGGGTTCATCTCGGTCGCCGACGGCCGGGTGTCGATCCTCAGCGAGTTCGCCCAGCTGGGCAGCGAGCTGAGCCTGGCCGATGCCGAACGTGAGCACGATCGGGCGATTCGGATGCTCGAGGACTCCGATCCGGAGAACGACGAGGTCGGCCGCAAGCTGCTGGCCCGTACCGAGGCGCAGCTGAAGGCGGCCCGCAAGGCGGGGTGAGATACGCTCGCGATCACTGCTCGGTGAGGGGCCGGGCGGTGCCGCAGTGTGAGGGGGATCCGCCCTCTGGTGGGAGGGGAGTGGTCGATGCCAGCCGACCTGCTGTGGGATGTCGGCATCGCGCTGCTCGTCCTGCTGGTGGTGCTGGTGCTGCCGGTGATCGTGGTGGTGATCCGCGCCCGGTGGCTGACCAGGTTGGGCGGCAGCTTCGACTGCAGCCTGCGGGTCGACCACGACACCCCCGGCACCGGCTGGGCGCTCGGCGTGGCCCGCTACCGGGCCGACGAGCTGGAGTGGTTCCGCTACTACGCGGTCAGCCTGCGACCGAAACTGACCCTCGGGCGGACCGCGGCCACGGTGCTGGAGATCCGCGACCCCGACAACCTCGAGGCGCTCGCCCTGTACGCCGGGCATCGCGTCGTACGGCTGGAGGTCCCGGCCCGTCGTGGCTCGGCAGGCTCCGAGCCGTGTGACCTGGCGATGAGTGCGGAGTCGGTGACCGGACTGTTGAGCTGGCTGGAGTCGGCCCCGCCCGGCCAGGCGCCACGCTCCACCACCTCGCCGCACAGCGCCTGACGGCGAATGTCGGCAGGCAAGAATGCTCACGGCCGGTGCCGCCGCCCACCCTTGACGTTTCGGTCGGGCCCGTTCTAGGTTCAGCCTCGTCCCACCATGCTCGCCGTCCCCCGGCGGGTGTCCCCGTCCCCGGGAGTCAACGATGCTGCCCATCCGTCCTGCCCGACGCGTCCACCACCGCTGGTGGGTCGCGTTGCTGACCCTCTGCCTCACCGTCAGCCTTGCCACACCGTCACAACCCGCTGCCGCCGTCGGGCGCGAGGTGACGCTGCCGGTCACCGACCACGGCACGATCCCGCTCACCGCCACGACCGTGGCCGGTGCCGCGACCGGGACCATGCCGGACGGCTCGGCACGGACCTGGGCCGTGGTGAGCGGCAAGCCGGCCTACCTGGCCGAGATCGACCCGATGAGCGGGGACGTGCTCGCCACCCACCCGTTGCCGGGGGCCAGCGGTGCGTGGGGTGTCGAGATCGCCGACGACGGGAACGTCTGGGTCGCCAGCTACGGCAACGGCGACCTGTTCCTCCTCCCCTGGGGTGGCACCGAGGTGGTCAACGCCGGGCAGCCTCACCCCGATGCGAGCTTCCTGTGGCAGGTCGACACCGACGCCGACGGGATGGCCTACACCGGCAGCTTCCTCGGCTTCGCCGACGGTTCCACGCTCCCGCCGGCGACCCTGGCGGCGTACGACCCGGCAACCGGGCAGTGGCGCGACTACGGCAGCTTCGGGGCCGACCACACCTACATCCGTGCGACCGCCGTCCTGGGTGACACCGTCTACGTGGGCACCGGTGCGGTCGGGGCCATGTTCGCCGTCGACATCGCGACCGGCGCGAAGACCGAGATCCCGTTGCCCGCCGACCTGCACGACTGCACCTTCGTCTACGAGATCTCGACCTCGGGCACCGACCTGTGGGTCAGGTTCCAGTGCCCCGACCAGAACGGCGGCTACGTCTACGACACCCTCACCCAGGCGTGGGTCCAGGGCCGGTTCCCCCACATGGGCGACCAGCGGGTCGGCCGGGACGGCGCAGGCAACACGTGGTTCACCGGCGAGGGCAACCAACTCTTCCGGTCGAGTCCGGAGCGGGAGGTGACCGCGTACGACACCACACTCGGCACCAAGGGCATCGGGGTGATCGAGGTCGACGGTGCCGAGCACGTCGTCGGGATGTACAACAACGTGCTCGACCGGTACGACATCGCCACCGGTGAGACGACCAAGCTGACCCTCGACCTGCCCGGCACGCCGACCACACCGCGCTCCAGTGTGCTCGGCCCCGACGCCCGGATCCACTTCGGCGGCTACTTCTCCGGCGGTCTCGCCAGCTTCGACCCGACGAACCAGGAGTGGCAGTTCCAGGCCCGGCTGGGCCAGACCGAAGGCTTCGCCACCGTCGGGGACACGCTGTACGCGGGCCGCTACCCCGGTGCCCGGATCGACAGGATCGACCTCACCGAGCCGTTGGGGGAGGACAACCCGACCACCGTGCTCAACCTCGACTCCGCCGGGCAGGACCGGCCGTTCGCGCTGGTCGACGCCGACGGACTGTTGGCGGTCGGGACCGTCCTGAGTACGGCAGCCTGCAGGGGGCACTGGCGATCCACGACCCGCGGACGGGGGAGAGCGAGGTCTACCGCAATCTGATCCCCGACCACTCGATCACCGCGTTGGCGTACGCGAACGGCATCGTCTACGGCGGTACCTCGGTGTACGGCGGCAACGGCTCGGTGCCGGCGCACGACAATGCCCGGGTGTTCGCGTTCGACCTGCGGACACGCACCGTGGTGTGGAGCGTCGAGGTGACGGGTCAGCGTCAGGTCACCTCGTTGCAGGTGACACCCGGGCGTCAGGTGTGGGCAGCGACCCGCGGCACGCTGCACTCCTTCGACACCGATGACGGGCACCAGCGGGCGTTCCACGAGATCGCGCCGTTCGACTGGGGCAGCTTCCCGGGCGGCACCTGGCACGGGACGGACCTGGCTTTCGACCCCACCACCAACCGGCTGTACGGCTCGGTCGGCGGCAAGTTGATCAACATCCGCCCGCTCGGACGCCCCGACCTGCAGGTGCTCGGCAACACCGGGGGTGTCCACCTGGTGCTCGGGCCCGACCACCGCGTCTACTTCGTCAGCGGGCAACAGTTGAAGAGCATCGACTGGCGAGGCTGAGCCGACTGCCCGGAGTCGGTCATGTCGGCCGTGACTGACTGTGATTGCGGGCGTCTCAGGGTGCCGTCGGCACGGTCGGTGTGGCAGCGTACGAGCGGTGAACGCACTCACCACGACGGGCGCGGTCCGGCGCGTGCCGATCCCGCCCGGGCAGGACCCCTTCGTCAACACCCCCTTGATCAGCCTGGGGATCGACGACACCGGCACCGAACGGTTCTGGACCTCCAGCTGGAACGCGAACGCCGGCGCCACCGGGGTGGTGGTCGACGAGTCCGGTGACTTCACCGTGCACCGCTTCGACCCACCCCACTTCGGCTTCTACAGTGCGGTGGCCGAGGACCCCGACACGCTGTGGCTGTGCGGTGACCTGTCCCGCGTGGTGCGCTACCAACTGTCGACCGGGCAGCTCGAGTCGTACGACACCGGAGCCCCGGCAGCGTTGGTGTTTTCGGGGATGACGTGGGACCCGGTGCACCGCAAGCTGTTCGCCGCGGCCTTCCCACCACCCCATCGGATCGGCTTCAGCTTCGACACCGTGGCACGCCGGACCACCAAGCTGTACACGGATTTCGTCGAGGAGCACTACCAGTGCGCGAACTTCGACAACGGTGACGGCACCCACACCTCGCTCATGATCAACCCGGGACTGGCGATGATCCACTGGGACCCCGCCACCGACGAGATCGACGTCACGCAGGCCCGCGACCTGCGACCCGACCTGCCGCACCCGATCGGCAATCGGCCGGGCACCCGGCAGCTCGAGCCGGGCCCGGACGGACGGTTCCTGTTGAACGGAGTCGGCTGGTTCGACCCGACCACCCGCAGCTTCGGCCACGGCCCGACCCCGGAGCGGGATCTGCAGTGGTTCGCCTTCCGCGGCGACCGGGCCTGGGGGTGCCAGCAGCGTGAGGCCGATGCGGTGGTGTCGGTGTGGGACCTCGGCACCGGGGAGGTCCGCGAGCTGTGCACGATCCCCGACGCCAATGCGTACGGGATCCGGCTGACCGCCTCCGGAGTGCTGGTCTCGGTGTCGGTGTACGGCGAATTCTCCCGGTTCGACGCCGACACCGGGGAACGCCACCTCGTACGGCAACTCCCGACCGACTCGGTCGCCCGTGTCGACTGCCTGCGGCGGATCGACCGGCAGCGCGTGCTGGGCACGCCGTTCATCACGCAACGCTTCTGGACCGTCGACCTCGACACCGGTGACGGGGCCGACCTCGGACGCGCGGCTCCCGGTGGCGGCGAGATCCTGCGGACCTGGCAGATCGACGGCATCGTCTACCTGGCCGCGTACGCCGGAGGAGAGCTCACCGCGTACGACCCGTCGCAGCCGAGCGACTTCCCGACCAACCCGCGGGTGGTCGCCGACCCGGGCAACGGGATGCGGCCGATCGCCTCGGCCGAGGCCGGCTCGGTGCTCTACTACGCCAGCAGCCACCACTACGGCGAACTCGGCGGGGTGATCACCCGGTACGACACCGCCACCGGTGAGGCGACCTACCGGGACGAACCGCTGCCGGACCTGGCCATCCAGAGCCTGGTGCTCGACCCGGCCAGCGGCACCCTGCTCGCCGGCAGCACCATCGAGGCCGACTGCCAGAGTGCGACACCACGGGCCGCGGCGGCTGCGCTGGCCCGACTCGACCCGGTGACGATGGACCCGCTAGTGATCGCGCCGCTGCCGCCCGGGGTCGCTGCCGTACGGGCGGTCGCCGATCTGGGTGGGGGACGGGTGCTGTGCACGGCCACCCGACCGGGCGAGGACCGGGTGTGCGGCTTCGTGGTGTCGGTGGCCGACCTGGTCGTGCCGGCGCCGGAGTCGTGGATCCCGCTGCCGGACGGTCCCGGCGACTGGCCCGCGGCGCTGTCGGCGCAGTCGACCGGGCGCCCCGGACTGGTCGTGCTCGCCCACGGCGAGGGTCGCTGGAGCACGTGGCATGTCGACTCCGACACCGCACCGGAGGTGTTGCACCACGAGCCGGGGGCGTACCACCTGGAGGTGCAGGACGGTGACGTGCTGATTGCCACCGGCAGTGAGATCGTTGTGCTGGAAGGGATTGCGGGGCCCACCTGACCGAGTTCACCCGGTCCAGACCTCGACGTGGGCGCGGTCCGCCGGGGCCGCGGACTCCCGAAGTGCGGGATCGAAGGTTGCCATCCTCACCTTGTGTCGCGCAGCGAGGCCGACCAAGTGGAGGTCGGTGACCTGCCGTCGCCCCATGAGGACTCGAAGGTCGATCCGCCGGTCGGCGAACGAGCTGTCGTCGTTGAGGAAGGCCCACCCGGCGACGTGCCGGATGGCGTCAAGCTGCGCGAGTGCTTCGGCTCCGCTGACTGCCCGACCCACGACCTGCGGGGTCAACAGGAGGCCTACGAGTCCGGACTCGGTGACCGAGCAGGTGTGCCACCGATCGAGAAGTGGCGAAGCGTTCGTGGGCGACGGCGTGGTGGATGTGCTGATCCCACGACAGGGCAAGCAGCACGTTGACGTCAAGCAACATCGCCGGTTGAGTCGTCGGCACGATACGCGGCCACCTGTTCATCGGTCACCGGATGACCAGGGACCCCGGTCAGTACAGGGAATCATGATGGCGTGCGGTAGCTCATCTGGTTGAGCAGCAACACCATGTGCTTGGGATTGCCCACATCGGTACGCGTGTTGGTGCCGCCGGTCCACGAACCGTCGGGCCGCTGCGAGGCCACCCGGGCATCGATGTTCAGCTGTACGTGCGCGGTGTTGTCGATCGCACCCATCGGTGTCACCAACGGTTCGATCGCGAGCCGGAACGGCTGGTCGGTCTGCATGGCCCAGCCCATGATGAGACTGCCGGCGGCGTTCCAGTCGGGACGGGAGCGGTGCCGCGCCCAGTCGAACAGGCCACGCGCGACGGCGGCGCCATACCCCGTAGGCTTGCCGAGGTTCGCGACGCCGTACACGATGCTGCCGTCCGGCTCGACCAGCGAGGCCAGGTTCGTCGCGACCGCATCACCCATCCGGTCGGCCCCGGCGTTGGGGCGGCGCTGGAGGTAGGCGCTGATCACCGACAGCGACGAACCGTCGATGTTGTAGATCTCCGCCGAGGTGTGGCCCGCGTCGTCGATCGGTTCAGTCGTGCAGTACGGGATCGACGCGCGGGTGCGCTCGGCGTCGAGCCACTGCAGGCCGCGCTCGGAGTGCAGCAGGTAGTCGACGATGCGGCCCACCGCGTCGAGGTATCGCGGGTCACCGAAGTGGTCGTACGCGTCGAGGAAGGCCAACCCCGAACTGATCGTGATGATCGCCATCGGCTCACCGCGCGGATGGGTGCGGTGCTCCGGGTCATCGGGATAGTGGCCGGCGAACTTGTAGTGGGCGCTGTCGGCGCCGAAGGGCCAGGGGAACCCGAAACCGCCGTCAACGCGCTGCGCGGCGAGCAGGTACTCCAAGGTGCGATGGGCCCGTTCGGCGAAGACGGCCTCTCCGGTGGCCCGATGCATCCCGGTGTAGAGCTGGGCCAGGTCGGCATTGGCCTGGGGATCGGTCTGGGGATCGCCCGGCCAGGTGGGGTGGATGACCTGCATGCCACCGTCACCGCCGATAAGCGTCTCCAGGTAGTCGGCGCCGCGACGAATCGACGTCACCGCCGCCGGGGCAAACTCCCGCTGGGCATCATGATCAGGACCGGACCAGCCGATGATGATCGGCCACGCCTCGACGGTCGAGCCATCGAGGGTGATGGTGATCGCAACCGCCGGCGTCCCCGATGGAGGCTGCCAGTCGAACCGGTGAAGGCGAATCTCGGCGACCGAAGCGCCGACGGTGTAGGCGCGGCGCTGCGCATCCCACGTGGCCCCGCTGGCATGGATGACCACCGGGCGGCCGGTAGCAGTCCGTGCTAGATGGCGGCTGACGAAGGTGACCGTGTGACCGTACGCCTCGACGCCGGTGACGTGGGCGGTGCCGGTGTCGGCCAACAGTCGCAGGGTGAGCACCTGCCCGTTCCGGGTGCGCTCGAGAGTCGTGCCACCGACCGCGCGGATGGTTGTCTCCTGAGCCGCAGCCGGCATGGCGACCGACGCGACGCCGGCAGCGCCGATCCCCAGTGCTACGGCTCCGGTGACCAGGGAACGTCGGGACAGTTCGAACACGCGGGGACCTCCAGGGATCATCGACGATCAGTTTCGGCCGGAGCTTAGAACCCCTTTGGGTCAGTCGTCAACAGGTGTGAGTGGGAGATAGGACGCGGCTGGCCCGAGACCGCGGGCAGTGGGCTGGAGCTGGCCGAACCCCGACACCGGTTGCTCGAACGCGGACTGCCCGGCCCGTTCGTGGCGGTTGAACCAGTCGAGCAGGGCGATGCGCAGCTCCGCGCCTGTGGTGGCAAGAGCAGGGTCGGCGACGAAATTCGTCTCCTCCGTGGGGTCGCGGTCGTGGTCGTACAACTCGTCGGGCCCGTTGCTGCGGTGCACGTAGACGTACCGCCCGTCGGTGATCATGCGGCCCTGGCCGTACTCGGCGGTGACCACGACGAGTTCGTCCGGGGAGCCCACAGCGGACGAGCCGACCGGGGGAGTTGAGGTCGTCAACGCGGACACGAAGGAGCCGGAGTCACCCCACTGGTCGGTGGGTGGTTCAACACCGGTGAGCTGGCAGACGCTCCGATGCACCCAGCGGGTACTCACCGGTGCGTCGCGGACACCTACCGGGCCGCCGGGGAGGTGCACCACCAGCGGCACCCGGACCGAGTTGTCGAAGAAGTTGAGCGGACTGGTGCCGTTGCCCTTGCCCCAGATGCCGTGGTGCCCACAGGAGAAGCCGTTGTCACTGACGAAGATGATCATGGTGTCGTCGGTCAGGCCATGCTGGTCCAGCGTGCGTCGGATCCGGCCCAGGCCCCGATCCACCCCCGACAGTGCGGCGCAGTATCCGGCGAGGTTGGGAACGGGGTCGGCGAAGGCGCCTCGGAACTCGGGTCGCCCAGCTGTCCACGGGTGCGGTGGCTGCCGGGGCACCGACGCGAAGTCGCAACCGGTGTAGAGATCCAGCAGGTCTGCCGGGTGATTGTCCAGCCATGGCGTGTGCGGCGCGGTGAAGTTGACCGACAGCCAAAATGGCCGTGGATCGGGCTCGGACAAGAACTCCACCGCATGGTCGGTGATGGCATCGGAGAGGTATGCCGGCTCGGTGGCCTCGCGGCCGTCCAGCCAGATGGGAGCGTCGTGGTACGGACCACCCCCGTAGCGATGGGCGTACCAGTACTCGAATCCCGGGGCAGGGAGGCGTGAGTCACCGACATGCCACTTGCCGCTCAGGCCGCAGCGATAGCCGGCATCGGCCAGCACCTCCGGTGTGGTCGGCTGCCCGGCCAGATAGAGGTCGGGGTACACGTCCGGATGCCGGGTCCCCACCAACCAGTCGTGCACCCCGTGCGCTGACGGGGTCCGGCCGGTGAGCATCGAGGCCCGAGCAGGCGAACAGACCGGTGAGGGACAGTACGCCCGGGTGAACTCGATCGAGTCGCGGCGCAACGCGTCGAGCTCGGGCATGTGCAGCTCGGGCATCAGGTGCGGCATCGCCCACGGACCCTGGTCGTCGGTGATGATCATGACGACATTGCGCACCGTCGGACCCAACTCCGGCCCGACTCTGGTGGTGGTGCGTTGGCTGCCTGGCAAGGGTTTCAGTCCTTGGTCGAGAACGCGACGTCGAAGGCGGCCGACGGTGGGGTCAGGGCGTTCATGTCGCGGATGTAGCCGAGCGCCTCGGGGGCGCCGTGCAGCCGGTCCATCCCGGCGTCCTCCCATTCTACCGACACCGGGCCGGCGTAGCCGACCTGGTTGAGCATCCGGAAGATGCCCTCGAAGTCGGTGTCACCGTGGCCGGTGGAGATGAAGTCCCATCCGCGGCGCAGGTCGGCCCACGGCAGGTGCGAACCGAGCCGGCCGTTGCGGCCGTTCAGGTTGACCTTGGTGTCCTTGCAGTGGACGTGGTGGATCCGGTCGCGGAACTCGTACAGGAAACCGACGTAGTCGAGCTCCTGCCAGACCATGTGCGAGGGGTCGAAGTTGAGCCCGAAGGCGTCCCGGTTGTCGATCGCCTCCAGGGCCTGCGCGGTCGACCAGTAGTCGTAGGCGATCTCGCTCGGGTGCACCTCGTGGGCGAACTTCACCCCGCAGTCGTCGAAGACGTCCATGATCGGGTTGAACCGGTTGGCGAAGTCCTCGTAGCCGGCGGCGATCACGTCGTCGCCGACCGGCGGGAACATGGCGACGTACTTCCAGATCGCCGAACCGGTGAACCCGGTGACGGTGTCGACCCCGAACGCCTGGGCGGCGCGGGCGGTGGTCTTGAGCTCTTCGGCGGCGCGCCGCCGGACTCCCTCGGGGTCGCCGTCGCCCCAGACCCGCTCGTTCAGGATGCCCTGGTGCCGGGCGTCGATCGGGTCGTCGCAGACCGCCTGGCCGTGGAGGTGGTTGGAGATCGCCCAGCACCCCAACCCGTTCTCGGCGAGGATCTCCTTGCGTTCGGCCACGTACGACTCGTCCTCGACTGCGCGCAACACATCGAAGTGGTCACCCCAGCACGCGATCTCCAAGCCGTCGTACCCCCATTCGCCGGCGAGCTTGCACACCTCGGTGAAGGGCAGGTCGGCCCACTGGCCGGTGAACAGGGTCACCGGTCGGCGCTGCTCGGGCCGGGCCGAACCGGTCGCTTCGGGTGGGCAGGTGGTGGGCATCGCCATGGGTCAGGCTCCTTGGTCGTTCCGGTGATCAGTTGTCGTTCCGGTGAGCAGTGTCGTGGTGATCAGTGTGCTGGACGGAATCGGTCGTGTCGTCGTCGGTGTTGTCGTCGGTGTCGCTCGTCGTGTCCGATCCGGCGGCGACCCGGGGATTTCGTTCCCCACCGGGGACCCACAGCACCTCGCCGGTCTCCCGGTTGGCGGCCCGGGACAGCACGAACAACAGGTCGGACAGCCGGTTGAGGTAGCGGATCGCGATCGGGTTCACCCCGCCGGGTGCGTCGTCGGCGCCGGGGGCGGTGGTGCCGTATGCCTCGGCCGCCTGCCAGGCCGCCCGCTCCGCCCGGCGGGTCACCGTACGGGCCAGGTGCAGGGCGGCGGCGACCGCCGTACCACCGGGGAGGACGAACGAACGCAGCGTCGGCAGGCCTTCGCCGAACTCGTCGCACCAGTGCTCCAGCCGGGTCACCGACTCGTCGGTGATGCGCAGTGGTTCGACCTCCGGGTCGGGGACCACGGGGGTGGACAGGTCGGCACCGACGTCGAACAGTTCGTTCTGGACGTGTTGCAGGACCTCGGCGATCGGTTCGGGGCAGCCGGGGGTGGTCAGCACCAACCCGAGGGTGGCGTTGGCCTCGTCCACCTCGCCGTACGCCGCGACCCGGGGATCGGTCTTCGCGGTGACCGACATGTCGGCCAGCCGGGTCTCCCCGGCGTCCCCGGTGCGCGTGTACGGCCTGCTGATCACGATCACGCATCCACCCTAGCCCGCTCCCAGGTGGCCACCCGGGGCTGGTGGTGCCCGTACGACGGGTGGTTCCGTGTCGGCCGCAGCCGGCGTGTGCGACGCTGACCCCATGATCAGGACGTGGCTGACCGACACCTTCGGACTCGACGTACCGGTCGCCGCCGCCACCATGGCGGGCCCGAGCGACGGGGGTTTCGCCGCGGCCGGGGCTGCCGCCGGGATCCTCGGTGGTCTCGGGGTCGGGCCGTCGGCGACGGCGGAGTGGGTGGTCGAGCAGGCGGCCCGCGCCGGTGCCGGGGGAGGGCCGTACTGCATCGGGTTGATGGCGTGGGCGCTGGACCGCGACCCCGGGCCGCTGGAGTCCGCGCTCGCGGCACGGCCGGCAGCGATCGGGGTGTCGTTCGGAGACATCGGGCCGTACGTGGCACGCATCAGGGACGCGGGGATCCCCGTGCTGAGCCAGGTCGGCACCACCGCCCAGGCGCGGGCTGCCGTCGACGCCGAGGTCGACGCCGTGATCGCCCGCGGTGGTGAGGGCGGCGGGCACGGGTACGACCGGGTCGCGACGCTGCCGCTGCTGCAGGCGGTCCTCGACGCGGTGGACGTCCCGGTGCTCGCCGGCGGCGGCATCGCCACCGCCCGTGGGTTGGCGGCCGTCATCGCGGCCGGCGCGGCCGGGGCGTGGGTCGGGACGGCGCTGGCGACCTGCCGTGAGTCGGCGTGGCCCGACGACCTGGTGGCGAGACTGGCCGAGGCCGACGAGGACGGCACCCGGTACGGACACGTGTTCGACCAGGCCTCCCGGGCCGGGTGGCCGACCGAGATCGGTGGGCGTGCCGTGGCCAACGACTTCTTCGCCCGCTGGCTCGGCCGGGAGTCGGAGCTGACCGACACGCAACGTCAGGCCTTCCGGGATTCCTTCACCGACAGGGACTTCTCGACCATGCCGATCTACGCCGGGCAGGGGTCGGCCCTGTTCGACGGGCGGCGTCGACCCGTCGCCGAGATCGTGGCTGACCTCGCCCGTGCCGAGCAACTGTTGGTCCGTGCGGCCGGCCGGGTCCGACCGGCCGACTGACCACCCCGAGCCGGTGTGGCAGGCTTGGGCGGTGCGCAAGCTGATTCTCGCCATCGTGTTCCCGGTCCTGTTGGTCGCCACCGGTTGTGGGGTCTCCAGCCCACCGCGGACCGGGCCGGACGACCGGATCGCGACCAGCCCTCGGGTCTCGTCCAGTGAGGAGTCGGCCAACCCCGGTGAGTGCGAGTACGTCCAGACCGACAACGCGAGTCGTCCGGTTGACCTGCCCCCGATGCAGAACGTGGAGCACACCGGCACCGCGACCTTCACCATCAACACCAACGAAGGCTCGGTGAAGATCACGATGGACCGCGAGAAGACCCCGTGCACGATCAACTCGTTCGCATCCCTGGTACAGCAGAAGTTCTACGACGACACCTCGTGCCACCGGCTGTCCGACAGCGGGTTGTTCATGTTGCAGTGCGGCGATCCGACCGGGTCCGGCAGTGGTGGCCCGGGCTACTCGTTCGCCGACGAGACGACCCCCGACATGACCTACCCCGCCGGCACGGTCGCGATGGCCAACGCCGGTGAGGACACCAACGGATCCCAGTTCTTCCTGGTGTACGAGGATTCGCAGCTGCCGCCGAACTACACCGTCTTCGGCACGATGGACGCCGAGTCGATCGGTGTCGTCGCGCGGATCGCCGCCGAGGGCCAGAACGGCGCCTACCCCGACGGCAGCGGCAAGCCGAACAACCCCGCCCACATCGAGACCGTCACCCCCGCCTGACCCACCACGCCGCCTGACGGGCCAGCGTCGCCCGGCCCGGTTCAGCGTCGACTGAGCAGGCGTCGCCGGTCGGCCTCGGCGATCGCCGAGGTGCGGTTGTCGACCCCGAGCTTGTCGAAGATGTGCACCAGGTGCGTCTTGACCGTCGCCTCGGAGATGAACAGCCGCTGCGCGATCTGCTTGTTGGTCAGCCCCTCGGCGAGCGCGCGGCAGATCTCGATCTGCCGGGGGGACAGCGCGGTGGTGTTCTCCCGGTGGCGTTGCACCCGGGCCGCGAGGTCGGGCGACAGCGCGAGCTTGCCGTCGGCCGCGCGGCGGGCGGCGGCGATGATCACCTCACTGCGGGCGTCCTTGAGCAGGTAGCCCTTCGCGCCGGCGTCCAGGGCGGCCAGGATGTCGACGTCGGCGTCGTAGGTGGTCAACACCAGCACCGGTGGGGATCCGGGCAGGTCCTGCAGCGCCCGGGTGGTGGCGACGCCGTCCATCCCCGACATCTGCAGGTCCATCAGGATCACGTCGACGGTGACGGTGTTGAGCACCGTGATCGCCTCGGCACCGTCGGCCGCCTCGGCGACCACCCGTACGTCCGGTTGGTCGTCGAACACCGCGCGCAGGCCACGCCGGACCACCGGGTGGTCGTCGACCAGCATCAGCCGCAACACGGCCGGAGCCGGGCCGTCCGGCTCATTCATGATCATCATCTCCCTCATTCGCGGTGGTCAGTGGTGCCTGCACCGAGACCAGGGTGCCCTCGCCGGGCGCGGACTGCACCGTCAGGGTGCCGCCGACGGCGGCGAGTCGACGCTGCAGTCCCGACAACCCGAAGCCGTACGGTGTCCGCTGCGGTTCGTAGCCCCGACCGTCGTCGTGGACGTCCAACAACACCGCGTCGTCGGTCCGGTCCACCGTGATCACCACCGTCTCGGCGCGGGCATGCCGGACGGCGTTCGAGGTGGCGACCTGGGTCGCCCGCAGCACCACGGTCGCCAGCGGATCGGGCAGGTCGGCCGCACCGTTGTTGATCATGACCGACAGCTCCCGGCCCGACACCCGGGCCTGTTCGATCGCCCGGTCGGCGACCTGCTGCAGCGCCGCGTCCAGGCCCGACTCCAACGCGACCGGTGCGAGCTCGGAGACGAAGCGACGGGCCTCGGCGAGCCCGTCGCCGGCCACCTGTTCCACCTGCCCGACTAGGGTTGCGGCCCGGTCGAGGTCGGTCGGGGCCCGGAGCGCGGTGTCGGCGGCCCGGCTCAACAGCACGATGCTGGAGAACCCCTGCGACAGCGTGTCGTGGATCTCGCGGGACAGCCTTTCGCGTTCCGAGGTCCGGCCCGCCTCGTGCTGGGCGGCCGCGAGCTCACCGCGGGTCCGCGCCAACTCCGCCAGCGCCTCGCGATGCTGCTCGAGCTCGGTGGACATCACCGCGAACACCATCCCGGCCCCGAGGGCGAAGAGTGCACCGATCACCGGACCCAGCACCGAGCCGACCTCCAACGGACGCTGGTGCACCACCGGGGCGAGGACCACCACGACCGTCATCACCGCGATCGCCACGATGGCGTGGCGACGCCGCAACAGCTGCAGGTGCCAGAAGAACAACGGGAACGCCACCCAGGCGTAGTCGGCGGTGATCACCAGGCCGAGCACCCACAGCAGGACGACCACGCCCAGCCAGACCCGGGCGGTCACGACCCGCGCGGGATCACGGGTCGCCGGCGCCATCCCGAACAGGTAGGCCCCCAGGATCGCCAGCCCGTCGAAGATCCCGACCGCCAGCCGCCACCCGTCGTGGTCGGGGGTGAGCATGAAGCGGGCCCCGGCGAGCAGCACCAGCACGACCATCGACACGTGCAGCACGATGATGATCATCCGCAGCATCATCACCGAGCGGGACCCGACCATGATCAACCTCCGGCTGGGGGATCGCCGTCGGTCCGCGCCTGCTGGCGGGCGAAGAAGGCGAGGATCTGGGTGAACACCTCGGGCTGTTCGCTGTGCACCCAGTGCCCGGCGTTCTTCACCCGCACCAGTCGGGTGGTCGGGAAGAGCTCGCGCATCGCCGGTTCGTACGCGTCGGTGACGTAGTCCGAGTTGGCGCCGGCCACCCACAGCACCGGGCCGTCGTACGTCGTCGACACCGGCTCCCAGCCGGTGACCGCAGCCATCTCGCGGTCGAACAGCTCCAGGTTCGGTTGGAAGAACCACCGTCCCCGGTCCTGCCTGAGGTTCTGCAGCAGGAAGCCCCGGACGGTCGGGTCGGGGACCTCGTCGGTGAGCAGGGCGTCGGCGGTGGCCCGGTCGGACAGGGTGGCCAGGTCCAGCGACAGCAGCGCCGACACGTACCCGCCCAGGTCGGAGGCACTGTCGTAGGTCACCGGAGACATGTCCACCACGCACAGCCGGCTGACCAGCTCGGGGTGGTTCAGCGCCAACCGCATCGCCACCTTGCCGCCGAGGGAGTGCCCGACGACGATCGATGGTTCGGGGTCGGCCGCGTCGCCGACCAACTGGTCGGCCACGATCTCGGCGATCTCGGCGTAGTCGAAGTGCTCGGTCCACGGCGACCGGCCGTGGTTGGGCAGGTCGAACAGCAGGCAGCGGTGGTCGTCGGCCAGCGCCTTGGCGACGGTGGTGAAGTTGCGGCCCTGGCCGAGCAGACCATGACAGAACACGATCCGCGGCCCGGAGGTCCCGTACGAGAGGTGGTGCAGTTCCATCATGATCAACTCCGCAGTTCGGCGAGGGCGGCGGTGGGTTCGGCGGCCTCTCCGAGCTCGACGAGCAGCCGGCAGGGGAGGTGGGAGGCCTCACCGGTCTCGGCGTGGATCGCTCGTTGTCCGGCCAGCACGGCTGCCGGCCCGAGCTCGGCGAGCTGGTCGAACGGCTTCGGCATCCGACAGCCCAGGCTCATCCCGGTGTCGATGTCGGCACTGCTGGCGTACCCCTGCTCCACCATCCGGAGGGCCTCGTTCAGGTACGGCAGCACCAACAGGTCGGGGAACTCGTCGCGACGGTTGCGCAACGGTTCGGGGCCCGGCTCCGCGGCGTCGGAGCCGTCGTGGGGGTGGAAACCGCGGCCGGACTTGCGGCCGTGGCGGCCGGCGGCGACCAGTTGGCGCAACAACGGCGCGGGCGCGTCCGCCCGGTCGCGGGTCTCGTCCCAGATCCGCTCCACCACCGCCAGGGTGACCTCGAGTCCCACCAGGTCGCAGAGCGCGAACGGGCCCATCGGGTACCCCGCCCCCTCGACCATGGCGTGGTCGATCTCGTCGCGCCGGGCGTACCCGTTGCCGTACAGCGTGATCGCCCGGTTGAGGTACCCGATCAGCAGTCGGTTGACCACGAACCCGGCCCGGTCGCCACAGCCGATCGTGGTCTTTCCCAACTGGTGCAGGGTTTCGGCGAGCCGGTCCCGTACGGCCGGGTCGGTGTGCACGGTGGAGATGATCTCCACCAGCTGCTGCACCGGGGCCGGGTTGAAGAAGTGGACCCCGACCACCCGGGACGGATCGGTGGTGGCGGCGGCGAGTTCGGTGACCGACAGCGACGAGGTGTTGGTCGCCAGCACCGTCTCGGGGCCGACGACGTCGGCCAGCCGGGTGAAGATGTCCCGCTTCACCGTGATGTCCTCGAAGGCGGCCTCCACCACCAGGGCGGCGTCGGCGGCCGCGGCGAGATCGGTGTGCCACTCGATCCGGTCCACCAGGGCGTCCCGGTCGTCGGAGCTGAGCTTGCCGCGTTCGACCGCCCGGTCGGTCGACCGTGCGATGATCGTCCGGCCGCGTGACACGGCGGTCTCGTCCCGATCGATGCCGATCACCCGGTGGCCGCCGCGGGCGTACACCTCGGCGATGCCGGCACCCATGGTGCCGAGGCCGATCACCGCAACTGGCTGCTTCGCTTGTTCGTCCACCCGTGCAGTCTCTCATTCGGTCGGTGGGCCCGACTGGGCTACGGTGGCGGCCATGCGTTTGGTGATCGCCCGGTGTCAGGTCGACTATGCCGGCAGGCTCACCGCCCACCTCCCGATGGCACCGCGGCTGATCCTGGTCAAGGCCGACGGGTCGGTCTCGATCCATGCCGACGACCGGGCCTACAAGCCGCTCAACTGGATGAGCCCGCCGTGCACGCTGGCCGAGCGGGAGCCGACCGCCGACGAGGCGCAGGTCGCCGACGGTGACGTGGAGCTGGAGCGGGTGTGGGAGGTGACCGGGCGCGACGGTGACACCCTGCAGATCAGCATCGCCGAGATCATGCACGACTCCAGCCACGAGCTCGGGGTCGACCCGGGGCTGCGCAAGGACGGGGTGGAGGCACACCTGCAGGAGCTGCTGGCGGCCAATCCGGAGACCTTCGGTGCCGGGTGGAGCATCATCCGACGCGAGCACATGACCGCGATCGGTCCGGTCGACCTGCTGCTGCGTGACGACTCCGGTGCGTACGTGGCGGTCGAGGTGAAGCGGCGTGGCGAGATCGACGGGGTGGAACAGCTGACCCGCTACCTGGAGCTGATGCGCCGCGATCCGTTGTTGGGTGAGGTGAAGGGTGTGTTCGCCGCACAGGTGATCAAGCCGCAGGCCAAGGTGCTGGCCACCGATCGCGGGATCGACTGCGTGGTCGTCGACTACGACGCACTGCGGGGCCTCGACGACGCCGAGGACCGGCTGTTCTGAGCGGCTCGGTGACTCCGGTGCCCCGAGCCGTCAGGTGCCCTCGAGCTTGGGGACCAGCACTTCGCGCCACAGCAGCAGGACGACCGCTGCGATCGGGACGGCGATCAGCGCGCCCACGATGCCGAGCAGGGTGCCGCCCAGCAGGGCGGCGGTGATCGTGACCACCCCGGGGACGTCGACCGAGCGGGACATCACCCGGGGGTAGATCAGGTAGGCCTCGGTCTGGGTGTAGAGGATGTAGTAGACCAGCGCGATGATGCCCTGGGTCGGGGAGTTGATGAAGGCCACGGTGGTGACGATCACCATGCCAATCGTCGGACCCACCAGCGGGATGAAGGTCAACATCGCCACCACCACCGCCAGCGCGAGGGCGTACTCGCCCAGGCCGTTCAACATCAACATCACGAACGAACAGGTGCCGGCCAGGGTGACGATGATGAACAGGCCGCTGAGGTACGACCCGACCTTGTCGAAGATCTCGTCGGCCAGGTAGCGCATCCGCTCCCGGCGGCTCCGCGGCGACAGGCCGTAGATCGCCTTCTTGATCGACGGCAACGAGGCCAGGAAGTAGATCGTCAGCACGGTGAGCGTGACACCCGAGACCAAGGTATTGATCAACACCTGACCGGCGCCGAGCACCCCGCCGAACAGTTGGTTCACCAGGTCGGGGGAGGCCAGGAAGTCGGCGGCCTTGTTGATGAACTGGAAGCGCGCGTCGAGGTCACGGATCACCGGGTGGTTCCGGGTCGACTCGATCAGCGCCGGCCCGTCGGTGATCAACGTGCTGAGCTGTCGGGTCGCCAGTGGCACGATCGCCCACAGGGCAAGGGCGACGAAGCCGATGGCGATCGCGACCACGCCGGCAACCCCCAGCCAGCGCGGTGCGCCGAGCCGGGTGACCCAGCTGACGATCGGGCTCAGGCCCAAGGCGATGAAGAGCGCGAGCATGATCAGCACCAGCACCGGCTGGGCGATGGCGGCGGTCTGGGCCAGGGCCAACGCCAGCACCGCACCGAGGGTCGCCATGAACCCGATCCCGAACGGGGACCGGTGGTGCAGCGGCAGGATCCGGCGGTGGGGGTCGCGGTGCTTCGGCCGGCTGCCCAGTGCGTGGGAGCCCCCACCGGCCTCGCTGGGCGCTGGGGGTTCGGCGGGGGCTGGGGCTTCGGTGGGGGCGGCGACGGCGTCATCGCCGTCGTCGGCGGGTGCGGACCCCGCAGGGGTATCGGTCACTGACCGTCCCCGACCGCTCTGGGCATCACGATCGTCGGTTCCTCTTCCTCAGGGCGCTGCTGTTTCTCGGGGCGCTGCTGTTCCTCGGGCCGGGACTGCTGCGGTGCCCCGGCGGTCGAGGGTTCGGGGGCCGAGGCCGGTGTGGCCTGCGACTGCGGGGTCGTGGGTGGTGCGGCCGCTGCCGGTTCGCTGCCGTTCTCGGTGGCCGGCGACGTGGTGGCCTCGTCGATCTCGGCCATCATGGCCTCGAGCGTGCTGTCGTCGCCCTCGTACCCGCTGATCGCGCCGCGGGCGTGCTCGGTCAGTTGGGTGAGCTGCACCAACATCATCTGTCGCCGGCGGTGCAGCTTCTCCAGCTCGGAGCGCATCTCGTCCTTGCGGCGGCCGAAGCTCTCCTCCGCCCGCTCCTGGGCGAGTTGCGACTGCCGGCGCGTGATCGCCAGCCGCTCCTCGGTCTCGCGCAGCGACTGGACCTTCAGCTGCTCGGCCTCGCTCAGCGCCGCGTTGCGGATCCGGGCGGCCTCGGCGACGTCGTTGGCCAGCCGGTCCTGGGCGGCCTGGTGGTGCTGTGTCGCCTCGTCGAGCAGCGCGGACGTCTTCTCCCGGTGCTGCTCCTGCTCGGTACGCAGGTCGGTGATCGCCTGCTCGCGCTCCTGCGCCAGCGTCGCCCGCAGTTCGTTGGCCTGCCGGGTGGCGGTGGCGACCGTCTGCTCGGCGGCGAGTCGGGCCTGCTCGGTGATGGAGGCCGCCTCCTGCCGCGCGCGAAGCCGTACGATCTCGGCCTCCCGCTGCGCGGCGGCGATCAGTGCCGCCGACTCCTCGCGGGCCCGGGCCACCTCGCCGGTGGTGTCGCGGTCGAGTCGAGCCCGGAGCTCACCCACCTCGGTCAACCCCAGCTGGCGGGCGTCGGCGGCCTCGGTCTCCGCCGCGTGCAGCAGCCGGGTGGCGTCGCGCTTGGCCTCACCACGGATCCGCATCGCCTCGCGGCGGGCCTCGTCAGTCATCTCCTGCGCCTGGTCGCGGGCCAGCCCGAGCATCTGGGCGCTGTAGCCGCCCAGCTGGGAGAAGTCGAGGTCCTCCACCGAGGCCGGCCGCTCCGCGAGCTCCGCCCGGAGCTCCTCGATCTCACGCTCCAGCTCGTGCACCCGACGCCGGGACCGGGTGAGCTCGTGCTCCTGTGCCCTCAGGTATTCGTCGACCGACTGGCGCTGGTAGCCACCCATCGCGGCCCGGGGAAAGCTGCCCGCGACGCTGGCGTTGTCCTCGAAGAGGGTGAGGCCGGATTCGTCGGACATGGCAGTTCCCTTCGGTTCGTACGCCGGGCGCAGGTGCGGCGCGGTTGTTCCTTCTGGCACAGGTTAGCCCGGCCGATCCAGTGATCGGGGCTGTACGAGCTCCAGCAGGACGCCGCCGGTGTCACGCGGATGGACGAAGTTGATCAGGCTCCCCGCCGTTCCGTGGCGGGGGTGCGGGTACAGCACCCGACGGCCCTCGGCCTGCAGTCGGGCCGCGGTCGCCACCACGTCGGCGACCCGGTAGGCGATGTGGTGCAGGCCGGGTCCCGACCGCTGCAGGAACTGCGCGATCGCCGAGGCTGGGTCGGTCGGCTCCAGCAGCTGGATCCGGGTGCCGCCCTCGGCCGGGGTGAGCATCACCTCGGTGACGTGCTGCTCGTCGTTGGTCTCGGTGAGTTCCACCCGGAGCCCCAACACCTCGGTGTGGAAGGCGACGGCGGCGGTCAGGTCGGCCACGGCGATCCCCACGTGGTCGAGCTCGAGCAGGTCGTTCGGCATGGCCCCAGCCTTTCACTGGCCTGCGCCGACCCAGCCGTTAGGCTGAACCGAAACGCAACGGGTGCCGTCAGGCACGTCGAAAGGGGGCCCGCGATGACAGCTCCGAGGTCAGGCGGTGCGGGATCGGTCAGCGCCGGGGGATCGGTCATCGTCGGTGGGGCCCGGACCCCGATGGGCCGACTGCTGGGCCAACTGGGCACCGTCCCGGCGACCGAACTGGGCGGCCGCGCCATCGCTGGTGCACTGGCCCGCTCCGGGGTTCCGGCGGACAGGGTCGACCAGGTCGTGATGGGGCAGGTGCTGCAGGCCGGGGCCGGCCAGATCACCGCACGCCAGGCGGCCGTCGCGGGTGGGATCGGGATGGACGTCCCCGCGATCACGATCAACAAGGTGTGCCTGTCCGGGCTGGCGGCGGTCGCGATGGCCGACCAGCTGATCCGCAGTGGGGAGGCCGAGGTGGTGGTCGCCGGCGGGATGGAGTCGATGAGCCTCGCCCCGCACCTGCTCACCACCTCGCGCAGCGGACACAAGTACGGCGACGTCACGATGCTCGACCACATGGCCCATGACGGCCTGTCCGACGTGTTCACCGAGCAGTCGATGGGCGCGCTGACCGAGGCCCACAACGTCGGCGACGACCACGTCAGCCGCGCCGAGGCCGACGCCTTCGCCGTACGGTCACACCGTCGCGCCGCGGCGGCGGCGGCCGACGGCACCTTCGCCGCGGAGATCACCGAGGTCCGCATCCCGCAGCGCAGGGGCGACGACCTGGTGATCGACACCGACGAGGGGATCCGACCCGACTCGACCGTCGAGGGGCTGGCCAAGCTGCGCCCGGCCTTCACCCCCGACGGTTCGATCACCGCGGCCAGCTCCAGCCCGATCACCGACGGTGCCGCCGCCCTGGTGGTGGTGTCGGCGGCCCGGGCCGCCGAATGGGGGCTGCCGGTGCTGGCGCACATCGGCGCGTACGGCCAGGTCGCCGGCCCCGACTCGTCGCTGCAGCGGCAACCGGCCAACGCGATCCGGCGGGCCTGCGAGCGGGCCGGCATCGAGCCCGGCGACCTCGACCTGATCGAGATCAACGAGGCGTTCGCCCACGTCGGCATCGCCAGTGCGCGGGCGCTGGGACTCACCGCCGAACAGGCCGACGAGCGGGTCAACGTGCACGGCGGGGCGATCGCGCTCGGCCACCCGATCGGCGCCTCGGGCGCCCGGCTGGTACTGCACCTGGCGATGGAGCTGTCGCGGCGTGGGGCCGGTACGGCGGTGGCGGCCCTGTGTGGCGGTGGCGGTCAGGGCGACGCACTGCTGTTGTCGGCCTGATCGTGCTGTTCGCATGAGGGGATTCGCATCGATCGACGACCTGGTGGCCGGGGTGCGGCGTGCCGCGCCGCGGGCGGTGGCGCGGGCGATCAGCCTGGTCGAGAACGAGTCGCCCCGGTTGCCCGAACTCGTCGCCGGGCTCGCCTCCGCCTCGGCGGGCGCCCACGTGATCGGGCTGACCGGTTCGCCGGGGGTGGGCAAGTCGACCACCACCGACGCACTGGTGCGGGAGCTGCGGAGTCGGGAGCTGACCGTCGGGGTGCTGGCGGTCGACCCGTCCTCACCGTTCAGCGGCGGGGCCCTGCTGGGCGACCGGATCCGGATGCAGGACCACACCGGCGACCCGGGCGTGATCATCCGCTCGATGGCGACCCGGGGTCACCTCGGCGGCCTGGCCGCCGCGGCACCGATGGCGGTCTCGGTGCTGGCGGCCGCGGGGCGCGACGTGGTGCTGGTCGAGACCGTCGGGGTGGGCCAGTCCGAGGTCGAGATCGCCGGGCTGTGCGACACGACCTGTGTGCTGGTCGCCCCCGGTGCCGGCGACCACGTCCAGGCCGCCAAGGCCGGACTGCTGGAGGTCGGCGACGTCTTCGTGGTCAACAAGGCCGACCGGGACGGGGTGCAGCCGCTGATCCGTGACCTGCGCAACTCGATCGCGCTGGGCAGTTGGGGTGCCGACGCGTGGAAGCCGCCGATCGTCACGACCACCGCGACCAGCCGCGAGGGCATCGAGGAGCTGTGGCACCAGATCGAACGGCACCGGGCCCATCAGGAGGGGACCGGAGCGTGGCAGGTACGGCGTCGCGCGCGGGCCCGGCACGAGGTGGAGGCGTTGGTGCTGGCCGAGGTGCGCCGTCGAACGAAGGTACCGGCCGACGGCGCGCTGCTCGATGAGCTTGCCGAAGCCGTCGCAGTCGGTAGTCTCGATCCGTATGCCGCGTCGCGTCTCATGTTGGACCGTCTCGGCGCGGGTGCGTGACAGTCGGCTTCACGGTCGTGTAGACACGGGGCGTACGCGGAGTCATGCGCTGCCGTCGAACGCTTCCGCCAAGGAAAGGACTCCCGGATGCGGTACGTGAAGAAGATCTTGGTTGCAGCCGTGGTGCTGTTCGCCCTCTTCTACGTCGTCTCCCGGCCGGAGGACTCGGCTTCGGCGGTCCGCGGCGTGCTGGACGCCATCGTCAACGGGGTGGGGTCCCTGTTCACGTTCTTCGAATCCCTGGTGGGATGACCGAGCCCGGGCGGCCGGTCGGGGAGGGCTGGCTGGACCGGCTCGCCGACCCACAGGTCACTCGCCACCTGATCGCCGACGAGGGCGAGATCATCATCGACGAGGTACGACGGCACTGGATGGCGGTGATCGTCCCGATCATCGAGCTCGTGGTGTCGGTGCTGGTGCTGTTCATGATGTTGTTCCTGGAGGCCGACTACTTCTGGGTCCCGTTGGCGGTCGCCCTCGGACTGGCCGCTCATGCCGGTTTCCGGATCCTCGAGGTCCACATGGACCGGTTCGTGATCACCAACATGCGGGTGTTCCGGGTGCACGGCATCTTCAGCCAGCACCTGGCGACCATGCCGATGCAGCGGATCCTCGACATCGCGGTGCACAAGCCGTTCATCGGGCGCGTGTTCGGTTACGGTCACTTCGTGTTCGAGTCAGCAGCGCAGGACCAGGGGTTGCGCGACATCAGGTTCGTCGGCCGCCCCGACGAGCGGGACCTCACCATCCAGCGAGTGATCCAGCGGTCCGGCATCCGACGATCGGCCCAGATGGGTCGAGGGGACGGAATGTGAGTCCTGCCGACCACGGCCGCCGCGCACTCCCGTTCGACCCGGTCGACGAGGCGTCCCGACGCTGGGCCGAGCACTATCCCGAGGCCACCAGGATGCACGCGGTCACCTCACTGATGCGGGTGCATCAGCTGGTGCTGTCCGAGCTGGACGAGCTGCTGCGGCCGTTGGGGCTGACCTTCGCCCGGTACGAGGTGTTGGTGCTGCTCTCGTTCACCCGGCACGGCGAACTGCCGTTGGGCAAGATCGGTGAGCGGTTGCAGGTGCACGCCACCTCGGTCACCTCACTGGTGCGTCGGCTGGCCGACGCCGGGCTGATCGAGCGGTCCGCCCACCCCGACGACGGTCGTACGGTGCTGGCCTCGATCACCCCGCGGGGACGAGAGCTGCTGGCCGAGGCGACCGAGGCGATCACCGAGGTGCAGTTCGCGCTCGGGTCGCTGTCGGAGGACGACGCCCGTTCGTTGAGCGCGCTGTTGCGCCATCCACGGGCCGCGGCCGGCGACTTCTGAGGCCGCGGGGTGTCCCTGAGGCCCGGCGTGTTCCGAGGCCGCGGCGTGTTCCGAGGCCGCGGCATGCCGGCGGGTCGCCCGGCTCCGATGGGCTGACGTTCGAGGAGACCAGTGATCGACTGGTCTCAAAAGCTAGGGCGTCCTAGTATTTGTTGCATGACACCTCCCGAGACCGGACGAGCGCGGTGGCAGCGCGCCTACGACGAGGCCGAACGGGCCGGCCGGGTACGGCGGGCCGACTTCACCACGCTGTCCGGCGAGGAGGTCGACCCGGTCTACGGGCCCGCCGACGAGTCGGCCGATGAGCGGATGGCGCGGATCGGCTGGCCCGGCGAGTTCCCGTTCACCCGTGGGCTGCACGCGACCGGCTACCGCGGCCGGCCGTGGACGATCCGGCAGTTCGCCGGGTTCGGCAATGCCGCGCAGACGAACGAGCGCTACCGGATGATCCTGGACAAAGGTGGGGGCGGGCTCAGCGTCGCGTTCGACATGCCGACGCTGATGGGACGCGACTCCGACGAGGAGATCAGCCTGGGTGAGGTCGGCCACTGCGGGGTGGCGATCGACTCGGCGGCCGACATGGAGGTGCTGTTCGCCGGGATCGACCTGGGGCAGGTCACCACGTCGATGACGATCTCGGGTCCGGCGGTGCCGATCTTCTGCATGTACGTGGTGGCGGCCGAGCGTGCGGGGGTCGACCCGGCCACCCTGGACGGGACGTTGCAGACCGACATCTTCAAGGAGTACATCGCGCAGAAGGAGTGGCTGTTCGCCCCAGAGCCGCACCTGCGGCTGATCGGCGACCTGATGGCGTACACCACGGCGAACCTGCCCTCGTACAAGCCGTTGAGCGTGTCGGGCTACCACATCCGCGAGGCCGGCTCGACGGCCCTGCAGGAGTTGGCGTTCACCCTGGCCGACGGGTTCGGCTACGTCGAACTCGGGCTGTCGCGGGGGTTGGACGTGAACGTGTTCGCACCCGGGCTGAGCTTCTTCTTCGACGCCCACGTCGACTTCTTCGAGGAGATCGCGAAGTTCCGCGCGGCCCGGCGGATCTGGGCGCGCTGGATGCGGGATCGCTTCGGTGCAACGGATCCCCGGGCCCAGTGGTTGCGGTTCCACACCCAGACCGCGGGGGTGTCGCTGACCGCACAGCAGCCGTACAACAACGTGGTGCGGACGGCGGTGGAGGCGATGGCCGCCGTGCTGGGTGGAACGAACTCGCTGCACACCAATGCGCTGGACGAGACGTTGGCACTGCCCACCGAGCGGTCGGCCGAGATCGCGCTGCGGACCCAGCAGGTGATCGCCGCCGAGACCGGGGTGGCGAACGTGATCGACCCGTTGGGGGGTTCGTGGTACGTCGAGGAGCTGACCGACCGGATGGAGGCCGGGGCCGAGGAGGTCTTCGCCCGGATCGAGGCGATGGGCGAGGGCCGCGAGCACCACATCGGTCCGATCACCTCGGGGCTGTTGGCCGGCATCGAGAACGGCTGGTTCACCGGCGAGATCGCCGAGTCGGCGTACCGACAGCAGGCCGACCTGGAAGCCGGGCGCAAGCACGTCGTCGGGGTGAACGCCCACAACTCGACGGTCACCGGTGAGCTGGAGATCCTGCGCGTCGGCCAGGAGGTCGAGACCGAGCAACGTCGGGTATTGGCCGAGCGTCGTGCCACCCGCGACGACGATGCCGTACGAACGGCGCTCGCCGACGTCGCCGAGGCCGCCCGAGGAACGGCGAACATGGTGCCGCCGCTGCTGGCGGCCGCCCGGGCCGAGGCCACGCTGGGCGAGATGTGCCAGGTGCTGCGCGAGGTGTGGGGGGAGTGGTCCGAGCCCGGCAACTTCTGAGTCCGGCTCAGCGGAGGTCGGGTCCGGGAGTCCGCGGCGGCGGGGGCTGTTGCTGGTAGGGATCCTGTGGGTACGTGCCCTGCTGGTACGGGCCCTGCTGGGGTGGGGCCTGCTGAGGCGGAAGCTGGTGCGGCGGTGCCTGCGGGGGCATCCCGTGAGGCGGCATCCCGTGCGGGGGCGCTGCCTGTGGGGGCGCGCCGGTCGGCGGGGTGCCGCGCAGGTTCGTGATCACCTGGTGCAGCTCGACCGGCGCCACCTGCAGCATGGAGGTCGCGAGCATCTGGCCACGGATGGCCTTGCCGAACTTGAAGACCGGTCGGCCGAGCCAGTCGCCCCAGCTGATCTGCGACTCGGACCACGGGATCCGCTTCATCGTCGACGCGGTCGGACTGTGGTGGGTGATCCCGTGCTGGTCGAGTTCCAGGGCGACCGTGGCGTTCTTGGCCGCCCGCAGGTTGCGCCAGGTCATCACGGTGAGTACGCCCCACACCACCGCGATGGCAGGGAAGATGATCATCAGGTACAGCGGCAGGGAGATGCCGAGGACGAGCGGGAAGATCGTGGTGCCCAGCGCGAGCAGCAACCACAGGACGGCCACTGCGGTGTACATGACGGCGGTGTTCTTCATCGGCTTCGCCAGTTCATGGGCGTTGTAGTGCACGGTGTACACGTCACGGGTCTCGGGTTGCACGGCGTCCTTCACTCGGCGGGTTGCTGTCACCATTATGCGTTCGTGAGGTCCGACTGCTGCCAGACCCGTACCATGTCGCCGTGACAACCGAGGCCAGCCATGTCGTCGTGATCGGCGGCAACAGCACCGCACAACGTCTGGTGGGGGAGTTGAGTCATTCGGGCGAGACGGTGGTCATGATCGTCCCGCTCAACGGTGATCCGGATCTTGTGCTGGACATGGAGCGGTTGGGTGCCGAGGTGCTCCAGGTCCGTCGGGTGGGGGAGGAGGCGCTGGTCGACGCCCGGATCGACACTGCCCGGGCAGCGGTGATCTTCGGTGACGACGACGTCGAGATGATCAGGACCGCACTGGCGGTGGAGGAGCTCAGCCCGGCGACCCGGCTCATCCTGGAGCTGGGCAACCCTCGGCTCGGCGAACGGCTTCCGGCGTTGCTCGGTGACGTCACGGTGATGTCGAGCGCCGAGCTGGCCGCGCCGTCGTTCGTGTCGGCCGCACTGGCCACCGACGAGGTGACCACCTTCGAGCTGGCCGGCCGACTGGTGGTCGCCGGACCGCAGGCTCGCGTCGGCGGGGAACGGCTGGCGCGGTTGGCCGACACCCGGCGCAGCGGCCCCGACGGACTGTTGCCCGACGGTGAGGCCGACGTGGTGTTGGGCACGAAGCTGGTCGGCGATGGTGGGCCCGGAGTACCGATCCGTCGGTCCGGACTGCGCGGTGTCGTCACCCACGTGTTCGACAGCAAGGCGCGTTGGGTCGTGCTGGGCATCGTGGTGCTGATCGTGGTCAGCGTGCTCTACTTCAAGGCGACCGGGCTCGACTGGCTGACGGCGTTCTTCTACGCGTTGACGGCATCCACCGCGACCGGCGGGCCGGGCGACTACTCCGACCTGCCGGTGATCTGGCGGATCGGGGCGGTGGTGATCGCGTTGTTCGGACTGGTGCTGTCGTCGGGTGTCACGGCCGTCATCCTTGACGTGTTGATCTCCTCGCGGTTGGCGGCGCTGACCGGAGGTGTCCGTGGCAAGCCCCGTGGCCACGTGATCGTGATCGGCCTGGGCCGGGTCGGCATGTCGGTGGTGTCGCGGCTGGTGGAGCGTGACGTACCGGTCGTCGCGATCGAGTTGGACGAGGACGCCGTGGGCGTGCGACGGGCCCGACGGCTGAAGGTGCCCGTCGTGATCGCCGAGGGCAGCGACCTGACGGCGCTCGAGACCGCCGGGGTGTCGGAAGCGGCTGCCGTTCTCGCCGTCACCGACGACGACGGTGCCAACCTCGAGATCGGGTTGGCCGCGAAGGATGCGCGGGCCGACGTCCGGGTGGTCACCCGGCTGTTCGACCACGACCTGGCAGACCGGGTGGAACGTCGCGTCGCGTTGGGCGCCACCCGAAGCGTGTCCATGCTGGCGGCACCGGCCTTCGCCGCGGCGGCGGGTGGGCGTCCCAAGGAGACGACGTTCCCGGTCGGTCGACGGGTGCTGTCGTTCAGTGAACTCCGGGTCCAGCCCGGCTCGCCTGCGGTGGGCCTGCCGTTGGGTGAGCTGGCCGTACCCGGACAGGTCACCGTGTTGGCGATCCGCGGCGGCGACCGGCGGTGGTCCTGGGCGCGGACGGAGCTCGCACCCCAGCGGACCCTGGCCGCGGGGGACACGCTGGCTGTCGTTGCCTCCCGGACCGGACTGTCGGGCGTACTCCAGCTGATCAACCACGGCGCCGAGGACCAGGCGCAGGGCGAGCGGGCCTCGGCCAGCGATCAGCTGTAGCCGTCAGCAGGGCTTCCAGGTCTTGCCGCCCGGCGCATAGCACCGGGGCCCGGTGTAGCCGGGGTAGGGGTTCTGCTTGGTCGACGACTTGGGGGCCTGGGTCTGCTTCGGCTGGCTCTTCTTCGGCTGGGTCGCCTTGCGTCGAGTCTGCTGGGATGGAGCCTGCTTGGGCGGGGCGGCTGCACGCCTCTTCGCCTGTTGCCGGGCGTGCTCTTCGGCGGCCTTGCGCTGGGCTGCCTCCTGCTGCGCCTTCCGGGCAGCAGCCTCCTGTGCCTCCCTCGCCTTGCGTGCCTCCTCGGCCTTGCGTCGCTCTTCGGCCATGCGTCGCTCTTCTACTTCACGCAACTGCACTTCCAGATCGACGAAACGGGTGTGGTGCACCTCTGCGGATGTGCGAGCCTGGCGGATCGTCGTGGCCCATGCGGCCCGTTCAGCCGTTCCATAAGCGGACGCGAACAGACTGTGGGTGTGCCGACGGGTGTCGAGCGCCACTTCGAGGGCCTCGGATACGACGAGGGCCGCCGCCGCGGTCACCAGTGCACTGCTGACCCCGGGCAGGTCCGTCGGGTTCATGGTGGCCAGCGATTCCAGGTCGGAGGTCACGGCGGCCACCTGGCCCGGAAGCGTACAGGCGACCGTGGCTGAATGGAGCCTCTTGGCAGCTTCGGCGGCCTCGTGTTGGGCTGCCAGCACTCGGGCGTAGTAGCGACGGTTGGGCTCAAACGCCACTGCCACCCCGAGGCCTGCCCGTGCGATGTCCTCGTTGATCAGACTTCCGTCGGCATACACACCTGCGAGCAGGCGGCCGTATCGATCGCGATGCTCGAGATCGTGCTGCAGTCTCACGGTCTCGCCCTTGGCCAGGCGCCGCTCCAGGAAACGGGTGGCTTCCGGCGCGAGGCATTCGGGTGCACCGTTCGGATCCGTCATTTCCGGAGTGTCGACGTTCAGCAGCCGAATGCGTTCCAGTTTGCCGTCGATCGTGGCGTCGAAGGTGTCGCCGTCGACCACGCGGACCACGACCGCCGCGCGGGTTCGGTCTGCCTCCGGGAACGTGCCCTGGGCCACGCCCTCCGGCCCACACCCGGTGACCATGATCAACAGCATGGCCACCATGCCGACCCAGTCCTGCTTCACCCTCACGACGCCCCCGATGTCACGTCCCTGAGCTCTGCCTGAGCGATCCGGTTGGATCATAGAGGTCACGAACGACAGAAGGGGACTGTCCCGACAGAAGCGCAGCCGGTGGTGGAATCCGCCAGACGACCCCGGTCGCGGCGCTGACGTGGGCGGGCAGGCCGAATCCGTCGCGTGACCGCGACCTGCCTCCCCCCAGCCGTCATGGCTCAGGGTCCTTGCCTGTCGGTGGTGCCGGTTCGGGGTTCGCTGCCGGCATGCGGGGTGGCTGCACCACCGTCGGGGCCGGTGGGCGGGGTGATGGTGATCTTGGTGTGGCGGGTGTGGCGTTTGGGTCGTCGTTTCGGGTCGAGTCGGGTGGGTGGGAGGAACTCGGGCCGCCCATCGGCGGGGTTGATCCGGACCTCCCATTGCGCGCCGTCGGGCCAGCCGGGGTGGGGTTCGACCAGCCCGTGATGATGCCTGCACAACAACACCAGGTTCGCCAGATCAGTGGGCCCGTGGTTCCACCACGGGTCAATGTGGTGGGCATCGCAATCAGCCGGGGTGCGGTCACAGCCGGGGAACGCGCATCCACCGTCCCGGGCGATCAACAGTGCCCGCAACCTCGGTGGGACGAGCCGGACCGACCGGCCCACATCGAGGACCTGGCCGTGGCTGCCGAGCACGGTCGGGATCAGCTGGGCGTCACACGCCAACCGGCGCGCCTCGCCGGCGGACAGGTCGGTGTCACTGCCGATCAGTTTCGCCCGCACCAACCCCGCCACCAGCGCGGCATGGTCCAACTGCACATGCACCGTGGGTGGCACCCCACCACTGGCCGGGGTGTCCGGGGCGCCGGCGGCGCGGGCGAACACCAGGGCGAACGCATCAGCCCGACGCTGCCCCAGACTGACGGGTGGCGCGGCCGGGTCGGCCTGGTCGGCGGCCCGGGTGGCGTTGTTGGTGATCGCGTTGATCACCCCGATCACGGTCTCGGCGTCAGCGACCGGGAGCTTTGCTTTGAAGAACACGCTGCCGTGATGGTCATGGGTCCAGGTGAGGTGCCGGTCCCGGGCCGCTTGGGCGGCCTCGCGGGCCAGCCGTTTCGCCAACGCTTCGTCGGCGACCTCCGGGGCGACCACCTCGACCAGCCGGTTCGCGCATTGACGCAACCCGACCGGATCCAACCTCGGCTGACCATGCGCCCCGGTCGCCAGATCGACAAGGTGTTGTTCGCCGTGGTCGACCTGTTCGCCGGTCAGGTCATCGGGCAGCTGGGCGAGTCCGGCCAGCACCGCATCGGCTGCTTCGGTGGTCATCTCCCCGGCCAGATGCGCCGCAGCCACCCGGGTGAACCGGCCCGCCAGTCGGGCCCGCCGCTCCACCACCCGCGCCTGTTTGGCTGACATGGTGGTCGTCGCCTGCAACCACGACCGGACCGGTGTCCCCGCCTCGATCATCGACGCATCCACCCGAGCCACATGCCCCACCAACGCGGTCTGCACCGCCGCCGCCCGCTCCGCCAGCCGGGACCAGGCGACCGTGGACTCCAACAGATCAGCCGGAGAGACCAGACAGGTCCGGGCATGATCAACCCGGTCCAGCACCGCACCGATCAGGACCGCTGCGTCCTCGACCGTCACCTGCCCCGGGATCTCCACACCCAAAACCCTAGAACCCACCACCGACAAGAATCGCCACAACGTTCGAATCAGCCGTCAACGGGCATCATCCAGAGCGCGGCCAGCAGGACGCGGGAAGGGACGCGTTCCACCAGCAGGGGCTTCTCGACAAGCTCGACGGGCGTCTCGTCAAGCTCGGCGGGCGTACCGGGGCGTCTCGACAAGCTCGACGGGCGTACCGGGGCGTCTCGACAAGCTCGACGGGCGTCTCAGCCGGCGAGCGCCCGGTCAACCACCTGTTGGGCTTCGGTCAGCACCTGTTGCACATGGTCGTCGCCGCGGAACGATTCGGCGTAGATCTTGTAGACGTCCTCGGTGCCCGACGGCCGGGCGGCGAACCAGGCGTGGTCGGTGACGACCTTCACCCCGCCGATCGGCGCATCGTTGCCCGGCGCCTTGGTCAGCACCGCGGAGATCCGGTCGCCGCCCAGCTCCGACGCGGTGATCGCGGAGGTGTCCAGTGCTGCGAGCCGAGCCTTCTGCTCCCGGTCGGCGGGGGCGTCGATCCGCCGGTACGATGGCGCGCCGTACTCGGCTGCCAGGTCGGCGTACAACTCCGAGGGGGAGCGGTGCGTCACGGCCTGGATCTCGGCCGCCAACAGGGCCATCACGATGCCGTCCTTGTCGGTGGTCCAGGTCTTGCCGTCACGGGTCAGGAACGACGCCCCGGCCGACTCCTCGCCACCGAAGCCGATGTCGCCGGACTGCAGTCCGGGCACGAACCACTTGAAGCCGACCGGCACCTCGACCAGACGCCGACCGACCACCTCGGCCACCTTGTTGATCATGGACGACGACACCAGCGTCTTGCCGACGGCAGCGTCTGGTCCCCAGCCGGGACGGTGCGAGAACAGGTACTGGATCGCCACCGCCAGGTAGTGGTTCGGGTTCATCAGGCCACCATCGGGGGTGACGATGCCGTGCCGGTCGGCGTCGGCGTCGTTGCCGGTCGAGATCTGGTAGTCGTCCTTGTTCTTGATCAACGACGCCATCGCGTTCGGCGACGAACAGTCCATCCTGATCTTGCCATCGGTGTCGAGCGTCATGAACGCCCAGCGGGGATCGACCTCCGGGTTGACCACCTTCAGGTTGAGGCCGAGGTTGTCGGCGATGTAGGCCCAGTAGTCGACACTCGCGCCGCCCATCGGGTCGGCGCCGATCGACACGTTCATCTTCCGGATCGCCTCAAGATCAACAGCCGACTCGAGGTCGTTGCAGTAACGGCCGGTGAAGTCGTACCGCTCCACCTGCGAGGCGACACTGTCGTACGACACCCGTTGGATCTCGCCCGGGTGTCGCATCAACTCGTTCGCCCGGGCCGCGATCACCGTGGTGACGTCACTGTCGGCCGGACCACCGTGCGGCGGGTTGTACTTGAAGCCACCGTCACGCGGCGGGTTGTGCGACGGGGTCACCACGATGCCGTCGGCGACCGGGCCACCCTCCGCGTTGTGCCGGATGATCGCCCGCGACAACGCCGGGGTCGGGGTGAACTCGTTGTCCGGTTCGGTGCAGACGTGGACGTCGTTGGCGGCCAGCACCTCGATCGCGGTCACCCAGGCCGGCCCCGAGAGGGCATGGGTGTCCTTGCCCAGATAGAGCGGACCGTCGGTGCCGGCCGAACGGCGGTACTCCACGATCGCCTGCGTCGTCGCCGCGATGTGGAGGTCGTTGAAGGCGCCGTCCAGCGAGGCGCCGCGGTGACCGGAGGTGCCGAACACGACCTGCTGGTTCGGATCATCGACATCGGGGGTGATGTCGTAATAGGCATTCATGACCTCATCCAGGTCGATGAGGTCGCCGGGTTGGGCCGGTTGACCGGCGCGAGGGTGAGCCATGTGCCCATCATGACAGGATGGGTCCATGACTTCTCCGCAGAGCCCGCAGGCGCACTTCAGCCGGGCGGGAGCCATGGACCTGTCCAGCCTCGTGAACAAGCAGCAGTCGCCCCCCGCCAGCGCTGCCGGTGGTGGTGCCCGTGGCGGTGCCGGAGCTCCGGGCCGGTACGTGCTCGACGTGACCGAGGCGGAGTTCGACGCGGTGATGCAGCGCTCGCTGCAGCACGTCATCGTCATCGAGTTCCACTCCCCGCGGGTGACCGGCGGGGAACAGCTGTCGGCGACGCTGACCCAGCTGGCCGACGCCGCGGACGGGCGCTGGCTGCTGGTGCGGATCGACGTCGACAGCGAGCAACGCATCGCCCAGGCGCTGGGCATCCAGGCGGTGCCGACCGTGGTCGGCGTGGTGGGCGGCCAACTGGCGCCCCTGTTCCAGGGCGTCCTGCCTCCCGAGCAGGTCTCGCAGTACATGGACGAACTGATGAACGCCGCCGTGGCCAACGGCGTCACCGGGCGGGCCGAGCCGGTCGCGGGAGCGGCTGACGCCACCGACGCGGACGACGATCCCGACGCCGAGGAGCCCCGTGACCCGCGGTTCGCAGCCGCCGACGCTGCCGTGGACAGCGGGGACTACGCACTGGCGCGCGAGGAGTTCGACAGGCTGGTGCAGGCCAACCCGAAGGACGCGGAGGCGATCACCGGTCGCGCCGCGGTGGGCCTGTTGGCCCGGGTCAGCGTGCTCGACGGTGACGCCACCATGGCTGCTGCCAGCGCGGCCCCGACCGACGTCGACGCCCAACTCGCGGCTGCCGACGTCGAGCTGGTGTCCGGCACCCCGGACAAGGCGTTCGACCGGCTGATCGCGCTGATCCGCACCACCACCGGTGCCGAGCGTGACACCGTACGGCTTCGCCTGCTGGAGCTGTTCGAGACGCAGCCGCCCGAGGACCAGACCGTGCTGAAGGCGCGTCGCAACCTGATGGCCGCCCTGTTCTGAGGGCCCCCGCCTACCGGCTCAGGTAGAGGCAGAACGGGTGCCCGTCGGGGTCGAGCATCACGCGGACGTCGTCCTGCGGTTGGAACTCGGCCAGGACGGCGCCCAGCGCGATTGCATCGGCGACGGCCGCCTCCACATCGGTGACGGCGACGTCGAGGTGGAACTGCATCTCCTGTCGGCCCGGCTCGTTGGGCCACACCGGCCGGGTGTAGCTCGTCTCCAGTTGGAACGCGAGATTGGCCGGCAGCCCCTTGCCCTCGGCGTCGCGCAGCTGCATGGTCACCCAAGCTGGCTCCTCGGCGGCGATCTCCCAGCCGAGCAGGTCCCGGTAGAAGTGGGCGAGCGCCACTGGGTCGGGACTCCCGAGGACCACCCCGAGCCAGTTGTCGAATCCGCGAATGCCCGCCATGGTCCCACCGAACCACATGGTGGGTCAGACCGTAACGGTGGGTCAGACCGGCGGGATGTTGTGTGTCAGCCGGAACATGTTGCGGGAGTCCACGCCGGCCTTGATCGACGCCAGGCGGGGGTAGTCGTCGGTGTCGTACGCCCGGCGCACGTCGGCGGGGTCCACCTCGTCGGTGGACAGGAAGTTGATGTACGCGCCACCGGTTGCCCACGGTTCCATCGCGTCGACCAGCCGCGCGCCGTACGCCCGGACCTCGGCCACCTCCTCCGGCGGTGCGACACCGATAGTGAAGAAGTTGAACGCCGCATCACGATGTCCGACCGCACTGGGCACCTCGGGAGCGTCGGCCAGTGCGCCGCCGAGTTGGCGCACCTCCACCAGCGACATCGGTGATCCGGAGTCCGCGCCGGCCAGGTTGATCATGGTCTGCAACGCCTCGTCCGGCAGCTCGGCCAGGAAGCCGGTCCGCTCGTAGCCCGGCAGCGGCCCCGAGGGATCACTGTGGATGATTCCCCAGTCGGTGAAGGGCATCTCGGCGACCGAGTCCAGCAGCGCCGGCGCGGCGGCCCGGAGTGGCGCGACCAACGCGGCACCCTCGACCGGATCGCCGACGAACGACACCCGCACGCTCACCACGTGCTTGCCACGCACCGGCTCCGGCACCGACGGGTCCGGCGGCAACTGCAGGATGGCCATCGAGGTGGTGACGGTCTCCGGGGCCGTGGCCGCCCAGTCCCGCCACACCGGCAGCACGTCCGGCGCCGCCGCGACCGGGTACATGATCGCGCCGCCGTACAACCGGCGGACCGGGAACAGGCCGAAGTCGAGGGAGGTGACGATCCCGAAGTTGCCCTTGCCGCCGCGGGCGGCCCAGAACAGCTCGGTCTCGTGCTCCGGCGTCGCGACCCGCAGTTCACCGTCGGCGGTCACGATCTCCATCCGGGACACGTGGTCCGCGGCCCAGCCGTGCAACCGTCCCAGGGCAGGGCTGAGGCCACCACCGAGGGTGTAGCCGACCACACCGACACTGCCCGAGGAGCCGGCCAGCCCGGCGAGGCCGAAGCGGGAGCTCACGTCGGTGACCTCGGCCCAGTTCACGCCCGGCCCGACACGAGCGGTCGCGGTGTGAGGGTGCACGTGGATCCGTTCCATGGCCGCGGTCGACACCAGGATCCCGCCCTCGAAGGACACCGAGGCCTGGTGGCCGGTCGACATCACGCACACCGGCAGGTCGTGGCGGTGGGCGTACCGGACGGCCCCCTGCACGTCATGGGCATGGCGCGCGACCACCACGAACTCGGGTCGGCGGGTCACGGTGACGTTGAAGCCGGTGACCGCTGCCTCGTACTCCGGCTCACCGGGCCGGAACCAGTTGCGGTGTGGCCGCCCGTGCGCCGCGGGCGGGGTGGCACCCACCAACCCGGTCAGGGCGCCGGCGGCACCCAGTGCACCGCCGGCCAGCAGAGTCCGGCGGCGCACCTCTCCGGGTCGCGCGGACGTGGAATCGGTCGTGGATCCGTACGTGGCCTCGGGTGTGCGATCAATCATGGGCAACTCGCTTCCGGTCGTCGGGACCGGGCGACGGCGCGCGCGAGCACGTACGCCATGGTGCGTGCTCGGGCGCAATCGGGGGGTCTGGCAGTCGCCGCCCGGTGCGGGGACACCGACCGAGTAAAGGTGCCTGCCCCGCCACCATCAACCGCTTCGTGACACCGACCGGCGAGAAGTCCGGGACTGCGGTCCCGGTGTCCGATCGGCGGTCAGAGCTTGAAGGTTGCCGTCGGGATCGTCGTGGTCAGGTCCTTGATCACCTGTGTGGCGTCGTCCTCGGTGATCTGGTGGGTGGCAACCCGCTGGGCCAGGTGGTGCGCATCGCAGCGCCGGGCCATGTCGTGCCGCGCCGGGATCGACAGGAATGCCCGCGTGTCGTCGATGAAGCCCGACCCCTTGTAGTAGCCGGCGCTGTCGGTCACGGCGTCACGGAACCGCAGGATCGCCTGCGGGGTGTCGATGAACCACCACGGCACCCCCGCGTACACGGCGGGGTAGAAGCCGGCCAACGGTCCGACCTCGCGGCTGAACACCGTCTCGTCGACGGTGAACAGCACCAGGTGCAGGTTGGGGTGGGTGCCGAACGCGTTCAGCAGCGGCTCCAGCGGCTTGGTGAACGACGCCACGTCGGGGAAGTCGCAGCCGACGTCGGCCCCGTACGCCTTGAAGCTCGCCCGGTGGTGGTTGCGGATCACGCCCGGGTGCAACTGCATCACCAGCCCGTCCTCGACCGACATCTCGGCGAACCGGTACAGCATGTTGTGCCGGTACGCGATCGCCTCGGCCTCGGTGACGGTGCCGTTCAACCCGGCGGCGTGGATCCGCTCCGCCTCGGCCGGCTCCAGTGGCGTCGAGCCGGCGTCCGGCAGCCCGGAGTCGGTCGCGGTGGCACCGTGCTCGATGAAGTGCTGCCGGCTGGCCCGCATCGCGGCCAACAATCCTTCGTAGGTACGGCAGTCCGCGCCGTCGACGGCGTTCTCCAGGTCGTCCAGTGCCGGCAACCACCGGGCTCCACTCGGATCGGTGAAGCGGTCCGCCCGCCAGGTCGGCAGCACCCGGCCGCTGAACGACCCGTCGTCGGCCAGCGCCTTGTGTGCAGCAAGATCATCTGCCGGGTCGTCGGTGGTCGCCATCACCTCGATCTTGAACCGGTCGAACAGCGCGCGCGGACGGAACGCGTCATCGGCCAGCCGGGCCGAGACCTGGTCGTAGATCGCGTCGGCGTTGTCGGCACCGAGGGTCTCGGTGACGTCGAACAGCTCGGCGAGCTCGTGCTCCATCCAGTAACGGACCGGGGTTCCGTGGTAGCGGAACCAGTTCTCGGCCAGTCGCCGCCAGATCTCGCGGGGCTCGGCGTCGGACGGGGTGCCGTTCTTCGTGCGGCCGACCGCGTCGCCGTCGATCCCGGCACCCGAGAACAGCATCCGGGTCACGTAGTGATCAGGAGTGATCAACAACTCGGCCGGGTCGCCGAACGGCTCGTTGTCCAACAGCAGCAGGGGATTGACGTGTCCGTGCGGGGAGATGATCGGCAGCGACGCGACCTCGTCGTACAACCGTCGGGCCACCTCGCGGGTGGTCGGATCAGCCGGCAGCAGCCGATCGGGATGTGGGGTGAACTGGGTCGCCATGATGATCTCCTCGACGGTCCGGTACGCGGATCACCTCACTCTATGACGCCACCGCCGCGGGCGGCACCCCACCCACCCGCGATGTCGACTAGGGTCAAGATCGTGAACACGACGCGGCGCCCGGCCGACGGCGCTCCGATCTGCAGGGGTGGGAATCGATGACCGACTGGAAGTTCTCCTACTTCACCTGCGCCACGCCCGACTGGACACCCGCCGAGGCGGTGACCAACCTCGCCGCCCAGGGCTGGGACGGCGTCGAGTGGCGGGTCACCGACGATCCCGGAGCCGACACCGTCGGCTTCTGGGCCGGCAATCGCGCCACCTGGCCGATGACCGGACTCGAGGAGAACATCCCCGCGATGCGGGCCACGGCCGCCGACGCCGGCCTGGAGGTGTCGGGGATCGGGGCGTACGCCAATTGCCACGACCGCGAAGGAGTCGAACGCGTGCTCGCCGCCACCGCGGCGCTCGGCGTCCGACAGGCGCGGGTCACCGTCCCCGGGGTCGGCGACGCCGAGACCTACCCCGAGGTGTTCGACGCCGCCAGGGCCGCGTACGCCTGGGTGGCCGAGCGGGCCGCCCACCACGGGGTGAAGGCGTTGGTCGAGCTGCACCACCGCACCGTCACCGCGTCCGCCAGCTCGGCGATGCGACTGCTCGACGGTCTGGACCCGGCCCACGTCGGTGTCATCCACGACATGGGCAACCTCGTCTGTGAGGGTTGGGAGCGGCCGAAGTGGGCGGCACAGCTGCTCGGCGAGTACCTGGCCCACATCCACGTCAAGAACGCCCTGTTCGTGCAGACCGGCACCGACCCGGACGGTACGGTCAACCACGAGCCGAAGATGGTGCCCCTGCAGTCCGGCCAGGTCGACCTGCGGACCTACCTGGCCGAGATCACCTCCACCGGTTACACCGGCTGGATCACCTGTGAGGACTTCTCCACCGAGCTCCCGCTCGCCGAGCGGAGTGCCGCCAACCTCGCCTATCTGAAGGAGTGTGCGCCGTGACCGACGCCCGCATCGTCCACCTCGGCCTGGGTGCCTTCTTCCGCGCCCATCAGGCCTGGTACACCCAGCTCGCCAACGACCTCGGCGGCGAACAGTGGGGGATCAACGCCCTCACCGGACGCCGCCCCGACGCCGCGGAGGTGCTGTCGGCCCAGGGCTGCCGCTACACCCTGCTGGAGCGCGGCCCCGACGGCGACACCCCGATCGACATCCGCAGCATCGTCGCCGCCGGACACGGTGCCGACCCGGCGGTCTACCAGGCCGCGATCGCCGACGAGAAGGTCGCGCTGGTCACCTCCACGATCACCGAGAAGGGCTACCTCGTCGACCCGGCCGATCATGAGCGGATCGGGACGGAGGCGCCGGTCTCGGCGATCGGGCGGCTGGTCGACGGGCTGCGCGTCCGGATGGAACGCTCCGGCGCCCCGATCGCCGTCGTCCCCTGCGACAACCTGACCGCGAACGGCAGCCACACCGCCAAGATCGTCGGCGAGCTCGCCGAGCGGACCGACCCTGCGCTCGCGGAGTGGATCGGCCAGCACGTCAGCTTCGTGTCGACCATGGTCGACCGGATCACCCCGGCCACCACCGACGCCGACATCGCCGACGTGCAGCGGCTGGTCGGCTGGCAGGACCGCTCCCCGGTGATCACCGAACCGTTCAGCGAATGGGTGCTCGCGGGCAACTTCCCCGGCGGCCGGCCCGCCTGGGAGCAGGTCGGTGCCACCATCGTCGACGACGTCGAGCCGTACGAGCAGCGCAAGCTCTGGCTGCTCAACGGCGCCCATTCCCTGCTCGCCTACCTCGGGCTGTCCCGCGGGCACGAGACCATCGCCCAGGCGATGGGCGACGACACCTGCGTGCAGGCCGTCCACCAGGTCTGGGCCGACGCGGCACCGTGCCTGCCGTTCGACGAGGCCGAGATCACCGCGGCCACCGACGCGCTGACCGATCGCTTCACCAACGCCAACATCCAGCACCGACTGGCCCAGATCGCCGGTGACGGTTCGCAGAAGCTGCCGGTCCGGTTCGTGTCGGTGCAGCGGGCCCGGCTGGCCGGTGGCCTCGGCATCGGACAGGCCTTCCCGACCGTGGTGGCCGCCTGGCTCAAGCACCTGGCCACCGACCTGGTCAACGATCCCGAGGTCGCCCCGTTGCAGACCGAGCTGGCCGGACTCTCCGACCCGACCGACCGTGCCGTGGCGACGCTGCGCTTCCTCGACGACGAGCTGGCCCAGGACTCCGAGCTGGTCGCCGACATCGTTGCGGCGGGCTGACCCGGGCATGCCCGCCCAGCCGCGGACCGAGGCCATCGCCAAGGTCCCCTTCCTGTTCGGGGCTGCGCGCGCCGTCGCGCTGCCCGGGCCCGTGTTGGTGCGGCTGATGACCGAACTCGGCGGTACGCAGGCCGCGGCGAAGGGCCTGCTGCACCGGCTGGTGCGGTACGGCCAGCTGTCACTGACCCGGCACGGCCGCGTCGGGGTGTACCGGATGGCCGGCGACATGTTGCGCGGCTTCGAGGCGCTGCGCGGGGAGATGACGGTCCCGCCCGAGCCCGCCGGTTGGGACGGTCGGTTCCACATGTTGGTGTACGACATCCCCGAGGTTCGGCGCGACTTCCGCGACATGTTCCGTGGGGCGGCGCAGCGGAACGGCTACCGGCAACTGCGCGCCGGGGTCCTGGTGAGCCCGTACGACCACACCGGGGACCCGTCCGACCTGTCCGAGGTGATCAGTCGGATCCGCGACACCGACGGCATGGTCCTCGAGGCCGGCTGGTGGGAGCCCGAGAACGCTGCCGACGTGTTCGACCGGGCCTGGCAGCTCGCCGAGGTGGCCGACCGGTTCCGGCGGGTCGCCGCCGGGATGCGCCGGACCGCTGCCGAGGCCCACCGACTGAGCGGTGAGGACGCCTTGGTGGCGTTGCACGAGGCGAGTGGCGAGGCCTACCTCGCGATGTTGTCCGATCGACCGGTGCCCGACGACGTGTTGCCGGCCGACTGGCCACGGCCGGAGCTGATGGCCGCACTGGCGGAACTGAACCAGCGGTTGTGGCCGGTGGCGGCCCGCCACGTCGCCGAGGTCATCGCCGAGTCCGGGCACGCCGACCTGGTCGAGGCCGACCCGGCGTGGCCGGCCTGACCCTGCCCGAGCAAGGTCAGCCGAGGGCGAGCCCCACCACGCAGAGCACGATGTTGGTCACCACGAGCACCCCGCTCACCACCAGCCCGGCCACCGGGATCCTGGGCAACGTCAGTGGCTCGTACGGCTGGTCGGCGACACCCTTGACCCGGGCGAAGATGTTGGCCATCGGCGCGAACACCAGGACGCCCATGCTGGCCATGATCACCGCGATCTGGTCGCCCGGCGGGAGGTCGACCGCTGCCACGGTGAGATAGAGGAAGGTGAACGCGGTCTGCAGCAGCATGCCGAAGAGCCAGGCGAACAGTCCGAGGGCGTTGCGGTCACCGGTCTCGGTCCCCGCATGACGGATCAGGTGCGGCGCGAACAGCCGCGCGTTGAGGAACATGCCGCCGACCCCGATCAGGCACAGCAGGATGCTGACCCAGACCGGCGCCCCCAACACCTGCATGGACGACCCGGTGTCACCGACCCCGAACGGGGTGATGACGAGGTAGGTCACACCCTCCTGGGTCGAGCAGAAGGCGAAGAACAACCACAACAGGTGGGGGAAACCGCCCCGGCGGCGAAAGGGTAGCCAGAACGTCATCGCCAACCCCGACACCAGGCTGAACGCCGGTGCCGACAGGGCCATGATCGCGTACTCGACCGGTGTCGGGGACCCGACGTGGTCGACGGCGAAGGCGACCATCGTGGACGGGAACCCGAGCGCCGCGCCGGCCACCAGGTGGACGAACTCGTGCACCATGATCATCGCGGTCAGCCCGGCGAACGCTGCCAGCACGGAGTTGAACAGCAGGGCGCGCCGCCGCTGCTTGCGCTCCGGGCTGTCGGTGGGCGGTGACTCGGCGGGTGCGTCGGTGGCGGTCATGGCGACACCCTGCCACATTCCGGTTCAGTTCTGTTGTCGTGACGTGGATCGTGATGAAACGTTCAGGTTCTCGACAGGTGCCGGTCGCGGAGTGGTGGTCGACGTCGTCGTGGCGCGGGGCGAGGCCACCCGCGCCTGCGCACGTTGGGCCGCGGTGACGGTCGCGATGTCGGTCGAGCCGGGCTCGGGATCCTCCTCGGCGTCGAAGTGGAGGAACACCGCCGACAACGGCCCGACGGTCACCTCCGCACTCTGCTCGAAACCGTGACTCGGCACCTCGACGGTGCTGACCCGGCCCAGGTTGCCGTACGAGCCGGTGCCGTCGAAGTCGTCGGTGTCGGTGTTGAGGAGCTCGGTCCACACCCCCGCGGCCGGTAGGCCGATCCGGACGTCCTGCCGCGGCACGGGGGAGAAGTTGATCACGCAGGCGATGATGTCGCCCGCCCCGTCGAACCGCAGGTAGGAGTACAGGTTGTCCGCGGCGTTGTCGGCGTCGATCCACCGGAACCCCGACGGGTCGGTGTCGGCCCGCCACAGTGCCGGGTGTTCCCGGTAGATGCGGTTCAGCTCCGCCACCGTCCGCAGCACCGCCCGGTGGCCCCACTGGTCGGACTCCTGCCAGTCGATGCCGCGCTCCTCGGAGAACTCGCGGCGTTGGGCGAACTCGGTGCCCATGAAGATCAACTGCTTGCCCGGGTGGCTCCACATGAACGCGTAGTACGCCTTGAGGGTGGCGAACTTGCGCCACGGGTCCTCCGGCACCCGTTCGTACATCGACCCCTTGCCGTGCACCACCTCGTCGTGGCTGATCGGCAGCACGAAGTTCTCCGAGTAGCTGTACGTCATCGAGAACGTGAGCTCGTGGTGGTGGTACGAGCGATGCTCCGGTCGTCGGCCCAGGTAGCCGAGCGAGTCGTTCATCCAGCCCATGTTCCACTTGAACCCGAAGCCGAGGCCACCCTGGTCGACCCGTCGGGTCACGCCCGGATAGGTGGTCGACTCCTCGGCGATCATGGTCACCCCGGGCTTGCGGGCGTACAGGTGCGAGTTGACCTCCTGCAGCAGGGAGATCGCCTCCAGGTTCTCCCGCCCGCCGTGGACGTTGGGCTCCCAGCCGCCGTCGGGTCGGGAGTAGTCGAGGTAGAGCATCGAGGCGACCGCATCGACCCGCAGCGCGTCGATGTGGAACTGGTCGACCCACCACAAGGCGTTCGACAGCAGGAAGGACCGCACCTCGGGCCGGCCGAAGTCGAAGATGTAGGAGCCCCAGTCGGGGTGCCAACCGCGGCGCGGGTCCGGGTGCTCGTACAGTGCGGTGCCGTCGAACTTGGCCAGTGCCCACTCGTCGGTGGCGAAGTGGCCCGGCACCCAGTCCATGATCACTCCGATCCCGGCCCGGTGCAGGGAGTCAACCAGGTAACGGAAGTCGTCGGGGGTGCCGAGCCGCGACTGCGGGGCGAAGAAGCCGGTCACGTGGTAGCCCCACGAGCCGCGGTACGGGTGCTCGGCGACCGGCAGGAACTCGACGTGGGTGAACCCCATCGCGGTGACGTGGGCCACCAGCTCGTCGGCGAGCTGGGAGTAGCCGAGGCCGGGCCGCCAGGAGCCGAGGTGGACCTCGTAGACGCTCATCGGGGCCGCGTGGAACTGGGTCTCGCCGCGGTACCAGAGCCAGTCGTCGTCGTTCCACCGGTAGCCGGACTCGTAGACGATGCTGGCGGTGTGCGGGGCCGACTCGCAGAACCGGGCCATCGGATCGGCCTTGGTCAACCAGCTGCCGTCGGCGGTCTGCACCTCGAACTTGTAGAGCGCACCGCTGCCGACACCCTCGCAGAAGGTGGCCCAGATGCCGGTGCCTTCGATCCGTTCCAGCCAGGTCCGGTCACCCTGCCAGCCGTTGAAGTCACCGACCAGGCGGACGGCTTGGGCATTGGGCGCCCACACCGAGAACCGGGTGCCGCGGACGCGGCGGCCGTCGACCTCGGCGTCGAGCACCACGGCGCCGAGCCGTCGCCACAGCTCGGTGTCGTGGCCCTGGCCGAAGCCGGTGAAGTCAACGGCGGACAGGTGCGGCACGGTCATGGTTCCTCCTGTGTCGGGGTGCCGGCCAGCCGGGCTGCATCAGCCAGCGGGATCGGTACCCAGGTGGGACGGTTGCGGGTCTCGTACACGACCTCGTACGCGGCGCGGTCGGCTTCGTAGGCGTCGAGTGGCCCTGTCGCGTCGACGGGGCCGTCACCGCCGGTGTAGCCGGCGAGGAAGGCATTGCGGCAGTCGGTGAGCCACCGTCGACGCGCGTCGGCATCGAGGTCCGGCACCTCGTCGAGGTCGGGCTGGGCCACCGCATAACTGAAGGATCGCAGCACCCCGGCGACGTCACGCCAGGGGGAGTCGGGTCGGGCCCGTTCGGCCAACCCCTTGGCCGGTTCCCCCTCGAAGTCGATCACCTTCCACCCGTTCGGGGTGATCATGGTCTGGCCGAGGTGGCAGTCGCCGTGGATGCGTTGTACGCCGACGGCTCCGGCGGCGAGCCGGTCGAAGCAGCGACGCAGCCCGGCCACGTGGGGGAGCAGGTCGGGGGCGGCCGTGGCGTACCGGTCGAGCTGGTCGCCCATCGACGCCGCGAGGGCGCCACCGTCGACGACATCGGTGCCGAATGCATCGGCGAGGTCGGCGTGCACGCGGGCCAGCGTCCGTCCCAGTTCCCCTGCCCGGTCGGCGAAGCCGGTGCCGGCGCGCAGCGAGTCCAGCGCGGCCTGCCAGCCGTCGGTCGCCGCCGGGAGCTGTTCGACCACCATGGCCAGGTCGGCAGCCATGGTCAGGTCTGCCGTGCCGGTTGTCAGGTCTGTCCTGCCGGCCGGCCACGTCGCGCTCACCCACCCGTCGAGCCGGGCGACGTCGGTGCTGCCGCGCTCGGCGAGCACCCGGTGCACCTCGATGTCGAGGTTGCGGCCCGGTTCGAGCCGACGGAACAACTTGAGCAGGTAGGCGTTGCCGTACAGCAGTGAGGTGTTGGACTGCTCGCCGGCGAACCGGTGCGCGGAATCGACCGCAGGCAAGGAATCGAGGACGGTGACGGTCAGCTCACCGACCTCGCCGACCTTGTCTACCTCGCCGACCTCGTCGCGGAGTCGGGGCGCGGCCCGTACGGCCTCCCACAACAGCAGCCGGGCCTGCGGGTCGGCGGTCGCGTCACCGACCGGCAGCGCCCCGTGCCCGGGCACCTCGACCTGCCCCCACGGCTCGACCACCGCCGGCCCGTACGCCAACAGGAGTTGGTAGAACTCGCCGTCCCCGTCGTCGTAGCCGACGTCGGCGACCACCGCCTGGACGGCCACCTGACCTCCCGGCGGCACCAACCACGGCAACGGGGTGAGCCCACGCAACCGTGCCGGGCGGCCCTTCCCGCCGAACCAGCGAGCGGTCCGGAGGTGGCGCCAGCACAGGTCCTGCGCGTTCATCGCGGACTCAGGGCGTCGCCGCGCGGGAGACCACCAGCACGTGCGCCGGCCGGTCCGGAGTCAACCGGACGTAGTTGCGGGCCCCCCAGGTCCACCGCGCGTCGCCGAGCGCGTCGAACACGGTGAAGGAGTCGGTCGGCGCCAATCCGAGCCGGGCCATGTCGAGGGTCACCTCACCGACCACCTGGTCGCGGTGCGGATCGAGCGAGCAGACCACGATGACCGTGTCATCGGAACCGTCGGGATTCACGTCCCGCTTGGAGAAGACGATCATCTCCCCGTCGGAGGCGACGTCGTGGAAGTGGACGTCACGCAGCTGCTGCAGGGCCGGGTGGGCACGCCGGATCGCGTTCAGCCGGGTGAGCAACGGCTGCAGTGAGTCCCCGGCGGCCAGGGCCCCGGCGAAGTCACGCGGCCGGTACTCGTACTTCTCGGAGTTGAGGTACTCCTCGCCGCCGATCCGCAGCGGCTCGTTCTCGTACAGCTCGAACCCGGAGTAGACCCCCCACACCGGCACCAGGGTGGCGCCCAGCACCGCCCTGATCACGAACGCCGGTCGACCACCGTGCTGCAGGAAGGTCGGGTTGATGTCGGGGGTGTTGACGAAGAAGTTCGGCCGCATGAACGCGTCGGTGACCGTCGACAACTCGGTCAGGTACTCCTCGATCTCCTCGGCGGTGTTGCGCCAGGTGAAGTAGCTGTACGACTGCTGGTAGCCGATCTTGCCGAGCAGTTGCATCATCTCGGGCCGGGTGAACGCCTCGGCCAGGAAGATCACGTCCGGGTCGGTCCGGCGCACCTCGGCGAGCAGCCACGCCCAGAAGTCGAGTGGCTTGGTGTGCGGGTTGTCGACCCGGAAGATCCGAACCCCGTGGTCGATCCAGAGCCGTACCACCCGCAGCACCTCGGCGTAGATGCCGTCGGGGTCACGGTCGAAGTTGATCGGGTAGATGTCCTGGTACTTCTTCGGTGGGTTCTCCGCGTACGCGATGGTGCCGTCGACCCGCTCGGTGAACCACTCCCGGTGGTCGCGGACCCACGGGTGGTCGGGGCTGGCCTGCAGTGCGAGGTCCAGCGCCACCTCCAACCCGAGCTCCTTGGCCCGGGCGACGAACGCGTCGAAGTCGTCGAAGTCGCCGAGGTCGGGGTGGATCGTGTCGTGCCCACCCTCGGCGGCCCCGATCGCCCACGGCGAACCGGGGTCGTGCGGCCCGGGGGTGAGGGTGTTGTTGGGACCCTTGCGGTGCGCGGTCCCGATCGGGTGGATCGGCGGCAGGTAGACCACGTCGAAGCCCATCGCCGCCGCGGCCTCCAACCGTTCGTACGAGCTGGCGAAGGTGCCCGAACGCCACGAGCCGTCGGGCTGCTGCGTCGCCCCCTGGGAGCGGGGGAAGAATTCGTACCACGCGGCGAACCCGGCGGCCCGACGGTCGGTGAACAGTTCGTAGGTCTCGCTGCGGGTCAGCAACGGTCGTGGCGCGTACCGCTCCATCCACCCGTCGATCTCGTCGGTCAGCACCAACGCCAGCCGGTCCTCCACCTGGCTCGGGGCGGCGAGTGCCCGGGCCGCCTCGGTGAGGCTCGCGGCGGCCTCACCGTCACCGGCCGCGGTCGCGCGTTCGGCGGCAGCGGTGAAGATCACCACCCCCTCGGCGCAGACCAGCGCGGTGTCGATGCCGGCCGGGATCTTGATCTCGGCGTGGTGCACCCAGGTGTGCCACGGGTCGTCCCAGGCCTCGACGTGGAACCGCCACGGCCCGGTGGCGTCGGGTCGCACCCACGCCTCCCACCGGTCGAAGCCCTTGGGTTCGCAGGGCTTCATCAGGTGCTCGGTGGTTCTGCCGTCCGGGCCGGTCAGCTGCACCGCACACCGGACCGCATCGTGCCCCTCGCGGAACACGGTCGCCCGGATCGGGAGCCGTTCCCCGACGAAGGCCTTGGCCGGGTAGGCGCCCTGTTCGATCACCGGGGACACTTTGGTGATGGGGATGCGTCCCACGCCGGGACGGCTCTGCCTGGTGGAGGTCACGAGTCCAACGTATCGCTTGACGACAGAGAGGAGCCACAGTGCCCGAGACGCCGGTTGACCTGAGACTCAGCGCAGATGAGGCGCTGGTGCTGTTCGAGTTGTTGCATCGCTGGGAGGACGGTGACTTCTACGATCAGGCCGAGCTGGAGCCAGGGGAGGCCACGGCGTTGTGGGCGGTGTCGGGTGCCTTGGAGAAGGTGCTGGTCGAACCCTTCGAGTCCGACTACGAGACCCAGGTGGCCCGGGCGCGGCAACGTCTGCACCGACGTGGCGGAGCCTGACCGCCGGGCTGATCAGAGGCGTGCCTGCAACAGCACGACCGTGCGACCCGGCAGCGTCAGCTCGGCGCCCGCGGGCAACACCTGCTTGCTGAATTCGTCCTCGGTGCCGGTGTGCGCGCGGACCGTCCACTCGATCGCCCACGGGTCGGCCGGCAGCCGTACGGTGACCGGCTCGGCTCCGCTGTGGTACCAGGTCAGGAAGGCGGTCTGCTCGTCGGAGGTGTACACGCCGAGGTGTCGACGGCCGCCGTCGTCCCAGTCGTCCTGGGTCATCTCGGTGTTGCCGGCACCGGAGAACCAGGCCAGGTTCTTGCGTCCGTCGCCGACCGGTTGGCCGTGTCGGTACACGCCGGGTCGCAGCACCGGGTGGAAGGCACGCAGGTCGAGGAGGGTCGCGGTCAGCTCGTGCAGGTCGGACCACTCGTCCCGGGTGTCCCAGTGGACCCATGAGATCGGCCCGTCCTGGCAGTAGGCGTTGTTGTTCCCGCCCTGGGTGCGACCGAACTCGTCACCGGCGGTGATCATCGGCACCCCGGTCGACAGCAGCAGGGTGGCGAGGATGTTCTTGGCCTGCCGATGGCGCAGCGCGTTGACCTCGGGGTCGTCGGTGTCACCCTCGTGGCCGCAGTTCCATGATCGGTTGTCGTCCGACCCGTCGCGGTTGTCCTCACCGTTGTCGTCGTTGTGCTTGTCGTTGTAGCTGACCAGGTCGCGCAGGGTCATGCCGTCGTGGGCGGTGACGAAGTTGATCGAGGCACCCGGACCGCGGTCCTCGGCGAAGGTGCCGGGTGACCCGCACAACCGTTCGCCGATGCCCCGCACCCCGTGGGTGGCCCCGCGCCAGAAGTCGCGCACGTAGCCGCGATAGGTGTCGTTCCACTCGCTCCACGGATGGCCGAAGTTGCCGACCTGGTAGCCGTACGGGCCGACGTCCCACGGCTCGGCGATGATCTTGACGTCGCGCAGCACCGGATCCTCGGCGATCGCCTTGGCGAAGGAGCCGTCGGTCACCACGTGGTGGTCGCGGTCACGCATCAACGTGGTGGCCAGGTCGAACCGGAAGCCGTCGACGCCCATCTCGGTCACCCAGTAGCGCAGCGAGTCCATGATCAACCGGAGCACCCCGGGCTGGGAGGTGTCGACGGAGTTGCCGGTGCCGGTGACGTCGTAGTCGTTGCGCTGGTCGTCGGTGAGCCGGTAGTAGCCGGCGTGGTCGATGCCTCGGAACGCCAGCGTCGGGCCCTCGTGGCCGCCTTCGCCGGTGTGGTTGTAGACGACGTCGAGGATGACCTCGATGCCGGCCTCGTGGTAGGCGCTGACCATCCGCTTGAACTCGGTGACCTGTTCTCCGGTGGTGCCGACCGAGCCGTACGCCGAATGCGGGGCGAAGAAGCCGAGGGTGTTGTAGCCCCAGTAGTTCGACAGGCCCCGTCCGATCAGGAAGGGCTCGGACACGAACTGGTGGATCGGCAACAGTTCCACCGCGGTGATGCCGAGTTCCTTCAGGTAGTCCAGCACCGCCGGGTACGCCATCCCGGCGTAGGTGCCACGCAGGTGCTCGGGCACCGCCGGATGAAGTCGGGTGAATCCCTTGACGTGGACCTCGTAGATCACCGACTCGCTCAGCGGCAACCGGTGCCGGATCGGCGTCGGGGGAGGGGAGTCGGCGACCACCACGCTCAACGGGACGGCGAAGGCCGAGTCGGTCTCGTCGGGCAGGAAGTCGTCACCCTCGGGGTGGTCCCGGATCGGCCCGGCGTAGTCGACGCCGGCGGTGATCGCGCGGGCGTACGGGTCGAGCAGCAGCTTGGCGGGGTTGAACCGCTTGCCGTTGTCGGGATCCCACTCGCCGTGCACCCGGTAGCCGTACCGCTGCTCGGCCTCGACGCCGGGGACGTGGATCGTCCACACGCCGTCGGGGGCCAAGGTCATGTCGTGGTTCTGCTGGGTCCGGTCGGCGTCGACCAGCGCCAACTCGACGCGGCTGGCGCGCGGCGCCCACAGGGCGAACCGGGTGCCGCCACCGTCGACGTGGGCGCCGAGGACGGTGGTGTCCGCAGGCGTGGGCAGGTCGGGCGACGGCATGTGACTCCTTCTGGGCGGGTACGCCGGGTGGTGGGGCAGGGCGTTGTCCCGGAGTAGAGCGTATGGCATCGGCCCGGGTGCGCCGCGGTCCAAGGTTACCGGTCGGTAAAGTGGCGCCATGTCAACCGAAGGTGGGCCGTCCGCCGAACAGGTCGAGGCCGCGTGGCACGACACCAAGCTCGCCCAGGTGCTCTACCACGACTGGGAGTCCGGGACCTATGACGACAAGTGGTCGATCTCGTTCGACCAGCGGTGCATCGACTACGCCCGGGACCGGTTCACCTCGGTCACCGCGGCGGCGTCCCGGGCGCCCGGCGGCTCGACCGGCACCGAGCCGGCGGGAGGTCCGTACGGTCGCAGTCTCGAGATCGGCGCCGGAACGGGCTTCTTCACCCTCAACCTGATGCAGGCCGGACTGATCACCGAGGGGCACGTGAGCGACATCTCACCCGGCATGGTGCAGGCGGCACGGCAGAACGCGGCCCGGCTGGGGCTGCACGTCGAGGGCCGGGTCGCCGATGCCGAGACCCTGCCGTACGACGACGACACCTTCGACCTGGTGACCGGGCACGCGGTGATCCACCACATCCCCGACGTCGAGCTGGCCTTCCGCGAGATGGCACGGGTGCTCAAGCCCGGCGGCCGGGTGGTGATCTGCGGTGAACCGACCCGCTGGGGGCACCGGATCGCCCGCCGGTTGTCGACCGCGACCTGGCACGCCGCCACCACGGTGACCCGGCTGCCGCCGTTGCAGGCGTGGCGCCGACCCGCCGAGGAACTGGACGAGTCCTCACGCGCCGCCGCGCTCGAGGCGGTCGTCGACCTGCACACCTTCGACCCCGACACCCTGGCCCGAACCGTACGGCGGGCCGGGCTGGTCGGGGCGACCACGGTCACCGAGGAACTGACCGCGGCCTGGGTCGGCTGGCCGGTACGGACCTTCGAGGCGGCCGTACCGGAGGAGAAGCTGGGCCTGCGGTGGCGGCTGTTCGCCTACCACACCTGGCTTCGGTTGGGACGACTCGACGAGGTGCTGGCCACGGTGGTGCCGCCGGAGCTGTACTACAACGTGTCGGTGACGGCCACGAAGCCGGTCGTCAGGGTGTGAAGGGGATCGTCGTTGTGAGGAGGCGCCATGTGTGAGTACTGCGGCTGCCGGGAGAACCCGGCGATCGGACGCCTGATGGACGAGCACGACCAACTGTTGACGCAGCTCGACCGGGCCCGTCGGCAGCTCGCGGCCGGCGACGGCGCCGGCCTGGAGCAGACCCTGACCGAGTTCGGTGCGCTGCTCGGTGCACACACCGGGCTGGAGGAGGCCGGCATCTTCGCGGCGATGAAGCAGGCCGGCGAGTTCGTCGAGGTGGTCGACGAGCTGACCCAGGAGCACCGCGACCTGGATTCCGTGCTGGCCGCCCTCGACACCACCGCCGCCGACCTTGATCAACAGTTGGTCGTGATGACTGCCGACCTGACCGAGCACATCGACAAGGAGAACAACGGCATCTTCCCCGCCTCGGTGGTGTCGTTGCATCCGCAGGACTGGCTTGTCGTCGAACGTGCCCATGCGCACCTCGGCCCGGGGCATGATCATGGACATGACGGGCACGGCCATGAACACGGGCACCAGCACGACGACGAGCATGGGCACGAGCACGACCCCCACTGAGCGGTCGACCGACGTCCTGGTCGTCGGCGCGGGGCCGACCGGCCTGATGCTGGCGAACTGGTTGCAGCGGCTGGGGGTCGACCACGTCATCGTCGATGACGGGGACGCTCCGACCAGGGAGTCGCGGGCCATCATCCTGCAGTCCCGCTCGATGGAGCTCTACGCGCAGCTGGGCATGGTCGACGCCGTCCGGGACCGGGCGACCACGGCCAAAGGGGTGCGTCCGGGCTGGCTCGACCGGCAGGCGCCGGGGTGGCTGCCGGTCCAGGCACTGGGCCGGGGCCAGACGCCGTACCCGGGCTTCTTCACCGTCGAGCAGTCGGTCAACGAGCAACTGCTGGTCGACCACCTCGTCGCGACCGGGGGAGATGTCACCTGGGGGCGCCGGGTGACCGATCTCGCGACGGTTCCCGATGGCGTACGGGCGCGGGTGTCCGGCCCGGTGGGTGAGGAGGTGATCACCGCCCGTCACTGCGTCGGCGCGGACGGGGCGCGTTCGGTGGTCCGCAAGGCCGCCGGCATCGAGTTCAGCGGTGTCACCAATCCCGAGACCTTCTACGTGATCGATGCCGAGGAGGTCAGCGGGCTCGACCACGAGGTGATCAACCTGCGGCCCGGCCGCAACGAGTTCCTGGTCACCTTCCCGATGACCGGTGACCGCCACCATCGGTTGATCGGATCGCTCGGCGAGGACGAGACCGAGGCCGATGTCCGGCAGCTGCTCGGCGAGCGCTACGGGGTGACCTGGGGGCGGTCCGGCTGGTTCGCCGAGTACCGGCTGCACCACCGGGTGGCGGACCGGTTCCGCAGGGGAGCGTTCCTGCTCGCCGGCGACGCCGCGCACGTCCACTCCCCGGTCGGTGGGCAGGGGATGAACACCGGCCTGCAGGACGCGCACAACCTGGCGTTCAAGCTGGCCGCGGTGGTACACGGCGAGGCCGACGACCGACTGCTCGACGCCTACGAGGCCGAACGCCGCCCGGTGGCGCAGCGGCTGGTCGAGACCACCGACGCCGCGTTCCGGTTGGTGGTCGACCAGAGCCGGCGCGCGATCGCCACCCGTCGCTGGGTGATCCCGGCGGTGGTGCCGCTCGCAGTGCGTGTGGTGCCACGATTGCCGGGCGCCGACGCGGTCGCCGGCCTGGTCGGCCAGTGGCGGATCCACTACCGGCCACCGGCGGGGTTGGTGCCGCGGACCGGCAACCCGTGGGACCGGATCAACGAGCGGGCGCTGGGCCGCCGGCTGCCGTGGACCGGCAACAACCACGACGTGCTGACCGCCGCCTGCTGGCAGGTGCACGCGTACGGCGACGACCTCCCGTCACTGGCCGGACTGCCCGGCCAGGTGGCCCGCGCCCACCGGTTCGAGGCCCGGCCCGACCTCGGCCTCGGCCCCGGCGTCTGGTACCTGGTTCGGCCGGACGGCTTCGTGCAGGCGGCGGCGACCCCCACCGATGCGCCGGCGGTGTTCGCCGCACACCTGCACGCCCTGGGTCACCGGCTCGTACGAACCAGCTCCGCGGCCGCGACCAGGTTGGCCAGCGACGCCGCCACCTCCGGGTAGCGGCGGGTCTTGAGACCACAGTCCGGATTCACCCACAGCTGCGACTCGTCGAGCTGGTCCACCGCCGAGCGGAGCGCCCGCGCGATCTCGTCGGTGGTCGGGACCCGCGGCGAGTGGATGTCCCAGACGCCGGGGCCGACCCCGGACGCGTACCCGATGGCGGCGAGCTCGCTGACGGTCTCGAGGTGGGAGCGGGTCGCCTCGAGGCTGATCACGTCCGCATCCAACTCGATGATGGCCTCGGTGATGTCACCGAATTCGGCGTAGCACATGTGGGTGTGGATCTGGGTGTCGTCGCGCACCCCCGCGGTGGTCAGCCGGAACGCGTCGACGGCCCACCGCAGGTAGGCCGGCCGATCGGCGCGGCGCAGCGGCAGCGTCTCCCGCAGCGCCGGTTCGTCGACCTGGATCACCGCGGTGCCGACTGCCTCGAGGTCGAGCACCTCGGCGCGCAGTGCCCGGGCCAACTGGCGGGCCGTGGTCGCCCACGGTTGGTCGTCGCGCACGAACGACCACGCCAGCATCGTGATCGGCCCGGTCAGCATGCCCTTCACCGGCTTGTCGGTGCGTGACTGGGCGTACTGCGTCCAGCCGACGGTCATCGGCTCGGGTCGGACCACCCCGCCGGCGATGATCGGCGGCCTCACGTACCGGCTGCCGTACGACTGGACCCAGCCGTGCCGCGTGGTGATGATCCCGTCGAGTTGTTCGGCGAAGTACTGCACCATGTCGTTGCGTTCCGGCTCGCCGTGCACCAAGACGTCCAGGCCGAGCTCCTCCTGCAGCGTGATCACCCGGTCGATCTCGGTCCGCATCGCCGCGTCGTAGCCGGCCGGGTCGAGGGTGCCGCGCCGCAGCGCCGCCCGGGCCCGTCGCAGTTCATCGGTCTGCGGGAACGACCCGATCGTGGTGGTCGGCAGCCGGGGGAGACCGAGGCGTTCCTGCTGGGCGGCCGCCCGATCGGCGTACGGTCGACGTCGTCGCAGCACGTCATCGGTGTCGGTGCGGTGCTCCTCGACCGGCTGGGGCCGGGTCGCGCGAGCAGCCCTGCTGGCTGTCAGTGCCGGCTCCGCGAGGGTGGGGTCCGGCCCTGCCGCGGTCGCGATGGTGCCAAGCTCCGCCAGCTTCTGGTCGGCGAAGGCGAGCCAGCCGCGGGTCCGGTCGTCGAGGTGGTCCTCCCGTGTCACGTCGAGCGGGACGTGCAGCAGCGAGCAGGACGGTGCCACGTCCACCCGATCGGCCAACTCGGCCAGCCGGAACACCGTGGCGGCGGCGCGGTCCAGGTCGGCGCGCCACACGTTGCGGCCGTCGACCACCCCCGCGACGATTCGCTTGTCGCGCAGGCCCTGGTGCCCGGCCAACAGATCGAGGTTCTCGTGACCCGGACCGGTCAGGTCAATGGCCAGGCCCTCGACCGGCAGGTCGGCGACCATCGCCGCGGCCGCCCCGAGGTGCCCGAAGTAGCTGGCCAGCAGCAGATTCGGGCGTGCGGTCGTGGTGTCCGGTCCGGTCAGCTCCCGGTAGGCCCGCTCGACGGCGGCGAGTTCGTCGACGGTGAGGTCGGTGACCAGGATCGGTTCGTCCAGCTGCACCCAGTCGACACCGGCGGCCCGGAGTTCGCCGAGCAGGTGGCCGTACGCGGGCAGCAGCCGGTCGAGCAGGCTGAGTGGATCAAAGTCGGCGGGGGCGTCGGCGGCCGGCTTCGCCAGCCGCAGGAACGTGATCGGCCCGACCACCACCGGGCGGACGGGGGTCGACAGGGTCTCCCGGGCGGCCCGGACCTCGGCCAGCAACGACTCGGCGTGGAGGGTGAACCGTTGCTCGGGGCCCAGTTCGGGGACGAGGTAGTGGTAATTCGTGTCAAACCACTTGGTCATCTCCAACGGGGGCACGTCCGCGGTCCCCCGCGCCATGGCGAAGTAGCGGGCCACCGGGTCGTCGAGACCGGTGAATCGCGGTGGCACCGCACCGAACAGGCAGCTGGCGTCGAGCACGTGGTCGTACAACGAGAAGTCGCCGACGGGAATCTCGTCGAGCCCGGCGGTCTCCATGGTGCGCCAGCGTGCCCGTCGTACGGCGTCGGCCTGTTCGAGCAGCTGGTCGACGGTCAGGTCACCGCGCCAGTGACGCTCGAGCGCCCGTTTCAGTTCACGGTCGGGGCCCTGCCGGGGATAGCCGTGGGCAGTGGTGGATGGGGTCGATACAGAGGTCACGGAACTCTCCTTCGCGAGTTCGTGCGGCGCGACGGGCGGTTGCCCGTCGGGCGACGGCAGGTCTTCGGACTCGTGGGCACGAGCCACGGATGGCTCGCCTACTGGCCGTCGCTTCCCGGGTCGATGGACCCAGTGCTTGGTGACGGCGGTCGTTCCCTCTCACCGCTGCGGGGCAGTCCCGGACTCACACCGGGTTCCCTGTTGCCCCTCCCACGTTGCCGTGCAGGCGGGAGGACCGTACGCGTCGGCGACCCTAACCCAGTGCCGACTTTGCCACCGGCACGTCTCGGGGGGACGACCGGCGCTGCAGCCGGTCACCGGCGGTCCGCCGCTTCGAGCTGATCGGCTCGACCCCGACGGCCCTGGCCAGCCCGGTGGTCGGCATGTCGCCGTAGAACGACTCGGCCCGGGCGATCTCGTACGTCTCGTGCCAGATGCCGACCGCCCCGGGCACCTTGTGGCCGCGACGCAGGAACGTGAGCCAGGCCGGCCGGTGCTGCTGCTCGTTGTCGTTGGCGTATCGGTAGACGTGGTCGACGCTGCGGAACCACAGCACCACGGTGACGCCACGTTCACCCATCAGCAGCCGGTAGCCCAACATGCCGCTGTCGGGGTCGCGGCTCAGTTCCTTCAGCATCGGCGGCATCGCGAAGAAGGTCGGCAGCCACGCGTCGGGGCGCCACGGCTTGTTGATCCGCATGCCGATGTGGAACACGACCAGGTCGTCAGTGGGGGTGTGGGTGGTGAGCTGGCGCATCGGGGGCTCCTTGGCTAGATTGGCGAGCACTGCTATCCAATAATGGATAGTTCCACTCTCCAATGTCAAGGAGTTTCGGGTGCGGATGTCGGAACTGTCTGCCCGGTCGGGGGTCCCGGTCGCGACGATCAAGTACTACCTGCGCGAGGGTCTGCTGTCGCCGGGGGAGCGCACCAGCCGCACCCAGGCGACGTACGGCGAGGAGCACGTCCGTCGGCTCGGCCTGGTGCGGGCCCTGGTCGACTCGGCCGGACTGTCGTTGGCCCGGACCAAGGAGGTGCTGGCCGTCGTCGACCGGCCGATGCCAATGATCGACCGGTTGGCAATGGTGACCCGGGCCGGCGACGACGACGTGCCGCGCCCCGAGGCCCGCGCCCTGGCCGATGCCCTGGGCTGGCAGGATGTGCCCACCGGGAGCGTGGCGATGGAGCGGCTGCAAGAGGCGCTGGCGGCCATGGCCGCGGCCGGGTTCCGGGTGCCGACGGAAGCCATCGAGGAACTGGGGGAACGGATGGGCCAGGTGGCCGAGGTCGAGGTCGCCGGCATCCCGACCGACGATGCCGCCGCGGCTGCCGAGTACGTGCTCGTCGGGACCGCACTGGTCGCACCGGTGCTGTTGGCGCTGCGCGAGGTCGGCCACATCCACCACTCGTTCGCCCGGTTCGGCACACCGTCGTGAACCCGTTCTCGCTTGCCCGCAAGGGATTCCTCAAGCCTGCGTACCTGCCGATGGCGCTGCGCTACCTGTGGCTGCGGCTGCGCCGACCCGACATCGAGTTCGAAGGCTTCGCCTTCGTCGGGCCTCGGGTGGAGTTCGTCCTGGAGTCGGCGAAGGCCCGGCTGGTGATCGGGCGGTGGACCCACATCGGTGAGGGCACCGCACTGCGGGCACACGAGGGAGTGCTGCGGATCGGCGACAAGTGCGTCCTGGGCCGCGACGTGATCATCAACACCTACCTCGACCTCGAGATCGGCGACGCCGCGATCATCGCTGATCGCTGCTACCTCGGCGACTTCGACCACCGCACCGACGACACCGGCGTACCGATCAAGGACCAGGGCCTGGTGAAGTCACCGGTCCGGATCGGCGCGGACTGCTGGCTCGGCACCCAGTGCGTGGTGGTGCGCGGAGCCGACCTCGGAACCGGGTCGGTGGCGGCCGCGCTCAGTGTCGTCCGCGGCACCTTCCCGCCGGGCTCGATCGTCGCCGGGGTGCCGGGGAAGGTCGTGGCCAACCGGCACGACCGGTACGCCGACGCCGCCGAGCTCCGGGCGTACGTGGCCGGACTCGGGCGGGAGGCCGCCGACCGGGCGAGGCGGGCGATGCTCGGCGACGTGCCGGACGGAGCGGATCCGTCGGAGCAGGGTGTCGAGACCCGGGGTGACAGGGAAGTTACTGGTGGGTAATATTGGTTCCGACGTGGTCCCGTCACGGGACGTCGAGCTCATCGAGGAGGAGCACCGCTGATGAAGATCGTTGCGCTGGTCAAGTACGTACCGGACGCCACGGGTGACCGGGAGTTCGCCGATGACGGCACGGTCGATCGCGAGGGCAGCGACGGACTGCTGTCGGAGCTGGACGAGTACGCCGTCGAGCAGTCGCTGTTGATCAAGGAGAACGGCGAGGACGACGCGGAGATCATCGCGCTGACCCTCGGCCCCGACGACGCCGCGGATGCGATCAAGCGAGCCCTGCAGATGGGCGCCGACTCCGGGGTGCACGTCAACGACGAGGCCGTCCACGGTTCCGACTCGATCGCCACCTCGGCCATCCTGGCCGCCGCGATCACCAAGCTGCAGCCCGACCTGGTGGTCTGCGGGATGGCCTCCACCGACGGCTCGATGGGTGTGCTGCCGGCCATGCTGGCCGAGCGGCTCGACTGGCCGGCGCTGACCTTCGCCAGTGAGTTGTCGGTCGCCGACGGTACTGCGACGATCCGCCGTGACGGTGACGTCGCCAGCCAGACCGTGCAGGCGCAGTTGCCCGCCGTGGTGAGTGTCACCGACCAGTCCGGTGAGGCGCGCTACCCCTCGATGAAGGGCATCCTCGGAGCGAAGAAGAAGCCGGTCGACGAGTGGTCGCTGGACGACCTGGAGCTGGCCGGCGCCCCCGTCGGCGGCGAGGCTGCGTGGACCGCGGTGGTCGAGACCACCCCCCGCCCGCCGAAGCAGGCCGGCACCGTCGTCACCGACGAGGACGATTCGGGTGCCGCGGCACTCGCCGACTTCCTCACCGCCGGCAAGTACCTCTGAGCCCCGAACCCCACGATTCACAGGAGTTGTTGATCATGTCCAAGGTTCTGGTTGTCGTTGATCATGTCGACGGTGCGGTCACCAAGCCCACCCTCGAGGTGCTCACCCTTGCGCGTGGGTTCGGGGAACCCGTGGCGGTCGCCTTCGGTGCCCAGGCTGCGGCGACCGCCGAAGCCGTGGGGCAGTACGGTGCCACCGCGCTGTTCACCGTCACCGATCCGGTGGTCGACGAGGCACTGGTCGCACCGCGTGCCGAGGCCGTCGCTCAGCTCGTGGAGCAGACCGGTGCGGAGCTGGTGCTGCTGCCGTCCACCCTTGACACCAAGGAGATCGCGGGCCGGGTGGCGATCAAGATCAACTCCGGGTTGATCACCGACGCGGTCGAGGTGTCCGGCGCCATCGGCGAGGTCGCCACCACCCAGTCGGTGTTCGCCGGCAACTGGACCGTGCGCGCCAAGGTGACCCACGGTGTCGGCGTCGTCACGGTCAAGGCCAACTCGGTGCCGGCCGAGCCGGCACCTGCCCAGCCGGCGGTCGAGGAGGCGAACGTGAGCTTCTCCGAGGGAGCCGGCCGGGCCCGGATCACCGCCAGCGAGCCGAAGCAGGCGTCGGGTCGTCCGGAGCTCACCGAGGCGCCCATCGTGGTGGCCGGTGGTCGCGGGACCGACGGCAACTTCGGCGAGGTCGAGGCGCTGGCCGACGCCCTCGGTGCCGCGGTCGGTGCCTCCCGGGCCGCCGTGGACTCCGGCTGGTACCCGCACAGCTATCAGGTCGGCCAGACCGGCAAGACCGTCTCACCGCAGCTGTACATCGCCGCCGGCATCTCCGGCGCGATCCAGCACCGGGCCGGGATGCAGACCTCCAAGGCGATCGTGGCGGTCAACACCGACGCAGAAGCCCCGATCTTCGGGTTGGCCGATCTCGGCATCGTGGGTGACCTGCACACGGTGCTGCCGGCGGTGACCGAGAAGGTGAAGCAGCTCAAGGGCTGACCGACGGCACAATGGGGTCGTGCGCAGATACCTCGACCACGCGGCGACCACTCCCATCGTGGCCGTCGCCATGGAGGCGATGGTTGCCGAGCTGGGCCGGGTCGGCAACGCGTCGTCGCTGCACGCGTCGGGGCGGGCCGCCCGGCGTGTCGTCGAGGAAGCCCGCGAGTCGCTGGCGGAGTCCTGTGGCTGTCATCCGACCGAGGTCATCTGGACCTCCGGGGGCACCGAGGCCGACAACCTGTTCCTCACCGGTGCCTGGGCGGCACGCACCCCGCAGCGCAACCGGGTCGTGGTGTCGGCCATCGAGCATCCCGCAGTCCTGGAGACCCATGCCGCGCTCGCCCGCCGCGGAGCCGATGCCGTCATCCTTGACGTGTCGTCCGACGGGGTCGCCGAGGTTGGGCAGCTGCCGGAGCTGTTGGCGGCACCCACCGCCGCGGTGTCGGTGATGTGGGTGAACAACGAGACCGGGGTGGTCCAGCCGGTCACCGCCGCCGCCGAGTACGCCCGGGCCGCGGGCGCATGGTCACACGCCGACGCCGTACAGGCGCTGGGGCACGTACCCCTCGACTTCGCCACCTCGGGGCTGGACGCGGCGAGCCTGTCGGCCCACAAGATCGGTGGCCCGGTCGGCGTCGGGGCGCTGCTGTTGCGCCGAGGCATCGAGTTGTCGCCCATCGGCTTCGGCGGGGGACAGGAGCGCGACCTGCGGTCCGGCACGTTGGCGCCGGCGCTGGTGGCCGGATTCGCCGCGGCTGCGCGGTGGGCGGTCGAGCGGCAGCCGACCGAAGCCGTACGACTGGCCGACCTGCAGGCGCGGATCGACGCATTGGCCCGCCGGATCGACGGCGCGAACGTGAATGGCGCCGCCGTCGAGCGGTCACCGGCCATCGTCAACGTGACCTTCGACGGGTTGCGGGCCGACGACCTACTGATGCTGCTGGACGATGCGGGCATCGACACCTCGACCGGCTCAGCGTGCACCGCAGGGGTCTCGCAGCCCAGCGACGTGCTGCTGGCCATGGGCCGGTCGACCGACCAGGCGTCGGCGTCGTTGCGGTTCTCGCTGGGGCACACCACCAGTTCGGCCGACATCGACCGGCTGGCGGAGGTGCTGCCCGACGCCGTACGGACGGCCCGGACCGCGTTCGGCAGGTAGTCTGGGCGGTCGAGCAACCGTGTCGAGGGACAGAGGAGGGATTTGCGATGAAGGTGCTGGCAGCCATGTCGGGTGGTGTCGATTCCGCCGTCGCCGCGGCCCGAATGGTCGACGCCGGACACGACGTGACCGGGGTCCATCTGGCGCTGTCGAAGAATCCGCAGTCCTTCCGCAGCGGGGCGCGCGGCTGTTGTTCCAAGGAGGACTCCCACGACGCCCGGCGGGCCGCCGACGTGCTCGGGATCCCCTTCTACGTCTGGGACCTGAGTGATCGCTTCATCGACGACGTGGTGGACGACTTCGTCGCCGAGTATGCCGCCGGTCGGACGCCCAACCCGTGCCTGCGCTGCAACGAGAAGATCAAGTTCTCCGCGGTGCTGGAGCGGGGGCTGTCGCTCGGGTTCGATGCGGTGGCGACCGGGCACTATGCGATCCGCGAGGTCGTCGGCGACCGGGTGCACCTGCGCCGGGCCGTTGATCCGTCGAAGGACCAGTCGTACGTGCTCGGCGTGCTCACCCAGGACCAGTTGCGCCATGCGCAGTTCCCGCTGGGGGACACCCCCAAGGAGCAGGTACGGGCAGAGGCCGCGACACGCGGGCTGGCAGTCGCGAGCAAGCCGGACAGCCATGACATCTGCTTCATCGCCGACGGGGACACCGGCGCCTTCCTGGACAGTCGGCTCGGCACCGCACCCGGCGACATCGTCGACGAGACGGGCACGAAGGTCGGCAGCCATGACGGCACCCACCGCTTCACCATCGGCCAGCGCCGCGGGCTGAACCTCGGCGTCCCGGCCGAGGACGGCCGACCGCGATACGTGCTCGACATCACCCCGGTCGACAACACGGTGCGGGTCGGGCCCGCCGAGTCGCTACGCGTGACGACGATCGTCGGCGACCGACCCCGCTGGGTCGACGGTCCACCGGCCGACGGGATCGATGCCCTGGTTCAGATCCGGGCCCATGGCGATGCTCACCCGTGCCGGATCCGGTTGTCGGGTGACGAGCTGACCATCGACCTGGTCGAGGCGGTCGAAGGGGTTGCTCCCGGGCAGGCCGCCGTCGTCTACTCCCGCGACCGGTTGATCGGCTCGGTCACCATCACCGGCACGCACGCGACCGTTCCGGCCACCTGATGAAGGTCACGCAGATCGGGTCCTGGCCCGGGACCGACATGGGCGTCGCGCTCGGCGAGAGCTTCCAGCAGACCCCCGACCTGCCGGTGCTGCCGGAGTTGCCTGATCGGGGTGCGTCCGCCGGCATGATCGGCCGTGCCACCGCCTTCCTGGCCGGACTGGACGTCGACCTGCAGCCGGCCGGCTGGCGGCTCAACCGGGGCACGAGTCGCGACATGAGGGTGACCCGGCAGTTGCTGCGCGATGACCTTGATCAACTCGAGGAACGGGCCCAGGGCTGGACGGGGTCGATCAAGGTCGCCGTCGCCGGGCCGTGGACGCTGTCGGCCAACCTGGAGAAGCCGATGGGGGAGAAGGTGCTCTCCGATCATGGTGCCCGGCGTGATGTCGCTGCATCCCTGGCCGAGGGTGTGTCCGGGGTGATCGATGACCTGACCCGACGACTGCCCGAGGTGTCGTGGGTGGTGCAGCTCGACGAGCCGATGCTGGGGATGGTGTCGTCCGGGGAGGTCCGTACCGCGAGTGGACTGCATCGCTACCGGACTGTCGATGAACCTGAGCTCGTCGAATCGTTGGGCGTGGTGGTCGACGCGCTGGCCCGCCGGGACGAGGCGGGGCCGACCGTGTGGGTGCACAGCTGCGGGGCCGACGTCCCGGTGTCGTCGCTGCTGCGACTGCCCGAGGTCGGGCTGTCGCTCGACGACGCGTTGATCACCAGGGGCGGCTGGGACGCGATCGGATCAGCACTGGAGGCCGGACGGATCGTCGCGTTGGGTGTCTCTGGCCCGGCCGCGGGGCGGACGGCACGTGCGGTCGGCCCGGATGCCCTTGCCACACACGTGTTGCGGCGCTTGGAGGCCCTGGGACTCGGCCCCGAGGTCTCGGACAACCTGTGGCTCACGCCCGCCTGTGGTCTCGCCGGCGTTTCGCGAGCCGATGCCGTACGGACCCTGGAGCAGCTGCGTACCGCGGCCGGGATCGTCACCGAGACCCTGGCCGGCTGAGCTGCCGGAGTGACCGAGCTCCACGCGTACGATCCGCACTGGGCCGACGAGTTCGCTCGGACGGCCGCCCAGTTGCGGTCGGTCGGTGATCCGTCCTGGGCCTTTGAGCACATCGGGTCGACCAGCGTGCCGGGGCTCCCGGCCAAACCGATCATCGATCTCGCGGTGCGAGTCTCCTCCTTGGACGAGGTGTCGGCACACGATGCCTCGTTGACCGCCGGCGGGTGGCTGGCGATCCGTCGGCAACCGGGCGACCATCTGGTGCGGGTACGGCAGCGGGGCAATGTCCGTACCCACATTGCGCACTTCTTCGCGGCGGCGGACTGGGACGCATGTCACCAGCGGATGTTCCGCGACTGGCTACGGGAGCATCCCGACGATCGTGACCGGTATGCGGCCGCCAAGCGCGCGGCTTCGGCTGTGGCAGGTCCGGACTACACGCGGACGAAGGCGCCAGTCGTCCTGGAGATCGTGAACCGAGCCCGGGCGGCGCGTGGCCTCGGTCCGCTGGCCGATCTGGATTCCGGGGTCTGAACCCCGTTTCCCCGGCTTTCGTCGGTCGGTGCCAACCCGTTCGGCTGCCTGTCGGACCGACGGGTTGTGCACAGTTCGGTGGGGTGGGTTGGAGGGTTGTCCACAGGGTCGGGGCTGGTTGGTGGTGTGTATCCGACCCGGGCTTTAGAATCGTTGACGTGTTCGATTCGAGGGTGTGGGTGACCGGTGGGCCGGGGTCGTCGGGTGGCGATCTGGGGTGTCGGCGTGCGCTCGCGGCCGAGGTCGTCGCGGCGAACACTTCGGTGGTCCATGGTGAGTGTCGGGTGTTGTTGCGGGTGGCGGAGTTGGTCGACCTGTACGCCCCGACCCCCGACCAGCAGGACCGAGCCGACGGGGCCGCGGCTGCTGCGTCGGGTCCGGCCGGGCGGGTGCGGTTGGCGGGTGAAGGGATCAGTTCGCCTGGCGGGGTGGGTACCCCGCGGGTGGCGGAGTTCTGCTTCGTCGAGTTGGGCGGGATCTTGCAGGTGGCCCGGTACGCGGCGGAGCAGTTGGTGGCCGATGTGTTGGATCTGCGGCACCGGCTCCCGTTGTGTTGGGCCCGGGTGCGGCGGGGTGAGGTGCGGGCGGCGGTGGTGCGTCGGGTCGCGGCGGAGACGCGGTGGTTGTCGGTGGAGGCGGCCGGGCTGGTGGATCGGGCGGTCGCGCCGGTGTTGGGGTCGGTGACGATGTATCGGCTGCGGGACCTGTTGGATGCTGAGGTGTTGCGGGCCGACCCGGCCGGCTATGAGGCCCGGGTCCGGGCGGATTGGGATCAGCGGGTTGCCCGGGTGGGGCGGACGAATCAGTACGGGTTGAAGACGTTGTTCGTGCGGGCTCGGGCGGCGGATGTGGTGTGGTTCGACGCGATGTTGGACCGGATCGCTGACCTGCTGGCGTTGGAGGGCGACGTGGCGTCGAAGGACGTGCGTCGGTCGAAAGCGCTGGGGGTGTTGGCCCGCCCGGACCAGGCGTTGTTGTTGTTGGCGAAGTACGCCAGCCAGGCCGTCCCCGGCGGGATCACCGACGATGGCGGGCCGGCGCCGGCCACCGCGCCGCCGGACCCGGCCGATGACGACATCCGCCCCGAACCGGCACCCGACGAGACACCTGCGGACGCCGGTCGAGCCTGTCGAGACGCCGACACCACGGGCCGTGTCGGGGATGACCATGTAGGCGCCCCGGCGGCGCACGACCATGATCAAGATGATCACCGCGTGCCTGGCGATGCTGATCATGCCGCTAGCGCGCCAGACGCTTCGGAGCAGCCCGAGCAGCCCGAGCAGCCCGAGCAGCCCGAGCAGGCGGAGCAGGCGGAGCGGCGGGCGTTCGACCCGGCCACGACCGCGGTCCTGGTCGAGGCGTTGGGCCGGATCGACCCGACCAAACTCCTGCCACCGGTCACCTTGTACCTCCACCTCGCCGAGGAGACCCTGACTGCCGGGAACGGGCCGGTCCGTGACGAACACGGTGGGCTGACCAGCTGGCACCGCACCCTGACCGGACTCGCCGGCACCAAGATCATCATCAAACCCGTCATCGACCCCCGGACCGCGACCCCGGTCGACGCCTACGAGGTCCCCCGCGCGATGCGCGAGGCGGTCCAGCTGCGCCAGCCGGTCGACCAGTCCCCCTGGGGCACCCAGACCGACCGGCACCGACTCGACCTGGACCACACCATCCCCTACACCGCCGGCGGGCCGCCCGGGCAGACCAGCCTGGGCAATCTGGCGCCACTGTCGCGGACCGGGCATCGGGTCAAGACCCACGGCGGCTGGCAACTCCGACAACCCGAGCCCGGCGTGATGCTGTGGCGATCACCGTTGGGCCTGCACTACCTCGTCAACCACACCGGAACCCACCCGCTGGGCCACGGACCACTCGCCCACGCCCTCTGGCAAGCCGTCGACCCGGCGCGCCGGCGGGTCACCGTTCCCGACAACCAGCCAGACCAACGATCTCTGGTGACCTGAGGGCCACAGAGTTGTAACGCCTGCCAGTGGGGCGGGAACGTCGACCTGCAAGGACCTGGTCAGCCATCACGTACGCCCCCGCGTGACGTCGTCCTCGACCGCGGCCGCGAGTCGGTCGATCGAGGCGAGCAACTGCTCGGCACCGGTGGCGCTGGCTCGCGGGATGCGGTTCCGGTCGGTCAGCTCGGTCCAGTCGTAGGTGTGCCGGACGAGGGTGTGGCCCGGGTCGATGGGCTCGAGTTCCCAACGCCACAGGTGGCCCGGCGGCTGCTTGCCCGGCTCCGACGGACGCCAGGCGATCAGCCGACCCTCGGCGAACTCGACCAGGTGGTTCTCCCGGACCGCGCCCTGGGAGAGCACCATCGAGAACACGTCCCCGACCGACCGCACCCGCTGACCCGGCTCGGCGTGGCCGAGGTTGTCGTTGCCGTCCCACGCCGGCTGCTGCGCCGGATCCGCGATCAACTCGAAGATCCGGGCCGTACCTGCTGCGACCGTACGTTCGGCCGTCACCACGCGTTCCCTGCCGTCCTGCCCTGTCGCATCGCTCATGAAGGACCAGTCAATCGTGCCGCCCGGACCAGCATGAACAGGCACTGTCTGACCCGGGGTGTTGGATGGTCCCATGGACAGCCGACGACCCAGCACGCGCGGCGCCGTGGCGCCGTTCCACGTGATGGAGGTGATCAAGGCCGCCGAGCTGCGGCAACAGGAGTACGGGGACGCGATCTGGTTGTGTGCCGGCCAGCCGTCAACCCCGGCGCCGGTGGTCGCCCGGGAGGCGGCGGCACGCGCCCTGCGTGACGCCGAGGTGCTCGGGTACACCGCCGCGACCGGCACCCTGCCGCTGCGCCAGGCCATCGCGGCGCACCACCGTACGAACGGGGTCGAGGTCGACGCGGACGACGTGGTCGTCACCACCGGTTCGTCCGGCGGCTTCAGCGCCCTGTTCCTGGCAGCCTTCGACGCGGGCGACACCGTCGCGATGGCCTGTCCCGGCTACCCGGCCTACCGCAACACGCTGCAGGCGATGGGATGCGAGGTGATCGAGCTCGACTGCGGACCCGAGGTCCGGCACCAGCCCACCGTGGCGATGCTGGACGCACTGCCCACTCCACCCGCCGGGGTGATCGTCGCCAGCCCGTCCAACCCCACCGGGACGATCATCGACGCCGATCAGCTCGCTGCCATCTCCCGCTGGTGCGCCGAGCACGGCTGCCTGTTGATCAGCGACGAGATCTACCACGGCATCAGCTTCGGCCGCCGCTGCGAGAGCGCTTGGCATCCCGGGCAGGAACACGTCGTGGTGATCGGCTCGACCAGCAAGTACTTCTCCATGACCGGCTGGCGCCTCGGCTGGATGCTCGTCCCACAACACCTTCGCCGCACGGTCGAACTGCTCAGCGGCAACCTCTCGATCTGCCCGCCGGCGATCAGCCAGTACGCCGCCATCGCCGCACTGTCACCGGCCGCCGCCGACGAGCTGGACGGCCACGTCGCCCGCTACGCGGTCAACCGAGAGGTGATGCTCGACCGACTCCCAGCGTTGGGCATCACCCGGGTCGCACCACCCGACGGCGCCTTCTACCTGTGGTGCGACGTGTCCGACCTGACCGACGACTCCTCGCGGTGGTGCGCCGACGCGCTGGCGGCCACCGGGGTCGCGATGACACCCGGCATCGACTTCGACACCGCCCGGGGCGATCACTGGGTACGGCTCTGCTTCGCCGGTGCGACCCACGAGATCCACGACGCCTTCGACCGCCTCGAACGCTGGCGACGAACGACGACCCCACAAGGAACCCTCGACCCGCAACGAACCACAGGGAGTTGATCATGGAGCCCGGACCACCGGTGCAGGACCGCCCCAACATCGTGCTGATCTGCGTCGACCAGTGGCGCGGCGATGCACTGTCGGCCGCCGGTCATCCGGTCGTGCGAACGCCGCACGTCGACGAGCTCGCCCGCAACGGCACCCGCTTCAGTCGCGCGTACTCCGCCACCCCCACCTGCGTCCCCGCCCGGGTCGCCCTGTTCACCGGCCAGTCCCCGGAACGCCACGGTCGGTACGGCTACCGCGACGGCGTGCCGTTCAGTCGGGCCCACCCGGTCACCATGCAGGGCGTGCTCGGCGCGAACGGCTACCAGACCCAGGCGATCGGCAAGATGCACGTGTACCCGGAGCGGGCACGGGTCGGCTTCGACGACGTCCGGCTGCACGACGGCTTCCTGCACTTCAGTCGACGGTACGGCGGCCGCAACCTGGAGGCGCACGACGACTACCTCACCTGGTACCGCCGGCAACCCGCGGCCGGGGCGGCGGCCGACCACGCCGAGGACGGCGTCGGCTGCAACTCGATGGTCGCCGCACCGTGGAGCCGTCCCGAGCACCTCCACCCGACCAACTGGGTGGTCAGCGAGGCGGTCGACTGGCTGTACCGCCGTGACCCCGAGGTCCCGTTCTTCCTGTACCTGTCGTTCCACCGGCCGCACGCCCCGTTCAATCCACCACAGTGGGCGTTCGACCAGTACGTGCACCAGCCCCCGCAGGACCCGCCCGTCGGCGACTGGGTGGGCGACTTCGAGGAGTTCCGGGCCGACGACCACCACCAGACCGTGATGGGACGCCTCGACCCGCAGACCCACCACCGCGCCAAGGCCGGCTATTACGGCAACATCAGCCACATCGACCTGCAGCTCAACCGGTTCCTCGAGGCTCTCGGCGACTTCCAGCTCACCGACGACACGGTGATCATCTTCACCTCCGACCACGGCGAGATGATGGGCGACCACGACATGTACCGGAAGTCGGTGCCGTACGAGGGCAGTGCCCACGTCCCGCTGATCGTCCGGCCGGCCGCCAACTTCCAGCCCGACGCACCCAAGGGCCAGGTGTGCGACGAGGTGACCGAGCTCCGCGACGTCATGCCGACCGTGCTGGAGCTGGCCGGGGTCGAGGTGCCCGACACCGTCGACGGTGCCAGCCTGGTGCCGTTCACCCGGGGCGAGCGGCCCGACTGGCGTGACGTGATCCACGGCGAACACGTCCACTTCGGCCAGTCGCTGCAGTGGCTCACCGACGGCAGGGCCAAGTACTGCTGGGCCTCCGGCGAGGGCAAGGAACAGTTCTTCGACCTGACCGCCGATCCCCACGAACGGCACAACCTCGTCGCCGACGCAGACCGGGCCGACGAGGTCGACCGGTGGCGCCGGCGGTTGATCACCTTCCTCACCGGTCGCGACGAAGGCTTCGTGGCCGACGGCGCGCTGGTCACCGGACGCCCGGTGCAGACCGAGTCGAATGCCGTCAGGGCGACGATGTCGGCACCCCGCACCGCCCCGGCGACGGTTAGATTGGGCCGGTGAGCAGCCCGACCGAGTCCGACGTGCCCGACCAGCAGCCACCCACGTCAGCCGCTCGGGAACGGCACGCGGAGCTGAGCGAGGCCCTCAACGACGCGCGCTGGCGCTACCACGTGCTCGACGCGCCGACGATCTCCGACGCCGAGTTTGACCGGCAACTGCGCGAACTGACCGAACTGGAGGACCGATACCCGGCCCTCCGGACGCCTGACTCGCCGTCACAACAGGTGGGCGGACCGCCGTCGGCCACGTTCGCCCCCGTCACCCACCTGGTCAAGATGATGAGCCTCGACAACGCGTTCTCCCGCGACGAGCTCGACGCCTGGTGGGCCCGCGCCGTCCGCGAGATGGGGGAGTCGGTGCTCGCCGAGGCCGGGCTGCTGTGCGAGCTCAAGGTGGACGGCCTGGCCATCGACCTGGTGTACGAGAACGGCCGCCTGGTCCGCGCGGCCACCCGGGGTGACGGCACCACCGGCGAGGACGTCACCACCAACGTCCGCACCATCGACGCGATCCCTGAACGGCTCGCCGGCAGCGACCTGCCGACCACCGTCGAGGTCCGCGGTGAGGTGTTCCTGGCCGTCGAGGAGTTCCGCAAGGTCAACGAGGGCCTGGTCGCCGACGGCAAGGCGCCGTTCGCCAACCCCCGCAACTCCGCGGCGGGATCGCTGCGCCAGAAGGATCCCCGGGTCACGGCGAGTCGCCGCCTCGGCTTCGTCAGCCACGGCCTGGGCGTCGTCGACGGCATCCGGCTCGACCGGCTGAGCCAGGGCTACGACCTGCTCACCGCATGGGGGCTCCCGACCAGTCCGCACCGCAAGCTGGTGCGCACCCTGGACGAGGTGTGGGCCTACGTCGAGCACCACGGCGAGCACCGGCACGCGGCCGAGCACGAGATCGACGGTGTGGTGATCAAGATCGACTCCCGGTCGGTGCAGGACCAGCTCGGCTCCACCTCCCGGGCACCCCGCTGGGCGATCGCGTACAAGTACCCGCCCGAAGAGGTCACCACCAAGCTGCTCGACATCCAGGTCGCGGTCGGTCGTACGGGACGGGTCACCCCGTTCGGGGTGATGGAACCGGTGTTCGTCGCCGGATCGACGGTAGCCCGGGCCACCCTCCACAACGCCAGCGAGGTCAAGCGCAAGGGCGTGTTGATCGGCGACACCATCGTGCTCCGCAAGGCCGGTGACGTGATCCCCGAGATCCTCGGCCCGGTGGTCGACCTGCGTGACGGCAGTGAACGCGAGTTCGAGATGGCGACCCATTGCCCGAACTGTGGCACCGAGCTGCAGTTCGAGAAGGAGGGCGACGCCGACCTCCGCTGCCCCAACCAGCGATCCTGTCCGGCCCAGCTGCGGGAGCGGCTGTTCCACCTCGCCTCCCGGCAGGCCCTCGACATCGAGACCCTCGGTGAGCGGGCCGCCGACGCGCTGCTCGGGGCCGAGTTGATCACCGACGAGGGGGACCTGTTCACCGTCGGCGCCGACGACCTGGTCCGCGCGGACTTCTTCACCACCAAGGCCGGCACCCTGTCGGCCAACGGCAAGAAGTTGCTCGCCAACCTGGCGGAGGCCAAGACCAGGCCGTTCGCGAAGTTCCTGGTCGCGCTGTCGATCCGGCACGTCGGCAAGGGGGTTGCGCCCGACATCGCCGCAGCCTTCGGCAACATCGACGCCCTGGCCGCCGCCACCGAGGAGGAACTGGCCGCCGTCGACGGCATCGGGCCCACCCTGGCGGTCTCGATCCGAGAGTGGTTCGCCGAGCCGTGGCGTCGCGCCATCGTCGACAAGTGGCAGGCCGCCGGGTGCGTGATGGCCGACGAGCCCGGTGAGCAGGTCGAGCAGACCCTGGCCGGGCTGTCGATCGTGGTCACCGGTTCGCTGCCGGGGTGGACCCGCGACAGCCTCACCGAGGCGATCGTCAGCCGCGGCGGCAAGGCCGCTTCGTCGGTGTCGAAGAAGACCGACTTCGTGGTGGTGGGGGAGTCGCCGGGGTCGAAGTTCGACAAGGCCCAGCAGCTCGGTCGGCCCATCCTGGACGTCGACGGGTTCGAGACCCTGCTCGCCGACGGGCCGGCGGCGGTGGCTCCACCGGCGGACACCGACACCCCGTAGACTCCGGACTCGTGAAGATCTTCACCGACCCCGACCTGCACGGTACGACCCCGCTGCGGGTCCAGCCGGGCGTCGGCGAGTGGGGTCCCGACGAGGTCGTCACCACCCGTACCAAGCGGCGGCTGCGACGGTTCGTCCCGATCCTGTTCGTGTTGTCGCTGATCGCGCTGGTGGTGCTCGGCTGGTGGTTCTACGGGTTCGTCACCACACCAGTCGAGTGATGCCCACGCGCTGAGGGTCAGCGGGCGAGGGCGGCCAGGTGCCCGAACCTGGCGAGCTCGGAGGCCAGGAACGGCGGACCACCCTGCCGGCCGATCACCACGACACGACCGTCCCGCAGTGGCGCGATGGCAACGATCTGCCCGCCCCAGTCGGGGAGCTGGACCTCCTGGCTGTGCACCTCGCCCCACGGCTCCAGCGTCCGCAGCAGCGCGCTGCCCAACGGTGGCGCCTGCGGTGTGGCGAAGGTGACGGCCGGCTCCGGCTCGGGCCGGACCACCATCGCCCAGTGCACGTGGAACACCTGCACCGACTGGCTGGCCAACGTCTCCGCCGCGTTCTCCGGGTCGTGCGACATCAGCTCCAGCGCCTCGATGTCGGACTGCAGCCCGCCGCCCTCGGGATAGCGCGAGATCCACACCACCTGAACGCCGGCCAGTTGCTGGCAGGCGCTCACGATGGTGTCGGGGTAGGCGTCCGGCGGGAGCGTGACCACGAAGTCGTCGATCACTTCCCCGTCGCCGCGGGCGACGACCTCGACCGAGACGATGTCAGCTCCGGCGGCGCCGACCGCCCCGGCGACCAGTCCAAGGGCGCCGGGGCGGTCAGGCAAGGAGACGCGCATCAAGAACACGCCTCCAGTGTCGCTCAGAGACCGGCGACGCGGTCCCCCGGGGTGGTGATGCCGGGGTTCGCCTGCAGGTACGCCACCAGGTTGGCGAGGTCCTCCGGGCCACCGGTGCGGTTGGTGCCCAGGCCGAACGCGGTGAACCCGTCGCCACCGTCGGCCAGGAAGTTGAGCGTGGCCACCCGGTAGGTCTCGTCATCGGCCATCGGCTGACCGTTGAGCTGCAGGTTCGAGGCGGTGTGGGTGGTCGGATCCCAGGTGTAGGTGAAGCCCTCCGAGACGCCGAGGGCCAGCATCTGCCGACCCCGGTCGGCGACGTACTGCTGCGCCAGCACCTCCTTGATCTGGGCACCGGTCATGTCGAGGGTCACCAGCTGGTTGTTGAACGGGGCGACCGCGTACGCCTCGGCGTAGGTGATGTCGCCGGCCAGCAGCGAGGCCCGGACACCGCCCACGTTCATGAACGCGAGCTGGGCGCCACCGTTCGCACCACTGGTGCCGTACAGGATGGCGTCGGCGACCAGGTTGCCCATCGGGGTCTCGATGCCACGGTTGCCCGACGAGTCACCGGTGATGTCCTCGGCCGCGCTGCCCACGACCTGCTCGGCCAGCGGCTCCGACAGCTCCAGCCACTTGTTGACGATCCGGTCGACCTCGGCGCTGCGCGGCGAGGTCGAGGCGACGGTGTGGTTGACCGCACTCGAGGTGCTCCGGATGACATCCTTCGTGCGGCGGTCGATGACCAGGTCCAGCTCGGTCAGCAGGTTGCCGTAGTTGTTGGCCTGGGTGACCAGCCGCGGCTCACCGTTCGGGTCGGCCAGGGTGCACACGTACGAGGCGTGGGTGTGGCCGGTCATGATCGCGTCGACCTCGGCCGAGAGGCCGGCGTTGATGTCGACGATCGGACCCGTCAGGTCGGTGCACTCGTTGCTGCCACCGGTGGAGCTGCCGCCCTCGTGGGCGAGCAGCACGATCGACTTGATGCCGCGGGCCTGCAGCTTCGCCACCTCGGCGTTCGCGGCCTCGACCTCGTCGGTGAACTCGATGCCCTCGATCCCGGCCGGCGAGACCAGCGTCGCGGTCTCGCGGGTGACGACGCCGACGAAGCCGACCTGCACCCCGCCGACACGCTTCACGTACGACCCGGGCAGCAGCTGCTCACCGGTCTCGGCGTCGACCACGTTCGCACCCAGGTAGCCGAACGAGGTGCCGTCGTAGCCGCCCTCGGTGAAGCAGCCCTTGTCCGGGTGGCAGCCACCGTCGATCATGCGACGCAGCTCGGCCCACCCCTCGTCGAACTCGTGGTTGCCGACGGTGGCCACCTCGAGGCCCATCGCCTCGGCCACCTCGACGGCCGGCTCGTCCTGGAACAGCCCCGACACGAAGGTGGAGCCACCGATGATGTCACCGGTGGACACCGTCATCGAGTAGCGGTGACCGGGCTGTGAGCGCTCACGCTCGATCACGCCGGCGAGCTGCGCGGCGCCACCGACCCCGTCCTCATCGGCCTCGAGGTGTCCGTGGAAGTCGTTGAACGACATGATCTGGACGTGCATGTTCCAGCCCGGCTCGGGGCGTGGCTTGTGGGGCGGTGCGGCTGCGGCGGGCGCGGCGGCCGCGGTCGCCAGCAGCAGTGCTGCGGCAACGCTGGCGACAAGGCCAGTCGCGCGAGATCGGAACGACACAGTTCTCTCCTCCGGGAGTCGGCGTCTTGAAAGGGTCACAGTCATCGGGATCGTAAGCAGCAGCCAGGGGTCGTCCGAACCGATCTGGGGCCGCGGCAGTCAACGTCCAGCAGATGTTCACCTTGAGTTCAACCGGCCGCACGACCTGTCCCCGGCGCTGGTTAGGATGAGCCGTTCCAACCGACTCACCCCGAGGAGAACGCCGTGGCGCTGAGCCCCGACGACGTCGCCGACCTGGCCGGGCTGGCCAGGATCGACCTGACCGCCGAGGAGCGGGAGCACCTCGCCCCGCAACTCGACCAGATCCTCGAGGCCGTCGCGCAGGTCCAGCAGGTGGCCACCGACGAGGTGCCGCCGACCTCCCACGCGGTCCCGCTGACCAACGTGTTCCGCACCGACGAGGTACGGCCCTCCCTCGACCGTGACGCCGTGCTGGCCGGTGCGCCGGCCGCCGAGCAGGACCGGTTCCGGGTGCCCCGCATCCTCGACGAGGAGGCGTGATGAACGAGCTCGTGATCAGCAGTGCCGCCTCCCTCGGCGCTGCCGTCGCCGCCGGTCAGGTGTCGGCCGAGGAGGTCACCCGCGCCCACCTCGACCAGATCACCGAGGCAGAACCGCAGGTGAACGCGTTCCTGCACGTCGCGACCGAGGAGGCACTGGCCCAGGCCCGCGCCGTCGACGCCCGCCGGGCTGCCGGCGAGCAGCTCGGCCCACTGGCCGGGGTGCCGCTGGCGCTGAAGGACGTGCTGACCTGGACCAAGGCGCCGACCACCTGTGGCTCGAAGATGCTCGAGGGCTGGGTGCCGCCGTACGACGCCACCGTCACCCGGCGGCTGGTCGACGCCGGCATCGTGATCGTCGGCAAGACCAACCTGGACGAGTTCGCGATGGGCTCCTCGACCGAGAACTCCGCGTACGGATCCACCCGCAACCCGTGGGACACCGACCGGGTGCCCGGCGGCTCCGGCGGCGGATCGGCCGCAGCCCTGGCCGCCTTCGAGGCGCCACTCGCGATCGGCACCGACACCGGCGGCTCCATCCGGCAACCGGCCTCGGTGACCGGCACCGTCGGCATCAAGCCCACGTACGGCGGGGTGTCGCGCTACGGCCTGGTGGCGATGGCGTCCTCCCTCGACCAGGTCGGCCCGTGCGCCCGTTCGGTGCTGGACGCCGCCCTGCTGCACGAGGTGATCGCCGGCCACGACCCGATGGACTCCACCTCGATCGACCAGCCGGTGCCCGCGGTGGTCGACGCGGCCCGGCACGCCGACGTCTCCGGAATGCGGATCGGCGTGGTGCGCGAGCTCGGCGGAGCCGGGTACGCCCCCGGCGTCGAGCGTCGCTTCCGCGAGGCGGTCGAGCTGTTGACCCGGCTCGGCGCCGACGTGGTCGAGGTGTCCTGCCCGACGTTCGGGCACGCGCTGCCCGCGTACTACCTGATCCAGCCCAGTGAGTGCTCCTCCAACCTGGCCCGGTTCGACGCGATGCGGTACGGGCTGCGGGTCGGCGACGACGGCACCACCAGTGCCGAGGAGGTGATGGCCCGGACCCGCGAGGCCGGCTTCGGGGACGAGGTGAAGCGCCGCATCATCCTCGGCACGTACGCCCTGTCGAGCGGCTACTACGACGCGTACTACGGCTCGGCGCAGAAGGTGCGGACCTTGATCATCGAGGACTTCAACCGCGCCTGGGCCGACTGTGACGTGCTCGTCTCGCCGACCACACCGACCACGGCCTTCCGGATCGGCGAGCGGACCGACGACCCGGTCGCGATGTACCAGGCCGACCTGTGCACCCTGCCGGCCAGCCTGGCCGGCAACGCGGCCGCCTCGTTCCCGGTCGGCCTGGCCCCCGAGGACGGACTCCCGGTCGGCCTGCAGGTGATGGCGCCACCGCTGGCCGACGACCGGTTGTACCGGGTCGGTGGGGCACTGGAAGCGGCACTGGCCGAGGAGTGGGGCGGACCGTTGTGGCGGCAGCTGCCGGAACTGGAGGGCGTGGCATGAGCGAGGCCGTACTGGACTACGACGACGTGCTGGCCGCGTACGACCCGGTGCTCGGGCTCGAGGTGCACGTCGAGCTGAACACCGCGTCGAAGATGTTCTGCGGTTGTGCGACCACCTTCGGTGCTGACGCGAACACCCAGACCTGCCCGGTGTGCCTGGGGCTGCCCGGTGCACTGCCGGTGGTGAATGCGACCGCGGTCGAGTCGGCGATCCGGATCGGGCTGGCGCTCAACTGCTCGATCAGCGAGCACTGCCGGTTCGCGCGGAAGAACTACTTCTACCCCGACCAGCCGAAGAACTACCAGATCTCGCAGTACGACGAGCCGATCGCGTTCGACGGCTGGACCGAGGTCGAGGTCGACGGCGAGACGTACCGGATCGACATCGAGCGTGCCCACATGGAGGAGGACACCGGCAAGTCGCTGCACGTCGGCGGCGCCACCGGTCGGATCCACGGCGCCTCCCACTCGCTGCTCGACTACAACCGGGCCGGGGTGCCGCTGATCGAGATCGTCACCAAGCCGATCACCGGCACCGGGGCGAAGGCGCCGGAGGTCGCGCGGGCGTACGTGACCATGTTGCGTGACCTGCTGCGCGCGCTGGGTGTCTCCGACGTACGGATGGAGCACGGCTCGCTGCGGTGCGATGCGAACGTCTCGCTGATGCCGAAGGGTGCCACGGAGTTCGGCACCCGGACCGAGACCAAGAACGTGAACTCGCTGCGCTCGGTCGAGCGGGCCATCCGGTACGAGATGACCCGCCACGGGGCGATCCTCGACGACGGCGGCACCGTCAAGCTGGAGACCCGGCACTGGCACGAGGACTCCGGGCTGACCACGGCCGGCCGGTCGAAGGAGTCCGCCGAGGACTACCGCTACTTCCCCGAACCCGACCTGGTGCCGGTGGCTCCGTCGCGGGAGTGGGTCGACCAGCTGCGGGGCACCCTGCCCGAGCCGCCGGCCGAGCGGATGAAGCGGCTGCAGGCCGACTGGGGGTTCACCGACCTGGAGATGCGCGACGTCCGCAGCTCGGAGGCGGTCGAACTGGTCGAGTCGACCGTCGCCGCCGGATGTGCCCCGCAGGCCGCCCGCAAGTGGTGGCTCAGTGAGCTGACCCGTCGGGCCAACGAGGCCGGGGTGGAGTTGGCCGAGGTCGGGATGAGCCCGGCCCAGGTCGCCGAGCTGCAGGGCCTGGTCGAGCAGAAGGTGATCAACGACAAGCTGGCCCGACAGGTGATCGACGGGGTGCTGGCAGGGGAGGGCGACCCGGCCGCCGTGGTCGAGTCCCGGCAGCTCGCGGTGGTCTCCGACGACGGTGCGCTGTCGGCGGCGGTCGACGAGGTGATCGCCGCCAACCCCGACATCGTCGCCAAGATCGCCGGGGGCAAGGTGCAGGCGGCCGGTGCCCTGATCGGTCAGGTGATGAAGGCGATGAAGGGTCAGGCCGACGCCGGCCGGGTCCGCGAACTGATCATGGAGAAGGTGGCTGGCGAGCGCGGCTGACCCTCAGCCGAGCGGCACCCGCAGGACCCGGTCGTCACCGGACTTCGGGGTCGCCCGGCCGTCGGTGTTGGACGTGACCAACAGCAGGTGGCTGCCGTCCGGGGCGGCCACGACGGTCCGCAGTCGGCCGTACGTGCCGGCGAAGTGGTCCCGTGGCTCACCGGCCTTGCCGTCGTCGAGCGGGATCTCCCACAGCCGGCTGCCCCGCAGTGCCGCCATCCACAGTGAGCCCCGCGTGTACGCCAGCCCGGACGGGGACGCCTCGTCGGTCGACCAGGTGTGGACCGGGTTGGTCATCCCCTCGATGGTCGACTCGTCGCCCTCGATCGCCGGCCAGCCGTAGTTGCCGCCGGCGCGGATCAGGTTCAGCTCGTCCTGGGTCTGGTTGCCGAACTCGCTGGCCCACAACCGGTCCCCGTCGTCGAAGGCGAGCCCTTGGACGTTGCGGTGGCCGTACGAGAAGACCTCGTTGTCGAACGGGTTGTCCGGGGCGGGTGCACCGTCGGGGGTGAGCCGCAGGATCTTGCCGGCCAGGGACGACTGTTCCTGGGCGAGTCGACGCTCGGCGGCGTCGCCGGTGCTGACGTACAACAGGCCGTCGGGTCCGAAGGCGAGCCGGCCGCCGTCGTGACGCGCGGCGTACGGGATGCCGTCCAGAATGACCTCGGGGGCGGTGGCCGCTTCACCGTCCCACGCGAACCGGGTGATCCGGTTGTCCCGGCCCGTGGTGTGGTACGCGTACAGCGCGGTCTCGTCGGGGGAGACCGCGATGCCGAGCAGGCCGCCCTCCGACGACGGCTCGACGTCCTCCACCTCGACGACCTCTGTTGCCCGGCCGTCGGAGACCCGCTTGATCAGTCCGGTGTCGCGCTCCGACACCAGCATCGTGGCGTCGGCGAGCAGGGCGAGTCCCCACGGCGAGGTGAGGCCGGTGACCACATCGGTCGGCTCACCCACCGTCGGCGGCCCGGCAGGCGTCGGGGTGGGGGTGGTCGTGGGAGTGCGCGTGGGGGTGGGTGTCGGGGTCGGTGCCGTCGTCCCGGCCGGTGTCGGCCCGGGTGTCGGCGGCGGGGTCCCGTCGGGCCGGGGCGCACAGCCGGCAACCGCAGCGGTGCCGGCCGTGGCGAACAGGGCGAGGGCGGCGCGGCGGTCCATGATCAGCGCCAGTCGTCGGAGTCGAGCACGTCCGGATCGCCGACCAGGTCAACCACGGCGGCCTGGCGGCGACCACTCGCGTACAGCAACAGCTCCGCGGGGAGACCGATGATCGTCACCGTCCGGTCCCCGGCGGCCGCGCGAACCGTCTCGTGGTCGGCGTCGGCGCGTTCCAGCACGATCCCGGCGGCCGGGTCGCGGAACATCACCCTCGACATGAGCTTCAGGCGGCGCCAGATCAAGTCCTGGGTGTCGGCGCCGAGTTCGCGCGGGGCCGCGGGAGGGTCACCGGCACGACGGACGTCCTCGTGGTGCACGAAGTACTCGGTCGCGTTGGCGGCCTCGTCGATCCCCGGGATGGCGAACAGCGAGAACCGGTTCGGACCCTGCCGGAGCCGCTCGACCAGCTCCGGGTACGGCCAGCGGGCCTTGGCCTCGGCCATCCGGCGATCGGTGAAGGAGGCCAACGGCTTGGCCATGATGCCGGTCGCCGCCAGCGGGTCGGTCTCCCGGATCCACAGGTGGGCGGCGAGGTCGTGGGTCAACCAGCCCTCGCACAGGGTCGGGGCGTCCGGGCCGGTCGCCAGGAACAGGTCACACAGCTCGATCCGCTCGGCGTGGGCAAAGGTCATGGCGGTCAGCGTATGTCAGGCAGAATGGCGGCCATGACCTCGCTGGATCCCGACCTTGCCGCACGCGTGCGGTGGAATGACGACGGGCTGGTGCCCGCCGTCGTGCAGGACCTCGACTCCAAGGCCGTGTTGATGCTGGCCTGGCAGGATGCCGACGCCCTGCACCGCACCCTGACCACCGGCCGCGCCACCTACTGGTCGCGGAGCCGGCAGCAGTCGTGGGTGAAGGGGGAGACCAGCGGTCACGTGCAGTGGGTGCACGGGGCCAGCCTCGACTGCGACGGCGACACCGTGCTGCTCACCGTGCGGCAGGTCGGTGCGGCCTGCCACACCGGCACCACCACCTGCTTCGACGGCCGCGAGCTGACGGCGACGGTGTCGGATCCTCTCGAAAGGCGGCAGGGATGACGATCACGCCTGACCTCGACACCTTCCGCACCCTGGCCACCGACCGCCGGGTGATCAGCGTCCACCGGCGGCTGGTGCACGACGCCGAGACCGTGGTCGGACTGTATGCCCGGCTGGCCCAGGGCCGACCGGGAACCTTCTGCTTCGAGTCCGCCGAGCAGGGCGGGGTGTGGAACCGCTACTCCTTCATCGGCGTGAACAGTGCGGCCACCTTGACCGAGGTCGACGGGCAGGCCTCGTGGTCGGGTCATGTGCCGGCCGGGTTGCCGACCGAGGGCGATCCGCTACAGGTGCTGCGGGACACCCTCACTGCGCTGCACACCCCGCGGGACGAGGCACTGCCCCCGTTCACCTCCGGCATGGTCGGCTACCTCGGCTACGACACCGTCCGCCGGGTCGAGGTGTTGCCCGACACCAATCCCGACGACATCGGCATCCCCGAGATGGTGATGTTCCTGGCCTCCGACCTGGTCGTCGTCGACCACCACCTGGGCGAGGTGTGGCTGATCGCGAACGCGATCAACTTCGACGCCTCCGACGAGCGGGTCGACCAGGCGTGGACCGACGCGGTCGACCGGATCGAGGCAATGACCCGGGCCCTGCTCGCCCCGACCCCGGCGCTGGTCAGCGACCCGGGAGCCGAGCCGGCCGCCCCGACCATCACCCGGCAACGAACCCCCGCCGAGTACCAGTCGGCGGTCGAGGCAGCGGTCGAGGAGATCAAGGCCGGCGAGGCCTTCCAGATCGTGGTGAGCCAACGCTTCGACGTGGCCTGCGAGGTCGACGCCTTCGAGGTGTACCGGGCGTTGCGGCTGTCGAACCCCAGCCCCTACCTGTACCTGTTGCGACTGGACGGGTTCGACGTGGTCGGCTCGTCACCGGAGGCCCTAGTGACGGTCCAGGGCGGCCAGGCCGTGACCCATCCGATCGCCGGTTCGAAGCCGCGTGGTGCCACCCCCGCCGAGGACGCCGAACTCGAGGCCGAGCTGCTGGCCGATCCGAAGGAGCGGGCCGAGCACCTGATGCTGGTCGACCTGAGCCGCAACGACCTGGGGCGGGTCTGCGAGCCCGGAACCGTCGAGGTGGTCGAGTTCATGGAGGTCCGCCGCTACAGCCACATCATGCACCTCGAGTCGAGCGTGGTGGGCCGTGTCGCGGCCGACCGGAGTGCCTTGGACGTGCTGCTGGCCTGCTTCCCGGCCGGCACCCTGTCCGGCGCCCCGAAGGTGCGGGCGATGGAGATCATCGACCGGCTCGAGGTGAGCCGCCGGGGCCTGTACGGCGGGGTCGTCGGCTACTTCGACTTCGCCGGCGACGGTGACTCGGCGATCGCGATCCGGACCGCGGTGCTGCGCGACGGTACGGCCCACGTCCAGGCCGGTGCCGGGATCGTCGCCGACTCGGTGCCCGAGACCGAGGACCTCGAGACCGGGAACAAGGCCGCAGCCCTGGTCCGCGCGATCGGGCTCGCCACCGCCCGACGGCGGCTGGCGGAGCAGTGAACCGGCCGGCGTTCGCCGGCACCGCACTGGGCGGGGTGGCCGCGCTGCTGTGCGCCGGCCAGCCGTGGTGGCAGGTCGGGACCGACGGTGGCCCGGTCCAGATCTCCGGCACCGACGCGGCGGCCGGTCTGCCGACCGCGGTGGCTGCGGTGGTGGCGGCCGGGGCATTGCTGTCGTTGGCGCTGCGGGGCCGCGGCCGGACCGTCCTCGGGGTGCTGCTCGCCGTCGCCGCCGTCGGCATGGTCGTCCTCGGGGTCGTCGCCCCGGAGCCGAGCGCGCAGCTGGCGGCGGCCGCCGTCCAGCAGGTCAGTCTCGGTGCGCCGGGGGAGTTGACCCGCAGTTGGGGTGGCTGGGCGTACGCCGGCTGCGGATTGGTCGGTCTGGTGGGTGCGGTGGCGTTGGTCGTGGTGCGCGGCACGACGCGTACCGGCGACCGCTTCGACCGGACGACACCGGCGTCGGCGGAAGCCGTCCTTGGTGCCGCCGGCGAGCTCGACCCGCTGCTAGCATGGCGCGCCCTTGACGCCGGCGACGACCCGACCGATCCGAAGGGTGACCCCGATTCCCCATCCGGCGCGGAACAGGACACAATGAGGGATGGGCGTCCTAGCGCCCCAACCCCGACGCACGCAGAACCTGGAGGCAGAGATGGCAGGGACGGCCACGACGAGGGACCCGGAGCTTGAGCGGGCCGCCAAGCGGAAGCCCATGCCCCACCACGGCCGGACCCCGGCTGCCTGGACCGGCATCGCCATCGCCTTCATCGGCTTCGTCATCGGCTGCTACGGCGCGTTGGTCGTCAACTGGTTGCTGATGGGTGTCGGGGCGGCCGTCCTGGTGCTCGCCCTGGTCGTGGTGCAGGTGATGCGCGCCCTCGACCTCGGGGCCGACTGACCATGAACGTCCTCGACGACATCATCGCCGGTGTCCGGGAGGACCTGGCCGCACGTGAGCGGCAGGTGAGCCTGGACGAGTTGAAGGCCAGGGTGCGCAGTGCCCCGGACGCCATCGACCCGTTGCCGGCCTTCCAGAGCCACGGGGTCTCGGTGATCGCCGAGGTCAAGCGGGCCTCACCCAGCAAGGGTGCCCTGGCCCAGATCAGCGACCCCGCCAAGTTGGCCGCCCAGTACGAGACCGGCGGGGCCAGCGCGATCTCGGTGCTGACCGAACGGCGCCGTTTCGGCGGTTCCCTCGACGACCTGGTCGCCGTCCGCCGTGCCGTGGAGATCCCCGTACTCCGCAAGGACTTCATCGTCACCGCCTACCAGCTCTTCGAGGCCCGCGCCGCCGGCGCCGACATCGCCCTGCTGATCGTCGCCGCACTCACCGACTCCGAGTTGGCTGGGCTGATCGAACGGGCCACCTCGATCGGCCTCACCCCGCTGGTCGAGGCCCACACGGGCGAGGAGATCGAGCGGGCCGTGGCGGCCGGTGCGACCGTGATCGGCATCAACAACCGCAACCTGCAGACCCTCGAGGTCGACACGTCCACCTTCGCGAAGCTGGCCCCGCTGGTCCCCGAGGGGATCGTCCGGATCGCCGAGTCTGGCGTGAAGGGCCCCAAGGACGTCTTCGAACTGTCCCGGGTGGGTGCCGACGTGGTGCTGGTCGGGGAGGCCCTGGTGACCGGCGACGACCCGCAGACCGCGGTCGCCGACCTGGTCGCGGCCGGGGCGCACCCGGCCTGCCCGCACCGGTGACGCGCCCCCCCGTCGCCGCCCGTTCCTGCTGATCGTTCCTGTTGAGAAAGGCTTCCGTGTCCGTGACCCCACCATCGTCCGGTCCTGATCCGTCGGGCCACTTCGAGGACTTCGGCGGCAAGTTCGTCCCCGAGGCACTGCACGCCGCGCTGACCGAACTGGAGAAGGCCTTCGAGTCGGCCCGCAACGACCCCGAGTTCACCCGCCGGCTCGACGGGCTGCTCACCGACTACGCCGGGCGGCCCTCACCGCTGACCGAGGCCCACCGGCTCTCCGAGCACGCCGACGGGGCGCGGATCCTGCTGAAGCGGGAGGACCTCAACCACACCGGGTCCCACAAGATCAACAACGTCCTCGGGCAGGCGTTGCTGACCCAGCGGATGGGCAAGACCCGGGTGATCGCCGAGACCGGTGCCGGGCAGCACGGGGTGGCGACCGCGACCGCGGCAGCCCTGCTGGGGTTGGAGTGCACGGTCTACATGGGTGAGGTCGACACCGAACGGCAGGCCCTCAACGTCGCCCGGATGCAGTTGCTCGGCGCCGAGGTGGTCGCGGTCGCCTCCGGCAGCCGGACCTTGAAGGACGCGATGAACGACGCCCTGCGCGACTGGGTGTCGACGGTCGACACCACCCACTACCTGATCGGGTCGGTCGGCGGCCCGCACCCGTTCCCGATGCTGGTGCGCGAGTTCCAGCGGATCATCGGGGCCGAGGCCCGCGCCCAGGTCCAGCAGCGGTACGGCCGGCTGCCCGATGCGGTGGCCGCCTGCGTCGGTGGTGGGTCCAATGCGATGGGCATCTTCGCCGACTTCGTCGACGACACCGGCGTCGCGCTGTACGGCTTCGAGGCCGGCGGCGAGGGCCTGGCCAGCGGGCGCCACGCCGCCACCGTCACCGAGGGCAACATCGGGGTGCTGCACGGGATGCGCACCTATGTGCTGCAGGACGCCGACGGCCAGACCAAGGAGTCACACTCGGTGTCGGCCGGACTCGACTACCCCGGGGTGGGCCCTGAGCACGCGTGGCTGGCCCGGAGCGGTCGCGCCCACTACGAGGCGGTGACCGACGACGAGGCGATGGCGGCGTTGCGGCTGCTGACCCGGACCGAGGGCATCCTGCCCGCGATCGAGTCCGCCCACGCGGTGGCCGGTGCGCTACGGCTCGGCCGTCGGCTGGTCCGCGAGCGTGGCACCGGCGGTGAGCCGCCGCTGATCCTGGTCAACCTGTCCGGTCGTGGCGACAAGGACGTGGCGACCGCGATCGAATGGTTCGGCCTCGACGGCCGACCCGACAGCGTGTCGGGGGCCGACGCATGAGCACCAACACCGACCCCAACCCCAACACGTCGGCCACCGCGTTCAGTCGTGCCCGCGACGAGGGGCGCGGTGCGTTCGTCGCCTACCTCCCCGTCGGCTACCCCGACGTCGAGACCTCGTACCGGGCGATGGAGACCGTCGCCGAGCACGCCGACCTGATCGAGGTCGGGATGCCGTACTCCGATCCGGTGATGGACGGGGTGACGGTGCAGCGGGCGACCACCCGCGCGCTGCAGCGCGGCGTCCGGGTGCGGGACCTCTTCGGCGCCGTCGAACGGGTCGCCGCGACCGGCACCCCCGCGGTCTCGATGATCTACTGGAACCTGGTCGAGCGGTACGGGGTGGACGCCTTCGCCCGCGACCTCGCCGCCGCCGGCGGATCCGGGTTGATCACCCCCGACCTGACCCCCGACGAGGCCGACGCGTGGATCGCCGCCTCCGACACCCACGGACTGGACCGCATCTTCCTGGTGTCGCCGTCGTCGACCGACGAGCGACTCGCGATGACGCTCGAGGCGTGCCGGGGTTGGGTGTACGCCACCGCGCTGATGGGCGTCACCGGGACCCGGACGAACGTCAGCTCGATGGCCCCCGAACTCGTCGCCCGGATCCGGGCCACCAGCCCCGACACCCTGGTCGGCGTCGGACTGGGCGTCGCCGACGGTGACCAGGCCGCCGAGGTGGCTGGGTTCGCCGACGGGGTGATCGTCGGGTCGGCCCTGGTGAAGCAGTTGTTGGCCGCCGAGGCCGCCGGGAACCCCGATGACCTGTCCGGGCTCGCCGAGCTCGCGGCCGAACTCGCTGCCGGTGTCCGCCGGGCCGACCGGGAACAATTCGGCGCCCGGCAGGGTTGAACACGTGTGAGTCGAACTTTGCGTCCTGCCGTCCTGGCGGTGGTCATCGTCCTGCTGTTCGCCGTCGCCGGGTGCGTCGCGCCGACCACCGAGCAGGGGCCGGTCGTGGTGAACGACCCGGGCGACGACGGCTGGGGCGGCACCAGGGTCACCACCCCGTACGAGGTGCCCGACCTCTCGCTGACCGACGCCCACGGGCAGTCGTACAACCTGCGGACCAGCCCGTCGACCCCGGTCACCCTGGTCTTCTTCGGCTACACGAACTGCCCCGACGTGTGCATCGCCGTGCTGTCCGACGTCGCGATGGCGCTGAAGCGCAGCGACCCGGGGGTGGCCGACCGGATCACCATGGTGTTCGTCACCACCGATCCGAACCGTGACACCCCCGACGCGATCGAGGCCTACCTCGACCGGTTCGACCCGACCTTCGTCGGACTGACCGGTGAGATGTCGGACATCAAGGCGCTGGCGAAGCCGCTCGGCGTCCCCATCGAAGGCATGAAGAAGTTGCCCAGTGGGGGGTACGAGGTCGGCCACGGAGCCCAGGTGATCGGCATCAACGCCAAGGACCAGGGGGTCATGGTGTGGACGCCCGGCACCCCGATCGGTGACCTGATGGCCGACTACCAGCGCCTCGTCGCCGAGCAGTGACGGTGAGGTGGTGACCAGCTTCGCCCGGGTGCAGCCGTGGCTGTCGCTGTTGGTGCGCCTCGCCCTGGCCGGGATCCTGCTGTGGGCCGGACTGGCCAAGCTGGTCGAGCCGCTGGTCGCCCTGCAGGCGGTCGCCGCGTACGAACTGCTGCCGCAGGCGTTGATCCCGATCGTCGGGTACGGGCTACCGTTGCTCGAGGTCGCGATGGGGTCGTTGTTGCTGCTCGGCCTGCTGACCCGATGGGTCGCGGTCGGCACCGCGGTACTGATGGTGGTGTTCATCGCCGGGGTCGCCTCGGCCTGGGCCCGCGGGCTGACGATCGACTGCGGCTGCTTCGGCGGTGGCGGTCAGGTCGCGCCGGGGGAGACCCAGTACCTCGCCGAGATCCTGCGCGACCTGGGGTTCATCGCCCTGGCCGCGTGGTTGGTGGTCTTCCCGCGCTCGAGGTTCGGCCTCGACGCGCGGTACGCAGAACTGGACGACGACGAGTGATCGGAGAGGTGGAGCGGTGAGCAAGCCGGCCAAGAAGAAGATCGGGGCGCAGGGTAGGTCGCAGCGGGCCAGGATGGCCGAGGAGCGGGCCCGCGTCGAGCGGCGGCGGCGGGAACGCCGTACCGTCATCGGCATCGCGCTCGGCCTGGCGATTGCGCTGGTCATCGGCGGTGTGGTGTGGCTGGTCGTCGACTCCAACTCCAACGCCGGCCGCAGTGCCCAGGCCGCGGCCATCGTCGAGGTGCAGCAGGAGCCGACCGAGGGGCAGCCGATCCGGTTCGGCCGGACCGATGCGCCCCGCACCATGACGCTGTACGTCGACTTCCACTGTGTCCACTGTGTCGGCTTCGAGGAGAAGTTCGGCGACGTGGTCCTCGAGGCGGAGAACACCGGCCAGCTGCAGCTGCTCGTCTACCCGATGTCGTTCATCGACCAGGGCTCGGTGCAGGCGGCCAACGGCTTCGCCTGTTCGGCCCGGGCCGGATTCCCACGCGCCTACTTCAACGGGCTGTTCGCGAACGCGACACGGCAGTGGACCGACGAGCAACTGCTGGCACTGCCCGACGAGGTCGGCCACACCGCGACCGACGAGTTCACCCAGTGCGTCACCGGACAGCAGCAGATGGGTTGGGTAGCCTCGATCTCGACCACGGCCGAACAGCAGGGCATCACCGGCACTCCGACGGTCCTGCTGGACGGTGAGACCGTCGACTACGGTCGGCTGTCGGTCGACGACATGCGTCAGCTGCTCGCGGCCTGACCGAGGCGAGAGGACGCCCGTGTTCCCGTACGTGATCCCCAGTCCGCCGTCCGGGGTGTGGTACGTCCTCGGGTTCCCGATCCGGGCGTACGCGATCTGCATCCTGGCCGGCATCGTGGTGGCGCTCGTGCTGTCGATGCGGCGCTGGAAGGCACGCGGCGGCAACCCCGAGACCATCGAGACCGTCGCCATCGTGGCAGTGCCGTTGGGCATCATCGGGGCCCGGATCTACCACGTCATCACCGACTACCAGCTCTACTTCGGCCCCGGTCGTGACCCGATCCGGGCGCTCTACATCTGGGAGGGCGGTCTCGGCATCTGGGGTGCCGTCGCGCTGGGGGCGCTCGGGGCGTGGTTGGTCGCCCGGAAGCGGGGCGCCAGCTTCCTGGCGATCGCCGACACGATGGCACCGGGGATCGTGCTCGCCCAGGCGATCGGGCGACTCGGCAACTGGTTCAACCAAGAACTGTTCGGCCGGCCGACCGACCTGCCGTGGGGGCTGGCGATCGACCCCGCGAACCGGCCCGCCGGGTTCGAACAGTTCGACACGTTCCACCCGACCTTCCTGTACGAGATGTTGTGGAACCTCGGTGTCTTGGCGGTGCTGCTCTGGGCCGATCGCCGGTTCCGGCTCGGTCACGGCAAGGTGTTCGCGCTGTACGTGGTGCTCTACACCGTGGGCCGATTCTGGATCGAGGCGCTGCGGATCGACGCCGTCAACACCATCGGCGGCTTCCGCCTCAACAACTACACCTCACTGATCGTGTTCGTGGCAGCCCTGGTCTGGCTGGTGTGGCTGATCCGGTTCCGCCCCGGCCGGGAAGAGGTCGTGGATGCGTCCGTGGTTGTGCCGGACACGGAAACCGAGGTTGCAGAACCGACCGATTCTGCAGCACCTCATAAGGAACCGTAATCAACGTCACGTCCACCATTGCCGTTGATGTTTTTCGCAGTGCGGAATGCTGGGTTACGCTTCCCTGCGCACCAGCGGACGACGGATGGAGGGACCATGAGCGCCTCGGCTGACCTCGGACCACACCGGGCCCCCATCCCGTCGAAGCCCGCGCCGGCGAAGGTCGGCCTCTACGACCGTGCCTTCGAGCACGACGCCTGCGGTGTCGCGATGGTCGCCACCCTGACCGGGGTGCCCAGCCACGAGATCGTCGCCCAGGGCCTGCAGGCGCTGCGGAACCTTGATCATCGAGGGGCCACCGGGGCGGACGCCGCCACCGGCGACGGGGCCGGAATCATGATCCAGGTGCCGGACGAGTTCCTCCGCACGGCCTGCGACTTCGCGCTGCCGAAGCGTGGGGCGTACGCCATCGGGCTGGCATTCCTGCCCACCGACGAAACCGAGGCCGCGACGGCCCGGGCGGCGGTGGAGCAGTTGGCCGCCCAGGAGGCTCTCACCGTGCTCGGCTGGCGGCCGGTGCCGATCGACGACAGCTCCCTGAGTGACGTGTCGCGCGGCGCGATGCCTCGGTTCGAGCATCTGATCGTCGCCGGCGCGGAGATGCCGGTGCAGGGGATGCCGCTGGAGCGGCGGGCCCACGCACTGCGGCGTCGGTCGAAGCGGGAGGCCGGCGTCTACTTCCCGTCGCTGTCGGGCCGTACCCTGGTCTACAAGGGGATGCTGACCCCCGACCAGCTCGGCGATCTCTACCTCGATCTGGCCGATCCCGAGCTGGCCAGCGCGATGGCGCTGGTGCACTCCCGGTTCTCGACCAACACCTTCCCCGACTGGGAACTGGCGCATCCGTTCAAGCTGATCGCGCACAACGGCGAGATCAACACCGTCCGCGGCAACCGCAACTGGATGCGGGCCCGGGAGGAACTGCTCGCCTCGAACGTGATCCCCGGCGACCTGTCACGGCTGTTCCCGATCTGCTCCCCGGGAGCATCGGACTCGGCCTCCTTCGACGGGGTGGTCGAGCTGCTCCACCTGGGTGGTCGGTCACTGCCGCACGCGATCTTGATGATGATGCCGCCCGCCTGGGAGAACGATCCGACCCTGGATCCGAAGCTGCGTGACTTCTACGCCTTCCACGCCTGCCTGATGGAACCGTGGGACGGTCCGGCGTGCGTGGTGTTCACCGACGGCACCCAGATCGGTGCGGTGCTCGACCGCAACGGGCTGCGCCCGGGGCGTTTCTTGGTCACCGACGACGGTCTGGTCGTGCTGGCCTCGGAGGCCGGAGTGCTGGACGTCCCCGACGAACGCGTGGTGTCGAAGGGCCGGCTACAGCCGGGGAAGATGTTCCTGGCCGACCTGGCCCAGCACCGGATCATCCCCGACGACGAGATCAAGGCCCAGTTGGCCGAGGCCGCCCCGTACGGGGAGTGGTTGCTCGGCGGCCGGCTGCACCTCGACGACCTGCCCGACCGGGAGCACACCGTCCACTCCCACGCGTCGGTGACCCGACGCCAGCAGGTGTTCGGCTACACCGAGGAGGAGCTGCGGATCCTGCTCGCCCCGATGGCCAACACCGGTGCCGAGCCGATCGGTGCGATGGGCACCGACACCCCATTGGCGGTGCTGAGCCGGCGGCCCCGGTTGCTGTTCGACTACTTCACCCAGCTGTTCGCCCAGGTCACCAACCCGCCGCTGGACGCACTGCGGGAGGAGATGGTGACGTCGCTGGCCAACACCATCGGCCCGGAGTGGAACCTGCTCGACCCGGGTCCGGCATCGTGCCGTCGGCTGGTGCTGCCGTTCCCGGTGATCGACAACGACGACCTGACCAAGATCGTCAAGATCAACGTCGACGGTGACATGCCCGGATTCGCCACCCATGTGGTCCGCGGGCTGTACGACGTCGCCGGTGGGGCGACCGCGTTGGCCGACCGGCTCGACGAGCTGGCGCGGGAGTGCTCGGAGGCGATCCGCGCGGGGGCGCGCACCATCGTGTTGTCGGACCGCCACTCGACCGCGGAGAAGGCGCCGATCCCGTCGCTGCTGCTGACCGCGTCGATCCACCATCACCTGGTCCGGGAGAAGACCCGCACCAAGGTGGGGCTCGTCGTCGAGGCCGGTGACGTCCGCGAGGTGCACCACGTCGCGCTGTTGATCGGGTACGGCGCCGGCGCGGTCAACCCGTACCTGGCGATCGAGTCGGCCGAGGACCTCGCCCGCCGTGGGGTGTACGTGGACGTCGAGCCCGAGCAGGCCGTCGCGCACGTGATCAAGGCGCTCGGCAAGGGGGTGCTGAAGGTGATGAGCAAGATCGGCATCTCGACCGTCGCCTCCTACACCGGCGCGCAGATCTTCGAGGCGATCGGGCTCAGCAAGGAGTTGGTCGACCGGCACTTCACCGCGACCGAGTCGCGGCTCGGCGGCATCGGGGTGGCCGAACTGGCCGAGGAGATCCGGCAACGCCACCTGACCGCCTACCCGGCCGACGGGATCCCGCTGGCACACCGGACGTTGCCGGTCGGCGGTGAGTACCAGTGGCGCCGTGAGGGCGAGCAGCACCTGTTCGACCCCGAGACCGTGTTCCGGCTGCAGCACTCCACCCGGCAGGGCCGCTACGACGTGTTCAAGGACTACACCGCCCGCGTCGACGACCAGTCCGAGCGGCTGATGACGCTGCGCGGCATGTTGCGGTTCCGCAGTGACCGGCCGCCGGTCCCGCTGGCCGAGGTGGAGCCGGTGTCGTCGATCGTCAAGCGCTTCAGCACCGGTGCGATGTCGTACGGCTCGATCAGCGCCGAGGCGCACGAGACCCTGGCGATCGCGATGAACCGGCTCGGCGCCCGGTCCAACACCGGCGAGGGGGGCGAGGACCCCGAGCGGCTGGCCGACCCGGAGCGGCGGTCGGCGATCAAGCAGGTCGCCTCCGGCCGGTTCGGCGTCACTTCGGAGTACCTGACCCGGGCCACCGACATCCAGATCAAGATGGCCCAGGGGGCCAAGCCGGGGGAGGGCGGCCAGCTGCCCGGCCCGAAGGTGTACCCGTGGATCGCCCGCACCCGGCACGCCACGACCGGGGTCGGGCTGATCTCGCCGCCACCCCACCACGACATCTACTCCATCGAGGACCTCAAGCAGCTGATCCACGACCTGAAGAACGCCAACCCCACAGCCCGGGTGCACGTGAAGCTGGTCGGGGAGGCCGGGATCGGCACGGTCGCGGCCGGGGTGGTGAAGGCGAAGGCCGACGTGGTGCTGGTCTCGGGCCACGACGGTGGTACGGGGGCGGCACCGCTCACCTCGCTGAAGCACGCCGGCGGACCGTGGGAGCTCGGGCTGGCCGAGACTCAGCAAACCCTGCTCCACAACGGACTTCGGGATCGGATCACCGTCCAGGTCGACGGCCAGCTGAAGACCGGGCGCGACGTCGTGGTGGCCGCGTTGTTGGGGGCCGAGGAGTTCGGTTTCGCCACCGCACCGCTGGTCGTGTCGGGCTGTGTGATGATGCGGGTCTGCCATCTTGACACCTGTCCGGTCGGCGTGGCCACGCAGAACCCGGAGCTGCGGCAGAAGTTCACCGGCAAGCCGGAGTTCGTGATCAACTTCTTCGAGTTCATCGCCGAGGAGGTCCGCGAACACCTTGCTGCGTTGGGCTTCCGGAGCATCGACGAGGCCGTCGGCCAGGTGGAGTCGCTGGACTGGCGACCGGCCGCCGGACACTGGAAGGCACACGGGCTCGACCTGTCACCGATCCTCGCCACGGCAGGCGACCCGGGTGGCGTGCGACGCCGTACGACCAATCAGGACCACGCCCTCGAGGCCGGTCTCGACACCGAGTTGATCAAGATCGCCGAGCCGGCGTTGGAGCGCGGGGAACCGGTCCGCGCCGAGGTCGCGGTCCGCAACATCCACCGCACCGTCGGCACCCGACTCGGCCACGAGGTCACCCGCCGGTACGGCGGCGCCGGACTTCCCGACGGCACCGTCGAGCTGACGCTGACCGGGTCGGCCGGCCAGTCGTTCGGCGCGTTCCTGCCGTCGGGGGTCACCCTGCGGCTGGTCGGCGACGGCAACGACTACGTGGGCAAGGGACTGTCGGGTGGTCGGATCGTGGTCCGACCACCGGTGGCCGCCAGCCGCCCGGCGGAGGAGAACATCGTCGCCGGCAACGTGATCGGGTACGGCGCCACCTCCGGTGAGCTGTTCCTGCGTGGCCAGGTCGGCGAACGGTTCGCGGTCCGCAACTCCGGGGCCACCGCGGTGGTCGAAGGGGTCGGCGACCACGCGTGCGAGTACATGACCGGCGGTGAGGTGGTGATCCTGGGCCCCACCGGCCGGAACGTGGCGGCCGGCATGTCCGGCGGGGTGGCGTACCTGCTCGACGCGAACGAGTCGTTGATCAACACCGAGCTGGTCGACACGCACCCGCTCGGCGACGGCGACGTCGACCACCTGGCGCAACTGCTGCTGCGGCACGTCGAGCTCACCGACTCGGCCGTCGCGGCCCGGGTGCTGGCGGCCGGACCGAGCTGGCGCGACCGGTTCACCAAGGTCGTCCCGCGGGACTGGGCCCGGGTCCGGGCCGCCGGGGAGGCCGCGCTGGCCGACGGGCTCGACGAGAACGAACGTGCACTGCGGATGATGGAGGCGGCTCATGGCTGATCCCCGAGGGTTCATCACCACCGATCGCCGCGAGGCCACCAAGCGGCCCGTCGCCGAACGCCTCGGCGACTGGAACGAGGTGTACCCCGGCGGTCCGGGAAAGGCGCTGCTGCCGATCATCACCGAACAGGCGGGCCGCTGCATGGACTGCGGCATCCCGTTCTGCCACAACGGTTGCCCACTGGGCAACCTGGTACCGGAGTGGAACGGCCTGGTCCACTCCGACGACTGGGAGGCCGCCCTCGACCGGCTGCACGCCACCAACAACTTCCCGGAGTTCACCGGTCGGCTGTGCCCGGCACCGTGTGAGACCGCCTGTGTGGTGGCGATCAGCCGGGACGCGGTGACGATCAAGAACGTCGAGGTCGCCATCATCGACAAGGGTTTCGCCGACCGTCGGGTGGAGCCGCAGCAACCGGACTGGCACACCGGTCACACCGTCGCGGTGATCGGTTCGGGTCCGGCCGGGCTGGCCGCGGCCCAACAACTCACCCGCGCCGGCCACACCGTCGCGGTGTTCGAGCGCGACGACGCCCCGGGCGGGCTGCTGCGCTACGGGATCCCCGAGTTCAAGATGGAGAAGCACATCCTCGACCGGCGGATTCGGCAGCTGAAGGACGAGGGCACCAACTTCCGTTGCAACGTGGAGGTCGGCCGCGACGTGACCGGTCGGCAGCTCAAGGAACGCTACGACGCGGTCGTGGTGGCAACCGGGGCGACCGTGCCCCGCGACGTCGCCCTGCCGGGCCGGGAGCTGGCCGGCATCCACTTCGCGATGGACTACCTGGTGCCGGCGAACCACGCCAGCCTGGGTCGTTCGGCCCCCGGCCTGATCGACGCCGCCGGCAAGCACGTGGTGATCATCGGCGGCGGCGACACCGGCGCCGACTGCCTCGGTACGGCGTTGCGCCAAGGTGCGGCGTCGGTCACCCAGCTCGACCACAACGTCGAGCCGCCGACCGACCGGGCCGACCATGAGCCGTGGCCGATGTACCCGCGGGTGTTCCGGGTGTCCTCGGCGAACGAGGAGGGCGGCGACCAGGTGTACCGGGCGTCCACGGTCGAGTTCACCGGCGAGGACGGTCGGGTCACTGGCCTGAAGCTGGTCGACGTGGTCCGCGAGAACCGGGTCAACACTCCGGTGCCCGGCACCGAACGGGTGATCCCGTGCGACCTGGTGCTGTTGGCGATGGGCTACACCGGCCCGGAGACCTCGGTGCCGGAGCAACTGGGGGTCGCCCTCGACGAGCCGGGCCTGATCGCCCGGGACAACGACTGGGCCACCAACGTCCCCGGGGTGTACGTGTGCGGCGACGCCGGACGGGGCCAGTCACTGATCGTGTGGGCGATCGCCGAGGGTCGCGCCTGCGCGGCCGCGGTGGACGAGTACCTGGCGGGGGAGTCGAAGCTGCCACGCCCCGTACGACCGAGTGACGTGGCGATCACGGTCTAGGGCGTGTCTCCCAAAGGTTGGGGCGTTGCGCTGAGACGCTGCGGGGGTGTCGCGAACTGCATTGCTGAGCGACGGCCAGTGGGAGTTGATCGAGCCGTTGATGCCGCGCTCGAACGGGCGGAGGGGCCGGCCCTTTCGGGATCACCGCATGGTCGTCGAAGGGATCATCTATCGCTACCGGGCCGGGATCGCGTGGCGTGATCTTCCCGAGCGCTTCGGGCCGTGGCAGACGGTATGGAAGCGCCACCGCCGCTTCAGCGGCGACGGCACCTGGGACGCCATCTTGACGGTGTTGCTCGCTGAGGCCGACGCGGCCGGGTTGATCGACTGGGAGGTCTCGGTCGACTCCACGGTCAACCGGGCTCACCAGCACGCGACGAACCTGCCCCGGGACACAGGGGGCTCTGTCGAACTACACGAATCTGCGCGAGGAGCCGCCTGACCACGCTGTCGGACGCTCCCGCGGCGGGCTCTCGACGAAGATCCACCACCTGTGCGACGGGAACATGCGCCCGCTGGTGATGCTCTTGGGGCCCGGTCAGGGCGGGGACTCCCCGATGTTCGAGCACGTCATGAAGTCGCTGAGTGTCCCCCGCGTCGGCCCAGGGCGGCCGCGGACCACGCCGGTGCGGGCGCTGGGCGATAAGGCGTACTCCTCGCGGGCCAACCGCCAGTTCCTGCGACGGCGCGGCATCCAGGCCGTCATCCCCGAACGCTCAGACCAGATCGCCAACCGTCAACGCCGCGGGTGCGAGGGCGGACGACCGGTCAGCTACGACACCGAGGCTTACAAGCGGCGCAACGTCGTCGAACGCTCCTTCAACATCTTCAAGCAGTGGCGCGCCCTGGCCACCCGCTACGACAAGCTCGCCTTGACCTACCGAGGCGGCGTCGTCCTCCGCGCCATCACGATCTGGCTCCGTGCACTACGGTAGATGGATCGAGGTAACCGGGGCCACGCGCAACGGAGACCGTGGAGGTGGTCAGGCATGACAGAACCCGACACCCAGCCGTGTGTACGTGGCCGGCAGCTCACTGCGAGCACGGCGGTGGTAGCCGTGCTCGCCATCCCCGTCGGCCTCGGCCTCTCCATCTTCGGGTTCTTCGGCTGGTGCGTCGGTCCCTTGGTTCTCATCGCCGGCCTTGTCGGGCAACGCCTGCGCCGCGGATGGGGATCCTGGGCGATCTGGTTCGGCGTCGGGCTGACTCTGGGAGCGCTGGCATACATCACCACCGGTCTGCTTATCCCCGACGGACCATCATCCGGGGGCGGATCAGGCTGACCCCTGAACTAAACCGCTATACGAAACGTCGGGGCCACCGCCAGAACCATAGGGAGACACGCCCTAGTCGACCAGCCGGCGGACCAGCCGGCCCAGGGTGTCGGCGGGGGCGTCGGTCAGTCCGGCGTGCACCGGGCCTGGCTGCAGCACCGTTGACCGGGGCGCGACGAGCATCCCGAACCGGGTCGCGAGGCCGCTGCCGTGTCGGGCCGATCCCACGGGCGTGTGGCACCACCGCTCGAACGCCGCGACGGCGGCCGAGATCGCGGCCACGTCCGTCTCCGGGTCGAGGGCGCGGAGCCGATCGGCCCGCACCCTCACCAGGCAGTCGAGGAACTCGGCCTGCTGGCAGTACAGCACCAGGCCGACGTTGACCTGCTCACCCCGGTCGACCCGTGGCACCGCGCGCAACAGCGCGTACTGGAAGGGCATCACCGCAACCACCCCTGGGCGGCGTCGAGCCGGGACAGGATGGTGTCGCGATAGGCGATCCGGGCCGCCGCGGCGTCGGCCGGTGCCGCCGGGTCCGGCCGGGTCGGATCGGGCTCAAGCCACGCGTCAGGCACCAGTGCCGTGATCTCGTCGAGCGCTTCGGCGGTGACCCGGGGTGCCAACTCGGCGTGCACCAGCTGCGGTGCGCCGACGTCGGCGAGCACGTGGTCGTCGTAGCGGTAGGGGGCTCGGACGTACGAGCCGGCACGCGACCAGGAGTGGTGGAATCCGAGGCAGGCGCCGTGGTCGATCGCCCACACCTTGCCACCCCACAGCAGCAGGTTGGTGTTGCGTTCACTGCGGTCGACGTTGGCGCACAACGCGTCCAGCCACACGATGCGGGACGCGGTGGCGACCTCCATCGGGATGCCACGGTCATAACCGATCGCGCCGGGCAGGAAGTCGCTGGCCAGATTGAGCCCGGCACTGGCGGTGATGAGGTCGTTGACCTCCTCGTCGGGGTCCCGGCGACCCAGCTCGTCGTCGACCACGATCAGCTTCAGCTCGGGGGTGGGAATGTCCAGCAGCCGCGCCAGCGACCCGACGATGATCTCGGCCACCAGGGCGCGGGGCCCCTGCCCGGCTCCGGTGAACTTGACGACGTGGGTGCCGAGGTCGTCGGCCTCCACCAGGCCGGGCAGCGAACCGCCCTCACGCAGTGGTGTCAGGTACGTCAGCGCCCGCACGGTGGCCAGGGGCGAGATGACGGGTCCGGGAGGGCTCACAGCCCTCAACCTATCGTCACGAAGAACCCGTCATGACAAGAAAGAACGGCCGCGGCGGAGCTTGTCGAGGTCCCCCAGTGCACTGCCCGCACCGCTCCACAGCTCCTGCCGCGGCCGTCGTGGGTCAAACGTACTAGAACTTGCCCAAGTTCCCAACTTTTCACGGGAGGTTGACCAAACCGTCACATTCGCCGGAAACGGGGTCCGGTCCGGCCGGTGTCGGTGGCCGATCCCGTCGGGGTCCCGGACTAGGCTGGGGGCCCCACGGTGACACGGTCTCGGCGGCACGGTGGCGATACGGTTGGTCGGGCAGGTTCGGGAGGTTCCACAGCGTCATGGCAGTACGGTCCGACGGCGACTTCGTCCACCTGCACGTCCACTCGGAGTTCTCGATGTTGGACGGTGCGGCCCGCATCTCGGACCTGTTCAGCACCGCCGCCGGGCTCGGGATGCCGGCGATCGCGATGACCGACCACGGCAACCTGTACGGGGCGTACGAGTTCTACAAGGGGTCGAAGGGGTCCGGGGTCAAGCCGATCATCGGGCTGGAGGCGTACCTGACGCCCAACACCCACCGCTCCGAGCGCAAGCGGGTCCGCTGGGGTGACGGCGGGGGCGACGACGTGTCGGGCTCCGGTGCCTACACCCACCTCACGCTGCTGGCCGCCGACACCCCGGGGATGCACAACCTGTTCCGGTTGTCGTCGCGGTCGTCGCTGGAGGGGTTCTTCTACAAGCCGCGGGCCGACCGGGAGATCCTCACCGAGTACGCCAAGGGCCTGATCGCCACCACCGGCTGCCCGTCGGGTGAGGTGCAGACCCTGCTGCGGCTCGGCCGGTACGACCAGGCGCGCGCGTCGGCCGCGGAGTTCCGCGACATCTTCGGCGCCGAGAACTACTACGTCGAGCTGATGGACCACGGGTTGTCGATCGAACGTCGGGTGCGCGAGGACCTGCTCCGACTGTCGAAGGACCTCGACCTGCCGTTGGTGGCCACCAACGACCTGCACTACGTGAAGGAGTCCGACGCCGCCGCGCACGAGGTGCTGCTGTGCGTGCAGTCCGGGTCGACGATGGACGACCCGAAGCGCTTCAAGTTCGACGGCAGCGGCTACTACCTCAAGGGTGCCACCGAGATGCGGCAGCTGTTCGCCGAGTTGCCCCAGGCCTGCGACAACACCCTGGCGATCGCCGAGCGCTGCAACATCGAGTTCACCGAGGGTGAGGGCCGCTACATGCCGCGGTTCCCGTGCCCGCCCGGTGAGGACGAGACCTCGTGGTTCATCAAGGAGGTCGAGCGTGGGCTGGCCGTCCGCTACCCGAACGGGATCCCGGCCGAGGTGCGGGAGCGGGCCGCCTTCGAACAGGAGGTGATCATCGGCAAGGGCTACCCGGGCTACTTCCTGGTGGTCGCCGACTTCATCAACTGGGCCAAGGAGAACGGCATCCGGGTCGGGCCGGGTCGTGGTTCGGGTGCCGGCTCGATGTGTGCGTACGCGATGCGGATCACCGACCTGGATCCGTTGCAGCACAAACTCTTCTTCGAGCGGTTCCTCAACCCCGAGCGGATGTCGATGCCCGACTTCGACATCGACTTCGACGAACGTCGTCGCGGTGAGGTGATCAAGTACGTCTCCGACAAGTACGGCGACGACCGGGTCAGCCAGATCGTCACGTACGGCACGATCAAGGCCAAGCAGGCGATCAAGGACTCCGCCCGGGTGATGGGCTATCCGTTCTCCACCGGCGACACGATCACCAAGGCGATGCCGCCGGCGGTCATGGGCAAGGACGTCCCGCTCGCCGACATCCACGACCCCGAACACAAGCGGTACGCCGAGGGCGGCGAGTTCCGCACCCTGTTGACCCAGGACCCCGAGGCGCAGGGGATCTTCGACAAGGCCGTCGGCATCGAGGGACTGAAGCGGCAGTGGGGTGTCCACGCGGCCGGCGTGATCATGTCGTCCGACCCGTTGATCGACATCATCCCGATCATGAAGCGCGAGCAGGACGGCGCGATCATCACCCAGTTCGACTACCCGGGCTGTGAGGCACTCGGACTGGTCAAGATGGACTTCCTCGGGTTGCGCAACCTGACGATCCTCGACGACGCGGTCAAGAACGTGAAGCTGAACCGTGACCTCGACATCGACCTGGACGCGTTGGCCGCCGACACCACCGACGAGGCGACGTACCAACTGCTCGGCCGGGGTGACACGCTCGGGGTGTTCCAGTTCGACGGATCGGGCTACCGGCAACTGTGCCGGCTGATGCGGCCCGACCGGTTCGACGACATCACCGCGCTCGGTGCGCTCTACCGACCCGGCCCGATGGGCACCAACACCCACATCAACTACGCGCTGCGCAAGACCGGACAGCAGCCGGTGACCCACATCCACACCGAGCTCGAGGAAGCCCTCGACGAGTTGCTCGGCGACACCTACGGGCTGCTGGTCTACCAGGAGCAGGTGATGGAGATCGCGCAGCGGCTGGCCGGCTACACGCTCGGCAACGCCGACCTGCTGCGTCGCGCGATGGGCAAGAAGAAGAAGGAGGTGCTCGACGCCGAGTACGTCAACTTCGAGAAGGGGATGCAGGACAACGGGTACAGCGCCGCCGCGATCAAGGCACTGTGGGACACCTTGGTGCCGTTCTCCGACTACGGCTTCAACAAGTCGCACGCCGCCGCGTACGGGCTGGTGTCGTACTGGACCGCGTACCTGAAGGCGAACTACGGCGCCGAGTACATGGCTGCCGTCCTCACCTCGGTGAAGGACGACAAGGACAAGATGGCGATCTACCTCGGCGAGTGTCGCCGGCTCGGCATCAAGGTGCTGCCGCCGGACGTCAACGAGTCGGAGGCCGACTTCACCCCGGTCGGCACCGACATCCGGTTCGGGCTGACCGCGATCCGCAACGTCGGCGCGAACGTGGTGGAGGGCATCGTCGCCGCGCGTACCGAGCACGGCAAGGCGAAGGACTTCCACGAGTTCCTCGACAACATCCCGTTGGCCGCCTGCAACAAGCGGGTGATCGATTCGTTGATCAAGGCCGGCGCGTTCGACTCGATGGGGCACCCGCGGCGGGCGTTGGTCGCGATCCACGAGCAGGCCGTGGACGAGGTGATCGACCTCAAGCGCAACGAGGCGAACGGGCAGGACGACCTGTTCGCCGGGTTCGGCGGCGACGACGACGGCGGGACCGGGGGCACCGGCTTCACCGCCGAGATCCCCGACCTGCCCGACTGGGACAAGCGGACCAAACTGGCGTTGGAGCGGGAGATGTTGGGGCTGTACGTGTCCGACCACCCGCTGCAGGGGTTGGAGCACATCCTGTCCGCCGAGCGTGACATCTCGATCGGGGAGTTGATCGCCGAGGACGGGCCGCGGGAGGGCCAGTACGCGATCGCCGGGATGATCACCCAGGTGCAGCGCAAGCAGACCAAGAAGGGCGACTACTGGGCGATCATCACCGTGGAGGACCTGGAGGCGTCGGTCGACGTCCTGCTGTTCCCCAAGGTGTACGCACTGGTGTCGACCCAGTTGGCGACCGACACCGTGGTCCGGGTCCGTGGCCGGGTCTCGTCGCGGGACGAGTCGGTGGAGTTGCACGGCCAGGAGTTGTCGTTGCCCGACACCACCTTGGAGGGCGCGACCGGGCCGGTCGTGATCAGCCTGCCGGCGGTGCGCTGCACCCCGCCGGTGGTGGAAAAGCTGAAGTCGGTGCTGACCGCGCATCCGGGTGTGACCGAGGTGCGGCTCCGGCTCGACTCCGGTGGCGGGCGACAGACCATGATGCGGCTGCACGAGCAGCTGCGGGTGACCCCGTCGCCACCACTGATGGCCGACCTCAAGGCCCTGCTGGGCCCGTCATGTCTGGCGGGCTGATGGGGTCGGGAGCTTCGGCCTCGGGCGCGTACGACTGACCGCGCGCGTGACGCAAGGATCGATGGTCGATCAGCGACGGTCGGCGCTCTCGATCGGGAACACGAATGTCTTGCGGAGCGTCTCCTGCACGTCCCAGACCCCGTGGGTGTCCGGCGGCATGACGAACAGGGCGCCCGGGACGAGCTGGTGGACCTCGCCGTCGTCGGTGGTGAAGGTCCCGCGACCTGCGATGACCGTGAAGATCTCCCAGTCCTCGCTGGTCCAGTGGCCCTCGAACGTGCCTGGGGTCACCTCCCACATGCCGGTGCGGACCGTGCCGATCTCACCGGCCGAGTGGGCCGAGCGCACGACGTCGCCCGAGATGCTGCCGCGGTTGCGGGTGTCGACCTCGAGTTCGGTGCCCAACGAGTCAATGCTGATCATGGTGTTCCCCCTCTGTTCCTCGCGCTGGTGAAAGCCTCGACGTTCGTCGGGGTCGCCCGCGCGGCTCCCCGGCCTCCGCGATCCACGCGATCCTAGCCTTCGGTACGTCTTGAGGAGTCAGGCGACCGTCGGCGCCAGCACGACGACCGGTGTCCGTCGCGACCGGAGCGCGGCCAGGGCGTCGAGGTCCGTACCGTCGTCCTCGAGGGTGCGGAAGGTTGCCCACAGCCGGTCCCGCTCGTTGCCGGTGGCCTCGGTGGCGCGCACTGCACGTTCCTCGCCGCCGGGGAGGACGACGGTGGCGTCCGGGTTCGCCTGCAGGTTCAGCCACCAGGCGGGATGTGCCTCACCCCACCCGTTCATCGCCATCACGACGAGATCCGACCGTCGGCGAAGTAGGCGATGATCACTGCCCGGCTGCGGCCTGATCTCCGACCGGTCGTGTGCAGCCGGCTGCACCGGACCGCCCAGTTCGGTCCGCCGGTGGACCAGGAACTGCTGTACGACGTCCTCGACGAGGTCGTCGACGAGGTGGAGCGGACCGTGCCACAGGTTGCGCTGAACTGGCTGCTCCGCCGACCCACCGTGTCGTCGGTGATCGTGGGTGCCCGCAATGCCGAGCAGCTCCGGCAGAACCTCGGCGCGGTCGGATGGGCGCTGACCTCGGAGCAGGTGACGCGACTGGACGCGGTCAGCAACACCGAGGCGCCGTACCCGCACTTCCCGTACCGTCGACAAGCTGGCTTCGCGCGGCTCGATCCACCCATGGCGGGGTGAACGGTGATCAGGCCGCCGGCTCGAGCATGACGACCGACGTCCAACCGGTCGTGGCACCCTGAGTCGACATGGATCCGTAGACTCTGGCCGTGTTGCAGAAGGCTCAGGAGGCCGCGTGGCTCGACGCCTGATCATCCTCGGTGTGACCACCGTGGTCGTCGGGCTGCTTGCCGGCGTGCTGTGGGAGTCGGTCACCGTGCTGCCGGGGTACATCGTGGCCGCCGACGGGCAGGCCTACATCTCGGAGCAGGGGCTCACCCGGTTCATCGTCGCGGACGTCATCTACGCCGTGATCGGCCTCGCGGTGGGCATCGGCCTGGGCATCGTGTGTTGGTTCGTCGCAGGCCGTCGGTGGGGCTGGCCGGTGGTGCCGCTTGCCGCGGTTGCCGCCTTGCTGGCGGGGTTGCTGTGTTGGCTGGTCGGCACCGCGCTGGGCCCCAAGGACATGGCCGCCCGGGCCGCCGCAGCCCAGCCGGGGGACGTGGTCGAGATCGACTTCGCGCTCCGGTCACCGGTCGCACTGGCGATCTGGGTGCTGGGTGCCGTCGGGGCTCTCCTGGTGATCACCGCCGTGGCCCGCGACGGCGAGATCGGCGGTGAACCGAACCCGCCACGGTCGCGTGAGCCAGCGGGGGACGTCGGTACGGATGGCTGACCTGTCGCACGTGATCTGGGTCGGAGGGCCGGCCGGCGCGGGAAAGACCACGGTCGCACGTCGGCTCGCCCGCCGCCACGGCCTGCGCTGGTACGGTGCCGACACCCGAACCTGGGTGCACCGGGAACGAGCGGCTGCGTTGGGGGTGCCACTGCCGGACCGGGGGCCGGGTCATGATCGCTATGACCGGGGAACGATGGTGCTCGACGACGTACGCGCCCTTCCGAACGCGCCCTTGGTCGTCGTCGAGGGCGATCCGATCCTGCCGTCGCTGACGTCGGCCGGTGGGCACGCGGTGTGGCTGTGGCCGTCCCGCGAGGTCCAGCGCAGCCGACTCGAGCGTCGGCACCCCGACGGCATCCCACCCCGCCACCTCGTCACGTGGGAGCGGCTGGCGCCTTGGTTGGACGGCGAGAGCCAGGTGCCCGGCGAGTTGATCATCGTCGACGGGCTGGACATCGAGGCGACGATCCGGGCCGTGACGGATGCCTTGGCTCCGGTCCTCGCTGCCGGGCCATGTGCCGACTCCGTCGGTGAACGGCAGGCGATGTTGCGGTACGGGAACGCCTCGATCATCTCGCAGTACCTCAGCCCGGCGACGAAGCCTCTCACCCCGGTGTCCTCCGACGCTGCCGCCGACTTCGACTGCGAGTGCGGACGACAGGAGTGCCACACGACGGTCCGACTGCGGGTCGCCGACGCACGTGACCTGGCGAGCTCTGGCGGGTCGGCGATCCGGGCACCCGGTCATTGAAGGGCTTGGCCAGCGCGCTACGGTCGCCGGCATGCCGACACCCGAGTTCATCGTGTCCCTGCGGGAGAAGATCGGTCACGAGTCGCTGTGGTTGAGCGGTGTCACCGCGGTGGTGCGGCGCGATGACGGTGACGTGCTGCTGGCCCGACGGGCCGACGATGGCCAGTGGACCAGCGTGACCGGGATCATCGATCCCGGTGAGGAGCCGGCCGACGCGGCCGAGCGGGAGGTGCTGGAGGAGGCGGGTCTGGTGGTGGTCGCCGAGCGGTTGGCCTGGGTGCATGTGCTGCCGCCACACACCTGGCCCAACGGTGACCGTGCCCAGTTCCTCGACCTCGTGTTCGGTTGCCGGTACGTGTCGGGCGAGCCGTCGCCGGCGGACGGGGAGAACACCGAGGTGGGCTGGTTCGGACTGGACGACCTGCCGGAGGTCTCCGCGACGCAGCGGGAGCGGATCGAGGCGGCACTGGCCGGGGGAGTGGCGCGGTTCGAACGCCACGGCGGGTGACCTCAGCGGCCGATCGGGGCGTACGAGGCGCCGGTGGTCTGTGCGAGGTCGGCCGGTGACAGTTGGACCTGCAGTCCTCGCCGACCCGCCGAGACCATGATCAACTCCAGTCGTTGGGCCGAGGAGTCGATCACCGTCGGCAGGGGAGTGCGTTGTCCGATGGGGGAGATGCCCCCGACGACGTACCCACTGCTCCGGGCGGCGACCTGCGGGTCGGCCATCGTCACCTTCTTGGCTCCGAGTGCGGTGGCCATGGCCTTCAGGTCCAGTTGACTCGACACCGGCACCACGGCGACGGCCAGGCCCGATCCGTCGGTGACGACGAGCGTCTTGAAGATGGTGGCCGGGTCGACACCGAGTTTCTCGGCGGCCTCCGCGCCGAAGTGGGTGGCATCGGCGTCGTGGTCGTACGGATGCAGCGTGTGGCTGATGGCTGCCGCTGTCAACGCCTGCGTCGCCGGAGTGCCGGAGCTGCCCTTCTTCGCTTTCGCCACGGCAGCAGCCTGCCACGTCGGGGATCCGGGTGGCGCCACCTCCGTGCCCTGACCTTGAAGGTTGTGCTGGCGAAGGTGAGGCCTGGGTGGGTGGTGTGAGCTGTTCCGTCGGTTGTTGTCGGTGGCGGCGTTTAGTATCGAACACGTGCTGCAATACTCGGGTCCTGAGGGTGGTCGGCCGTTCGATCCGGCCGACCCGGGGCTCGACGTGCCCTACGACGACGAGCCGCCACCCCAGCTCCTGCCGCTGACGCCGGAGATCGTGATCAGTCAGCTGACCGGCAGCCGTCGGCTCAAAATGGCGACCGAGTGCAACGAACTGATCAGCGCGACCGACTGGGCCGACCTCCATCCCGGCGAAACCCTCCCCACCACGACCACCCTGCAGCTGGTGCCGGGTGCGGAGCGGGCCGTGCGGTTGGGTGGGGACGGCACCCCGCTGGTCGCGGAGTTCGCCGCTGCGGAACTCGCCGCACAGCTGCACTCGTCCAGTTGGGCCGGGGCCCGGCTGATCGGTGACGCGCTGGATCTGCGGCACCGGCTCCCACGCTTGTGGTCACGGATCTGTGAGACCGAGATCGAGGCGTGGCAGGCCCGCCGGATCGCCCAAGCCACCCGCCACCTGACCAAGCACGAAGCCGCATTTGTCGATGCCGCGATCGCCGACCTGCTCGGTCGGCTCCCGTGGGGACGGCTCCAAGCACTGGTCGACGCGGCGATCATCGAAGCGAACCCCGAACGCGCCGCCCAGCTCGCCGACCTGGTCGGGAAGGCCGACAAGAAGGTCCATGTCGGCCAGTCCGACGACCACGGCCTCACCACCGTCTACGCCCGGGTCGATGCCGCCGCCGGGATCTGGCTCGACGCGATCATCGACCGACTCGCCGACCTCCTCGCCGCTCAGGGTGACGAGTCGAGCAAGGACAACCGACGCGCGACCGCCCTCGGACTCCTCGCCCATCCCGCCCGAGCCATCCAACTCCTCACAGCACCCACCCCGAACACGGAAGGCGAAGCCAGCGCCGACGAAGCAGCCGGGACCGACGCCGGTGCTGGCGGCGATGCCACGGCGAGCGGGACGGCGGGAACGACCGACGGCACATCCAACGACCACACAGGGACTGCGGGCAGGACCCGGCCAGACGACGACGCCCGGCCCAGCGCCAGCCCGCACGGAGCTGCTGCCGTCGGCGACCGCGGTCCCACGGGCAGCCTGGCCGGGCCCGACTTGAGCGATGGCTTCGATGCGCCCGAACCGGATCTGTTCGACGACCCGGAACCGCCAGAGCCTGACCTGCCCGACCCCGACGGTCCGGAACATCCGGGCACCCCGGGTCGGCCGTTGACCGAGGCCGAGATCATCGCCGCCGTGCGACGGCTCGACCCGGACAAGCTCCGACCCCGCGTCCTGTTGAACCTTCATCTTGCTGAGCAGACCGTCCGCACCGGCACCGGTGTCGCCCGCACCGAAGGGCTCGGCCCCCAAGCAGCCGAACAGGTCCGCGGCTGGTTGGGTGACTGCACCATCCAGCTCCGACCCGTCATCGACCTCCCCGCCGGACTGACCCCGGTCGACGCGTACGAGATCCCCCAAGCAATGCGCGACCACATGCAGCTGCGGCAACCCGTCAGCAGCTTCCCCTTCGCCGCCAGCCGCGGCAAGCTCGACCTCGACCACACCATCCCCTACCGAGCCGGTTGTGGTCCCGGGCAGACCCGGATCGCCAACCTGGCGCCGCTGTCGCGGCTGGAGCACCGATTGGTGACCCACGGTGACTGGTCGCGTCGACAACCCGAGCCCGGCACACTCCTGTTCCGGGCGCCCCACGGCCACATCTACCTGGTCGACCACAACGGCACACACCCACTCGGCACCACCCGTTTTGCCCAGGCCGTGTGGAACACCGCCACGCCCGAACAGCCGGCACGACCAGGGGCCGACGGGGAACGAGCACGAGGGCGGACCTGACGGCCGTACCGCCAAGTCCGGCTCACCGCACGACCGCGCGGTGAGCCGGGCTGTCGGCCTGCCCTCAGGTCACCACGGGACGAACTGGAGGCCGGCGGTGACCGTGATCGCGGCCAGGAACACGAACAGGAAGCCGCGCTTCAGGAGCAGCAACACCACCGCCACCGCAACCCCGACGCAGACGCGCCAGTCGATCGTCCAGCCGCCACCACCGTCGAACAGTTCGACCGCCACCAGTGCCGACAGCAACGCCAGCGGTAGGTAACGCGCGATCCGCTGCACGGTGGGATGGTTGAGCCACGCCTCGGGCAACGACAGCCCGGCCAACTTGATGGCGTAGGAGGCGAGTGACGCCACCACCACCGCGATCCACAGTGCGGTCATCGGGCCGTCGCCTTCACGTCACGGCGCGGCGTCGGTTCCCCGCGACGGGTGAGGCCGGCGGCCAGCGCGACCAACGCGGCGGCCAGCACCGGGACCCCGGCCGGGGCCACCGGGATCAGCACGAACGCGACCACGCCGCCGCCGATCGCGACCAGTCTGGCCTTGGCCGTGGTGAGCGCCGGCCACAGCAGGGCCAGGAACGCGGCAGGTGCGGCGGCGCCCAGGCCGAACCGCTCCGGGTCGATCGCACCACCGGCCAGCGCCCCGGCCACCGTACCGACGTTCCACAGCACGAAGACCGCGAGGCCGCCGGCGAAGAAGGCAAACCGCTGTGAGGTGCGGTGGGGTCGGCCCAGTGACATCGCGGTGCTCTCGTCGATCACCAACTGGGCGGTGGCGAAGCGCCGCCACCCGTCACGACGCAGCACCCGCGACAACGGGACCCCGTAGAAGGCGTTGCGGACCGCCAGCAACACGGCGGCAGCGACCGCCGCGACCGGGGCACCTTCAATCGCGACCACCCCGGCGAATGCGAACTGCGAGGCTCCGGAGAACATCACCACGCTCAGCACCATGATCTGCCAGAACTCCAGTCCGGTGGTCGCGGCGAAGGCACCGAAGGCCATCCCGAAGGTCCCCGCGTACACGCCGATCCCGATCGCATTGCGGATCAGCCCGGAGCGTTCGGCCCGCTGCGGGCCCGGGGTGGAAGCGGTCCTGGTCATCGCACCCCATCGTGGCACGCGCGCCACCATGCGGGCCGATTCGACTCGACGGGTGAACGCGTGTTCACTCGTACGGTGTCACGTTCCCGCAACCCGTGGTTGATCACCCTCGTCCTCGCCCTCAGCGGGCTGCTCGCCTCGCTGCAGCAGACCCTTGTCGTACCACTGCTGCCCGACTTCCCCGAACTGCTCGACATCACCCCCGACGACAGCTCCTGGCTGGTCACGATCACCCTGCTCTCCGGGGCCGTCGCCACCCCGGTGATCAGCCGGGCGGCCGACATGTTCGGCAAGCGGCGGATGGTGTTGCTCACGCTGACGATCATGTCGCTGGGCTCGTTGCTGGCCGCGGTGGGCGGCGACTCGTTCGTCATGCTGCTGATCGGCCGCGGGATGCAGGGCTTCGCGACCGCGCTGATCCCGGTCGGCATCAGCATCATGCGTGACGAACTGCCCAAGGAGAAGGTGGGCTCGGCGATCGCGCTGATGAGCGCCACCCTCGGCATCGGTGCGGCACTCGGGCTTCCGCTGTCCGGGCTGATCTCCGACCAGTTCGGTTGGCACGCGCTGTTCTGGCTGTCCGGCTCCTTGAGCGTGCTCGCGGTGATCGGGGTGTTCGTCGTCGTTCCGGAGTCGACGGTGCTCACCCCCGGCCGCTTCGACGTGGTCGGCGCCGTGCTGTTGTCAGGGGGCCTGACCACCTTGCTGCTGGTCATCTCCAAGGGCAGTACGTGGGGGTGGACGAGCCCGCCGCTGCTCGGCTGTGCGGCGCTGACGGTCATCCTGTTCGCGGTCTGGATCCCCTACCAACTGCGCAGCAACGAACCGCTCACCGACCTGCGCACCACCACCAGCCGACCGGTGCTGCTGACCAACCTCGCCTCGCTGCTGGTGGCGAGTGCGATGTTCGTCAACCTGCTGGTCACCACCCAACAGTTGCAGCTGCCGACCGGACTCGGGTACGGCTTCGGGCTGTCGGTGCTCGGTGCGGGGCTGGCGATGATGCCGGCCGGCCTGGTGCAGGTGGTGATCGCGCCGATCGGTGGGCAGATGCTCAACCGCCTCGGCGGTCGGACCACGCTGATGATCGGCGCCGGCGTGATGGCGGTCTCCTACCTCGGTCGGGTGTTCCTCGACGACACCCTTGCCCAGGTGATCGTCGGCTCGGCGCTGGTCAACGTCGGCCTGGCGATCGCATTCGCGTCGATGCCGGCACTGATCATGAACGCGGTGCCGATCACCGAGACCGCATCGGCCAACGGCATCAACTCGCTGGTGCGATCCATCGGCACCTCGTCGTCCAGTGCCATGGTCGGCGCCCTGCTGGCCGCACTCACCATCGACCACCAAGGGCTGCCGGTGCCGTCGCTGGGTGGCATCCACCTGGCGTACTGGATCGCCGGACTCTGTGCAGCGCTGGCCGTCGGCATCACCGTGCTGATCCCGGCCGACCACAAGGTCGCCGCCGGGCTGGCCGCCCGGACCCGCATCGGGGCCGGCGCCGTCGAGGAGCCCGCCGGCGAGGAAGCCGAGGAGACCGTGGTCCGTGGCCGGGTACTGCTCGGCCGGGGACCCGAACTCACCCGGCCGACGGTGGTGACCGTGCTCGACCTCGACGGCCGGCAGGTCGACTGGACCCGGGCCGACCACGACGGGAACTACGCCGTCGCCGTCCCCGGCAAGGGTGACTACCTGGTCATCGCCAACGCCCAGGGGTTCGCCCCGCGCGCCCAGGTCGTCACCGTCGACGGGGACGGCTCCGACGCGATGGTGGCCCTGGAGGAGTCGCTCAGCCTGTCCGGGGTGGTCCGGGTGCGGGGCCGGGCGGTCGAGGGCGCGATCGTGGTGCTGTCCGAGGCGACCGGGGCCGCCGTCGCGCGGATGCGCAGCGGCCCGGACGGCGAGTACCGGTTCGGCCTGCCGCCGGCCGGCAACTACGTGATCGCCGGGTTCGACAGCGACTCCGGCCTCGCCGGAGCCGGCAAGATCACCGCCGGCGTGCAGTCGACGACGTACGACCTGGAGCTGGTGCGATGACCGCGGAACGGGACCGGCGCGCCGACGTGCTGGCGGCGGCTCGACGACTGTTCGAGGCGCACGGGTACGCCTCGGTGACCGTCCGCGACATCGCCGCCGAGGCAGGGGTGTCGCCGGCGCTGGTGATCAAGCACCACGCCAGCAAGGCCGAGCTGTTCGCCCAGGTCGGGCCACCGGAGATCCCGCTGGGCGAGCTCGACCTGCCGGCCGCCGACGTGGGCCGGACCTTGGTCGCTCGGATCCTCGACCGACGCGACCGGGACGAGCCGGAACTGTGGCTGCAGCTGTGCCGCCAGATCAACGACTCCCCGGACTCCGAGCGGACCCGGGAACAGGTCCGGGCCGGGCTGCTCGACGAGGTCGGCCGACTGGCCGGCGACCGTACCCCCGACCGGCGCAACGCCGCGGCGATCGTGTCGGTGCTGATCGGCGTCGCCGCCGGCCTGCGCACCGTCGGCGTGCACGAGGGCAGCACCCGAGCCGAACTGCTCGACCTGTACGGCCCCCTCGTCCAGCAGTTCGTCACCGACACCGCCTGATGATCCGGTCTTGGTGCGCGGAAACCCGGTGACCGTGTCGGTGGCGGTCCATAGACTCAGGGCGTGTTGCGAACCGTGGATCTGCGAGGCAGGGGTGGCGACGGGTCGGACTACCGGTCCCTGGTGCCACGCGCCGCCTTCGACGTGGAGGCGGCGCTCGACGTCGTCCGCCCCATCTGTGACGCCGTCGCCGAGCGTGGCGCCGAGGCGTTGCTCGAGTTCGCGGAGAAGTTCGACCACGTCCGGCCGGCGCACCTGCGGGTGCCCGCCGCCGAGCTCGCCCGGGCCGCCGACGAGCTCGACCCCGACCTGCGCGCCTCCTTCGAGGTGGCGATCGACCGACGTCGCCGGGTCGCGGCCGTGGAGCTCGGGTCGGCCGACGAGACCGTCGACCTGGCCCCCGGTGCCCGGGTCAGCCAGCGGATGGTCCCGGTCGGCCGGGTCGGGCTGTACGTACCCGGCGGGCTCGCACCCCTGTCGTCCAGCGTGATCATGAACGTCGTCCCCGCCCAGGTGGCCGGCGTCGAGCAGATTGCGCTCGCCTCCCCACCGCAGCTGGAGTTCGGCGGCCTGCCGCACCCGGCGATCCTTGCCGTCGCGCACCTGCTGGGCGTGACCGAGGTGTACGCCGTCGGCGGCGCCCAGGCGATCGCGATGTTCGCCCACGGGGTCGACGGGCTGTGCGCACCGGTCGACCTGGTCACCGGGCCCGGCAACATCTACGTCACCGCCGCCAAGCGGCTGCTGCGCGGGATGGTCGGCATCGACTCCGAGGCCGGCCCGACCGAGATCGCCATCCTGGCCGACAACACCGCCGACCCACGGTTCGTCGCCGCCGACCTGATCTCGCAGGCCGAGCACGACCCGATGGCCGCGGCGGTGCTGGTCACCGACTCACTCGCGCTGGCGGCCGCGACCAGCCAAGCGGTGGAGGAGCAGGTGCCGCAGGCCAAGCACGCCGACCGGATCCGCACCGCGCTGACCGGCGAACAGTCCGGGATCGTGCTGGTCGACGACCTCGACCAGGGCGTCGCCGTGGTCGACGCGTACGCCGCCGAGCACCTCGAGATCCACACCGCCGACGCCGAACGGGTCGCCGGCCGGATCCGCAACGCCGGGGCGATCTTCGTCGGCCCGTACGCGCCGGTGTCGTTGGGCGACTACTGCGCCGGCAGCACCCACGTGCTGCCGACGGCCGGCTGCGCCTGCCACTCCAGCGGACTCAACGTGAAGAGCTTCCTCAAGGCGATGCACGTGATCACCTACACCGCCGACGCCCTGGCCGAGGTGGCCCACGCCGTGGAGACGTTCGCCGACGCCGAGGACCTGCCCTCGCACGGCAACGCCGTCACCGTCCGGTTCGGGGGGCGCTCATGATCAGGCCGATGCCGGTGAAGCAGGCACTGGTCGACGTCGCTCCCACCGCACCGATCACTCTGGCCGAGCTGCCGTTGCGGCCCGAACTGGTGGGGGAGGAGCCGTACGGGGCGCCGCAGCTCGACGTGCCACACCTGCTCAACGTCAACGAGAATCCGTACCCCCCGCCGGAGCAGGTCCGCGCCGAGGCCGCTGCCGCGGTTGCCGAGGCGATGGCCGGTCTGAACCGCTACCCCGAACGGGATGCGGTCGGGCTGCGCTCCGACCTGGCGTCCTACCTCGGCCACGGCCTGAACTCCGACCACATCTGGTGCGGCAACGGCAGCAACGAGGTGCTGCTGCACGTGATGCTCGCCTTCGCCGGACCCGACCGGACCGCGCTCGGGTTCGCGCCGACGTACTCGATGTACCCCGAGTACGCCCGCGACTCCCACACCCGGTGGGTGACGGTCGACCGGCGGCCCGACTTCACCCTTGACCGCGACGCCGCACTGGCCGCGATCGAGCGGGAACGGCCGGCGGTGATCATCGTCGCCAACCCCAACAACCCGACCGGCACCAGCACCGACCTCGATACCATCCGGGCCTTGCACGGCGCCACCGACGGCATGGTCGTGGTCGACGAGGCCTACCAGGAGTTCGCCCGCGAGGGCACCCCCAGTGCGCTGGAGCTGCTGCCGACCTGCCCCCGACTGCTGGTGAGCCGGACCATGAGCAAGGCGTTCGCCTTCGCCGGCGGTCGGCTCGGCTACCTCGCCGCTGCCCCCGCCGTCGTCGACGCGCTGCGGATCGTCCGGCTGCCGTACCACCTGTCGGCGGTCACCCAGGCCGTCGCCCGGGTCGCACTGCGCCACGCCGACACGATGCTCGCCCAGGTCGACGCCCTGCGGGCCGAACGGGATGCGGTCGCGGACTGGCTGACCGAGCTGGGGCTGCAGGTGGCTGCGTCGGATGCGAACTTCGTGCTGTTCGGCCGGTTCGCCGACCGGCACCGGGTGTGGCAGCAGTTGTTGGACGCCGGGGTGCTGATCCGCGAGGTCGGCCCACCCGGTTGGCTGCGGGTGTCGGCCGGGACCCCGGCCGACATGGCAGCCTTCCGTACGGCACTGGCGGCAGTCCTGCCGCACACCCAGCTCGTCCCGACAAGCTCGACGAACGTGAACAACGAGGAGGACTGATGGCACGCACCGCCACGGTGACCCGCAAGACCGCTGAGTCCGACGTGTCGGTGACCGTCGACCTCGACGGGACCGGCCAGGCCGACATCAGCACCGGGGTCGGCTTCTACGACCACATGCTGCACGCGCTGGCCAAGCACGGGCTGCTCGACCTGACCGTACGCACCGTCGGTGACGTCCACATCGACGCCCACCACACCGTCGAGGACACCGCGATCGCGCTCGGCCAGGCGATCGGTGAGGCCCTGGGCGACAAGCGCGGCATCCGCCGGTTCGCCGACGCCATGGTGCCGTTGGACGAAGCCCTCGCCCAGGCGGTCGTCGACGTGTCGGGCCGGCCCTACTGTGTGCACACCGGCGAGTCGGAGGCGCAGACGTACGCGCTGATCGGTGGTGGCACCGCGGGTGTGCCGTACGCCGGATCGCTGACCGGCCACGTGTTCGAGTCGCTCGCCTTCCACGCCCGGATCTGCCTGCACGTCCGACTGCTCGCCGGCCGGGACCCGCACCACATCGTCGAGTCCCAGTTCAAGGCGGTCGCCCGCGCGCTGCGGGATGCGATCGCGATCGACCCGCGGGTCGACGGGGTGCCGAGCACGAAGGGCACCTTGTGACCCCACCGGTCGTGGCCGTACTCGACCACGGCTCCGGCAACCTGCGGTCGGCGGTCCGGGCGCTCACCCGGGCCGGGGCGACCGTACGGCTGACCAGCGACTCGACGGTCGCGGCGACCGCGGACGGCCTGGTCGTCCCCGGCGTCGGGGCGTTCGCCCACTGCATGGCCGGACTCACCGAGATCGGCGCGGTCGACCTGGTCCGTGAGTGGGCGGCCGCCGACAAGCCGCTGCTCGGCATCTGCGTCGGCTTCCAACTGCTGTTCGAGGCCGGACACGAGCACGGTACGACGACCACCGGCCTGGGCGTGCTGTCGGGCCAGGTCGAACGGCTGACCGCACGACGTCTCCCGCACATGGGCTGGAACACCGTCGCCGCCGGCGCCGGGGCACGCCTGCTCACCGAGCCGGAGCACTACTACTTCGTGCACTCGTACGGGGTCCACGCCCCCGACGGGCTCACCCGCGCCGGACGGCCAGTCGTCGTGCACACCACCGACCACGACGGCGACACCTTCGTCGCGGCCGTCGAGTCGGGCCGGTTGTTGGCCACCCAGTTCCACCCCGAGAAGTCCGACGACGCCGGGCTCGGCCTGCTGGGCCGCTGGCTCCGCACGATCGAGGCGCCGTCGACCTGACCGGGCGACCGTCCAACCACCACCACCCCGACCACCACCACACCCCGACCACCACCACCGCAGAGAAGGCACACCGATGTTCGTCGACGTCCACACCCACTGCCTGGCCCACGAACACTGGGGGCCGGAGTGGGACGACAACTGGAAGCCGGTGTACCACCGGGAGTGGGAGGACGTACGGCCCGAGGACTACGACCGCGACATGGCCGCGGCCGGGGTCGACGTGGCGTTCGTGTTCGGACTGCGCGCGACGAAGGCGGGCGTGCTGATCCCGAACCGGTTCGTCGCCGACTTCTGCCGCCGGACCACCACGCGAACGGTCGGGTTCGCGTCGTTGGACCTGTCCGACGACGACGTGATGGAGCAGTTCGCCGAAGGCCTCGAGCTCGGCCTGCGCGGGGTCAAGTTGTACCCGGTGCTGGCCGGGTTCGACCCGCGCGACGAACGGCACGACGCGTTCTACCGCGCCGCCACCGAGGCCGGGGTGGTCGTGCTGTGGCACATGGGCGCCTCCCCGAGCAAGGCCGCCGACCTGCGGTGGGCCGACCCGCTGCTGGTCGACGTGGTCGCCGCCCGGCATCCCGGGCTGACCCAGATCATCGCCCACATGGGCCATCCGTGGCAGCGCGAGGCCTTCTTGGTGTGCCGCAAGAACCCGCGCGTGTTCACCGACGTGTCCGCGTCGTGGGCGCGGCCATTCGACGCCTTCCACGCACTCGTCCGGTCCCAGGAGTGGGGGGTCACCGACAAGCTGCTGTTCGGCTCGGACTACCCGTTCTGGACGCCCGCCGAGGCCGCCGCCGGGCTGCGGGAGATCGCGTCCATGACCGCAGGCACGTTGCCCGGGGTCAACCCCGACACCGTCGAGAGCATGCTGGCCGGCGACCCGCTGGCCCGGCTCGGCCTCTCGGCCTGACCGGCCCCGTCCTGCTGGGGTGTGAACAGCCGGTCCGCAACGGATAGGGTGCCGTGGTGACTTCCTTGGAACTGCTCCCCGCCGTCGACGTGGTCGACGGCCAGGCGGTCCAGCTCGTCCAGGGCGTGGCCGGCACCGAGAAGCGGTTCGGCGATCCCGCCGCGGCCGCCCGGCGCTGGATCGACCAGGGGGCCCGGTGGCTCCACCTGGTCGACCTCGACGCCGCCTTCGGGCGGGGTAGCAACGCCGACGTGCTGGGCCGACTGATCGACGAGGTCGAGGTCGACGTCGAACTGTCCGGAGGCATCCGCGACGACGCGAGCCTGGAGCGGGCACTCGGCACCGGCTGCCGACGGGTGGTGATCGGCACCGCCGCGATGGAACAGCCCGAGTGGGTGGAGCGGATCATCGCCGAGCACGGCGACCGGATCGCGATCGGCCTCGACGTGAAGGGCGACAAGCTCGCCGCCCGCGGCTGGACCCGTGAAGGTGGGGACCTGATGGAGACCCTGCAACGACTCGACGCGGCCGGCTGCGCCCGCTTCGTCGTCACCGACGTCACCTCCGACGGCATGTTGTCCGGCCCGAACCTGGAGTTGCTGGGCCGCGTCTGCGCACACACCGACGCCCCGGTCGTCGCCTCCGGTGGCGTCTCGTCGCTGCGCGACATCGAGATGCTGACCGGGCTGGTCCCGATCGGCGTCGAGGGCGCCATCATCGGCACCGCGCTGTACGTGGGCAACGTCGAGCTGCCCCAGGCGCTCGCGGTGGCGGCGGGCCGACCGTGACCCAGTCGTCCACCATTGCCCCCGCCCTCACCTTCGGGGCCGGGCGGGTCACCACCACCGGCCCCGGGCTGGACGGCCGGCTGGCCGACCTGCTCGCCGACAAGATGATCGTGATGACCGGGGTGACCGGCTTCATCGGCGAGCAGCTGTTGTGGAAGATCCTCACCGAGTTGCCGACCACCACCGCCGGGGTGATCGTCCGCCGCAAGGGCTCGGCCGACGCCCGGTCCCGGGTGCTCAGCCTGCTGAAGAAGAAGATCTTCACCGAGCTGGTCGCCGCGGCCGGCTCCACCGAAGCCCTGCTGGAGCAGCGGATCGTGGTGATCGAGGGCGACCTGCCCAACGTCCCCGAGCTGCCCGACGAGCTCGACGTGGTCGTCCACTGTGCCGGCGACGTGTCGTTCGACCCGCCGATCGACCAGGCGTTCACCACGAACGTGGTCGGCACCGAGCGGCTGATGGAGCAGATGCTGGCCGCCGGCAAGCGGTCCGGCAAGACCCCGCACTACGTCCACATCTCCACCGCCTACACCGCCGGCCGCCGCCGCGGCGCCATCCCCGAGGCGGCGCACGTCCACGACATCGACCACCGCGCCGAGACCGAACAGGGCCTGGGCCTGCGTGCCCTCGTCGAGGCCGAGTCGCGTACCTCCGAGCGGCTCACCCAACTGCGGACCGAGGCCGAACTCGAGCATCGGCAGGCCGGCTACCTGACCACCGCCGCCGACACCGAACGGCGCCGCAAGGCGTGGGTCGAGGCCGAACTGGTCACCGCCGGCACCGAACGGGCCCGCTCCCTGGGCTGGACCGACGTCTACACCTTCACCAAGGCGCTGGGGGAGCGGGTGGTGGCCGAGGTCGGTGCCGACATCCCGGTGTCGGTGGTCCGCCCTGCGATCGTCGAGTCGTCGTGGAAGCACCCGTACCCCGGGTGGATCGAAGGCTTCAAGATGGCCGAGCCGCTGATCCTGGCGTACGGCCGCGGTGACCTGCCCGAGTTCCCCGCCTCACCGGACTCGGTGGTCGACATCGTGCCGTGCGACCACGTCGTGAACGCGATCCTGGCGGTGTGCGCGACGAACCCCGAGCCCGGCCGGCCGGAGTTCTACCACGTGTCGTCCGGCGCACGGAACCCGCTGACCTTCTCCGACCTGTACCGCCACGTCCGCAACTACTTCCTCGCCCACCCGTTCGTCGGCGGGGACCGCGGTGTCGCCTCGCTGCCGGTGTGGAAGTTCCCCGGTGCCGCGTCGGTGGAGCGATTCCTGTCCACCTCGGAGCGATCCCACAAGATCGGTGAAGCGGTGCTGCGCCGGGTGCCGCGGTCCAAGCCGGCCCGAGCGCTGGCGAAGAACCTCGACCGGACCAAGCGACGGCTCGACTTCCTCGCCCGCTACCTGGGCCTGTACAACGAGTACGCCCAGTCCGAGCTCCACTTCGTCGACGACAACACGCTGCGGCTGCACCACTGCCTGCACCCCGACGACGTCGACAGCTTCGCCTTCGACACCGCCGACTACGACTGGACGACGTACCTGGAGGAGGTGCACTGTCCGTCGATCACCGAGCCGGTCCGGCGGATGGATGCACTGCGTCGCAAGCGGGGCAACCGGCCCACCACGATGAAGCCGCTCACGCCGCGTACCGACTCGGACCCGGACCGGTCGGAGGTGGTTGCGGTGTTCGACCTGGACGGCACGGTGATGCGCACCAACGTCGTCGAGCAGTACCTGTGGGCCCGGCTGCCCGAGCTCGGCGCGGCCGAGAAGGTGGCCGAGCTGGGGTCGTTGGTACGGGCGTTGCCCGGCTGGCTGCGCGCCGAGCGCAAGGACCGCGGCAGCTTCCTGCGCGCGATGTACCGGCGCTACGCCGGTGCAGACCTGGCCGCCCTGGAGACGTTCGTCGACGAGCACATGGCCGGCCACATCCTCGACCGGGTGTCGCCGGAGGCGATCCGCCGGATCCGGGAGCACCGCGCGGCCGGCCACACCACGATCCTGATCACCGGCGTGATCCGGCCGCTGACCCGGCCGCTGATGCCGCTGTTCGACACGATCGTGGCCGCCGACCTCGACACCGACGCGAGCGGTCGGTGCACCGGCTACCTGTCGACCCCGGCGCTGGTGGGGGAGTCCCGGGCCGCCTGGCTGCACCACTACGCCACCTTGCACGAGGTCGACCTGCAGCGGTCCTTCGCCTACGCCGACTCGCATTCGGACCTGCCGTGGCTGTCGGTGGTCGGCAACCCGGTCGCGGTCAGCCCCGACATCCCGTTGATGCGGGCCGCCGGCACCAACCAGTGGACCATCGTCGACTGGGCCAGCACACCACGAACACCGGTCTGGGTGATGCCGTCATGAACACCGGCGACACCACCGACTGCACCGAACTGACAGGAGACCGTTGATGGCACGCCCCGGATTCGTCCACGAGGTCAACGACCGGACCCCGGCGTTGGCCGTGCACAGCGGGACCGGCGTCCACCTGGAGCGGTTCCGTCACGGCACGAAGGTGTTGTACGGCCCGCAGCCGACCCTGCCCGGTGCCCCCGTCCGGACCAGCGTGGCCGACGCCCTGGCCGCACCGGTCGCCGGTGCTCCACTGGCCGACCGGCTCCGCCCCGGGATGCGACTCACCATCGCCTTCTCCGGTGCCGCGTCGACCGTCCCCGCGTTGCGGGAGCCCGACCCCCGCGGTATCGCCGTCGAGGAGGTGCTGACCCTGGCGGCCGCGGCCGGTGTCGACGACGTCGAACTGGTCTGCGCCCGCGGTCTGGGCCGTCGGTTCAGCGACACCGAACTGCAGCAGGTGCTGGGCCGCCGGGTCCACGAGTCGTTCGCACCCTCGGGCCGGATCAGCCAGCACGACGCCACCGACGGCGCGCAATTGACCGAGGTCGGCGAGGCCGACGGACGGCCGGTCGCGGTGAACGGCCGGGTCGCCGGGTCCGACCTGGTGATCATGGTCACCGTCACCGACTCCGCGGCGCTCGCCGGGCCGGCGGGGCTGGCCACCGGGCTCGGCTCGGAGGCCACGATCAGCGCGTTGCGGCAGCCGGGCGCCGACGCGGCTGCCGCCGATCGGGTCGGCCGGGTGATCGCCGAGTCGGTCGACGTGTTCGCCGTCGAGGTCGCCGTCGAGGTTGACCCCTTCGGCTCCGACCTGTCCTTCCTCGCCAAGCGCGAATGGGAGTGGAACCTCAAGGAGCAGGCCGTGCTCGCCGGCACCCGTGGTGTGCAGCGGGTGCTGCCGTACCGGGCCCGCGGTCGGATGCTGCGGCAGGCCCGGTCCCGTGCCGGGGTGGTGTCGGCGGTCGCCGGACCTCCCGAGGCGACCGGAGCGGTCACCGTACGGCAGCTCACCGAGGGGCGCGCGGTCCCGCTCGCCGAGCAGGTCGACGTGCTGCTCACCGGCACCGGTCACGTCTCGCGCCACGGTGTCGGCGCCGAGCTGAATCCCTTGCTGGCAGCACATCTGGGCCTGCACACCGCGTACGGCAGCCACACCGGGACCCCGGTGGTCCGGGACGGTGGCGCCATGATCATCTTCGACGACGCCGAGCCGCGGTTCCACCGGCACCACGTCGCGACGGCCGACTTCTTCGCCGCCGTGCTGCCCGAAGGCAACGACCCGACCACCGTCGCCTCGCACGAGGACAGGTTCGCCGAGGACGACTGGTACCGACACCTGTACCGGACCTCGGAGGCCCACCACGCCCGGCAGCCGTTCCATCTCTGGTACGACCTCGAGCCGGCTCGGTCGGCGCTGACCGACGTGGTGTGGGTGGGCGGCAACCGCGAGGTGTGCCAGCTGATGGGCTTCCGGGCCGCCTCCACCCTCGGCGATGCCCTCGAGATGGTCGGCGCCGGGCAGGCGACCACACTGGCCTACCTGCACAACCCGCCGTACGCGGTGGCCGACGTGGCGGGTTCGAAGTGAGCTCTCGCATTCGGACCTCAGCCGAGGTGGTCGGCGCGGACGTGCTGTCCGAGGTCGATGACCCGTGCGTGTTCTGGGTCGTCGACGGCACCCCGGCCACGGTGCGGGCCGCACTGCCGGGCCGCCGGGTCCGTTTCGTGACCCCGACGGTGGGGGACCGGCTGCGCCGCCGCGGACCGTCGGTCGCGATCCTGGTCGACAGCGTCACCCTCGCCTCGGAGCAGTTGGCGCAACTGCTGCCGGTACGGGTGGTGCCGATGTGGGTCGGCGGTGCCTGGACCGGTGGGCCCGTACGGGTCAGGTTCGGTCGGCCGCTGGCGCCGGCCGAGGGTGAGGACGCCGCCACCTTCGGTGATCGGGTCGCCGACGCGGGCGAAGCGCTCGCGGCGGAGGAGCAGCACGGCTGGTGGCAGGTCGTCTCCGGTTCGGTCGACCTCCACGACGCGACGGTGCCGAGCCCACCGGCCGGCGGCTGGCGGCAGCACTGGTTGCGGACCGATCCGCACCACGGCGGCGACGCCGACCGACGCGCGATCTGGTCCTGACGCGGGCGTACTTCAGGAGGCGAGTGTCCTTCAGGAGGCGAGGGGGCGCAGCCGCTCGTGCCAGAGCCGTTCGGCCGCGGCGATGAGGTCGGCCTCGGTGCCCTCGTTGTCCAGCCACACGTCGGCCACCGCCCGCCGGGCCGCGTCGTCGGCCTGGGCGGCGATCCGCTCCCGGGCGGCGTCGGGGGCCATCCCGCGCAACTCCACCAGACGCCGCAGCCGGGTCTCGGCCGAGGCGCCCACGATCACCACCAGGTCGTAGTCGCCGGCGCGGTCGAGTTCGACCAGCAACGGGATGTCGTGCACCACCACCGCCCCGGGCGCTGCGGCCTCGCGCAGTTCATGGGTCCGGTCGACGACCCGCGGGTGGATGATCTGCTCAAGGTCGCGGCGAGCCGCTGCGTCACCGAACACGATCCGACCCAGCGCGGGCCGGTCGAGACTGCCGTCCGGGCCGATCACGTGCTCGCCGAACCGCTGCCGTACGGCGTCGAAGCCGGGGGTGCCCGGTGCCACCACCTCCCGGGCCAGCACGTCGGCGTCAATGATCACCGCGCCGAGCCCGGCCCACGTCCGGGCCACCGTCGACTTGCCGGACGCGATCCCGCCGGTCAACCCCACGAACACCATGAGCCCTCGCACACCATGACGCAGAGCCTAGCCGGGCCGCATGACTTCGCTCGGGGCCAAATGGCGACTATCATCACCGTTGCCCCCGGGCCCGCGTACGAGGCCCGACCGCTGAACTGGAGACTGACCGCGATGGACGACGTGGCGCACGTGGCCCATCGACTCGACCCGACGACCGGGCTCAGCTGGACGCCGTTGCAGGCGGCCGACCTCCCCGAGGTCAGCGGGCTCCTCACCGCGATCGAACACCTCGACGAGCCGGTCGAGCGGCACACCCTGGAGACCATCGAGGCCGCGTTCCACCAGGCCTACCGACCGCCCGCGGAGAACGCGTTGATCGGCCGCGATCCCGGTGGCCAGGCCGTCGCGTACGGCTGGAACTACCTCTCCCCGGGCGACGTCGACGTCCGTCGGGTCTACCTGACCGGCGGGGTCCACCCCGGTTGGCGTGGCCGCGGTGTCGGCCGCCAGTTGCTGGAGTGGCAGATGAGCCGGGCTCGCGCCCACCACCGGGAGACCTGGCAGCCCGGATTCGGCTCACTGCGGATGGTCTGCTTCGTCGACGACCACCTGGTCGACCGCCGCAACCTCTACCTCGCGAACGGGTTCACCCCGGTGCGCTGGTCGGTCGACATGTCGCAACAGTTCGCCGCAGACCTGCCCGAGGTCCAGTTGCCGCACGACCTCGAGATCGTTCGGTTCACCCCCGACATGGCCGAGGCCGTTCGCCAGTGCCACAACCGGTGCTTCGCCGAGCACGAAGGTGCCGCCGAGGTGGGCCCGGACGCCTGGCAGGAACGGCTCGGACGGGACACCTTCCACGCCGACTGGTCGTACGTGGCCCGGGTGGTCGCGACCGGCGAGATCGTCGGGTACGCCCTCAACTCCGGCTACGAGGAGGACTGGGAGGCCCAAGGGTTCACCGAGGGCTGGACCGACCACCTCGGCGTGCTGCCCGGCTGGCGTGGCCGCGGCCTGGCGACCGCCCTGCTCGCCACCTCGATGACCACCTTCCGCCGGCACGGTCTGGAGGGCGCCGGGCTCGGCGTCGACTTCTTCGACGAGACCCGCGGCCGGGGGTTGTACGAGAGCGTCGGCTACAAGGTCGCGCACACCTCGATCATGTACGCGCGCACCGAGGCCTGACCCGTCCGGTCGGCCGACGTGCCTGACCGCGTTAGGATCGACGGCATGTCTGGGCACTCGAAGTGGGCGACCACCAAGCACAAGAAGGCCGTGATCGACGCGCGCCGCGGCAAGCTGTTCGCGAAGTTGATCAAGAACGTGGAGGTGGCGGCCCGGCTGGGCGGCGGTGACCCCGCCGGCAACCCGACGCTGTACGACGCGATCCAGAAGGCCAAGAAGTCGTCGGTACCCAACGACAACATCGACCGCGCCGTCAAGCGCGGATCGGGGGCCGACGGCACCGGCGTCGACTACGAGACCGTGATGTACGAGGCGTACGGCCCGGCCGGGGTCGCGCTGCTGATCGAGTGCCTGACCGACAACCGCAACCGCTCCGCCACCGAGGTGCGGGTCGCCGTCACCCGCAACGGCGGCACCATGGCCGACGTGGGCTCCACCGCCCGGCTGTTCCAGCGCAAGGGCGTGGTGATCGTCGCCAAGGAGCAGGGCGAGACCACCGTCGACGAGGACGCCCTGCTCGAGGCCACCTTGGAGGCCGGCCCCGAGGACGTGAACGACCTCGGTGAGGTGTTCGAGGTGGTCAGCGAACCGAACGACACCGTCGACGTCCGCAAGGCGGTGCAGGCCGCCGGACTGGACTACGAGTCCGCCGAGGTCAGCTTCGTCCCCGACTTCACCCAACCACTGGACCCCGCCGACGCCGAGAAGCTGGAGAAGCTGGTCGACGCCCTCGACGACTGTGACGACGTGCAGAACGTGTTCACCAACGGCGACTTCCCCGACAGCGAGGACTGATCGACCACCGGCCGATCTGTCAGACCGGCTCCAGTGGGCGGTGGGGGCCGACGGGCGGTTCGACCCGGATCGGGTCGCCGGCCCGGACCTCGCCACCGACCTCGACCACGGCCATGATCCCGGCGCGGCGGACCACGGCGCCGTCCTCGGCCCGACCCAGCACCTGGCTGAGCAGGCCGGGGGAGAAGTCGTTGATCTGTTGGCACGGGTTGCGCAGCCCGGTCACCCGCACCACCGCGTCCGCGCCCAGCCGGAGCAAGGTGTCGGTGCCCAGGCCGAGCAGGTCCACCCCGGTCGTGGTGACGTTCTCGCCGAGGTCACCCGGACCCACCACGTACCCCTGCCCGGCCACCTCGTCGAACAGTTCGGTGTGCATCAGGTGCACCTGCCGCAGGTTGGGCACCGACGGGTCGCGCCGTACCCGCGACAGGTGCTGCACGGTCGCCCCCGAGTGCGAGTCACCGGCCACACCGACCCCGGGGACCAGGGTGATCACCTCGCGGGTCGGCTTGCTGAAGCGGTGGTCGTCGTCGGAGTTCACGGCAGCAACGGTCATGACAGCAGTCTGCCCCGCGCCGTCCGTCCGCGCATCGGCGTTTTGCCGCCACACCCGGCACGGCACTGGGTAGGCTGCCGAACGTCTGTTCGAACCGCCTGCTGGGAGGGTCATGCGTGTCCTCGGGATTGATCCCGGTCTCACCCGCTGCGGTCTCGGCGTCGTCGACCAGGATCGGGGACGCTCCCCGCACCTGGTCGAGGTCGATGTCGTACGGACCCCGGCCGACCTGGACACCGCCAAGCGGCTGGTCCGGATCGAGGCGGCGGTCGTCGACTGGGTCGACCGGCACCGCCCCGACGTGGTGTGCGTGGAGCGGGTGTTCGCCCAGCACAACGTGCAGACCGTCGTCGGCACCGCCCAGGCGGCCGGCGTGGTGATGTTGGTGGGTGCCCGCGCGGGCATCCCGGTGGTGCTGCACACCCCGAGTGAGGTGAAGGCCGCGATCACCGGGTCGGGGCGCGCCGACAAGGCGCAGGTGGGCGCGATGGTGACCCGGATCCTCCGGCTCCCCGAACCACCCCGACCGGCCGACGCCGCCGACGCCCTCGCGCTGGCCGTGTGCCACCTGTGGCGTGGTGGCCCGGTCAACCGACTCGCCGAGCTGGCCGCCGACCGACCCGCCGCCGGCAACGGGTACGCCAGGGCCGTCGCGGCCGCAGCACGACGAGGAATGAGGCCATGATCGCCAGACTGACCGGCACCGTGCTCACGATCGGTGCCACCTCAGCCGTGATCGACCTGTCCGGGTTCGGGGTGCTGGTGCAGGTCACCCCCGGCACCGCCGGCGGGCTGCGGTTGGGCCAGCCGACGACCCTGTCGACCTCGCTGGTCGTCCGGGAGGACTCACTGACGCTGTACGGCTTCGCCGACGACTCCGGGCGTGACCTGTTCGAGCTGCTGATCACCGCCAACGGCGTCGGCCCCAAACTGGCCCAGGCCGCGTTGGCGGTGCACGAGCCGGACCAGCTCCGCGCCGCGATCGCCGGCGGCGACCTGGCCGCGCTGACCCGGGTCCCGGGCATCGGCAAGCGGGGTGCGGAGAAGATCGTCGTCGAGCTCCGCGACAAGGTGAACGCGCTCGGACCGGTCGGCGACCTGCCCGCCGCGAGCGGCGGGGGAGCCGAGCCGGAGGAGGCGTGGCGCAGCCAGGTCAGCTCCGGCCTGCAGGGCCTGGGCTGGTCGGCCAAGGACGCCGCCGCCGCCTGTGAGCGGATCGAGCCGGTGGTCGCCGCCGAGCCCGACACCCCGATCGCGGTGCTGATGCGGGCGGCACTGCAGAGCTTGGCGCGACAGTGAGCCGCGAGGTCGACCCGGCGGTCGAACCGGACGAGATCGCGGCCGAGACCGCACTGCGGCCGAAGACGTTGGCCGAGTTCGGCGGGCAGCCCCGCGTCCGCGACCAGCTCGACCTGGTGCTGACCGCGGCCCGGGGCCGCAACGCGGTCGCCGACCACGTGCTGTTGTCCGGGCCGCCCGGGCTCGGCAAGACCACCCTGGCGATGATCATCGCCGGCGAGATGTCGGCACCGGTCCGGGTGTCGAGCGGGCCCGCGATCCAGCACGCCGGCGACCTGGCCGCCATCCTGTCCGGGTTGGTGGAGGGTGAGGTGTTCTTCCTCGACGAGATCCACCGGATGTCCCGGCCGGCCGAGGAGATGTTGTACCTGGCGATGGAGGACTTCCGGGTGGACGTGGTGGTGGGCAAGGGGCCGGGCGCCACCGCGATCCCGCTGGAGATCCCGCCGTTCACCCTGGTCGGGGCGACCACCCGGGCCGGCCTGCTGCCGAGCCCACTGCGTGACCGGTTCGGCTTCACCGCCCAACTCGACTTCTACGACGCCGCCGACCTGGAGCGCATCGTGACCCGGTCCGCCGGCCTGCTCGGGGGCCGGCTGGAGCCCGGTGCGGCCGCCGAGATCGCAGGCCGGTCCCGGGGCACCCCACGGATCGCGAACCGGCTGTTGCGCCGGGTCCGCGACTACGCCGAGGTCCGCGGCGACGGACGGCTCTCGGTGACCGCCGCCCGGGAGGCGCTGGCCCTGTACGAGGTGGACGAGATCGGCCTGGACCGGCTCGACCGGGCGGTGCTGGACGCCATGTGCACCCGCTTCGCCGGGGGACCGGTGGGGCTGGGCACACTCGCGATGTCGGTCGGTGAGGAGGCCGAGACCGTCGAGGAGGTCGCCGAGCCGTTCCTGGTCCGACAGGGCTTCGTGATGCGGACGCCACGCGGTCGGGTGGCCACCCGGCGGGCGTGGGAACACCTCGGCCTGCGACCGCCCGCGAGCCCCGACACCGAGCCGCTCGACCCGCAATCGGACCCCCTCTTCGACTGAGTCGTGGAAATGAGGGTCAGCTTGGGTAGACTCCGCCGGTCAGCACTCAAGCCGTCTCAGGATCAACGGAGCCATGGACCAGAACCTCTTGACCTCGATCGTGATGATCGGATTGATGATCGTCGCGTTCTACCTGTTGATCCTGCGCCCGCAGCGCAAGCGTCAGGCCGAGCAGCGGGCCACCCTGGAGAACCTGCAGCCGGGCACCCGGGTGCTCACCAGCACCGGCGTGTACGGCAACCTGGTCCGGCTCGGCGAGCGGCAGGCCGTGATCGAACTGTCGCCCGGGCACGAGATGACGGTGGTCAAGCACGCCATCGTCCGGGTGGTGCAGCCCGGTGACGAGGACCTGGAGATGACCTCGGCCCGCCCGGGCGACGAGGTCCCCGAACCGCTCGGCCCGCTGGACGAGCCGGTCGACGAGCCGGAGTACACCGACTCCGAGGTGCAGAACTCGCAGTGGCGCTCGTACGCCGACGAGGCCGATGACGACCAGGCCGACTCCGAGGCAGCTGACGACCAGGTCGACGCAGGCGTCGACGGGGACGAGGGTGGGTCCGTGTCCGACGACACCGACGACACCACGGACACCAACCGCAAGGCCTGAGCCGTGGCGCCCACCCCCAAGTCGCGCCCGGGAGTCGTGATCATCGTTTTCCTGCTGGTGACGGTCGGACTGTACGCGGTCATGGCCGGCACGCAGAGCTGGCTGCCGAAGCTCGGTCTCGACCTGCGCGGCGGAACGACGATCACCCTGACCGCGAAGAACGTCGACCCGGCGACCGGGAACGCCGTCGACCAGAACAGCCTCGAGCAGGCGCGTCTGGTGATCCAGAACCGGGTCGACTCGCTCGGCGTCGGTGAGTCCGAGGTGACGGTCTCGGGTGACAACCAGATCGTGGTGTCGGTCCCGAACATGCAGGAGCAGGAGCTGATCGACCTGGTCGGCCAGACCGCCATCCTGAACTTCCGCCTCGTCTACCTGGCCCAGCCGGTGGCGCCGATGATCCCGTCCCCGTCGGGCAGTCCCTCGGGCACCCCGTCGGGTGAGGGATCGGCCCAGCCGTCCGGGGAGCCCACCGGCAGTGCCGTCCCGTCCGGTGAGCCCAGTGGCAGCGCCACGACCGAGGGCAACGGACGGCCAGCACCGAACCTGCCGACGGTGCCACCGCCCAGCCCGGGCTCCGAGGGTGCCGACATCCCCGAGGCGGAGTCGATGGGTTGGCAGCCGACCGAGGCCGAGTACCAGCAGTTCATGGCCTACACCTGTGATCAGCCGCCGGTCGACAATCCGCGACAGCCGCTGATCACCTGCAGCGAGGACGGGACCGAGAAGCTGTTGTTGGGTCCGTCGATCATCGAGGGCCAGGACCTCACCGACGCCAACGCCGGCATCCCCCAGGGGGAGCTGCAGTGGGTGGTCAACCTGTCGTTCAACAACGAGGCGGCGCAGACCTTCGCCGAGGCGACCACCATGCTGTCGCAGAAGCAGGAGCCGCAGAACCGGTTCGCGATCGTGCTGGACGGCACGTCCATCTCGGCACCGACGGTCGACAAGCCGATCCCCGGCGGCCAGGCGATGATCCAGGGCAACTTCAACCAGCAGTCGGCCCAACAGCTGGCGAACGTGTTGAAGTACGGTGCGCTGCCGCTGGCGTTCGACATCTCCTCGGTCGACACGGTCTCGGCCACCCTCGGCGGTGAGCAGCTGGAGGCGGGCATGATCGCCGGTGCGATCGGTCTGGCCCTGGTGCTGCTCTACGCCATCGCGTACTACCGCGGCCTGTTCGTGGTGATCATCTCCTCACTCGCCATCGCTGCCGCGATGACGTACGCGTGCATGGTGCTGTTGGGCGAGAGCATGGGCTTCGCACTCAACCTGCCCGGCATCGCCGGCGCCATCGTGGCGATCGGTGTGACCGCGGACTCGTTCATCATCTACTTCGAACGAATACGGGACGAGGTACGTGAGGGGCGCACCCTGCGGACCGCGGTCGAGACCGGGTGGCAGCGCGCCCGGAGCACGATCATCATCTCCGACGCGGTGTCGATGCTGAGCGCGATCATCCTGTTCATCCTGGCGATCGGCTCGGTCAAGGGCTTCGCGTTCACCCTCGGGCTGACCACGATCATCGACCTCGCCGTCGTGCTGTTCTTCACCAAGCCGCTGGTGGTGTTGCTGGCCAGGACCAAGTTCTTCGGTGGCGGCCACAAGTTGTCCGGACTCGACGCCCGCCATCTGGGCGTGAAGTCGCTGCCCGGTCGGCGTCGCGCCGTTGCCGGAGGGAGGGCCTGATGGCACGCGGAGACCGTCGCCGGGGTCGCGACGAAGAGGAAGTGGACACCGACGTCACCGAGGTGGACGAGGACCTCGAGGACGACGAGGACCTTGAGGATGACGACGAGGACCTCGAGGATGACGACGAGGATCTTGACGACGACGAGGATCTTGACGACGACGAGCCCGCGGCCCCCGTCAAGGCTGAGCCCCGACGGAACTTCGCGGAGCGGCTGTACAGCGGTGACCTGTCGTTCAACTTCATCAGTCTGCAGAAGTGGTTCTTCCTCTTCTCGGCGCTGCTGATCGTCGCGTCGGTCGCGATCGTCGGCATCCGGGGCTTCAACCTCGGCATCGAGTTCCGTGGTGGAGCCGACTTCCAGGTGCACGCCACCGTGACCGACGAGACCGTCGGCGACTTCACCGACGCGGTGGTCGCCACCGGACTGCCCGAGATGCGTGAGGTGACGGTCCGGACCATCGGCACCGACCGGGTCCGGATCCAGACCAGGACCCTCGACTCGCAGACCGAGGTGCCGGTCGTCCAGGCCGCCATCGCCGAACAGGCGGGCGTCCCGGTCGAGGAGGTCGCGTACAGCCTGATCGGTGCCTCATGGGGTCAACAGATCACCCAGCAGGCGCTGATCGCGTTGGGGGTCTTCCTGGGCCTGGTCTCCCTGGTCATCGCCATCTACTTCCGCAACTGGAAGATGTCGGTGGCCGCGATGGTCGCCTTGCTGCACGACCTCGTCGTCACGGTCGGGGTGTACGCGGCCGTCGGCTTCGTGGTCACCCCGGCGACCGTGATCGGTGTGCTGACCATCCTCGGGTACTCGCTGTACGACACCGTGGTGGTCTTCGACAAGGTCCGCGAGAACACCAAGAACCTGATGGGACAGACCACCCACACGTACGCCCGGGCGGCCAACCTGGCCGTCAACCAGGTGCTGGTGCGGTCGATCAACACCACCGTCATCGGTGTGCTGCCGGTCGCGGCACTGTTGTTCGCCGGTACCGTCATCCTCGGTGAGGGGCCGCTGAAGGACCTGTCGCTGGCGCTGTTCACCGGCATGATCGCCGGCGCGTACTCGTCGCTGGTGATCGCGACACCGTTGCTGGTGGTGATGAAGAACCGCGAACCGGGCATCAAGAAGCACAACCAACGGGTGGCCCGCCGCCGCAAGGCATCCGCCGGCACGGGCTCGGTCGCGGTGAAGCAGACCGAGCCGCAGCTGGTGACCGCCGGTGCCACGGCCGGCACTGACTCCGCGGGCCCGCACGGCACCAGTGCGGCGAAGGATCGGGAGCTGCGGTCCGGTGGCGCAAAACGACCACAACCGGTGCGGAAGACACGCAGCAGGCGACGATGACGGGCGGGGTGAAGGAGACGGGCGGGGTGAAGGTGACGTCACACGCTCGGGTCGTCGCGGACCTGGTCCGGACCGTGCCCGACTTCCCGTCCCCGGGTGTGCTGTTCTCCGACATCGCCCCGGTGCTGGCCGACCCCGCCGGGCTCGCCGCCGCGGTGCACGCGATGGCCGAGGCGGTTCCCGGTCCGATCGACGCGGTGGTGGGGGTCGAGGCCCGCGGCTTCATCCTGGGGGCACCGGTCGCACTGGCCCTGGGCTGCGGCTTCGTGCCGGTCCGCAAGCCCGGCAAGCTGCCCGGCGCGTTGGTGAGCCACAGCTACGCCCTCGAGTACGGCGAGTCCAGTCTCACCATGCAGGTGGACGCACTGCCGCCCGGGGCCCGGGTGTGGATCGTCGACGACGTCCTCGCCACCGGCGGCACGGTGGTCGCCACCGCTGACCTCGTACGGCAGGTCGGGGGAGTCACGGTCGGCGTCGGCGTGCTGCTCGAACTGCCCGACCTGGGTGGCCGGGACCGGATCGTCGGAGCCGGTCTGGGACCTGTCTGCAGTGTGGTGACGTCGTGAGCGCACGGGACGTCCGGACTGGTCGCGAATACGTCTCCGACGCCCTGATCCGGCTCCCGTTCCGGCGATCGACCCCACTGGTGCAGCTCGGCCAGCGGGCGGCACTGGCCGGTGTTCTGCTGGTCCTGATCGTGGCCATGGTGTGGCTGGACCGGGACGGCTACACCGACAACAGTGACGGTACGGTCAACCTGGTCGATGCCCTCTACTACTCGACGGTCACGATCACCACCACCGGGTACGGCGACATCACCCCGGTCGCCCTGCACTCCCGGCTGATCAACGCGTTCATCGTCACGCCGATGCGGATCACGTTCCTGGTGCTGTTGGTCGGGACCACCCTGGAGGTCCTGGCGAACCAGGGCCGCCGCATCTACATCGACGCCCGTTGGAGGAAGAGGATGCGCAACCACGTCGTCGTCATCGGCTACGGCACCAAGGGCCGGGCCGCGGTCCAGACCATGATCCGCAACGAGGTCGACCTGACCAAGGTCGTCGTGATCGACGGCCAACAACGTGCCCTCGACGACGCGAGCCGTGACGGCGTCGCGGCCCTGCAAGGTGATGCGACCCGCCGCGAGCTGCTGCAACGCGCCGAGATCAGCAAGGCCCGCGAGATCATCATCACCCTCGACCGGGACGACTCGGCGATCCTGACCACGTTGACCGTCCGGCGGCTCAATCCCAGTGCCCACGTGGTGGTGGCCTGCCGGGAGCACGACAACGCCTCGCTGCTGCGACAGTCGGGTGCCGACGCGGTCGTCACCTCCTCCGACGCTGTCGGCCGACTGCTCGGGCTGTCGGCGGTGAGTCCCAACCTCGGTACCGTGATCGAGGACATCCTGAGCTCCGGCGAGGGGTTGGAGGTGTTCGAGCGGCTGGCCGCCCCGGACGAAGTCGGTCGCCACCCCTCCGAGATCGAGGGCGAGCAGGTGGTCGCGGTGGTCCGGAACAAGACATTGCGGCGGTTCTACGACCCGGCGGTCGCCGAGTTGCAGACCGGTGACCACGTGATCGTGGTCCGGCAGGCACCCGAGGACCAGTAGCGCTGGTCCCACGCGCCCCGCACGGCCCCGGCGTGTCGGGAACGTAGACTTGCCGACGGGGTGAGCAGTCACCCGTGCAGCCGACGAGGGGAGGGAGCCGCCATGGCAGAACCTGTCCCGGCCCGGACCGAACCGGAGAGCCGGGAGGAGTCGGCACGGCACGGCGCCTCCCAGGCGGGCCTGCCGGTCCGCCTCACCACCGGTCCCGAAGCGCCCCGGGTCCGGATGCGGCACCGCCTCGCCCGCTTCGGTGCCGGCACGAAGCAGACCACGGCCGAACTGGAACCGCTGTTCTCCACCGTCCGGGCCAACCACCCCAAGGCCGACCTCGCGCTGATCGAGCGCGCCTACCGGACGGCCGAGAAGTGGCACACCGGTCAACTCCGCAAGAGCGGCGACGCCTACATCACCCACCCACTCGCCGTGGCGACCATCCTGGCCGGTCTCGGCATGACCGAGACCACGTTGTGCGCCGCGCTGCTGCACGACACGGTCGAGGACACCGACTACGCGCTCGACGACCTGCGCGCCGACTTCGGGGACGAGGTCGCGCTGCTGGTCGACGGCGTCACCAAGCTCGACAAGGTGAAGTACGGCGAGTCGGCCAAGGCCGAGACGCTGCGCAAGATGATCGTGGCGATGGCCCGTGACATCCGCGTCCTGGTGATCAAGCTGGCCGACCGGCTGCACAACATGCGGACGCTCTACCACCTGCGGCCCGACAAGCAGGCCCGGATCGCCAACGAGACCCTCGAGATCTTCGCCCCGCTGGCCCACCGGCTCGGCATGAACACGATCAAGTGGGAGCTCGAGGACCTCGCCTTCGCAACCCTGCAGCCCAAGATCTACAACGAGATCGTCCACCTCGTCGCCGAACGGGCCCCGTCACGCGAAGGGATGCTCGCCGAGGTCCTCGAGGTCGTCCGCGCCGACCTCAAGGAGGCCAAGATCAAGGCCACCGTGTCCGGTCGGCCGAAGCACTACTACTCGATCTACCAGAAGATGGTGGTCCGCGGTCGGGAGTTCTCCGACATCTACGACCTGATCGGGCTGCGCGTGCTGGTCGACTCCCCGCGCGACTGCTACGCCGCGCTCGGCGTGATGCACGTCCGGTGGCGCCCGCTGCCGGGGCGGTTCAAGGACTACATCGCGATGCCGAAGTTCAACATGTACCAGTCGCTCCACACCACCGTGCTGGGGCCCGGCGGGCGACCGGTCGAACTCCAGATCCGCACCGCCGACATGCACCAGCGGGCCGAGTACGGTGTCGCCGCCCACTGGAAGTACAAGGAGTCCAAGTCGCACGCCGGCACCGGCGGCGACGACCTGTCGTGGCTGCAGCAGATCCAGGAGTGGCAGCGCGAGACCGACGACCCCGGTGAGTTCCTCGACTCCCTGAGGTTCGAGATCAGCTCCAGCGAGGTGTACGTGTTCACCCCGAAGGGTGACGTGATGGCGTTGCCGTACGGCTCGACGCCGGTCGACTTCGCCTACGCCATCCACACCGAGGTCGGCGACCGGACCATCGGTGCCCGGGTGAACGGCCGGCTGGTCGCTCTGGAGTCGATCCTGGTGAACGGCGACTCGGTCGAGGTCCTCACCTCGAAGGCACCCGACGCGGGGCCGAGCAAGGACTGGCTGAACTTCGTCAAGAGCCCGCGGGCCCGCAACAAGATCCGTCACCACTTCACCCGGTCCCGCCGCGACGAGGCGATCGAGACCGGCAAGGACGAGCTGGCCAAGTCGATCCGCCGGACCGGGGTCCCGATGCAGCGGTTGCTGACGATGGAGCACCTGACAGCGGTCGCGACGTACTTCCGGGCGCCCGACGTCACCGGGCTGTTCGCCGCGATCGGTGAGAAGCACGTCAGCCCGCAGGCCGTGGTCGCCCGGTTGCTGCAGTTGGAGGGCGGCGAGGACGCCGTCACCGAGGAGGCGACCGAGGACGAGCGACCGACCCGTCCCAGGCCGACCCACGACGACGCGGGCGTCGAGGTGGTCGGCGCCACCGACCTGTGGGTCAAGCTCGCCAAGTGCTGTACGCCGGTGCCCGGTGACGAGATCATCGGCTTCGTCACCCGATCAGCAGGCGTGTCGGTGCACCGCCGTGACTGTACGAACGCCCAGGACCTCACCCGGTCCCCGGAGCGGATCGTGCCGGTGCAGTGGGCGCCGAACGCGCAGAGTTCCTTCCTGGTGGCGGTCCAGGTCGAGGCGCTGGACCGGAACCGGCTGCTGTCCGACATCACCCGTGTGCTGTCGGACCAGCACGTCAACATCCTGTCGGCCAGCCTGGCGACCAGCAAGGACCAGGTGTGCAAGGCGCGGTTCACCTTCGAGACCGGTGACCCGGCGCACCTCGACCACGTGCTGCGAGCCGTCCGGCAGGTGCCGTCGGTCTTCGACGTCTACCGGCTCAGCCAATGAGGCGGCTCGCCTTCAGCTGACGTCGGTCACCCACTGAAGTCGTTCACCGCGGCTTCGGCCTGTTCCAGCCACGTCCGGTACGTCTCGGCCGCCTTGTGTGCCTGCTCGGCGGCCCGGTTGTCGCCCCGCGCCTCCGCCTTCTCCGCCTTGGTCTCCTGCTCGGCGATCTGCGACCGCAGCTTGTCGGCGGTGTCCTCCGCCCGGGCGCGTGCCTCGGGGTTGGTGCGCTTCCAGCGGTCGTCCTCGACCTTCTTGATGGCGTTCTCCAGCGCCTTCATCCGTTGGTCGAGGGGTCGGATCGCATCGCGTGGCACCTTGCCGATCTCGGACCACTTGTCGAGCAGTTCGCGGTACGCGGTCTTCGCCCGGTCGAGGTCGTCGGTCGGCCTGATCTGCGGCTCGTACTCGGCCAGCAACGCCTCCTTGGCGTCCTGGTTGCCCTTGTACTCCTTGTCCTGCTCGGCGTTCGCGGCGGTCCGGGCCTCGAAGAACTTGTCCTGCAGGCCACGGAAGGTGGCCCACAGCTTGTCGTCCACCTCCCGTGGGGCGGGCCCGGCAGCCTTCCAGCGCGTCATCAGGTCGCGGAAGGCACCGGAGGTGGGACCCCAGTCGGTCGAGTCGGCCAACGCCTCGGCCTCGGTGATGATCCTGCGCTTCTCGTCGGCGGCCGCGTCACGCTTGTGGGCCTGCTCGGCGAACTGGGCCTTGCGGCGGCGGGTGTAGGTGGTGCGCGCCGACGAGAACCGGTGCCACAGCTCGTCGTCGGTGGCCTTGTCGATGCGGGGGAGCGCCTTCCACTTCTCCAGCAGGTCGCGGAACTTGTTCACCCCGCCCCGCCAGTCGTTGCCGGCGGCCAGCCGTTCGGCCTCGGCGACGTACCCCTCCTTGGTGGTGCGGGTCGCCGCCTGGTGCTCGGCCTTCTCGGCACGCCGCACCTCCCGCTGCTCGGCGAGCTTCGGGGCGAGCGCGTCCAACCGGGCCCACAAGGCATCCAGGTCGCCGACCGCGCTCGCCTCGGCGATCGCCTGCCGTTCCTTCTTGATCAGGTGGGCGGCCTCGTCCGGGCTCACCGAGCCGGCGTCGATCCGCTTCTCCAGCAGTTCCACCGTGACCGCCAGCGCCTCGTACCGTTTGGTGTAGAACGCCATCGCCTCGTCGAGCGGGGTGTCGGGCATCTGCCCGACCACCCGCTCCCCGGCGGCGGTGCGGACGTGGACCGTACCGTCGGGATCGACGCGACCGAAGTCGGCGGGGTTCTGCGGATGTGCGGCGGCGGACTCCTGCTTGCCGGAGGCAGCGGGGTCGCGCGGGGTGGGGGCGGCCTGCTCAGTCATGGTCTCCATCTTGCCCGATAGGGTGGCTCGGGTGTTCCTCGCATCCTTCCCGTCGGGCGCCTTCGACGCGAACTGTTATCTGGTGGCGGCCGAGGGTACGACCGAATGTGTCGTGATCGACGCCGGACAGGACGCGTTCGACACGATCGTCGAGCTGTGCCGGGAACACGGCCTGACGCCGGCTGCGGTGGTGGCGACCCACGGCCACCTGGACCATGTCGCCGATGCCGCCGCGGTGGGCGAGCACTGGCAGGTCCCGTGCTGGATCCACCCCGGTGACCGCGGCCTGCTCGCCGACCCGCTCAGCGGGCTCGGGCCCCAGCTGGCACCGATGGTCGCGCCGTTCCTGGCCGCCCACGGTGACGTCCTGCCGACCACGGTGGCCGAGCTCACCGCCGGTGAACGGGTGGCGGTTGCCGGGGTGGGGCTGACCGTGGTGGAGGCGCCGGGTCACACGCCGGGATCGGTGGTGCTCACCCTGGACGTGCCGACCGAGCCGAACACCCCACCGGTGGCGTTCACCGGTGACGTCGTGTTCGCCGGATCGGTCGGTCGGACCGACCTGCCCGGTGGCGACCCGGCCACGATGGCGGCCACGCTGGCCCGGCTGGTCGCCGAACTCGACCCGGCGACCGTGCTGCTGCCCGGGCACGGCCCTCGGACGACCCTGGCCGACGAAATCCGACGGAACCCACACCTGCCGTCGGCCTAGGATGTCGGGGCACGCTCGACCCACCACCCCGTCTGGTCCAACCACGAGAGAAGGAGCCGGCTGCATGGCCCGCACCACCCCGATGTCCGGCTTTCCCGAGTTCCTGCCGGCCGACCGCATCATCGAACAGCGGGTGCTCGACGCGCTGACGACGGTGTTCGAGCTGCACGGCTTCGGTTCGGTCGAGACCCGGGCGATCGAGCCGCTCGAGGTGTTGGCCGGCAAGGGTGAGGTCGACAAGGAGGTGTACGCTGTCCGTCGGCTGCACGCCGACACCGACGGTGACGACGCGCCGGTCTGGGGTCTGCACTACGACCTGACCGTGCCGTTCGCCCGCTACGTGCTGGAGCACGCCGGCAAGCTGCAGTTCCCGTTCCGGCGCTACCAGGTGCAGAAGGTGTGGCGCGGTGAACGACCGCAGGAGGGCCGCTACCGCGAGTTCACCCAGGCCGACGTCGACATCGTCGGGGCTGACGTGTTGGCCGACCACCACGACGTCGAGATCGTCGCGGTCGCCGCGGACGGGTTCGCCCGGCTGCGCCGCGACCTCGGGTTCCCGGCGGCGGTGCTGCGGGTCAACAACCGCAAGCTCGCCGAGGGCTTCTACACCGGGTTGGGGATCGACGACCCGGCGGCCGTGCTGCAGCGGATCGACAAGCTCGACAAGATCGGCCCGGACCGGGTCGCGGCGAGCCTGGTCGCCGACTGCGGGGTCACCGAGGCGGTCGCCCGCAGTTGTCTGGCGTTGGCCGAGATCGCCACCACCGACGAGTCGTTCGTCGACCGGGTCCGCGCGCTCGGGGTCGACCACCCGCTGCTCGACGAAGGGCTCGAGCTGCTGGCCGCCGTGGTGCGCGGTGCCGGCCGGGTCGCTCCCGGGCTGGTCCGCGCCGACCTCAGCATCGCCCGCGGCCTCGACTACTACACCGGTACCGTGTTGGAGACCCAGCTCGCCGGGTACGAGTCGCTGGGGTCGGTCGCCTCGGGTGGCCGGTACGACCGGCTCGCCTCCGACGGCCGCCGTACCTACCCCGGAGTCGGGTTCTCGTTCGGCGTCTCGCGGATGTTGGTGCCACTGCTGGGCCAAGGTGTGCTCACCACCGATCGGTCGGTGCCCACCTGTGTGCTGGTCGCGGTGGACGCCGACGAGTCGCGCGACGCCGCCTTCGCCACCGCGACCACCCTGCGCGGCCGGGGGATCCCGGCCGAGGTCGCCCCGAAGGCGGACAGGTTCGGCAAGCAGATCCGCTACGCCGACCGGCGCGGCATCCCCTACGTCTGGTTCGCCCGGCCGGACGGGGACGAGGTCAAGGACATCCGGTCCGGCGACCAGGTGGCCGCCGACGCCGACAGCTGGCAGCCGCCGGCCGATGACGTACGCCCCCGGGTACGACCCGCCGGGGAGTGAGCCTCACTCGCCCAGCACACCCGCGCTGTGCCGCAGGGCCTTGCGCTGGAACCGGAAACGGCCGTCCCGGCCGCGGGTCGCGAACCGGCCCAGCCAGGTGCCCAGGGTGACTCCCATCGCGATGCCGATGCCGACGGTGACCGCACCGATCAACTCCAAGGTGGCGGGGCCGAACTCGATCAACGAGTGGGACTGCGACAGGCCGTACAGGCCCCGGTAGACCATGCCACCGGGCAACAGCGCGATCACGCCGGCGGTGATCAGACCGACCGGCGCCATCCTCGCCGGACGGGACACCAGATGCGCCACGATCGCGGCCACGGTGGCGCCGACGCCCACCGAGGTGCCGTGGCCCAGTCCGACGGCCTGCCCGGCCAGGAAACCGAGCCAGCCGAGCACGCCGAGGCCGCAACACCACCACAGCGCCTTGATCCGGGTCTGGGACATCACCGCGAAACCGAGTGCGGTGAACAGTGCGCCGAGCGTCGTCGGCAGCGGGTTGAGCGAGGTGGTCACCTGCGAGTTCAGGTAACTCGGCAGGCCGAACAGGTTGGCCGCCCACAGCACGCCGAGGATGCCGAGCACCATGCCGAGGGTGAGCAGGCCCACCTGGAAGCTCCGGGCCACCGCGGTCAGCAGGAAGCCGTCGATGGCGTCCTGGGCGCCGCTCACCACCGAGAGCCCGGACAGCAACATCACCACGCCGGCGGCGACCACCATCGACGGTGAGATGCCGGCGAAACCCGGCACCTCGAGCGTTCCCAAGCCGGTGACCACCAGTGCCAGCGACGTCGGGACGGCGGCCCCCGCGATCTGGGCGAAGAACTCCGGCGCCCCGCGCCGTGACAGCCCACTGTGCACCAGGTCGACGCCGGCGGCGGCCAGCCCGGCGAGCAGCGCCTCCCGCCAGCCGCCACCGAGCAGCAGGGCCACCCCGACACCGAGCACGGCGGCGGCCACGGTCAGCACCCAGGGACGGTAGCGCCGCGGCTTCTCCACGATCTGGTCGAACCGCTTGCGGGCCCGGATCACGTCGAGCTTCGGCAGGTCCTCCAACATCGCCTGCAGTTCGGACAGCCGGGCGTAGTCGGGGGCCCGGTGGGGGACGGTGCGCAGCAGGGTGAGGGCGTCGCGGTCCGCGCCGCGGTGCAGGCTGACGATCACCGAGCTGAAGCTGACCTCGACATGCACCGAGGTGAGGCCGTACGAGTGCGTCACCTGGAGGGCGGCTGCGGTCGCCTCCGCACTGGATCCGCCGGTGGTGAGGGTGAGGGCGGCCACCCGGGTGGCCAGGTCCACCACCGCACGCGCATGACGGTCGTCGGCCACCGTCTCGATCTCGCGGAGCCGGAGCGTGGCGGTCGGCGGATCGTTGGCCGAGATCGCGCTGGCCGCCCGCTGGCTGAGGCGGCGCCAGCGTTGCCCGGATGCGTAGAGCCGGGGGCGACGTTGCGAGGTCACCCAGTCGGGTAGCGCCTCGTGGTCCTCCGGGCGCAGCCGGTCGGTGGGGAAGGTCTGCTCGTCAGGCACAACTACCAGTGTGACGGCACCGGTCGGGAAAGCCCGACTCGGTCCGGTGTGTCCCTCCCCACCGCCGGCCGGCGGTCAGCCCTGCTGCTGCTTGGCCTCGGCGTACTCGGCCTTGATGTCGGCACCGACGCCCTTCTGCCATTCGGCGATCAGGTCCTCGAAGGCCTTCATGTCGCCACGGCCCTGCACGAAGTTGCCCGTGACGTCGGTGAGCTCGCGGCCGAACGAGCTCCCGTCGGACATGTTCGTCGCGGAGTACAGCCCGGTGGTCGCGTTCGCCTTCGAGTCCGGCATGATCTCGTGCAGGTACTCGCTCTGGGCGTCGACCAGCCACTTCGGGCCGGTCAGGTCGGCCAGCACCTGGGAGCCGAAGTAGGTCAGGATGCGCGGGTCGTCGACGATCCGGTCGGTGGCGACGGGCACCCCCTCCTCCATGTTGTAGTGCTCACCGGGCACCCCGTAGTTGGCCCGCAGGTACTCCTCGGTGCCGTACGGCGCGGCGAGGTAGTTCAGCACGTTGAGGATCTCGTGCACCCGCTCCTCGGAGTCCTGTTGCGGGATGGCGATGTAGGCGCCGTAGCCCGGCACCGACTGGTGCTTGCTGGCCAGGCCGCCGCCGTCCCACTTCGGGATGTCGATCCGGCCCATGTTGAACTCCGGGCGACGCTGGGTGAAGTACAGCCAGTTCGTGAAGCCCTGGATGTAGACCTGGGTCAGGCCACCCTGCCACCACGTGGAGCTGCTGCCCGAATCGGAGAACGAGTTGGGGTGCAGCACCTCGGCGTCCCAGAACTCCTTGACGTGGACCAGCGCCTCCTTGTACTCCTCGGTCTCCCACTCGGCGGTGAACTCGCCGCCCTCCTCGGCCCAGCCGTTGGGGGCGTCCATCATCTCGAGGATGATGTTCATCAACCACGACGTCGGCAGCGCACCCATCGCGAACTGCGGCGCCGACGGGTCGTTCATCTCCTTCATCAGGGCCAGCATCTCCGCGCCGTCGGCCGGTGACTGGTTGGGGTCGATGCCCTTCGGCTCCAGCAGGTCACCGCGGGTCGACATGATGATGCCGGCCGGCGGACGCGCCTGCGGGATGCCCCACAGCTTGCCGTTCAGCGTCGACACCGACCAGGCGGTGGTCGGGATCGAGGCCAGACCGGGGTACTGGCTGACCTTGTCGCCACCGATGAACTGGCCCAGGTCGGTGAACGTGGACTCCAGCAGTCGCGGCATCTCGGGCACGGTGGACAGCATCAGCATGTCCGGGAGCTGGCCGCCGGCGATCAGCGTCTGCAACTTCTCGGTGTACTGGGAGCTGGCGGTGATGGTGGTCGGCAGCTCGTTGCCGAGGTCGGTCTGCAGCATCTTGAACCAGGTGCTCTGGTCCATCGGGACGTTGCCGACGATGCCCTGGGTGAGCACGGAGATCGGATCGGTCTGCGGCAGCGGGAACTCGGTGATCTTCGGCGGGCTGTCCGGGAACCGGTAGTAGCCGTTCGGGATCCCCAGCTCGGCGTCACCCTCCAGATCGGGGGTGACCCCTTCGAAGGCGGTGTAGGTGGGGGTCGAGTCCCCGCCGGCGCCGCCCTCGGCGCCACCGGTTCCGGACCCGCCCTCGCTCGAGCCACCCGAGCCGGGTGAGCAAGCGGCGAGTCCGGCGGCGACACCGAGTGCGGCGGTGGACCCGAGTAGTGTGCGGCGATTGAGCACGATTCTCCTGTCAGGGTAGGGATCTGTGAGACACCCGACCTCCTGCAGGAGCAGTCGACGGACGCCCGTATCCGGCTGTGGCGAGGCCCACGAACTTGGTGGGCGACGGCACTAACCTCAATTAGTACAGGGCCGTATCCACTCTGTCCACCGTCTGCCGTGTCGGTTTGATAACGGTTGCACCCGGCGTGGTGTCAGGTTGCCGGCCTGGCGTCGACGCCCGCCTCCTTGCGCTGCTGCGGGGTGATCGGCGCCGGCGCCTGGGTGAGCGGGTCGTAGCCGCCACCCGACTTCGGGAAGGCGATCACCTCACGGATGGAGTCCACCCCGGCCAGCAGGGCCACGATCCGGTCCCAGCCGAAGGCGATGCCACCGTGCGGCGGGGCGCCGTAGGCGAAGGCGTCGAGCAGGAAGCCGAACTTCTCCTGGGCCTCCTCGGCCGACAGCCCCATCAGCGCGAACACCCGCTCCTGCACGTCACGGCGATGGATACGGATGGACCCACCCCCGATCTCGTTGCCGTTGCAGACCATGTCGTACGCGTACGCCAACGCCTCCCCGGGCGACTCGTCGAAGTGCTCGACGTCCTGGGGTGAGGTGAAGGCGTGGTGCACCGCGGTCCACTGGCCGCCACCGACGGCGACGTCGCCGGCGGCCACCGCGTCGGCGGCCGACTCGAACAGGGGGGCGTCGACCACCCAGCAGAACGCCCACGCGTCCGGGTCGATCAACCCACCGCGGGCGGCGATCTCCCCGCGGGCCGCACCGAGCAGCGCGCGCGATGACTTGACCGCACCGGCGGCGAAGAAGATGCAGTCCCCGGGTCGGGCGCCGGTGTGGGCGGCCAGTCCGGCCCGCTCGGTCTCGCTCAGGTTCTTGGCGACCGGTCCACCGAGCTCGCCGGTCTCGTCGAGGGTGACGTAGGCCAGCCCCTTGGCCCCGCGCTGTCGCGCCCACTCCTGCCAGGCGTCGAAGGTGCGCCGGGGCTGCGAGCCGCCACCGGGCATCACGACCGCGCCGACGTACGGCGCCTGGAACACCCGGAAGCTGGTCTCGGCGAAGTAGTCGGTGCACTCCACCAGCTCCAGCCCGAACCGCAGATCGGGCTTGTCGGAGCCGTAGCGACGCATCGCCTCGGCGTAGGTGATCCGCGGGAACGGGGTCGGCAGCTCGACGCCGATCAACCGCCACAGCTCGACCGCGATCGCCTCGCCGAGCTCGATCACGTCGTCCTGGTCGACGAAGCTCATCTCGATGTCGAGCTGGGTGAACTCGGGCTGCCGGTCGGCCCGGAAGTCCTCGTCGCGGTAACAGCGCGCGATCTGGAAGTAGCGCTCCATCCCGGCGACCATCAACAGCTGCTTGAACAGCTGCGGGCTCTGCGGCAGGGCGTACCAGCTCCCCGGTGCCAGTCGGGCGGGGACCAGGAAGTCGCGGGCCCCTTCGGGGGTCGACCGGGTCAACGTCGGCGTCTCGACCTCGACGAAGTCCCTTGCCGACAACAGTTCCCGGGCGGCACGGTTGACCCGGCTGCGGAGTCGCAGGGCCTCGGCGGGCGCCGGGCGACGCAGGTCGAGGTACCGGTGCCTGAGCCGCGCCTCCTCGCCGACGCTGACCCGCTCGTCGATCTGGAACGGCAGCGGGGCGGACGGGTTGAGGACCTCGAGCTCGCTGATCGCGACCTCGATCTCACCGGTCGGCAGGTCGGGGTTGGCGTTGCCCTCGGGGCGGGCCTCGACGACACCGACGACCTTGACGCAGTACTCGTTGCGCAGGTCGTGTGCGCCGGAGGCGGCGAGCACCTCGTCGCGCACCACCACCTGGGCCACGCCGGAGGCGTCCCGTAGGTCGATGAAGGCGACGCCGCCGTGGTCACGGCGCCGGGCGACCCACCCGGTGAGGGTGACGGTCTGACCGGTGTGCTCGGCGCGGAGGGCGCCGGCCGAATGGGTACGGAGCATGTCGGGTGTCCTTTCTGGTAGGACTCCCGGTGGTACGGGTGCACCTCCGGGAGGGCAGCCCGGGAGGTGTGGGCGGGGGCCAGATCGCGGTGCCACCACACCTTTGTCGCCAACACCCGCCCGTCGAACGGGATGCGACCTCTCGTCGGTACGCCGGACGCGCGGTCCGTGGGTGCGGCCGAAGGCCACCGACGGGTCGTCACGCCGTCACCACGAACATCGGCGATGCTACCGGGTTCCGGACCGGAACTCATCCGGGTTCAAAGAGGACGAGTTGCCTCAGAGCAGGCCCTCGGCGACGGCAGGTGCTTGGGCGGCGACCGGACACTGCATCTCGGAGTCGTCGGCCTTCCAGCCGCAGTTGTTGTCCATCGCCTCGCCGATCGGGGTGATCAACCAGGCGACCCGGTTGCCGCGCTGGATCAGTGCGACGTTCTCGAAGTTGCCGGTCTGACGCTCCACCTGGTCCGGGGTGACCCAGGCGACGGAGTAGAACCGCGCGTCGGCATCCTCGGGGACCTCGCCGTCGCGGCCGGCGGTGATCTGCTCCGGCCCGAAGGAGTTGGTCCGCTGCATGCCTTCCTCGGCCAAGCGCTCGTCGCAGGTGGCGTACCACTCGGCGATCTGGTCACGGGCGCTGATCGCGGCGGCCTCGGAGTCGAAGCCCATCACCACCACCTGTTCGGTGGTGCTGCTCGCATTGCCGAACGAGCGCAGCATGAGCGTGCGGATGTCGAGCTGCTCCGGCTCCACCGGGCCACAGATGCTGGGGGCCCATTGGGGGCCCCATTCCTCCTGGTCGCCGAGCGCAGACATGTCCCCGGGTGAGCTGACGTAGATGACGTCGGTGCCCGGGACGTTGTCCCAGGTCGGCTGGGCCACGCCGGGCTGTTCCGACGTCGGGGCCGAGGTCGGAGTCGTGCCCGGGGTGTTGGGTGGGGTGGGGGAGCCACCGACCGGTGGCGGCTGCGGGACGGCCTCGGAGCCCGTCGGGTTCACCGGCGGCAGCCAGGGCGCCGTGCCGAGCCGGCCGGTGGCGCCGAAGCCGACGATCACCCCGGTCAGCACGACGCCGACCATCACGGCGGCGATGACGACCAGCACGCGGAGCCGACGCCGACCGTCGGCCACCCGCCGGATCTCGGCAGCGGGTACGGGGGTGACGCGACGGACGTCCTGTGCCAGTGCGGCCAGGCCGAAGGGATCATCGTGAGCCATCGGACACCTCCGTGGGGAGTGAGAGCTGGGTGTGGTCGTCGCCGAGCAGCTTGGCCATCGTCGTCCGCCCACGGGACAACCGGGCCTTGACGGTGCCTTCGGGCACCCCGGTCTCGGCGGCGATGTCGGCGACCGACAGGTCGACGAAGTAGAACAGCACGAGTGTGCGTCGGGTCTCGACCGACAGCTGGTCCAGCGCCCGCCAGACCGCGACGCGATCGGGGCCGGGCTCACCGTGCGCGGCGGGGACCTGCAGTGCCCGGTCAGGGTCCCGGTCGGCCTTCGAGTGCTTGCGCCAGCGGCTGATGCACAGCCGGTGGGCGACGGTACGGACCCACGCCTCGGGGTGCCCGGCGCGGTCGAGCTGGCGTCGCTTGTCCCACGCCCGGACGAAGGCCTCCTGGGCGCAGTCCTGGGCTTCGGTCAGGTTCCCGCAGATGAGGTAGACCTGCGACACGACACGATGGAAGGTCGCGCCGTAGAACGCGTCGAACGCGGCTTCGTCCATGGTCTGCCCCCTTCCTGTCCCGGTGGCCCGGGTGTGTGCGTCGTCGAGTGGACTACGCCGTCAGGGTGGCGGTGGTTGCGTGCCGGGCCAAACGAATCTTCACACCCGGGTCGTACGAACCGGGTCAGTCGACCAGTCCGGGCCGGATCAACTCGGCCTTCGGCAGCTCCGGGGCGGGGGTGGCCTCCTGGCGGCGGACGGTGCCGCGGCACAGCAACAGGTAGGCCACGAAGCTCAGCACCAGTGAGACCAGGATCCCGATGTTGGCGTACTGCCAGGGACCCTCCCGGCCGCCCAACCCGAGGTCGAGCAGGTAGCCCTGCCAACTCAGCCAGCTCGCGTTCTGGTTGGTGACCAGGCCGAAGCCGATGATGCTCGAGACGACCATGATCAGCAGCGGCACGGGGCGGACCCGGCCGTACCCGCCCGCGACCCCGGGATCGAACAGCTTGACCTCGTCGTAGCGCCGTCGGCGCAGCACGAGGTCGGCCAGGAAGACGCCCGACCACGCGGCCAGCGGCACGCCCAGGGTGATCAGGAATCCCATGAACGGGGTCAGGAAGTCCGGCGCGAGCCAGACCACGCCGATCGTGCCCAGCACCATGATCACCCCGTCGATCGCGCACCCCGACCAGCGCTTGATCGGGACTCCCAGCGCCACCAGGGTGAGTCCGGAGGAGTAGATGTCGATGATCACCCCGGAGACCATCCCGGCCACCGCGACCAGGCCGAACGGGATCAGGAACCAGTTGGGCAGCAGGTTCAGCAGCGGCCCGATCGGGTTGTCGGCGACCGCGGGGATGAGCTCGGAGTTCGACGCGCACAAGAAGGTGCCGTACACCACCAGGATGATCACCGGCAGCGAGCCGCCGAAGGTGGTCCAACCGGCGATGCCGGCACGCGACGCCGTACGGGGCAGGTAGCGGGAGTAGTCGGCGGCACAGTTGGTCCAGCCGACGCCGAACCCGGCCAGGATCATCACCGCCGCCCCGATCACCGCCGACGGCGGACCCGCCGGCCTGGCGCCTGCCGTGGCCAGGTCGATGTGGTGCAGGGTGAGCAGGATGTAGCCCGCGGTCATCACCAAGGTGGCGATCGAGAACCACTTCTGCACCTTCATGATGGCCTCGAAACCGAGGATCCCCAGCGTCACCACGGTCCCCGTCACCACCACCAGCGCCACGACCTGGGCGGTCTGCTCGGTGCCGGGGGCAAGGTGCTCGGCGACCGAGCCGGCGGCGAACACCGCCATCGAGGCGCCGAAGATCTCCCACCCGATCAGCAGCAGGTACGACACGATGCCGGGCACGATGTTGCCGTGGGTGCCGAACGCGGCTCGCGACAGCACCAGCGTCGGTGCCGACCCCTTCTGCCCCGCGAGCGCGGCCCAGCCGACCAGGGCGAACGAGGCGACCACCCCGACGACGGTGATCACCAACGCCTGGGTGAGGCTGAGCCCGAAGTCGAGGATGTAGGCACCCCACGACACGAACAGCACGCCCATGTTGGCCGAGCACCACGGCCAGAACAACGAGCGCGGGCGCCCCTTGCGCTGGTCCTCGTCGATCACGTCGACGCCATGGGTCTCGATGCGGAGGGCACGACTCTCGGTCGTGGCGGTGGTGCTCATGATGGTGGTGTCTCCCGGGTGGCTGCAGCACCCGATCATCGCACGCCCGTGTAGGTTCGCCATCGATGACCGAGGACCTGTTCGGCGAGGTGACACCGATCGGCGGAACGACACCGGGCCGGCCGACGACGACCCCCGCGACCGCCGGCGGCAGCCTGCACGACTCCGGCCACGCCGGGGCGCCGCTGGCGGTACGGCTGCGACCACGCAACATCGACGAGATCGTAGGCCAGCAGCACCTGCTCGGCGCCGGCTCACCACTGCGACGGCTGGCCGAGGGCACCGGGGCGATGTCGGTGTTCCTGTGGGGGCCACCGGGGGTCGGCAAGACCACCATCGCCGCCGTCGTCAGCCGGGCCACCCGACGCCGGTTCGTCGAGATCTCGGCGGTCACCGCCGGGGTGCGCGACGTCCGCGCGGTGCTCGACCAGGCCCGCAAGGACCTGGTCGACGACCAGCACACGGTGTTGTTCGTCGACGAGGTGCACCGGTTCTCCAAGTCGCAACAGGACGTCCTGCTGCCGGCGGTGGAGAACCGGATCGTCACACTGATCGCCGCCACCACCGAGAACCCGTCGTTCTCGGTCATCTCACCGCTGCTGTCGCGGTCCCTGCTGCTGACCCTGCGGCCGTTGACCGACGCCGACCTGGGCGAGCTGATCGACCGGGCGCTGACCGACGAACGGGGCCTGCGGACGCCTGGCGGCGAGTCGTACGAGCTGCCCGACGACGCCCGGACCGACCTGCTGAAGCTGGGTGGCGGTGACGCCCGCCGGGTGCTGACCTACCTGGAGGAGGCGGCCGCCGGGGCCGATGCCCGCGACACCACCGCGATCACCTCCGAGGTGATCAGTCAGGCCGTCGACCGTGCAGCGGTGCGCTACGACAAGGACGGCGACCAGCACTACGACGTGATCTCGGCGTTCATCAAGTCGGTCCGCGGGTCTGACGTGAACGCCGCCCTGCACTACCTGGCGAGGATGATCGAGGCCGGCGAGGATCCGCGGTTCATCGCGCGGCGCCTGATCATCCTGGCCAGTGAGGACATCGGTCTCGCCGATCCGGCGGCCCTGCCGTTGGCCGTCGCCGCCGCCGACGCCGTCGCGTTCATCGGGATGCCGGAGGGCCGGATCCCACTGGCCGAGGCGACCGTCCACCTCGCCCTGGCACCCAAGTCGAACGCCGCGTACAAGGGGATCGACGCCGCCCTGGCCGACGTCCGGGCGGGCCGGATCGGGCAGGTGCCGCCCCACCTGCGGGATGCGCACTACGCGGGGGCGGAGAAGTTGGGCCACGGCAAGGGCTACCGGTACGCCCACGACGCGCCGCACGGGATCGCTGCTCAGCAGTACCTGCCCGACGAACTGGTCGGGGCCGACTACTACCGGCCGACCGACCACGGCGCCGAGGCACGGCTGGCCGAGCGGCTGCAACGGATCCGGGAACTGTTGGGGCCCGACTGACCTGACGCCGGTCGGTGCGGCAGGATAGGCTCGCGTGTCGTCGGGGCACGCAGGAAACCGCACAGCCGAACATCGAGGAAGCAGGAGTGCAGATGACCGTGGGACTGGGCGACATCGCCGGTGCGATCGCCGCATTGGCCTTCCTGATCCTCGTGGGCGCGTGCATCGTCCCGCTCTACAAGCTGGGGCGGGTGCTCGAGGAGACCCGGCTGGCCGTCCGTGACATCGGCAACGAGTCGGTGCCGATCCTGACCGAGCTCAAGGGGACCGTCACCGCGACCAACGTGGAGATCGAGAAGCTGTCGCTGGTCACCGAGGACGCCGCGAAGGTGAGCGCCAACGCCGCGGTCGTGACCGAGAACGCCGCCCAGCTGGCGACGCTGTTCTCCGCGACCCTCGGCGGGCCGCTGGTGAAGACCGCCGCGCTGTCGTACGGGGTCCGGCAGGCGCTGCGCGGTCGGGGCCGGACCAAGAAGTCCCGTCGGAGGGGTGCCTGATGTTGGGTCGCATCCTCGTCTTCACCATCGGTGTCGGGGTCGGCATCGTGGTGGTGCTCAAGGCCCGCGACTACGTCCAGCACAAGCTGCCTGCCGCGGTGACCGACAAGGTCAACGAGACCACCACCGGGATCGTCGACCGGATCGCCGACTTCGCCTCGGACGCACGAGCTGCCATGGCCGAGCGCGAGACCGAACTTCGTGATGCGCTCGGCCTGGTCGAAGACCTCGATGCTGACCAACCGGCCACCCCGAGCGAGAAGGCTCCCCGACACGCCGTCTGAGCCTCCCGCGCCACACCTGAGGACACCACACATGAACACCGCCGACATCCGGCGACGATTCCTGGAGTACTTCCAGCGTCGCAACCACCTCGTGCTCCCGTCGGCACCGCTGGTCTACAACGATCCGAACCTGCTGTTCGTCAACGCCGGCATGGTGCCGATGAAGCCGTACTTCCTCGGCAGCGAGCCGCCCCCGGCGCCGTCGGCCACCAGCGTGCAGAAGTGCGTCCGCACCCTCGACATCGAGGAGGTGGGCAAGACCACCCGGCACGGCACGTTCTTCCAGATGTGCGGAAACTTCTCGTTCGGCGAGTACTTCAAGGCCGGGGCCATCCAGTCCGCCTGGGAGTTGATCACCGGCACCACCGACTCCGGCGGCCTGGGCTTCGACCCCGAGTCGGTGTGGGTGACCGTGCTGGCACCCGGGCTGCACCCGAACCTGCCCGACGGCGACAAGGAGGCGGCCGGGCTGTGGCACGAGATCGCCGGGCTGCCGGCCGAGCGCATCCAGTTCCGCGCACTGGCCGACAACTACTGGTCGATGGGGATCCCGGGCCCGGGTGGCCCCAACTCCGAGATCTACATCGACCGCGGGCCGCAGTACGGGCCCGACGGCGGTCCGGTGGTGGACGAGGACCGCTTTCTCGAGATCTGGAACCTCGTCTTCATGTCCGACGAGCTGTCGCAGGTGCGCTCCAAGAGTGACTTCGACATCGCCGGCCCACTGCCCAAGCCGCAGATCGACACCGGCGCCGGGCTGGAGCGGATCGCGTACCTGTTGCAGGGCAAGGACAACATGTACGAGATCGACGAGGTCTACCCGGTGATCGCGAAGGCGGCCGAGCTGTCGGGCCGCCGCTACGGGGCCGACCACGACGACGACGTCCGGATGCGCGTGGTCGCCGACCACGTCCGCTCGGCGCTGATGCTGATCGGCGACGGCGTGGTGCCCGGGAACGAGGCGCGTGGCTACGTCGTGCGGCGGCTGCTGCGTCGGGTCGTCCGGTCCATGCGGTTGCTCGGCGTCGGGGACCCGTCGTTCGCCGAGTTGTTCCCCGCCTCGCGTGACGTGATGGCCGGCTCGTACCCCGAGGTGGCCACCGACTTCGACCGGATCAGCCAGATCGCGTACGCCGAGGAGGAGGCGTTCACCCGCACGCTGAGCGCCGGCACCCAGATCTTCGACACCGCGGTGGCGTCGGTGCGCGGCTCCGGCGGCAGCACGCTGCCGGGGGACCAGGCGTTCCAGTTGCACGACACGTACGGCTTCCCGATCGAGTTGACCCTCGAGATGGCGAACGAGCAGGGCCTGGGCGTCGACGAGGCGGGCTTCACCGCGTTGATGGACCAGCAGCGGGAGCGGGCCAAGGCCGACGCACGGGCCAAGAAGGGTGGCTCCGGTGCCAGCGACGGCTACCGGCAACTGCGGGCTGCGGGCGAGACCCGGTTCACCGGCTACAGCGCCCTCGACGGGGTGTCCCGGGTCCGCGGGATCATCGCCGACGGCGCCGTGGTCGACCGGGCCGAGCAGGGCGCGACGGTCGAGCTGGTGCTCGAAGAGAGCCCGTTCTACGCCGAGTCCGGTGGCCAGGACGCCGACACCGGCGTGATCAGCGGTGACGGTGTGGAGCTGACCGTGACCGACGTCCAGCGGCCGGTCAAGGGGTTGGTCGTGCACACCGTCGAGGTCACCTCCGGTGAGTTGTTGACCGGGGCGGAGCTGCAGGCGACCGTCGACGGTGCGGCCCGGCTGGCCGCCTGCCAGGCGCACTCGGCGACCCACCTGGTGCACGCCGCACTGCGGCAGGTGCTCGGCCCGACCGCGGTACAGGCCGGCTCGTACAACCGACCGGGCTACATGCGCTTCGACTACTCGTGGAACGCCGGCGTCGACCGGGAGGTCCGCGACCAGCTGGAGTCGATCACCAACGCGGCGGTCCGCGACGACCTCGCGGTGTCGGCCCGGGAGATGGACATCGACCAGGCCAAGAAGCTCGGGGCGCTCGCCCTGTTCGGCGAGAACTACGGCGACCGGGTGCGGGTGATCGACATCGCCGGCGGCGACTACCCCGAGACCTGGTCGCGGGAGCTGTGCGGTGGTACGCACGTGCAGCGCTCCTCGCAGATCGGCGTGGTGTCGTTCATCGGTGAGGGTTCGGTCGGCTCCGGTGCGCGCCGGGTCGAGGCGTACGTCGGGTACGACGCGTTCCAGCAGCTGGCGACCGAACGGGCCCTGGTCGCCGGGCTGTCGGAGATGTTGAAGGTGCAGCCCGACCAGCTGACCGACCGGGTGACCCGGATGGTGGCGCAGCTGAAGGATGCGGAGAAGGAGATCGCCCGGTTGCGCGGCGAACAGCTCCGCAACTCCACCGCCGACCTGGTCGCGAGCGCCAAGGACATGTGGGGGGTCGCCTTCCTCGGGCAGCAGTTGCCCGACGTGGCCGCGGGCGACCTGCGCCAACTCGCGATGGACCTGCGCTCGAAGATCGACCGGCCGGCCGTGGTCGCCCTGGTCGGCGGGACCGCCGAGAAGCCGGCCGTCGTGGTCGCCACCAACGAGGGCGCCCGGGACCGCAGGCTGGCCGCCGGTGAGCTGATCCGCCCGGCCTGTGAGGCGTTGGGCGGCCGGGGCGGCGGCAAGGCCGACATCGCCCAGGGTGGCGGGACGAACGGCGCTGCCAGTGACGAGGCGCTGCGGGCGGTCGAGTACGCCGTCGGCCACGTCCTGCAGAACGGCTGAGGCACCCGGTGGGTACCGGGTCGCAGGGCGGCGAGGGCGAGCCGCGGTTCGGGGTCCGGCTGGCGCTCGACCTGGGGCAGGCGCGGATCGGGGTGGCGGCCTGCGACCCGCGCGCCACCCTCGCCTACCCGGTGGAGACCGTGCCGGCGGGGGCGGGCACGTTGGCCGCCGACGACCCGGCGCTGGCCAGGCTGCTGGCCCTGGTGGCCGAGTACGAGCCGATCGAGGTGGTCGTCGGGTTGCCCCGCTCGCTGCGCGGGGACGACGGGCCGGCGGCGCTGCGGATCCGGGAGCAGGCCGGACGGTTGGCGGCCGCGCTGGCACCGGCGGCGGTCACCGTACGGCTGGTGGACGAACGGTTCACCACCACGACCGCCACCCAACAGCTGCGGGCCGCCGGGCGTGCCGGCCGCAAGCAGCGGCAGGTGGTCGACCAGGTCGCGGCGGTCGGCATCCTGGAGCACGCCCTGGCCAGCGAGCGATCCGGGGGACAGCCGCCGGGCGAGCTAGTATCGACCCCGACCTGACCGTCGACCCGCGGGAGCACAGTGAGCGGAATCATCGACCCGAACCACAAGCCACGGCCGTGGCGGGAGTTCGGCGCCCGGACCAAGAGCGCGTTGGCGGTGTTGCTGTCGCTGGCGATCCTGGTGGGTGGCGGCTGGTTCGTCTGGGACAAGACGTCCGGTCTGATCGGTGAGTTGCAGTTGGCGCCCGACTTCGAGGGGCCGGGCAAGGTCGAGGTCGTCGTCACGGTGCCGCGCGGTGCCGGCGTGACCGAGATCGGTGACCTGCTGGTGGAGGAGAACGTGGTGCGGTCCACCGCCGCCTTCCTGAACGCGGTGAAGGACCACCCCGAGGCGGTCAACATCCAGGCCGGGACGTACCGGATGAAGACCGAGCTGCCCGCCAGCGAGGCGTTGGAGATCCTGCTCGACCCGGAGGCGATGCTGCGCAACTTCGTGTTGATCCCGGAGGGGTTGCGGGTCTCCCAGCAGTTCCAGCTGATCAGTGAACGCACCGAGATCCCGGTGGCCGACCTGGAGGCCGCGGCGAAGGACAAGGCGGCGCTCGGGCTGCCGGACTACGCGCCGAACGTGGAGGGGTTCCTGTTCCCCAACACCTACGAGATCCCGGAGGAGACCACCGCGGCCGACCTGCTCAAGCAGATGGTCGGCCAGTACAACGACGTGGCGGCCGCGACGTCGCTGGAGGCCCGCGCCGACTCGCTCGGCGTGAGCCCGTTGGAGTTGTTGACCATCGCCTCGATCGTGGAGCGCGAGGTCAACCGGGCCGAGGACCGGCCGAAGGTGGCGCGGGTCATCTTCAACCGGTTGTCGAGGGACATGCCGCTGCAGATGGACTCGACGGTCCACTACGCGGTGAATGACTACGAGAACACGACCACGACCGACGAGCAGCGGGCGAACAAGTCGCCGTACAACACCTACGTGCACAAGGGCCTGCCGCCGGGGCCGATCTCCGCGCCGGGCCGCAGCTCGATCGAGGCCGCCACCTCGCCGGAGGCCGGTGACTGGCTGTTCTTCGTGACGGTCAACCTCGACACCGGGGAGACCCGGTTCGCCGACACCCTCGAGGAGCACAACGCCAACGTGGCGTTGTTCCAGCAGTGGTGCCAGGCCAACCCCGGGAAGGGTTGTTGAGTTGACCGGCCGGTCCCCGTACGGGGATGATCGGACCTGTGCGGTGCTCGGCTCGCCGATCGAGCACTCACTGTCGCCGGCCCTGCACCGGGCCGCGTACCGGGTGCTCGGGCTGGACTGGACGTACGAACGCCACGAGGTGACCGACAGCGGGCTGGCGGGGTTCGTCGACGCGCTCGGCCCGCAGTGGCGTGGCCTCAGCCTGACCATGCCGTGCAAGGTCGCGGCGATGACGGTGGGGGAGCCCGATCCGGTGGCGACCGCGGTCGGGGTGGCCAACACCTTGGTGTTCGACGGTGACCGCAGGCTCGCGTACAACACCGACGTCGGCGGGCTGGTCGACGCTGTCCGGGCGGTCGGGGTGTCGACGATCGAGCGCGCCGTGCTGCTCGGCAGCGGCGCCACCGCCCGCAGTGCGATCGTCTCGCTCGGCCGGTTGGGCTGTCGATCGGTGCACGTGATCGTCCGGACCCCGGCGCGCGCCGCCGAGCTGACGGACCTGGCGACCGCGCAGGGGATGACCCTCACCGTGGCCGGCTGGACGACCGACGTCCCCGACGCCGACCTGGTGCTGTCGACCGTCACCGCCGGGGCCGCCGACGGCCTGGCCACTGCCGCTGCCGAGTCAGCACCGGTCGTCTTCGACGTGGTGTACGACCCGTGGCCGACCGGGCTGGCGGCGGCCGCCGAGGCCGCGGGTGCGGCCGTGGTCAGCGGACTGGACCTGTTGGCCCATCAGGCGGTCGGCCAGTTGCGGCTGATGACCGGGCTCGAGGTCGACGCCGAGGTGTTGCTGTCCGCCGGACGGGCTGAACTCGATCGTCGCGCGGCACGATGAAAGACTGACCCGCATGGTGCGTTGGCTGACCGCAGGGGAGTCCCACGGGCAATCGCTGGTCGCGGTTGTGGAAGGGATCCCGTCACACGTGGCGGTGACGACCGACGACGTCAGTGAGGCGTTGGCGCGCCGCCGGCTCGGGTACGGCCGCGGGGCGCGGATGAAGTTCGAGGCCGACAAGGTCACCCTGCTCGGCGGGATCCGGCACGGCGAGACCCAGGGCGGGCCGATCGCGATCGAGATCGGCAACACCGAATGGCCCAAGTGGGAGACCGTGATGTCGGCCGACCCGGTGGACGCCGAGGTGCTCGCCGCCCAGGCCCGGAACGCCCCGCTGACCCGACCGCGGCCGGGTCACGCCGACCTGGTCGGGATGCAGAAGTACGACTTCGACGAGGCCCGGCCGGTGCTGGAGCGGGCCTCGGCGCGGGAGACCGCGGCGCGCGTCGCACTGGGCCGGGTGGCGACCAACTTCCTGCACCAGGCGTACGGCATCACGCTGGTCAGTCACGTGGTCGAGCTGGGACCCGTCCGGGCTCCGGCCGGGCTGCTGCCGACCTTTGCCGACCGGGATGCGATCGACGCCGACCCGCTGCGTTGCTTCGACCCGGAGACTGCCGCGCGGATGGTCACCGAGGTGGACGACTGCCACAAGGCCGGCGACACCCTCGGCGGTGTCGTCGAAGTGGTGGTGTGGGGGTTGCCGCCGGGGTTGGGGTCGCACGTCCACGGTGACCGTCGGCTCGACGCCCGGTTGGCCGGCGCGCTGATGGGGATCCAGGCGATCAAGGGGGTCGAGGTCGGTGACGGCTTCGAGCTGGCCCGAAGCCGTGGCAGCAAGGCCCACGACGAGATCCTGATCGGCGAGGACGGCATCGCCCGGGCCTCGCACCGCGCCGGTGGCACCGAGGGCGGGATGTCGACCGGTGAGGTGCTGCGGGTCCGCGCGGCGATGAAGCCGATCGCGACCGTGCCGCGCGCGCTGCGTACCGTGGACGTGTCGACCGGGGAGCCGGCCGCGGCGCACCACCAGCGTTCCGACGTGTGCGCGGTGCCTGCGGCCGGAGTGGTCGCCGAGGCGATGGTGGCACTGGTGCTGGCCGACGCGGCGGTGGAGAAGTTCGGTGGCGACTCGGTCGGTGAGACCCGCCGCAACCACGACGCCTACCTGGCCGACGTCAAGCAGCGCGGCCTGGCCGTCCGTGCCTCCCAGGAGCATGCGGCCGGACGCGCCGAAGGAGATGGCTGATGACCGGCGACGTCTACGATCCGTTCGCCCACGGTGAGGACCGGGCGCCCAACCTGTTGAGCCACGCCGATGCGCACATGTTGAGTGCCGACGCGGCACACATGTTGCCGGTCGAGCGGGCCGAGATGGTCGACCCGGACGCTGCGGAGGTGGTACGCCCCGAGGATGCGGTGGTCGTCGATCCGGCCAGCGCGCGGAACGTGGTGACCGAACAGGCGCAACGTGATGACGCGGGCGTCGACCTGCGGTCGGCGGAGACGCTGGCGGTGATCGGCGCCCCGGGCTCGGGCAAGTCGACCGTCGGTGCGCTGGTGGCCGAGCTGTTGGGTGCCCGGTTCTGTGACGTCGACAAGGTCATCGAGGAGCAGGCCGGGAAGCCGATCAGCGAGATCTTCGCCGACGACGGTGAGCCGGCGTTCCGGCGGTTGGAGGAGGAGGCCACCGTGGCCGCCCTTGAGCACGACCAGGTCGTGGCACTGGGTGGTGGGGCGGTGATGTCGCCGAAGATCCGGGCAGCGCTGGCCGGGGTGCCGGTGGTGTGGCTCGAGGTGCGCGGTGCGACCGCGGTCAGTCGGGCCGGGCTCAACCAGGCCCGCCCGCTGCTGATGGGCAACGTGCGTGGGACCTTGATCAAGTTGCTGAACGAGCGGACCCCGCTGTACCAGCAGTTGGCGACGGTGACGGTGCCGAACGACGGGGACGATCCGGCCGAGGCCGCCCGCCGGGTCGTGGCGGCGTTGGCCGAGCAGGCCTGAGATGGCAGCCGTGCCCGCGCCGACCCTGGTCCGGGTCGAGACGCCGACCGCCCCGTACGACGTCGCGATCGGCCACGGGGTGGTCGACCGGATCGGACAGCTGGTCGCCGGGGCGAACCGGGTCGCGGTCGTGCACCCCGGATTGCTCCATGATCAACTGTCGGTGATCACCTCGCAGCTGTCGGCCGACGTGGAGGTGCTGCTGCTCGACGTGCCGGACGGGGAGTCGGCCAAGCAGGCCGACGTGCTCGTCTCCTGCTGGGAACGGCTCGGCGAGGCCGGTTTCACCCGCAACGACATGATCATCGGGTACGGCGGGGGAGCCACCACCGACCTGGCCGGGTTCGTCGCGGCCTCGTGGTTGCGCGGTGTCGGGTTGGTCACCGTGCCGACGACCGTGCTCGGCATGGTCGACGCGGCGGTCGGCGGCAAGACCGGCATCAACACGCGCGCAGGGAAGAACCTGGTGGGCGCCTTCCACGAACCGCGCGGGGTGTTGTGTGACCTGTCGGTGTTGGCGTCGTTGCCGCGGGTCGAGGTGGTGGCCGGGCTGGCCGAGGTGATCAAGTGCGGCTTCATCGCCGACCCCGAGGTGTTGACGTTGGTCGAGTCCGACCCGGCCGCCGCCACCCGGTGGGACTCGCCGGCGCTGGCCGAGCTGATCACCCGGGGGATCCGGGTGAAGGCGCAGGTGGTGGCCGGCGACCTGACCGAGGCGACCTCGGTCGGCGCCGACGTGGGCCGCGAGTTGTTGAACTACGGCCACACCTTCGGCCACGCGGTGGAGGCCCACGAGCACTTCGGGATCCGGCACGGCGAGGTGGTCGCGATCGGGATGGTGTATGTCGCCGAGCTCGCCCACCGGTTGGGGATGATCGACGCCGGACTGCTGGCCCGGCACCGGTCGGTGCTGGAGTCGGTGGGACTGCCGACCAACTACCGCGGTGGGCAGTGGGACGCACTGCGGGCGATCATGGCCAAGGACAAGAAGTCACGCGGCTCCACCCTGCGGTTCGCCGCACTGACCGGGCTGGCGCAGGCGGAGATGCTGGTCGGCCCGCCCGAGGACGTGCTGCGGGCCGCGTACGAGGCCATCTCGTCCTGAGCGCCCCCACTGCTCAACCTCGCCCCCACTGCTCAACCTCGCCCCCACTGCAGCAGGGGGCAGGGTAGTGGAGAGGGGGCGAGGTCAGCGTGAGGCGGCGGGCTGTCACCGGGAGGTTGGGCCAAGCCGGCGCCCCTCGACTAGACTCTGGTCGGCCCGTAGCGAGAAGCCGCGCGGGCGCCAACGGTGAAGGGAAACAAGGTGGCGTCGACCAACGACCTGAAGAACGGCATGGTGCTCGACCTGGACGGTCAGCTGTGGCAGGTGCTGTGGTTCCAGCATCACAAGCCGGGCAAGGGGAACACGGTCGTACGGTCGAAGCTCAAGAACGTGTTGACCGGCAAGATCGTCGACAAGACGTTCAACTCCGACACCAAGGTGGACACCGCCAACGTCGACCGGCGTGAGATGCAGTACCTGTACCACGACGGCACCGGCTTCGTGTTCATGGACACCGGCACCTTCGACCAGATCACGATCCCCGATGACACCGTCGGCGATGCGAAGAACTACCTGCTCGAGGAGCAGATGGCGACCGTCGCGCTGCACGAGGACAACCCCCTCTACATCGACCTGCCCGCCTCGGTCGAGCTGGAGATCACCTACACCGAGCCGGGCCTGCAGGGCGACCGCTCCTCGGGTGGCACCAAGCCGGCCACCGTGCAGACCGGTCTGCAGATCCAGGTCCCGCTGTTCCTCACCAACGGCGAGAAGGTCAAGGTCGACACCCGGACCGGCGAGTACCTCGGCCGGGTCGGCGGCTGACCAGGTGCCTGCCCAACCCGGCGAGCCGGCCCGGCCAGACCGGCCGACGACCCCGATCAAGCGGTCGACCCGCGGCAAGGCGCGCAAGCGTGCCGTCGACATCCTGTTCGAGGCCGAACTGCGCGGCACCGACGCGTTGACGACACTGGCCGACCGGACAGCCGACGCGGACCCACCGATCCGCGACTTCACGACCCAGCTCGTGAACGGGGTGCACGACAACCAGTCGGCGATCGACGCGCAACTGTCGGCCCACCTGGCCCAGGGCTGGGCCCTGGCTCGGCTGCCGCGGGTCGATCGGGCGGTGCTCCGCATCGCGGCGTACGAGATCAGCTCCGGTGACGTGCCCGCCGACGTGGCCATCTCCGAAGCCGTCTCGCTGGCCGGGGAACTGTCGACCGACGAGTCGCCCGCCTTCGTGAACGGTGTGCTCGGCAAGCTGGCGAGCAATCGTGCGGCGGGGAATCACTCCGCCGGCATCGCCCAGTAGTCCTTCTGCACCGCGACCACCAGCACGGCCTGCTGGGTGGTGTCGCCGGTCAGCGTCCGTACGGTCTGCTCGGAGAACTTCTGCTCCGACACCACGTTCGCCGGTCCCGGACCGGGGCTCACCGTGGTCAGGTCCAGCTTCTGCGGCAACCCGGAGTCGGTCGGTTCGCTGAACCGGATGACGATCACGACGCCGTCCGGACAGCTGTACGTGACGTCGTACAGCATCGACACCGGCAAGCCTTCGTCGAGCCGGGTCTTGCGGGTCTGGATGCCCGGGTAGGCCGAGCACCCCAGCGCCCGGACCCGTTGGTGCTGTTCGTCGAGGGCGACCCGGACGTCACCGCCGGTCACCGTGGTCGCCCGGATCACCGAACACGCCCACAGGAAACCCGAATGCTCCGGCCGAAGGTCGCGACAGCCGTCCAGGTTGGCCTGCATCGGCGAGCTGTTGGTCGCCTGCAGCAGGTACTCATCAGCGGTCGCGGTGGCGCGTTGCCGCTCGGCGTGCACCTCGGCGCCACGCACCTCCCGCGGCAGCTCCGAGTTGGCCGCCGGGGCACAACCGGCCACCACCACGGCAGCCGCCATCGGTCCGGCCAGTCGTCGCAGCAGGCTGCGCAGCCGATGACCGGCGCTCACCGCGGCTCCTCGTGATACATCGACCACACGGTGAAGAAGACCAGTACCCCGCCGTCCCGGGCGGCGAAGCGCTCCACCTCGGCCGCGGAGAACGGCCGGGTCCCGACGACCAGCTCGTCACGGGTGTTGGCCGCCTCGGCCGCCACCCGGTCCAGCTGTGGGTCGGTCGGGTCGGACAGCCGTGTCCACACCTCGAACTCACCACACAGGTTGAGCTGCGGCGGCAGCACACCGGGCTGGAAGTCCTCGTCGGCCGGGAGCGGCTCACCGGGGTTGAGGGTGCCCCACCGGCCGAGCAGGTCACTCAGGTGACCCGGGTCGTCACAGCCCAGCTCGGCCAGGTTCTGCGCGATCATCGCCTGTGCACCGGCCATGTCGGCCGCCGGCACCACCGCGGCGTACCGGAAGGAGCAGCGGTACGCCCACGGGTCGGTCCGCTTCCAGTTCTGCTCACCGGCCGCACACGAGTCGATCCGCGCCGAGGCCAGGCTGGGGGTGCCGCCGGCCAGCACGGCCAGTACGTCCGCGGTCTCCAGCCGGGCCGTGGTGCGCTGTTCGGCGACGCCGGCGCGCAGCGGGTCGAACCTGGTGGGCGGGGTGCACCCGGCCAGCACGACCGCCAGCGCCAGGCTGAGCACGACCACGACGTGGCGGCTGCGGCGGGCAACGGACATACCTGACACAGTAGAGGTCCGCACCAGCCACCTCGGCTGAACGGCGACCCACGGACAGCGTGCTAGGTTTGAGCGAGTAGCCACCCTTTAAGCCCTGTCCCGTGAGGCAGGAAAGGACGGTCATGTCTGCACGCCCCGACACCTCGACCCACAACACCATCCGGAACCCCCGCCCGGCGCTCCTCGTGCTGGAGGACGGGACGACGTTCCGTGGCAGATCATTCGGCGCCGAGGGGGAGACCTTCGGCGAGGCCGTGTTCGCCACCGGGATGACCGGATACCAGGAGACCCTCACCGATCCGAGTTATCGCGGTCAGGTCGTGGTCGCCACCGCACCCCACATCGGCAACACCGGCTGGAACGACGAGGACGACGAGTCGCGCCAGGTGTGGGTCGCCGGGCTGGTGGTCCGCGACATCGCACGGATGCCGTCCAACTGGCGGTCCCGCCGCAGCCTCCCCGACGAGTTGACCGCCCAGGGCGTGGTCGGGATCACCGACGTCGACACCCGGGCACTGACCCGGCACCTCCGCGAACGCGGCAGCATGCGCGTCGGCATCTCGACCACCGCCACCGACCCCGCGGCGTTGCGCGCCCAGGTGCTGCAGCAGCCGTCGATGGCCGGACGCGACCTGGTCGACGACGTCACCGTCACCGCGGCCGAGGTGATCCCGGCGGTCGGCGAGCACCGGTTCACCGTGGCCGCGATCGACCTCGGCATCAAGTCGCGCACCCCGTACCGGATGGCCGAGCGCGGCATCACCACCCACGTGCTGCCGGCGACCACCAGCTTCGCCGAACTGCAGGCGATCGGCGCTGACGGGGTGTTCTTCTCCAACGGCCCCGGCGACCCCGCCACCACCGACGGGCCGCGCGACCTGCTGCGGCAGGTGCTGGAGGCCCAGATCCCGTACTTCGGCATCTGCTTCGGCAACCAGGTGTTCGGACGCGCTCTCGGCTTCGGCACCTTCAAGCTGAAGTACGGCCACCGCGGCATCAACCAGCCGGTGATGGACCTCACCACCCGCAAGGTCGAGATCACCGCACACAACCACGGGTTCGCCGTGGACGCCCCGATCGGCGAGGCCGTCGACACCCCGTACGGGGTCGCGACCGTCTCCCACGTCTGCCTGAACGACGACGTGGTCGAGGGGCTCGAACTGCGCCGCGACGGCAAGCTCGCCGCGTTCTCGGTGCAGTACCACCCGGAGGCCGCGGCCGGACCGCACGACGCGTCCTACCTGTTCGACCGGTTCGTGCAGTTGATGAGTGGAGAGGCCAACTGATGCCCCGTCGCACCGACCTGAAGAGTGTCCTGGTGATCGGCTCCGGGCCGATCGTGATCGGCCAGGCGTGTGAGTTCGACTACTCCGGGACCCAGGCCTGCCGGGTGTTGCAGGAGGAGGGCTTCCGCGTCGTCCTGGTGAACTCGAACCCGGCGACGATCATGACCGACCCCGAGTTCGCCGACGCGACCTACGTCGAGCCGATCACGCCCGAGTACGTGACGAAGGTGATCGAGAAGGAACGCCCTGATGCACTGTTGGCCACCCTCGGCGGGCAGACCGCGCTGAACACCGCGATCGCGTTGCACGAGTCAGGGGTGCTCGAGCAGTACGGGGTCGAGCTGATCGGCGCGTCGGTCGAGGCGATCCAGCGCGGCGAGAACCGCGAGCAGTTCAAGGCGGTCGTGGAGAACCTGACCGGCGTGGAGGGTGGCCCGGCCGAGGTCGCCCGCTCGATGGTGTGTCACACCCTCGACGAGGTGCTCCGCAGCGCCGAGGAACTCGGCTACCCGGTCGTCGTGCGGCCCTCGTTCACGATGGGCGGGGTCGGCTCCGGCTTCGCCCACGACGAGACCGAACTGCGCCGCATCGCCGGGGCCGGCCTGGCCGCCAGCCCGACCACCGAGGTGCTGATCGAGGAGTCGATCCTGGGCTGGAAGGAGTACGAGCTGGAGGTGATGCGCGACTCCGCCGACAACGTCGTCATCGTCTGCTCCATCGAGAACTTCGACCCGATGGGGGTGCACACCGGCGACTCGATCACCGTCGCCCCCGCGATGACGTTGACCGACCGCGAGTACCAGCGGATGCGCGACGTCGCGATCGCGATCATCCGCGACGTCGGCGTCGACACCGGTGGCTGCAACATCCAGTTCGCGATCAACCCGGCCGACGGGCGGATGATCGTGATCGAGATGAACCCTCGCGTGTCACGGTCGTCGGCGCTGGCCTCGAAGGCGACCGGGTTCCCCATCGCCAAGATCGCGGCGAAGGTCGCGCTGGGCTACACCCTCGACGAGATCACCAACGACATCACCGCCGAGACGCCGGCCTCCTTCGAGCCGACCCTGGACTACGTGGTGGTGAAGGTGCCGCGGTTCGCGTTCGAGAAGTTCCCGACCGCCGACACCACGCTGACCACCCACATGAAGAGCGTCGGCGAGGCGATGGCGATCGGCCGCAACTTCTCCGAGGCGCTCGGCAAGGCACTGCGGTCCCTGGAGTCCGGGGTCGGCGGGTTCTGGTTGGGCGACGATCCTGATCATGGTGACGTCGACGCGATCCTGGCCGAGATGGCCCGACCGCATGACGGGCGGATCATGCTGCTGGAGCGGGCGTTGCGCTGGGGTGCCACCCCGGAGCAGATCCACGAGGCCACCGGGATCGACCCGTGGTTCATCGACCAGGTGCAGTTGATCAACGAGGTCGGCGGCATGGTCGCCGACGCCGACGAGTTGGACGCAGACCTGTTGCGGCATGCGAAGCGGCACGGCCTGTCGGACGCCCAGATCGGCCACCTGCGCAACCTGAGCGAGGAATCGGTGCGTGGCCTGCGGTGGGCGCTCGGCCTGCGGCCGGTGTTCAAGACCGTCGACACCTGCGCCGCCGAGTTCGCCGCGCGGACGCCGTACCACTACAGCTCGTACGACGAGGAGTCCGAGGTGGTGCGCCGGGAACGGCCGGCGGTGATCATCCTCGGGTCGGGTCCGAACCGGATCGGGCAGGGGATCGAGTTCGACTACTCCTGTGTCCACGCGTCGATGGCGCTGTCGGCGGCACCGGACAACGACGGTACCGGCTTCGAGACGATCATGGTCAACTGCAACCCCGAGACCGTGTCGACCGACTACGACACCTCCGACCGGTTGTACTTCGAGCCGCTGACCGCCGAGGACGTGTTGGAGGTCGTCCACGCCGAGCAGCAGGCCGGACCGGTCGCCGGGGTGATCGTGCAGTTGGGTGGGCAGACCCCGCTCGGCCTGGCGCAGACGCTGAAGGACGCCGGGGTGCCGATCATCGGCACCCAGCCCGAGGCGATCCACCTGGCCGAGGAGCGCGGTGAGTTCGGCAAGGTGCTGACCGCCGCCGGGCTGCCGGCGCCGAAGTTCGGCATGGCCAGCTCGTTCGACGAGGCCCGCGAGATCGCCGACGGGATCGGCTACCCGGTGCTGGTGCGGCCGTCGTACGTGCTCGGCGGGCGCGGTATGGAGATCGTCTACGACGAGGGGGCGCTGGCGAACTACATCTCCCGCAACACCGAGGTGTCGGCGCAGCACCCGGTGCTGGTCGACCGGTTCCTCGACGACGCCTTGGAGATCGACGTCGACGCGCTGTATGACGGGACCGATCTCTATCTGGGTGGGGTGATGGAGCACATCGAGGAGGCCGGCATCCACTCCGGCGACTCGGCGTGCTCGCTGCCGCCGATGACCCTGGGCGCCGAAGTGATCGACCGGATCCGCGAATCGACCGAGGCGATCGCTGCCGGAGTCGGGGTGCGTGGCCTGATCAACATCCAGTTCGCGCTGGCCGGTGACGTGCTCTACGTGTTGGAGGCCAACCCGCGCGCCTCGCGTACGGTGCCGTTCGTCTCCAAGGCGACCGGCAGCTCGCTGGCGAAGGCGGCCGCCCGACTGGCCGTCGGCGCCACGATCGCCCAACTGCGTGACGAGGGGCTGCTGCGCGCGACCGGCGACGGCGGCGACACGTCCGACAACGGCCCGATCGCGGTGAAGGAGGCGGTGATGCCGTTCAACCGGTTCCGCACCGTCGAGGGCACCTCGGTCGACACCGTGCTGGGGCCGGAGATGAAGTCGACCGGCGAGGTGATGGGGATGGACACCGACTTCGGTCGGGCCTTCGCCAAGAGCCAATCGGCCGCGTTCGGGCCGCTGCCCACCTCGGGCCTGGTGTTCGTCTCCGCCGCCAACCGCGACAAGCGGCACATGATCTATCCGGTCCGTCGGCTCGCCGACCTCGGCTTCACGATCTGTGCGACCGCCGGTACGGCCTCGGTGTTGCGCCGCAACGGGGTCGAGGTGACCGAGGTGCGCAAGCACAGCCAGGGGCCTGGCCCGAACGGGGAGAAGACGATCGTGCAGCACCTGCTGGACGGTGAGGTCGACCTGGTGTTCAACACCCCGCACGGCACCAACACCGACGGCCGGCCCCGCTACGACGGGTGGGAGATCCGGACCGCGGCGATCCTGCGCAACGTGCCCTGCATGACGACGGTGCAGGGGTTGTCGGCGGCGGTCCGTGGTATCGAGGCGATCCGCTCCGGTGGGATCGGTGTCCGATCACTGCAGGAGTGGGCGGCCGAGGTGGACCCGGCGACGGTCACCGACGCGGTGGGCGCCAGGTGAGTGTTGTCGCGCCCGCCCCGCGCCCGCGGACCGGCCGGCGTGCCGTCGGACTCGACCTGGCCTACCGGGCCGTCCGACCGGCACTGTTCGCGCTCGGTGGCGGCGACGCCGAGGTGGCCCACGAGGCCACCCTGGCCGCGGTCCGGCGGATCGGGTCGCTGCGGCCGCTGCGTCGCCTCGTCGCCGGAGCCGTCGGCTCGCGTGGTGCCGAGGTCGACTTCGCCGGGCTCCGGTTTCCCGGTCCGGTCGGACTCGCCGCCGGCATGGACAAGAACGGCATTGCCGCACCGGCCTGGGCCGGGCTCGGGTTCTCCCACGTGGAGCTGGGTACGGTCACCGCGCTGGCGCAGCCCGGGAACGACCGCCCACGACTGCAACGGCTGCGGACCTCGCGAGCGATCATCAACCGGATGGGCTTCAACAACGCCGGGGCACAGGCACTGGCCGACCGGTTGGCAGGTTTCGGCATCGAGCGGGGCAACGGCGCGGCGGGGCTCCTCGTCGGGGTGTCGATCGGCAAGAGCAAGGTCGTCGAGTTGGGCGACGCGGTGGCGGACTACCTCACCTCGCTGCGGGCCGTCGCCCCGCACGCCGACTACGTCGCGATCAACGTGTCCAGTCCCAACACCCCGGGCCTGCGATCCCTGCAGGACAAGGGGTTTCTGGCCGAGCTCGTCGCCGCGCTGGTCGCCGAGGCGCGACAGCTCGACCGGCACGCCCCGGTCCCGGTGCTGGTGAAGTTGGCGCCGGACCTGACCGAGCAGGCGGTCGACGAAGCGGTCGAGGTGTGCGAGGACGGCGGGGTGTCAGGACTGATCGCCACCAACACCACGATCGACCGGGGCGGCATCGCCGTGAAGGACCGGCACCTGGCCGACCAACCCGGGGGACTGTCGGGGGCACCGCTGACCACCCGATCGCGGACCTTCGTGTCCCGGTTGACCCGACGGAGCCGGTTGCCGGTGATCGGGGTCGGCGGCATCATGACCGCCGATCACGCCGACGCGATGTTGGAGGCCGGGGCCAGTCTGGTGCAGGTCTACAGCGGGCTGGTCTACCGAGGACCGGGCCTGGTCGCCGAGATCAACCGCCGGCACCGACAGGGCGATGATGGGGGAGACCGATGAGCTCGTACGGTGAACGGCTGGCCGGTGTGGTGGCCGAGCGCGGCCGGCTGTGTGTCGGGATCGACCCGCACCCGGCCATCCTGCAGGCTTGGGGCCTGCCGGTGACCGCCAGCGGCCTGGAGCGTTGCGCGTTGACGATGGTCGAAGCGGTGGCCGACCAGGTCGCGGTGGTGAAGCCGCAGAGCGCCTTCTACGAGGCCTTCGGATCGGCCGGGATCGCTGTCCTGGAACGGGTGCTGGCCGGTGTCCGGGACAGAGGTGCGATCAGTCTGCTGGACGCCAAGCGTGGTGACATCGGCTCCACGATGGCGGCGTACGGGGCGGCGTACCTGACCGACGGATCACCCCTGGTCGCCGATGCGATCACCGTCAGCCCCTACCTGGGCTTCGGCTCGCTGCAGCCGGCCGTCGACCTCGCGGTGGCCAACGGACGCGGGCTGTACGTGCTGGTGCGGACGTCGAACCCCGAGGGTGGGCAGGTTCAGCTCGCCACTGCCGGCGACCGTAGCGTCGCCCAGCAGATCCTTGACGATGCGGCCGCGGTCAACGCGGCACACGCCGTCGACGGAGCGACCGGTCCGATCGGCGTCGTGGTCGGGCTGACGCACGAAGCACTCGACGTCGACCTGAGTCGACTCAACGGATCGATCCTGGTGCCCGGACTCGGGGCCCAAGGCGGGACCCCCGAGCACGTGGCCACCCTGTTCGGTCCGCTGACGCCCCTGACCCTGCCCTCGACCAGCCGCGACGTGATGGCCGCCGGGCCGGACGTGAAGGCGATTCGTGCCCGGGTGGCCGAGGTGGCCGCCGCACTGCGGTGACTGCCGCGAGGAGTCGCGGGCGTCGGCGTCGTGGCAGGGCCTACGTACGTGAGGTGGCGACCGGGCGTGACTCTTCCTCGGCCCGGAGCGGTTCCTGGCCTCGTCGGCGGGTGAGCCACCAGCGTCGTGCCCGCGGCGCCAGCGACACGCAGACGAGTGTCAGTCCGAGCATGGCCGAGTAGCTTCCACCGGCGGCGGCCGATGCCGCTCCCCGCCAGTCGAGCCACGACGACACCTCGGTCCACGGGTCGGAGCTGAGCACGAACGTGCCGAGCAGTGACAGGCCCAGGACCAGCAGTCCGGCAACGAGGCCCGCGCGTGGTCGCACCGTGCCCAGCACCGCTGCCAGCAGGATCAGCGCGAGCATCATCAGCATGGGCAGATGGGTGGCGGCCGGCCCCCTTGCTGTGAACCACGCCGAGGACACCAGCCCGGAAACGTGGAACAGCAGGAGACCTCCCACCACTCCGGTCAGGACGGTGGACAGTCGATGTTGTCCTCGGCTCATGTCACTACCCCGCTTTCTGGATCCATCAGTGCATCCATGGGGTGGAGACTACTCTTGGTCGTTTGGCGCTTCCCCCCGCGCTGGTCATGCCACCGGGCTATTCGGGCGTGGCGGTGTTCCACACGGCTTGGGCGAAGCTTGTGGTGCCGAGTGGGTGTGTGCCGTTGTGGTCGACCAGGTAGATGTGGCCGTGGGGCGCCCGGAACAACAGTGTGCCGGGCTCGGGTTGTCGACGCGACCAGTCACCATGGGTCACCAATCGATGCTCCAGCCGCGACAGCGGCGCCAGGTTCGCGATCCGGGTCTGCCCGGGACCACAACCAGCGCGGTAGGGGATGGTGTGGTCGAGGTCGAGCTTCCCGCGGCTCGCGGCGAACGGGAAGCTGCTGACGGGTTGCCGCAGCTGCATGTGGTCGCGCATTGCTTGGGGGATCTCGTACGCGTCGACCGGGGTGAGTCCGGCGGGGAGGTCGATGACGGGTCGGAGCAGGATGGTGCAGTCACCCAACCAGCCGCGCACGGTGTCGGCTGACTGCGGTCCGAGCCCGTCGGTGCGGGCGACACCGGTGCCGGTGCGGACGGTCTGCTCAGCCAGGTGGAGGTTCAGCAGGACGCGGGGTCGGAGTTTGGCCGGGTCGAGCCGTCGCACGGCGGCGATGATCTCGGCCTCGGTCAACGGCCGACCCGGGGTGCCCGGATGTTCCGGACCGTCGGGGTCGGGCAGGTCAGGCTCTGGCGGTTCCGGGTCGTCGAACAGATCCGGTTCGTCGTCGTCGCACGCACCGCTGTCCGTGCCGGCCGTGTCGGCTCCGGCCGTGTCCATCCCGGCAGTGTCAGGTCCGGCTTCATCCGTGCTGGCCTCTTCGCTGGTGACGGGTGTGGTGAGGAGTTGGATGGCTCGGGCCGGGTGGGCGAGGAGTCCGAGGGCGGTCGCGCGTCGGTTGTCCTTGCTCGACTCGTCACCCTGAGCTTGGAGGAGGTCGGCGAGCCGGTCGATCATCGCGTCGAGCCAGATCCCCGCAGCAGCATCGACCCGCGCGTACACGGTGGTCAGGCCGTGGTCGTCGGACTGCCCGACATGGACCTTCTTGTCCGCCTTCCCGACCAGGTCGGCCAGCGCGGCGGCGCGTTCGGGGTTCGCTTCGATGACCGCCGCATCCACCAACGCTTGGAGCCGGCCCCACGGGAGCCGACCGAGCAGGTCGGCGATCGCGGCGTCGACGTACCCGGCTTCGTGCTTGCTCAGATGGCGGGTGGCCTGGGCGATCCGGCGGGCCTGCCACGCCTCGATCTCGGTCTCACAGATCCGTGACCACAAGCGTGGCAGCCGGTGCCGCAGATCCAGCGCGTCCCCGATCAGCCGGGCACCGGCCCAACTGGACGAGTGCAGCAGTGCCGCCAGCTCGGCGGCAGCGAACTCCGCGACCAGCGGGGTGCCGTCACCCCCGAGCTGCACCGCCCGCTCCGCCCCCGGCACCACACTCTGCGTCGTGGCCGTGGAGATGGAGGTCGTGGTGGGGAGGGCTTCGCCGGGATGAAGGTCAGCCCAATCGGTAGCACTGATCAGTTCGTTGCACTCGGTGGCCATCTTGAGCCGCCGGCCGCCGGTCATCTGGCTGACCACGAGTTCGGGGGTCAGTGGTGGCAACCGGGGCGGCGGCTCGTCGTCGGGCACGTCGTACCAAGGGTCCGCCGGATCGAACGGCGCACCACCCTCAGGACCCGAGTATTGCAGCACGTGTTCGATACTAAACGCCGCCGCCGACAAGAATCGTCACGAGGCTCACGGCACAGTCCAAGGCGTCGCAGACCCCTCCGAGCGCAAGAGTCAGGCCATGGTCACCGGCGACCACGTTCCACAAGTGCGAGCACGTCGTCGTCGGTCACGGCTGAGTCGCTCTTCGCGACCAAGCGTCTACCCATCACGTGATTCGGCGGGGTAGCTGCCATGGGTTGTCGTCGCGTACGGCTGCCGGCAACAGCTCCTGCGGGAACCCCTGATAGCTGATCGGGCGCTGGAAGCGTTGGATCGCCAGCGTCCCCACCGACGTGGTGCCGGGCGTGGTCGTGGCCGGGTACGGCCCCCCATGGACCATCGCGTGCGTCACCTCGACGCCGGTCGGCCAAGCGTTCATGATCACCCGTCCCGCCAGGTCCTCGAGGCCGGGCAGCAGGGCCGCCACCAGGTCGTGATCAGCCGCGTCGGCGTGGACCGCAACCGTGAGTTGCCCCTCCAGGGTCTTCAACGTGGCTTGGAGATCGGCGAGGTCGGCGTAGCTGACGACCAGCCCGGCGGGCCCGAACACCTCGTCGGCCAACGACCGGTCCAGTCGCAACTCCTTGGCCGTCACCGACGCCACGATCGGCGTCGGGTTCGTGGGTCCGTCACCCCGGGCACCGGCACCCAGCACCTCCAGCCGGGTGAACCGGGCCGCCCCCTGTTCGTACGACGCCAGGATCCGGCTGGTCAGCATCGGCTGCCCGGTCGTCGCCGTGATGCGTTCACCGATCTCGGCCCGGAGGTCGGTCGCCTCACGGGGTACGAACAACAGCCCCGGGTTGGTGCAGAACTGTCCCGAGCCCAGGGTGAGCGAATCGACGTACCCCTGGGCGACGTCGGCGGCATCACGTGCACGTCGGGGCAGCACCACGACCGGGTTGACGCTCGACATCTCTGCGTACACAGGGATCGGAACCGGACGCGACTGGGCCAACGCCTGCAGCGCCAGTCCGCCGGCCCGCGACCCAGTGAACCCGACCGCGCGGATCCCGGGATGGGTGACAAGCTGGGCACCGAGGTCGTTGCCGACGCCGTACAGCACGGAGAACAGGCCCCGCGGCAGTCCGCAGGCCGCGATGGCTGCGTCGACGGCGATGGCGGTGAGCTCGGCGGTCCCGGGATGGGCAGGGTGGGCCTTGACGATCACCGGGCAGCCGGCGGCCAGGGCCGAGGCGGTGTCGCCGCCGGCAGTGGAGAACGCCATCGGGAAGTTGGCGGCCCCGAACACCACCACCGGTCCGAGCGGTACGAACCGCAGCCGCAGGTCCGGCGCCGGTGTGGGGGAGCGGTCGGGCTGGGCGTGATCGATCCGGACGCCCTGGTGCTCGCCGAGCTCGACCTCCCCGGCCAACAGCCGCAGCTGGTTGGAGGTCCGGGCGACCTCCCCGTACAGCCGTGCCTCGGGCAGCCCGGTCTCCCGACGGGCCCGGTGTACGAGTTCGTCGTTCACCGCATCGAGGTTGGCGGCGATCAGACGGAGCAGTGCGGCCCGCTGTTCGGGGGTGGTGTGCCGATACTCGGCGAACGCCGCCGTGGCCGCCTCGACCGCAGCATCGACCTCGGCCGTCCCGACGGTCCGGTACACCGGCTTCAACGCCTCACCGGTGGCCGGGTCGACCGCGCGGAACTCCTGCCCGGTGCCGACCACCGGGCGGCCGGCGATCCTGGAACAACCCTGCAGCTGGTCGTCGACCTCAGCGGGGAACACGGACACCTCGCTCGGCCAGGTGGGCGGTGCTGTCGGCGAAGTAGGCGTCGAGCACCTGCATTTCGAACTCGGCCACCATCGTCGCGGAGTCGACGGCGTCGGAGTGGCTGTAGACGATCACCATGCCGACCAGTCCAGGGTCATGGATCTGGACCTCGGGACCGTACTTCTGCTTGAGCTGCAACAACTTCTCGCGGTTGTTGTCCAGGTGCACCAACGTGTAGTCGAGGTTGATCGTCCGGGTGATCAACCAGTCGTACGTACTGGTCGAGGCGACCTCCTGCCCGGTCGGGTCGATGATCGCACTCCGGTTGGGCGGGTTGACCGCACCGACGAAGAAGGAGCGACAGCTCAACGCCCAGTAGTTCTGCATCAGGCCACCGTGGTAGGCCGACGGGAACACGATCAGCCGTGGCTGCACCTGCGCGACCGCTGCCCGTACCTGCTCGAAGTTGAGGTCGAAGCAGATGATGCCACTGACCCGGCCGAAGTCGAGGTCGGCGGCGAGGACGGTGTCACCGGGCCTGATGCCCAGCCCCGCCTGTTCACCCAGGGTCGGGACGATCTTGTCGTACACGGCTGCCGTGCCACCGTCCCGGCCGATGAACTCCAAGGCGTTGACCAACGCACCGTCGTCGTCGACCCGATAGCTGGGGTAGGTGACGTAGGTGTGGTGGGTCACGGCGATCTCGGCGAGCGCGTCGCGGACCCGGCTGCCCTTGCCCCGCGCGAACTCCTCGCGGGCCTCGATGGGCAACTGGGTCGGACCCGGTTGGCCGTTCACCTGTGGTCGGTCGAACATCTCGGGGAGCACCACCAGATCAGGCCGATCGGGCAACACCCGGCTGATCCGGTCGGTCCAGTGGTCGACGACCCGGGTGAGGTCGGCGTCGGTGACCCGGGGTTCGGCCAGCTGGACCGGATGGCCCGAGACGGCCGAGACGGTGACGTTCTGCATGGGGTGTGAATCTCCTGGATCGGTGTACGGGTGTGGATTCGGCGTTGTTCAGCGGCAGCTCATCGCCAGTTCCAGCCCGGGCCGACGTCTGCCTTGGTGAGCGGGCGCGTGGTGATGTTGTGGCGCAGCGGGCTGTTGGAGCGGTAGCGGTAGGTGCCGTCGGCCTGCTGCACCAGGCCCGGGTCGGTGATCTCGATGCCGGGAACGTCGGTGAGGCCCTCCAGGTTGCCACCGTGGAACTGGTTGTCCTCATAGATGATGTCGCCGATCGGCGGCACCTCGACCTCGTCGATCACCGGGGCGGGCGATTCGTTGCCGACGATGGCGTTCTCCCGGTAGGTGATGTTTCTCCACCGGTACGTCCCAGCCCTTCTCCTCGCTGTAGTACATGTTGACGATGATGTTCTTGGCGTTGTCGACGAAGGTGTTGTTCTCGACGACGACGTCCTTGGTCGGGTAGTAGCTGCCGACACCGGGGCCGTTCTTGGCATCACCGGCATAGAGCTGGAGGGCCGCCTTGCCCCGGGGTTGGCACCCTTGGACGTAGTTGCCCCGGATGACGTGCCCCTCACCGATCATCAGCATGCCGCCGGTGTAGTAGCCGTCGTTGGTCTCCATGCCGGGGAAGATGAAGTTTCGTTCCACGGTGTTGAAGCTGCCGGCGCGACTGCAGATCGAGCCGGACGCCTTCCAGAACGTGTTGTCCCGGATGGTGCTGTTGCTGCTCTTGAGGCTGACGATCCGGCCGATGCCCTCCATGTTCTCGAACACGTTGCGCTCGATGACCGAGTACGCAGGCTCGAGGGCGTTCACACCGTCACCCAGCCGGATCACCACCGCCGCCGCGCTGTAGCCGTTGTTGGGGATGTCGGAGAAGTAGTTGTTGTCGATCCGGTGGTGGTCGGGTACGCCCAGGGGACGCCACCCGATGATCAACAGTGCGTAGCTGATCTTGTTCAGGAAGGCGCAGTGGTCGATGCGGTTGTGGGTGCCCCACAGGCCGACCCAGACGTCCTTGCCGGCGGGGAGCACCTGTTCCTTGTTGAAGCGGTCCACCACGACGTTGGTCAGCCGGCAGTGGTTGGAGTACTGGGTCTGCGTGCCGGGAGCCGCGTTCTCGTCCCAGTCACTGAACTGGATCAGGTGCAGATGGTTCAGGGGTGCGGCGCCGTCCCGGAACGTCAGCCCGTCGACCACCAGATGGTCACCGATGATCCTCAGGTACGAGGTCCCGGAGATGATCACCTTGCCCGGCGTCTGGGCCCGCAGTGTGATCGGCCCGTCCGGGGTGCCCATGGCACGGAAGTCGATTCCGATGTCACGCCAGGTGCCGTTCTTCAACATGATCACGTCACCGGGCTCCGAGGCGGCGATCGCGGCGGTGAGCTCAGCAGGGGTCTTCACGAGTAGGTGGCGGCTCGGCGCGGTGGGCTGTACGTCGGCCAGCGCCGTTTTCGTGTCGAGGGCGGTCGCACCGACACCGACGCCGACGGCGCCGGCTGCGGACAGGAATCCTCGACGGGACAGGGATGCGGGCTGGGTGGAGCGGTGCATTGCACTGGGGGAGTGCTGCATGATCGTTCTCCTTGCTGGGTTGGGTACTTACGGTTCCGGCAACGTGTCCGTTCCCGGTATGGGTGGGGTGCCCCGGACGAGCATCCCGTCGCGGACGGTCGTACGACCGCCCTGGATGACGTGCGCGACAGGACCGAGTCCATCCGGGTCGGCGCCGTGCAGGACGGTGAGGTCGGCCTGCAGGCCTGCTGCCACGATGCCCACGTCGGTCAGGCCGAGGGCTGTCGCAGCGTGCGAGGTCGCCGTCGCGACCGCCTGCCCGGCCGTCAACTGCAGGGTCGCCATCGCACAACGCAGACTCGACAGGAAGGTCCGGAACGGGGTGAACCGCACCCCGGCGTCACTGGCGACCACCAATGGCACGTCGGCGTCCAGCAGCGCCCGGGCCCATGCGAAGTCGTGGTCGAGCCGTCCCGTCGGCGAGGAGGCGATGACGGTGTCACGCTGTTCCGGGGTCAGGTCGACGCCCGCCTCGTCGGTCAGCGCCCGTTGCAGGCCGGCGAAGGTGACCACCGGCACCGACCGGGTGCCGGCCAGCAGCTCGACCAACTGCTGCGGGGGAGACAGCGCCCCGGTCGAGTCGCGCCACAGGCAGTGCTCGATCGTGTCGACCCCACCTCGGACCGCCCCTGCAATGCTGTCGACGTTCTGCGCATGGGCGGCGACCCGCAGGCCGCGCGCATGGGCCGTACGGACCGCCAGCGCGACCTGTTCGTCGCTGAACTGGGCGGCCAACGGATCGGACTCCCGGGTCATGTTGCCGCCGCTGGTCATCAGCTTCACCAGGTCGACTCCGCTGTCGGCCAACCGGTGCACCGCGGTGATCAACTCCTCGTCGGTGGTGACGACGTTGCCGCACCAGTTGAGGTGTCCGGTCGTGGTGGTGATCGGCGCCCCGGCGGTGAGGATCCGGGGCCCGCTGACCAGGCCTCGGCGTTGCCGATCCCGTAGCGACGCAACGATGCCGCGGGTGTCGCCGCAGTCGCGGACGGTGGTCAGCCCGCCGAGCAGCGCCTCGGCCGCATTGGTCGTCCCGATCCCGGCCAGGGCGGCGTCATCGCCGTTCTCGAACGTGCGGCGGGTGAGGGTGTGGTCACTGTCGCTGGTGAACAGCAGGTGGACGTGGGCGTCGATCAGCCCCGGGACCAGCGTGGTGCCGGGCAGCCGCTCGACCCGGTCGGCATCGCTGGCCGGCGGGACGTCCGCGGCATCGCGCACGGCCAGGATCCGATCGTCCTCGATGCCGACGGCGATGTCATGGCGGGGCACACCACCGGTGCCGTCGTGCACGGTGTCGACGATCAACCACCGACGGGTCATCGTGGGGCCACCTCCGGCAGCGAACTGCCGACCCGGCCGATCTCGGCAGCCGCTGCCAGCAGCTGCTCGACGATCAACGCCTCCCGCTCCGGACTGATCCGTCCGATCGGCACCGAACAACTGATCGCGTCGTACGGATGGGTGCCGTACGGCAGCGCCACGCCGATGCAGTGGAGGCCCGGCGTGTTCTCCTCGCGCTCGACGGCGTAACCCTGTTCCCGAGTGCGCGCGAGCTGCTCGTCGAGGGCATGGCGGTCGGTCACGGTCTGCGGTGTCAACGCCGGCAGCGGATCGGTCAGGTGTCGGTCGAGCTGGTCGGGCGGCTGGGCGGCCAACAGGGCCTTGCCCAAGGACGTACAGCTCGCCGGGAGGCGACGCCCCACCCGGTTGATCACCCGCAGGTACTGGGTGGACTCCCGGGTGGCGAGGTAGACCACGTCGCTGCCGTCCAGGCGGGCGAGGTGGACGGTCTCGTCCAAGGTGGTGTGCAGTCGGTCCAGCCACGGCTGCACCAGTTGGACGCACGGGTCGGCGTCGAGATAGCTCACCCCGGCGATCAGCGCGCGAATCCCGATCCCGTACAACACACCGGACTGGTCACGTTGCACCCAGCCCAGTTCGGTGAGGGTCTGCAGCAGGGCGTACGCACTGCTCCGCGGGATGCCCGTCGCCTCGGCCACCTCGCGGATCCGGACCGACTGGCCACGCCGGCTCGCCAGGAACTCGAGCACCAGGACCGTGTGCTCGGCCGACTTGACGCGCCGAACCCCACCAGTTCCGGATGGTGCGCTGGTCATGTGCGGGCTCCTCCTCTGCGAAAGCAGTGCCATGGCCGATGTTAAGGTCGCTACTACATTCGTGCAAGCCTGCTTCATATGTAGCTGATCGGGGGAACCGATGGTGGGTCTGGCCGACGTACTGGCGGCGCAACTGGGGCGAGGTGTGCTGGCCTTCCCGCTTACCGCGTTCACCGACGACGGCGAATCGATCAGTGTCGACGGCTGTCGCAGCCACGTCCGGCACCACCTGGCGACCGGGGCCGCCGGGCTGTTCGTGGCCTGCGGGACCGGCGAGTTCGCCAGCCTGACCGAGGCCGAGTACGCCGAGGTGATCACGGTGGCGGCAGCCGAGGCCGACCGCCGGGTGCCCGTGCTCGCCGGCATCGGGTACGGCTTCGCGCAGGCCCGCCGGATGGCCGGGATTGCTGTGGGGGCAGGGATCGACGGGCTCCTGGTGATGCCGCCCTACCTCGCCCGGGGCTCCGATGCCGGGCTCGTCGAGTACGTGCGGCGCATCGCGGCGGGCACGGACCTTCCGTTGATCGTCTACCTGCGCGACCTGATGAAGGTGTCGACTGAAGCGCTCGAGCAGTTGGCGGCCATCGAGACCGTGATCGGGTTCAAGGACGGGCACTCTTCGTTCATGGAACTGCAGCGGGCCCGGCTCGCCCTGGGGCCGGACTTCCTGCTGTTCAACGGATCGCTGACCGCCGAGATGCAGTACCGCCCGTACGCCAGCCTCGGCATCCGGGGCTATTCGTCGGCGGTGCAGGCCTTCGTCCCCGAGATCGCCGGCGTCTTCTTCACCGCGGCACAGCGCGACGACCAGCCACGGATGGACGAGTTGCTCAGCGGCTTCTACAGTCCGCTGGTCGCGCTGCGGGACCGGATCCCCGGGTACGCGGTGTCGTTGATCAAGGCCGGTGCCCGACTGCGGGGGCAGCCGGTCGGACCGGTGCGGGCACCGCTGACCGATCCGACCCCGGACCACCTCGCCGAGCTCGAGTTGATCACTCGCCGGGGCCTGGCACTGGTGGGGGCCGAACTGTGACGCCTGACGAGGTACGGCGTCGGCTGGCCGACCTGGCCCGGGTCGAGCTCGCCGAACTGCCGACCCCGCTGACGGACTGCCCCCGGCTGTCCTCGGTGATCGACGGCCCCCGGATCATGATCAAGCGGGACGACTGCACCGGGCTGGCGTTCGGCGGCAACAAGGTGCGCCAGCACGAGTACGTCCTCGGTGACGCCATCGCCGCCGGTGCCGACTGCCTGGTCCAGGGGGCCGCCACCCAGTCGAACCACTCCCGGCAACTCGCCGCAGCCGGCGCCCGGCTGGGCCTGGACACGTACCTGCTGCCGAAGCTTCCGGACCCACCCGTGCCGGCCCAGGGCAACTACCTGGTCGACCACCTGTTCGGCGCCCACATCCGCCCCATCGGGCCGGGGGAGAGCAGCATCGCGGCCAAGCAGGCGCTGGTCGCCGAGCTGGAACGGGCGGGACGGCGGCCATACGTCACCGGGATGGGGGCCGACCGGGCCCTGCTGTTGGCGGCGGTGGCCTACGTCGACGCGGTCGTCGAGATCGTGGAGCAACTTCCCCCGGGGGCCCGCTTGGACGCGATCTACACCACCTCCCAGGGCAGCACCCAGGCCGGTCTGCTGCTGGGCTGTGCGCTGCTCGGGCTGTCGACGTCGGTGGTCGGGATCTGTCCGATGCCGCCCGAGCACGAGGCCTGGATCGCGCCCGACCAGGTGGCCGACATGGTGCGCGGGGCCGGTGACCTGATCGGCGCCGAGCCGGACACCCCGTACGGCGAGGTCGAGTTGCGGCAGGACTTCGTCGGGCCGGGGTACGGCGTCGGCTCGGCGGCCGGTCGGGAGGCGATGGCGCTGCTCGGTCGGACCGAGGGCATCCTGCTCGACCCGGTGTACACCGCCAAGGGGTTCTCCGGGTTGCTGGCCGACTGTCGGGCGGGCCGGTGGAGTGCGGAGCAGACGGTCGTCTTCGTGCACACCGGTGGCCTGCCCGGCCTGTTCGCCCAACCCGACGAGGTGCTCGCCGCAGCGCGGACCGACCTCGGGTGAGAGGGGGCGTGCACGCCCACGCAACGCGGGATACGGTGGGGACCCGACCCATCCGAACCCGGGTGCGGCGCGATCGTGAGGACGACTGGCCACCGTGTCATTGGCACCACTGAGTGACGACGAATTGCGGGCTGCGCGTGCCCGGGCGACCGAGGCTCGACGGCACCGCGCCCGGGTGAAGGACGACCTGCGACGCGGCCAGGTCAGCCTGGCCGACGTGCTCGACCTGGCACGCACCGACGACGTGGTCGCACAGACCCGGGTGGTCGACGTGCTGAAGTGCCTGCCCAGGGTGGGGGACAAGAAGGCCCGGGCGGCGATGAGCCGGCTCGACATCGCCGAGAACCGTCGCCTGCGCGGGCTGGGGCGACACCAGGTGAAGGGTCTGAAGGACGAGTTCGGTGACGACTGAGCAGGACCAGACCGGCACCGTCACCGTGGTGTCCGGGCCGACCGCCGTCGGCAAGGGCACGGTCTGCGCGCGGCTGCGGGAACTCCGGCCCGACGTGTGGCTGTCGGTCTCGGCAACCACGCGGACGCCGCGGCCCGGCGAGGTGGAGGGCGTCCACTACTACTTCGTCGACGACGCCGAGTTCGACCGCCTGGTCGACCAAGGCCAGATGCTGGAGTGGGCGACGGTGCACAACGCCGCACGGTACGGCACCCCCCGCCGGCCCGTCGCCGAAGCGGTCGCGGCCGGCCGGCACGTGATCCTGGAGATCGACCTCCAGGGCGCCCGCCAGGTACGGCAGTCGTGGCCCGGTGCCCGGTTCGTCTTCCTGGAGCCCCCGTCGTGGGACGAACTGATCCGCCGGCTAGTCGGCCGGGGGACCGAGGACGAGGCCGACCGGGCACGCCGGCTGCGCACCGCGAAGGACGAGATGGCGGCCCGCAGCGAGTTCGACCACGTCGTGGTGAACGGGGAGGTGGAACAAGCGGTGGCGGAGTTGGTAGGCTTGCTGGGCTTGCCCCCACACCCGCCCGCCTCCGGAACCTCCCGGGGCGGCCTGCAGGATGGGGTCGAGACGACCACGCCCTTCTCGTGAAGGGCACCAGCCAGTTGAAGGGCCACGACTTGACGAACCACGCTGTGCACGAAGGTGGCATCACCTCCCCGTCGATCGACGACCTCCTCACCAAGGCCGACAGCAAGTACGGTCTGGTGCTGTTCGCCGCCAAGCGGGCGCGCCAGATCAACGCCTACTACTCCCAGCTCGGCGAGGGCCTGCTGCAGAACGTGGGCCCGCTGGTCGAGACCGGTGTCCAGGAGAAGCCGCTGTCGATCGCGCTGCGCGAGCTGAACGCCGGCGTACTCGTGGCCACCCCGATCGACCCGGAGGCCGAAGCGGCCGCGGCCGACGCCGACGGCGCGACCGACGAGCTCGAAGGCTTCGAGCCGACCCCCGAGCCCGGGGCCTGACCCCACCCGACCGGGTGGACCTCCGCCGATGAGCCGCATCGTCCTCGGGGTCGCCGGCGGCATCGCCGCGTACAAGGCCTGCGAGGTCCTGCGCGGACTGACCGAGGCCGGCCACGACGTGACCGTGGTGCCGACCCCGGCCGCGTTGGAGTTCGTCGGGGAGACGACCTTTGCCGCACTGTCGGGCAAACCGGTCCGGACGGGTGTGTTCGCCGACCCCGAAGAGGTCAACCACGTCCGGCTCGGCCGTGAGGCCGACCTGGTGGTCGTGGTCCCGGCGACCGCCGACCTGATGGCGCGGGCCGCAACCGGCCGGGCCGACGACCTGCTGACCAGCACACTGCTGACCGCCACCGCGCCGGTGCTGCTGTGCCCGGCGATGCACACCGAGATGTGGCAGCACCCGGCGACCGTCGCGAACGTGGCGACCCTCCGATCGCGCGGGGTCGTCGTACTCGACCCGGCCAGTGGCCGCCTCACCGGCGCCGACACCGGACCCGGCCGGCTGCCCGACCCCGAGGAGATCCTCGCGGTCGCCCGTTCGCTGGTCAGCGCACCGGCGATCGCCACCTCCGCCGCGGCGGCCGACCTGTCCGGCCTGGTGGTCGCGGTGTCGGCCGGCGGCACCCGCGAGGCGCTCGACCCGGTGCGCTACCTCGGCAACGCCTCGTCCGGGCGGATGGGGGTCGCGCTCGCCCGCGCCGCCGCACTGCGCGGGGCGACCGTACGACTGGTCGCGGCCCACCTGGCGGTGCCGGTGCCGTCCGGGGTCGAGGTCACCCAGGTCTCCAGCACCGGTGACCTGGCCGAGGCGATGCACATCGCCGCCGACGGCGCCGACGCCGTGGTGATGGCCGTGGCCGCCGCCGACTTCACCCCCACCGCGCCCAGTCAGGGCAAGATCAAGAAGTCCGGCGACGACGGCGTCACCCTCGAGCTGGTCCAGACCACCGACGTGCTGCGCTCCCTGGTCGAGGCGCGTACCGACGCGGCACAGACGCTGGTCGGGTTCGCCGCGGAGACACCGGGCGCCGGCCAGGACCTGGTGACGATGGCGAAGGCGAAGCTGCGCCGCAAGGGGTGCGACCTGATCGTCGTCAACGACGTCACCGCCGGCCGGGTGTTCGGCCAGGCCGACAACGCGATCACGCTGGTCGACCCGGCGGACGTGCGTGGCCCATACCTTGGGTCCAAGGAGGTGCTGGCGCACCGGATCTGGGATCGCGTCCGCGAACTCCGTGCCGCGGACTAGGGTTTCGGCTCACCGCTGCTGCAGAAAGGACCCCGCATGGGCAGGCGACTGTTCACCTCCGAGTCGGTCACCGAAGGGCACCCCGACAAGATCGCCGACCAGATCAGCGACAACGTGTTGGATGCCATGCTGGAACGCGATCCCGAGAGCCGGGTCGCGGTCGAGACGTTGGTGACCACCGGGCTCGTGGTGGTCGCCGGTGAGGTCACCACCGAGTCGTACGTGGAGATCCCGCGGATCGTCCGCGAGACCATCCTCGGCATTGGCTACGACTCGTCGAAGAAGGGGTTCGACGGTGCCTCGTGCGGGGTGTCGATCGCGCTCGGCCAGCAGTCGCCCGACATCGCCCAAGGCGTCGACACCGCCGAGGAGCAGCGCCTCGGCACCGCCGGTGACGACTTCGACCGGCAGGGGGCCGGGGACCAGGGGCTGATGTTCGGCTACGCCTGCACCGAGACCGCCTCGCTGATGCCGCTGCCGATCGACCTCGCCCACCGGATCACCGAGCGGCTGTCGGAGGTCCGGCGCGACGGCACCCTGCCGTACCTGCGGCCCGACGGCAAGGCCCAGGTCACCATCGAGTACCGGGACGACCAGCCGGTCCGGCTCGACACCGTCGTGCTGTCGACCCAGCACGCCGCCGACATCAGCCTCGACCGGATGCTGGTGCCCGACATCACCCGGCACGTGATCGAGCCGGTGTTGGAGGCGTACGACCTGTTGCACGACGACTACCAGACCTTCATCAACCCGACCGGACGCTTCGAGATCGGCGGCCCGATGGGCGACGCCGGCCTGACCGGCCGCAAGATCATCGTCGACACGTACGGCGGGATGGCCCGGCACGGCGGTGGCGCGTTCTCGGGCAAGGATCCGTCGAAGGTCGACCGCTCCGGGTCGTACGCGATGCGGTGGGTCGCCAAGAACGTGGTCGCCGCAGGGCTCGCGCAGCGGTGTGAGGTGCAGGTGGCGTACGCCATCGGGCGCGCCCACCCGGTCGGCTTCTACGTCGACTGCTTCGGCACCGAGAAGGTCCCGGTGGACCAGATCGAAGCGGCCGTCCGCGCCACCTTCGACCTGCGGCCCGCGGCGATCATCGCCGCCCTCGACCTGAAGCGGCCGATCTACGCCCAGACCGCCGCGTACGGCCACTTCGGCCGCGAGTTGCCCGACCTGACCTGGGAACGGACCGACCGGGCCGACGCCCTCGCCCGCGCCGTCCACGGCTGACGCTCCCCTCCAGGCCCGAGCCTGCACTCGGGACCGCTGACGAGGTCGTGTCGGTGGCGGTCCGTACGATCAGGCCTGTGCCGGACCAGACGACGCTCGACATCCCTACCACGCGGACGTACGCGCAGGTGGCGGTCGACGTGTCGCTGGCCCACCTGGACCGGCCGTTCGACTACGTCGTCCCGGCTGACCTGGTCGACCAGGTCCGGCCGGGGGTACGGGTCCGGGTCCGCTTCGCCGGGCGGTTGCGGGACGGTTTCGTGGTCGGCACCAGCGACACCACCGAGCACGACCGGGTGCAGCCGCTGGAACGCCTGGTCTCTGCGGAGCCGGTGCTGACCGAGGAGGTCACCGGCCTGGTCCGTGCGGTCGCCGACCACTACCTGGGCACCTTCGCCGACGTCGTCCGGCTTGCCGTGCCGACCCGCCACGGCCGCACCGAACAGGCCCAACCGCGGTCCCGCACCCCGGTCGACCCCGAGCGCCTGACCACCGCCGGGCCGGTGTTCGAGCCGTACCGTGGGGGCCCGGAGTTCTTGGCCGCGCTCGGCCGGGGAGCCTCCCCTCGCGCCGCCTGGCAGGTGCTGCCACGGCACGCCGGGCCGGTCGCCGACTGGGCGGCGGGGTTCGCCGCGGCCGCGGCGGCCACGCACGCGTCAGGGCGGGGCAGCCTGTTGATCGTGCCCGACCAACGTGACCTGGCCCGGTTGACCGTCGCCTGCGCCGAAAGGTTCGGCGACGACGGGTTCGTGGTGCTGACCGCCGAGCTCGGGCCGGCGGCCCGCTACCGCGCCTTCCTGGCGGCGCTGCGGGGGCAGGTACCGGTCGTGATCGGCACCCGGGCTGCCGCATTCGCCCCGGTCGCCGACCTCGGTCTGGTGGCGCTGTGGGACGACGGCGACGACGTCCACGCCGAGCCGCGCGCCCCGTACCCGCACGTCCGCGAGGTCCTCGCGCTGCGGGCCGGACGCATCGGCGCGGCAGCCCTGTTCGCCGGTCACGGTCGGACCGCCGAGGTCGCCGAACTGGTCCGCCGCGACTGGCTGCGGGACCTGGTCGCCGACCGCGAGGCCGTCCGCCGGGCCGCCCCGCTGCTGCGGATCGCCGCCGATTCCGAACGCGCCCTCGACCGTGACCCGGCCGCCCGGGCGGCCCGGCTGCCGCGCGACGTGTTCGAGGTGATCCGGACGGGCCTGGCGGCCGGCCCGGTGTTGGTACAGGTGCCGCGGGCCGGCTATCTGGCGGGTCTGGTGTGTCGCACCTGCCGGGAGCCGCTGCGATGTGGGGCCTGTCAGGGGAGTGCGGTGGTCGACCCGGGGCACGGGGTGCGCTGCCGCCAGTGCGGTCGGGACGTGCCACGCCACCCGTGCCCCGAGTGTGGTGACGACGGTTGGCGGGCACCGGTGGTCGGTGCGGTCCGGACCGGGGAAGAACTGGGCAAGGCGTTCCCGCAGACCGTGGTGCACCAGTCGTCGGGTGACCGGGTCCTCGACGAGGTGCCCGACACCCCGTCACTCGTCGTGGCGACACCGGGCGCGGAGCCGTACTGCCGCACCGGGTATGCGGCCGCGGTGCTGCTCGACACCACGTTGCTGCTGCAGCGGGCCGACCTGCGGGCCGCGGAGGAGGCCCTACGCCGCTGGTGGAACGCGACCGCACTGGTCGTGGGAGGTGCGGCAGGAGGCAGCGTGATCGCGGTCGGCCCGGCCGAATCGGCCGCCCTGCAGGCGTTCCTGCGGCTCGACCCGGTGACCGCGGCCGAGCGGGAGCTCGGCCAGCGCGACGAGACCGGGTTCCCGCCGGCCGGCCGGATGGTGGCCCTGGAGGGAGCCGCAGCCGTCGTCGAGGAGGTCGCCGACCAGGTGGGGCTTGACAGGGTCACCCGGTGGGGTCCGGTCGAGGCGGCCGCTCCGAAGCACAGCGAGGAGGCGTGGGTCCGGCTGAGCCTGGTGGTGGAACGCTCCCGCGGGAACGCGTTGGTCCGCGCGGTGCGCGACGTGATGGCGACCCGGACCGCCCGCAAGGACGACGGGACCGTCCGGATCCGGGTGGACCCCCAGGTGATCGGCTGATCAGCCCGCGACTCGGTGCCCGACACCTCCCGGCACGACGGGCCGGGGCCAATAGAATGCGGTGGTGCGCCTCGTCTTTGCCGGAACTCCCGAAGTAGCCCTCCCATCGCTGGAGGCGGTCGTCGCCTCCGACCACGACGTCGTCGCGGTGATCACGCGGCCCGACGCACCAGCCGGTCGGGGTCGGTCGCTGCGGCCCAGCCCGGTGGGGGAACGGGCCGCCGAGCTCGGGCTGGAGGTGCTGAAGCCCACCAAGCCCGGGGACGCCGACGCGGTCGCCCGGCTCACCGAACTGCGACCCGACTGCTGCCCGGTGGTGGCCTACGGGGCGCTCGTCCCGCAGCGGGTGATCGACATCCCGACCCACGGCTGGGTCAACCTGCACTTCTCGTTGCTGCCGCGGTGGCGTGGTGCGGCGCCGGTGCAGCACGCGGTGATGGCCGGTGACGCCGAGACCGGCGCGTGCACCTTCTCCCTGGTCAAGGCGATGGACGCCGGACCGGTGTACGACACGATCACCGCACCGATCGATCGCGACACCACCGCCGGTGACCTGTTGGAGTCGTTGGCGCACGACGGTGCCCAGCTGCTGGTCCGCACCCTGGACGCGATCGACGCCGGCACCGCCGTGGCGACCGACCAGCCGGCCGACGGGGTGACGATGGCACCCAAGATCACCGTCGAGGACGCTCGGGTCGACTGGCACCGGACGGCGGTCGAGATCGACCGGCAACTGCGTGGGTGCAGTCCGTTCCCCGGCGGGTGGACCACCTTCCGTGACGCCCGGTTCAAGATCAACTCCGCCCGTCCCACCGGTGGGGCGGCCGCACCCGGGAAGTTGATCGTCGCCAAGAGCGGGGTCGCGGTCGGCACCGGTGACGGGCTGTTGGAGCTGGGCACGATCCAACCCCAGGGCAAGAAGGCGATGGCGGCCGCCGACTGGGCGCGGGGCGTCCAGTTCTCCGACGACGAGGCGCTGGTCTGATGTTGGAGCGGGAACGGCCCAACCGGAGCCGTCGGCCGGGCGGGAAGCCGGCGAAAGCACCGCCGACACCGCAGAAGCCCAAGGTCGACCCGGTACGGCTCGCTGCCCTGCGTGCCCTGCAACAGGTGACCGGTGACGGCGCCTACGCCAACCTCGTCGGTCCGTCCATGATCAACCGCCACGGTCTCACCGGTCGCGACGCGGCGCTCGCCACCGAGTTGATCAACGGCACCTGCCGGGCGATCGGGACGTACGAGTTGATCATCGAGGCCGCCGCCCGACGTGACACCCGTGAGCTCGACCCGGACGTGGTGGACGTGCTGTGCCTCGGCGTGCACCAACTGGTGGCCACCCGGATCCCCGCCCACGCAGCGATCTCGACGAGTGTCGACCTGGCGCGCAGTGTGGTGGGGGAGCGGGTCACCGGTCTGGTGAACGCGGTGCTGCGGAAGGTGTCGATGCGTGACCTCGACGCCTGGCTCGACCTGCTGACCGAGGACGTCGACCCGACCGAGGCCCTCGCCATCCGCACCTTCCATCCCCGGTGGATCGTCGACGGGTACGCCGACGTGCTGCCGGCCGACGAACTCGAGCCGGCACTGCGCGCCAACAACGTCGCACCGTCCCCGGTGCTGGTCGCCCGGCCCGGACTGTCGACGGTCGACGAGCTCGTCGCCGAGGGTGCCGTGGCCGAAGGGCCGTCGCCCTACCAGGCCACCTGGCAGGGCAACCCCGGAGACCTGGCGATGATCCGCGACGGTCGAGCCGGGGTGCAGGACGGCGGCTCGCAACTCGTGGCGCTGGCGTTGGCCCGGGCCGAGGCACCACCGGCCGGTCGATGGCTGGACCTGTGTGCCGGGCCGGGCGGCAAGACGTCGCTGCTGACGGGACTGGCCCGGGAGGTGGGGGCCAGCGTGGTGGCGGTGGAACCGTCGACGCACCGGGCCCTGCTGGTGGCGCAGGCCGTCGCCGCCCACCCGGCGGCGTCGGTGACCGTCATCCAGGCCGACGGGACCGAACCGGCCTGGCGCTTCGGCTCGTTCACCCGGGTGCTGGCCGACGTCCCGTGTTCGGGGTTGGGGTCGCTGCGACGCCGCCCGGAGTCACGCTGGCGCCGTCACCCCGACGACGTGAGTGACCTGACCGAGCTACAGACCACGCTGCTGTACGGGGCGATCGACGCCCTGCGACATGGCGGCATCGTCGCGTACGTCACCTGCTCACCCCTGCGTGCCGAGACCGACGACGTCGTGGCCACCGTGGTGGCCGAGCGGAGCGACGTGGAGGTGGTTCCGGCCACCCGCCTGCTGCCCGAGGTGTCCGACGCTGCCAGTGGCGATCGGCGGGTCCGGGGTGCGGTGCAGCTGTGGCCCCACCGGCACGGGACCGACGCGATGTACCTGGCCCTGCTGCGCCGCCGCTGATCACTCGGTTGGTCCTGAGCATCGTGCGCCTGACAGGTATCGGCGAGACTCGGGCGAGCCCTGGTCGTTGTCGAACTGTTTCGGGGCGCTCGCGCGTTGGGGTCAACGGGCGAGGTTGCGGAGGGCGGTGACCATGGCGTCCGGGTCGTCGGCACCGAAGACGGCTGAGCCGGCGACGAAGGTGTCGGCGCCGGCCTCGGCGCAGCGTTCGATGGTGGTGGAGGAGATGCCGCCGTCGACCTGGAGCCGGATCGATCCGCCGTGCTTGGCGATCAGTTCCCGGGTACGGGCAATCTTGGGCAGGCACAGGTCGAGGAACGACTGGCCGCCGAAGCCGGGCTCGACCGTCATCAGCAGCACCATGTCGACCTCACCCAGCAGGTCGCCGTACGACTCGATGGCCGTACCGGGGTTCAGCGCGATCGCGGCCCGGGCACCGGCCTTACGGAGTTCGCGGGCCAACCGTACGGGAGCGCCGGCGGCCTCGACGTGGAAGGTGACCGACTCGGCGCCGGCCTCGGCGTACGAGACGGCCCAACGGTCCGGGTCGTCGATCATCAGGTGGATGTCGAGTTCCTTCGTCGTCACCCGCCGGATCGCCTCGACCACCGGCAGCCCGAGGGTGAGGTTGGGCACGAAGCGGTAGTCCATCACGTCGACGTGCAGTCCGTCGGCGGCCGGGACCCGCTCGATGTCGGACTGGAGGTTGGCGAAGTCGGCCGACAGGATGCTGGGCCAGATCTGTGCGTCCACGCCCCAGAATCTAGTGCACGGACGCTGGCCGGTCAGGTCTGGTTGCGGCGGCGCAGGTAGCGCTGGAACTCGGCGGCGATCGCGTCCCCGGTCGCCTCGGGCAGCTCGGCGGCGTCCTGCTCCTGCTCCAGGCCGGCCACGTACTCGGCGATCTCGGTGTCGTCCTCTGCCAACTCGGCCACGCCACGCTCCCAGGCGCGGGCCAGGTCGGGCAACTCGCCCTGCTCGAGCGGGGTGTCGAGCAGGTCCTCCAGCCGGTGGACCAACGCCAGGGTCGCCTTCGGGCACGGTGAGCTGGACACGTAGTGCGGGACGGCGGCCCACAGCGACACGGTGTCCAGATCGGCCTGCTGGCAGGCCTGGGTCATCACCCCGAGGATCCCGGTCGGGCCCTCGTACGTGGACAGCTCCAGCCCGAGGTCGTCGGCCAACCGCAGGTCCGAGGCGCTGCCCGACACCGGGATCGGACGGGTGTGCGGGGTGTCGGCCAGCAGTGCCCCGAGCAGCACCACCATCGACGGCCGGGCCGACAGGATGCCCGACATCAACTGGTTGGCGTACGCGCGCCAGCGGAAGTTCGGTTCGGGGCCGGAGATGAACAGCACGTGCCGCCCACCGATCACCCCGGTCGACAACGTGGTCGCCGGCCAGTGGATCGTGGTCTCGGTCGGGTCGGGCCGCGACACCTGCGGCCGGTGCACCTGGAAGTCGTAGAACTCCTCGGGGTCCAGGGTGAACAGCTCCCGGGCCTCGGCGACCTCCTGCAGGTGCTCCACGGTCTGCGTCGCCGCCAGCCCTGCGTCATTCCACCCCGAGAACGCCATCACGACGAGCGGGTCGACGAGGTCCCGCAGATCAAGGGGTTCGATCTGATCTGCCATGCCGACACTGTAGTGCGGTCACAGAACTCCCGGCCGGACGTACCCGGGGACACCTGCCCCGGCACACCGGGGCACACCTCACCGCACCTTTGCCGGCGATATCGCCTCCCGGTCGTTCCGGCCCGGGAGTTGTCGGCGGGGGATACTGGACGTGGATCTGCTCGCAGGACCGTGCCCTGACGAGCTGACCAACTGACCCGCCGACCCGAACGAGGACCCTTGCCCACGACCGGATTCCGCCCCGACGCCACCGAGCAACTCACCGACGCGCTGCGCCGGCGCGTGATGGTGCTCGACGGGGCGATGGGCACGATGATCCAGCGGCTGGGCCTGTCGGAGGAGGAGTACCGCGGCGAGCAGTACGCCGACTGGCACCGGGACCTGAAGGGCAACAACGACCTGCTCTCGATCACCCGGCCCGACGCGATCCGCGACATCCACCGGGCCAACCTCGACGCCGGTGCCGACTTCATCGAGACCAACACCTTCAACGCCCAGCGCATCTCGATGGCCGACTACGGCATGGAGGACCTTGCCCGCGAGCTCAACCTCGCCTCGGCCCGGGTGGCCCGTGAGGCCGCCGACGCGGCGACCGCCGCCGACCCGTCCCGACCCCGGTGGGTGATCGGCGCGCTCGGCCCGACCAACAGGACCGCCTCGATCTCACCGGACGTCAACGATCCGGGCAGCCGCAACGTCACCTACGACGAACTCGTCGAGGCCTACCTGGAGCAGGCCGAGGCACTCGTCGAAGGTGGCGTCGACGTGTTGATGATCGAGACGATCTTCGACACCCTCAACGCCAAGGCGGCCATCTTCGCCCTCGAGACGTTGTTCGAGAACCACGACCGGCGGTGGCCCGTGATCATCTCGGGCACCATCACCGACGCCTCGGGTCGCACCCTGTCCGGCCAGGTCACCGAGGCGTTCTGGAACTCCGTCCGCCATGCCCGCCCGCTGGCGGTCGGACTCAACTGTGCCCTCGGTGCGGCCGAGATGCGGCCCTACCTGGCCGAACTGGGCCGGGTCGCCGACACGTTCGTCTCCTGCTACCCCAACGCCGGGCTGCCCAACGAGTTCGGGGAGTACGACGAGACACCCGAGCAGATGTCGGCCGTCGTCGGTGAGTTCGTCACCGCCGGGCTGGTCAACATCATCGGCGGCTGCTGCGGCACCACCCCGGACCACATCGCCCGCCTGGCCGCGGCCGCCGACAACGGCGGCCCACGGACGCCCGCCGAGTCCGCCCCCGCACTGCGGCTGTCGGGGCTGGAGCCGTTCAACGTCACCGCCGACTCGCTGTTCGTCAACGTGGGTGAGCGGACCAACATCACCGGCTCGGCACGGTTCCGGAAGTTGATCAAGGCCGAGGACTACGGCACCGCCCTCGACGTCGCACGGCAACAGGTCGAGGCCGGCGCCCCGGTGATCGACATCAACATGGACGAGGGGATGATCGACGGCGTCGCCGCGATGCGACGCTTCGTCAACCTGGTCTCGTCCGAACCCGACATCAGCCGGGTCCCGCTGATGATCGACTCCTCGAAGTTCGAGGTGATCGAGGCCGGCCTGAAGTGCGTCCAGGGCAAGCCGATCGTCAACTCCGTCTCGATGAAGGAGGGTGAGCCGGCGTTCATCGAACACGCCCGCCTGTGCCGCAAGTACGGTGCCGCGATCGTGGTGATGGCGTTCGACGAGGACGGCCAGGCCGACGACCTGGCGCGCCGCAAGGAGATCTGCGCGCGGGCGTACGCCATCCTCACCGAGCAGGTGGGGTTCCCGGCCGAGGACATCATCTTCGACCCCAACATCTTCGCGCTCGCGACCGGCATCGAGGAGCACGCCCGCTACGGGCTCGACTTCATCGAGGCGACCGCCTGGATCAAGCAGAACCTGCCCGGCGTGCTGGTGTCGGGCGGAGTCTCCAACGTCTCGTTCTCCTTCCGGGGCAACAATGCGGTCCGTGAGGCGATCCACTCGGTGTTCCTGTTCCACGCGATCGACGCGGGCATGGACATGGGCATCGTCAACGCCGGCCAGCTGGTCGTCCACGACGCGATCGACCCCGAGCTGCGGGACCGGATCACCGACGTCGTGCTCAACCGCCGACCCGACGCCGCCGAACGACTGCTCGAGATCGCCGAACGGTTCAACACCACCGGCCAGGACACCGCTGAGGCCAAGACCGAGGAATGGCGCGCCCTGCCCGTCGCCGAACGGATCACCCACGCCCTGGTGAAGGGCATCGACTCCCACGCCGAGGCCGACACCGAGGAACTCCGACTCGAGATCGCCGCCCGCGGTGGCAAGCCGATCGAGGTGATCGAAGGACCCCTGATGGACGGCATGGGCGTCGTCGGTGACCTGTTCGGCGCCGGCAAGATGTTCCTGCCGCAGGTGGTGAAGTCGGCCCGGGTGATGAAGAAGTCGGTGGCCCACCTGATCCCGTTCATCGAGGCCGAGAAGGACCCCAACGCCGCCGCCCGGCCGAAGGGCCGGATCGTGATGGCCACGGTCAAGGGCGACGTCCACGACATCGGCAAGAACATCGTCGGCGTCGTGCTGCAGTGCAACAACTACGACGTGATCGACCTTGGGGTGATGGTGCCGGCCCAGCAGATCCTCGACACCGCCCGCGAACACGAGGCCGACGTGATCGGCCTCAGCGGACTGATCACCCCGTCGCTGGACGAGATGGTCAACGTGGCCGCCGAGATGGAACGCACCGGCTTCGAGATCCCGCTGCTGATCGGCGGCGCGACCACCTCCCGAGCCCACACCGCGGTCAAGATCGACAAGAGCTACCACGGCCCGGTGGTGTGGGTGAAGGACGCCTCCCGGTCGGTGCCGGTGGTCGCCCAGCTGCTGTCCGAGACCGGCCGCAAGCAGCTGCTCGCCGACGTCGACGCCGACTACGACGCACTCCGTCGCCGGCACGCCGCCAAGGCGACCGAACGGCCACTGCTGTCGTACGAGGAGGCCCGGGCCCGGGCGACCCCGATCGCGTGGACCGACTACCAGCCACCGCGGCCGCGGATGCTGGCCGGGCAGGAACCCGACCGGTGGCCGGGCGCGCCGAACGCACACCGGGACACCGGCGCCCGACAGTACGTGCGCACCTTCATCGACTACCCGCTGTCGGAGCTGCGGCGCTACATCGACTGGCAGCCGTTCTTCAACGCCTGGGAGATGAAGGGCTCGTTCCCCGACATCCTCAACAACCCCGCCACCGGCGAGGCGGCCAAGCGGCTGTACGACGACGCGCAGGCCATGCTCGACCGGGCCATCGAGGAGCACTGGCTGCAGGCCAACGGCGTGATCGGGCTGTTCCCGGCGAACGCGGTCGGCGACGACATCGAGGTGTACGCCGACGAGGAGCGGACCGAGGTGATCGAGACGCTGTCGATGCTGCGCCAGCAGGGGGAGCACCGACCCGGCATCCCCAACCGGTCGCTGGCCGACTACGTCGCGCCCAAGGACTCCGGGCTGGCCGACCATGTCGGCGCGTTCGCCGTCACCGCCGGGTTGGGGGCCCAGGAGAAGATCACGCAGTTCAAGGCCGAGCTCGACGACTACAGCGCCATCCTGCTGGAGTCGGTCGCCGACCGGCTCGCCGAGGCGTTCGCCGAGCGGCTGCACGAGCGGATCCGCAAGGAGCTGTGGGGCTACGCCCCTGACGAGGACCTCGACAACGACGCCCTGATCCGGGAACGCTACCGGGGCATCCGGCCCGCACCGGGCTACCCGGCCTGCCCGGAGCACACCGAGAAGGCGACGCTGTGGCGGCTGCTGGACGTCGAGGCCAACACCGGCATCGAGTTGACCGACTCGATGGCGATGTGGCCAGGTGCTGCGGTGAGCGGCTGGTACCTCAGCCACCCGGACAGCCAGTACTTCGTCGTCGGTAGGCTCGGCCGGGACCAGGTCGAGTCGTACAGCAGCCGCAAGGGCTGGACCCTGGCCGAGGGGGAGCGTTGGCTCTCCTCCAATCTCGGCTACCTGCCCGAGGACTGACCCCACCACCACCGGAAGAGAACCCTGACACCCATGCCAGCCGAGTTGATCACCGAAGCCGTACAGTCCGACGAGCACCGCGGGCTGCAGGCCGTGCTGTGGGACTTCGACGGCACCCTCGCCGACTCCGAACAGTTGTGGATGGCCGCCGAGTACGAGCTGATCCCCAGCCTGGGCGGGGAGTGGAACGACGAGCACGCGCACGCCCTGGTCGGCAACTCACTGCTCACCTCGGCGGCCTACATCGTCAACGTGATCGGGCGGGACGACATCGAGCCGGCCTGGATCGTCGACCAGCTGACCGCCCGGGTCACCCAGCAACTGCTGACCGGTGACATCCCGTGGCGGCCCGGGGCGCTGGAGCTGCTGGCCCATCTGGCCGACGAACAGATCCCGTGTGCGTTGGTCTCCGCGTCGTACCGCAGCATGTTGGACGCCGTGCTGTCGCGGTTGCCCGAGAGCAGCTTCGCCACCGTCGTGGCCGGGGACGAGGTGACGCACGGCAAGCCGCACCCGGAGCCGTACCTGACCGCGGCCGCCACCCTCGACGTCGACCCGGCGCGCTGTGTCGTGCTGGAGGACTCGCCACCGGGAGCCGCCTCGGGCAATGCGGCCGGCGCGATCGTGCTGGGCATCCGCAACGTCGTCGAGCTCCCCACCGCGCCACTGCGCCATCTCACCGACACCCTGGTCGGGGTCGACGCCGCCCAGCTGGACCGACTGGTCACCGCCGACTTCCCACCCACGGTTGATGTCTGAGCGGCGCCGCGTCACCTGGCAGGCCCTGGTCGGGGCCCTGTTGATCATGGTGCTCACGGCCTGCGAGACCGGTAGGCCGCCGGTCCCGCCGCCGTCGGCGACCGAGGTCCCGCGGGCGTTCACCGTCGGCACCACCGACGCGATCACCGCGACCGACCCGGCCGCGATCACCGACGCGGCGTCGTCGACCGTTGCCTACAACGTGTTCCAGCGGTTGACGACGGTGGCCCCCGATTCGCAGGCAGCCAAGGTGGATGCCGCCCGTGAGTGCAAGTTCGATGCGCCGACGGTGTACGTGTGCACCCTGCTGGAGGGGCTGGTGTTCCACAATGGGCACGCGCTGACCAGCTCCGACGTGCAGTTCAGCATCGAGCGGGCACTTCGGCTCGACGTTGCCGGGACGTCGACCTCGCTGCTGTCGTCACTGCGGCGGATCGAGACCCCCGACCCGTTGACCGTCCGGTTCATCCTGAGCCGGGTCGACACCCAGTTCGTGTGGGGCCTGGCCTCCCCGGCGGCGTCCATCGTCGATGAGGAGCTGTACGACCCGGATGCGATCCGGCCCGTGGGGGAGTCGATCATCGGCTCCGGCCCGTTCCGGGTCAGCTTCCACGACCCGGAGCAACTGCAGTTGGCCCGAAACCCCACCTACAAGGGACGTTCGGGCGCCGGCGTCGACGGGTTGGTGCTGCGGCACTTCGCCACCTCGGCCGAGCTCGAGAGCGCGATGCTCGAGCACGACGTCGACGTGGTCTGGCGCGGCCTGGGGGCCGCGGCCGTGACCCGGCTGCAACGCCAGGTCGAGGCCAGCGACCAGGACCTCACCGAAACCGGGTTCGCGCAGGTGGTGCTGCCGGGTGCCCGGGTGCACCAGCTGATGTGGCGCCCCGAGAGCCCCAACCGCCAGAACGAGGCGTTGCGCAAAGTGGTCGCCTTCGCGTTGCAGGAGGACCGCATCTCCGAGTCCTTGCTGCCCGACGGCATCCCGGGACGGGTGCCGACGTTCCCCGTCGGCGTCACCGGCGCGACCCCGTCCCCGTCACCGCAGCGGATCCAGCTCTCCCTGGCGTACGACCCGACCGCCCCCGACGCCGCCGACCGGGCCAACCAGTTGCGCAGTCGGCTGGAGAACACCGGCCTCTCGGTCCGGCTGGTGCAGGCCACCCCGGCCCGGACCGCCGAGGCCGACCTGCTGCTGCTGGACCGCAAGGCGTGGACGTCGGCCGCGATCGCCTGGCTGCAGCCCTACCTGGACGACCCGGTCCAGCCCGGACCCGTCACCACCGAGCTCAACAAGGTCCGCTCCTCGGCCGACCCGGCCGTCGTCGACCCGGCGCTGGCCGCGATCCAGGAGTACGCCGCCGAAGACCTGGTCGTGCTGCCGATGACGCAGACCGACGAGGTCGTGTTCGTCGCCCAGGGCTGGCTGATGGACCCGACACTGCTCGCACCCGGCCACCAACTCGCCCTGTGGGGGTTGCGACGCGCATGACCACCGATGACCACGACACCGATGACCATGACACCGGGCCCGATCAGGCCCACGACCAACCACCCGAGCTGTCCGGGGTGCGTCGCGGACCGTTCACCGAAGGCGAGCGGATCACGCTGACCGACTCCAAGGGCCGCCGGCACTCGGTGGTGCTGAAGGCCGGCGCGAACTTCCACACCACCAAGGGCGGGGTCCCGCACGACGACCTGATCGGCCGCCCGGAGGGCGTCGTCGTCACCAGCGTGGGCGGCCTGCCGTTCCTCGCGATGCGGCCCTTGCTGGCCGAGTTCACCGTGACGATGCCGCGGGGGGCGGCGGTGGTCTACCCCAAGGACGCCGCGCAGATCCTGGTCGGCGCCGACATCTTCCCCGGGGCCCGGGTGATCGAGGCCGGCCTGGGGTCGGGCGCGTTGGCGATGTCGCTGTTGCGGGCGATCGGGCCGAGCGGGGTGCTGCACTCGTACGAGCGGCGTCCCGAGTTCGCCGAGATCGCGGTGCGTAACGTCCGCAACTTCCTCGGCGGCGACCATCCCGGCTGGCAGGTCCACCACGGCGACCTCGCCGTCGACATCACCGACGACCCGGTCGACCGGGTGATCCTCGACATGCTGGCCCCGTGGGAATGCGTCGACGCCATCGCCCGGGTGCTCGAGCCCGGCGGCGTGGTGTGCACGTACGTGGCCACCACCACCCAGTTGGGCCGGATGGTCGAGACGTTGCGGACCCACACCGGCTTCACCGAGCCGGAGGCCGAGGAGCACATGGTCCGCGGCTGGCACGCCCAGGGGCTGGCGATCCGCCCCAACCACGCCGGCATCGGCCACACCGGGTTCTTGGTGACCGCCCGCCGACTGGCTCCCGGTACCGTCGCGCCGCGGCGCAAGCGGCGGCCGGCGCCCGGGGCGTACGGCCCGGACTACGTGGGTCCGCGACCACCCGATGCCGGCCCGCCGGTCGAGACCCCGGACGCCCCCGTGCGAGGCGAGTAGGGTCGAAGGGTAGGCAGAACGGGAGGTTCGGTGACCGACTTCGAGGACGTGTCCGAGGACGCGGAGCTGCGTGCGCGCGTGGCGGCGCTGTCCCGGGAGCTGGCCGACCTGCGGGTGGCCCAGTCGGCCCATCCCAAGGAGTTGCAGCAGCTGGAGCGACGGCTCGCCGACGCCCGCCGCGAGGTCGGTGTCAGTGCCGCCCGGGTCGACCGGCTGAACACCGTGCTGGCCGAGGCCCGCGAGACCATCGTGACGTTGCGGGACGAGGCCGACCGACTCGCCCTGCCGCCGGTCACCTTCGGCACCGTGGTGGGCCGGATCGACGACCAGACCGTCGACGTCTACACCGGTGGCCGCAAGGTCCGGGTTTCGCTCAGCAGCCAGGTTGCCCAGGATGACCTGCAGCCGGGCCGCGAGGTGATCGTCAACGAGTCACTGAACGTGGTCGCCGTCCTCGGGCAGGACCGGGTCGGCGAGGTCTGCCACCTCAAGGAGGTGCTGCCCGACGGGGAACGAGCCGTGGTCAGCACCCACGGCGACGAGGACCTGATCGTCCGACTGGCGACACCACTGACCGCCGATCGGCTGCGCTCTGGCGACTCCCTGCTGGTCGACCGGCGGGTGCACTTCGCGTACGAGCGGGTGCCGAAGCTCGACGTCGAGGACCTGGTGCTGGAGGAGGTGCCCGACATCGGCTACGAGTCGATCGGCGGGCTGAGCGGTCAACTCGAGGCGATCCGCGATGCGGTCGAGCTGCCGTTCCTGTACCCCGACGTCTTCGCCGAGCACCGGCTGCGGCCGCCGAAGGGGATCCTGCTGTACGGCCCGCCCGGCTGCGGCAAGACCATGATCGCCAAGGCGGTCGCCAACTCGCTGGCCCGCAAGGTGACCGACCGGACCGGGGAGGAGGGGCGCTCCTTCTTCATCAACATCAAGGGCCCCGAGCTGCTCAACAAGTACGTCGGCGAGACCGAACGCCACATCCGACTCGTCTTCCAGAAGGCGCGGGACAAGGCGATCGACGGGGTCCCGGTGATCGTCTTCTTCGACGAGATGGACTCCCTGTTCAAGACCCGCGGTTCGGGGGTGTCATCGGACGTCGAGAACACGATCGTGCCGCAGCTGCTGAGCGAGATCGACGGTGTCGAGGGCCTGCACAACGTGATCATCATCGGCGCCTCCAACCGGGAGGACATGATCGACCCGGCGATCCTGCGACCGGGCCGGCTCGACGTCAAGATCAAGATCGAACGGCCCGACGCGGAGTCCGCGCGCGACATCTTCGCCAAGTACCTCACCCCCGACCTGCCGCTGCACGAGGCCGACCTGGCCGAGTTCGACGGCCACCGGGAGCGGTGCGTACGGGCCATGATTGACTCCACGGTGGAGCGGATGTACTCCACCGGTGAGGAGAACCGGTTCCTCGAGGTGACCTACGCCGGTGGTGACAAGGAGGTCCTGTACTTCAAGGACTTCAACTCCGGTGCCATGATCGGCAACATCGTCGATCGGGCCAAGAAGATGGCGATCAAGGACTTCCTCACCGCTCAGCAGCGTGGCATCCGGGTCGACCACCTGTTGCAATCCTGCGTGGACGAGTTCGCTGAGAACGAGGACCTGCCCAACACCACCAACCCTGACGACTGGGCCAAGATCTCGGGCAAGAAGGGGGAGCGGATCGTGTTCATCCGCACCCTGGTCTCGTCCAAGACCTCCGGTGCGGCGTCCCGCTCGATCGAGACGGTGTCCAACACCGGCCAGTACCTCTGAGGGCCACTCGGACCTCTGAGGCCTACCCGGGTCGTACGGCTCAGACGCCGAGCGCCTTGCCCACGGTCCGGGTGAGCTGCTGCGAGACCTCGCTGGTCGGTGTCCCTTGCATCGTCGCCAGGTGGGCGCCGAACAGCAGCACCCAGAAGGTGGTCTCGAGCCAGGCCGGGTCGCCGGCCGGATCGAGGGTGCCGTCGGCCAGCCCGCGACCGATCACTGACTCGAGGCCCTGACCACTCCCGTCGACGTCCGGATCGACCGTCGTCCAGCTGTCGGGGTCGACCATCGCGTTGT